>NZ_JBICVY010000006.1:0-23938 GCF_043199475.1 Streptomyces sp. NPDC048603 | reverse complement strand
CCGGGGCCTCCTCCGCCACCGGGGCGGCCGGAGCCTCCTCGGCGACCGGGGTCACGGGAGCGGCCACGGCCGGGGCGGCCGGAGCGGCGACGGTGGCCTCGGCGACCGCGGTGCGGTGGACACGGGTGCGGCGGCGGCGCGGCTTGCGAGCCTCCGCCACGGCCTCCTCGCCCGCCGGGGCGAGCGGCGCGGCCTCGGCGGTCTCGCCGGCCGGGGTCACCGCGTCCGCGGCGATCTCCGAGCCGCCCCGGGTCCGCCGCCGCTGACGCGGCGTACGGGTGCGCGCCGGACGCTCCTCGACGGCGGGGCCCGCAGCGGCCGACTTGCGGCCGCGGCCGCCGGTCTCGCCCAGGTCCTCGATCTCCTCGGCCCGCAGACCGGCGCGGGTGCGCTCGGCCCGGGGCAGGATGCCCTTGGTGCCCGCCGGGATGTTCAGCTGCTCGTACAGGTGCGGGGACGTGGAGTACGTCTCCTCGGGCTCGTGGAAGTCGAGCTCCAGCGCCTTGTTGATCAGCTGCCAGCGCGGGATGTCGTCCCAGTCGACCAGGGTGACGGCGGTGCCCTTCGCGCCCGCGCGGCCGGTGCGGCCGACCCGGTGCAGGAAGGTCTTCTCGTCTTCGGGGGACTGGTAGTTGATGACGTGCGTCACGCCCTCGACGTCGATGCCGCGCGCGGCGACGTCGGTGCAGACGAGCACGTCCACCTTGCCGTTGCGGAAGGCCCGCAGGGCCTGCTCGCGGGCGCCCTGGCCCAGGTCGCCGTGAACGGCGCCCGAGGCGAAGCCGCGCCGCTCCAGCTGCTCCGCGAGGTCCGCCGCAGTCCGCTTGGTGCGGCAGAAGATCATCGCCAGTCCGCGGCCCTCGGCCTGCAGGATCCGGGCGACCATCTCCGCCTTGTCCATCGAGTGCGCGCGGAACACGTGCAGCGCGATGTTGGCGACCGTCGCGCCCTCGTCGTCCGGCGCGGTGGCACGGATGTGCGTGGGCTGCGACATGTAGCGGCGGGCCAGGCCGATGACCGCACCCGGCATGGTCGCCGAGAACAGCATGGTCTGGCGCTTCGCCGGAAGCAGGTTGATGATCTTCTCGACGTCGGGCAGGAAGCCCAGGTCGAGCATCTCGTCGGCCTCGTCCAGGACGAGCGCCTTCACGCGGGACAGGTCGAGCTTCTTCTGCCCGGCGAGGTCGAGCAGGCGGCCCGGGGTGCCGACGATCACGTCGACGCCCTTCTTGAGCGCCTCGACCTGGGGCTCGTACGCGCGGCCGCCGTATATGGCGAGGACGCGGACGTTGCGGACCTTGCCCGCGGTCAGCAGGTCATTGGTGACCTGGGTGCACAGCTCACGCGTCGGGACGACGATGAGGGCCTGCGGGGCGTCGGTGAGCTGCTCGGGCGTGGCCCGGCCGGCCTCGACGTCCGCGGGGACGACGACCCGCTCCAGCAGCGGAAGGCCGAAACCGAGCGTCTTGCCGGTTCCGGTCTTCGCCTGGCCGATGACGTCCGTGCCGGAGAGGGCGACGGGGAGGGTCATCTCCTGGATCGGGAAGGGGGACACGATGCCGACGGCCTCGAGGGCTTCGGCGGTCTCGGGAAAAATACCGAGTTCTCGGAACGTAGTCAGGGTGCTGCCTCTTCTGTGAGACGCGGCGCGAGGCGGCGAGGGGGGTCGTACCGTGCCGGGCTTGCTGTACGTGCCGTAGAGCCGTGTACATACGAAGCTGCGCGGGACCACTGCCATCGCTCAAGCGCTCGTGCCGCTGAGGGGGCCCCTCATGGGAGATGGCACGCTTGGACGTGCGCACCACACCGAGGGCGGTCGGTTGGAGCCGATCGGGCCACCGACCGGGCATCCTCATTCGGATGCGCCTGCCGAACTACTCGACTGGCGCAATACCACTGTACCCCGGATTCGCGCAGCTGTGTTGGGTGAATTCACCTGGGCGGCATCCTGGCCTGGGGTTCGAGTGGAGTCGGTGCCGGACCGGCCCGGGGCTGCCGGGCCCCGACGGCCCGGCCGGGCAGGCCCTTCCCGGGCCCGTCCGGCGGGCTATTGTGCGGAGCATGTCGACCGAAGAAACTGCTCAGCCCCCGGCCGAAGGCCCCGGCGAGAACACCGAAGGCGCCACCGGGATCGCCGCCCAGAACTGGGCGGACGCCTCCGCCTCGCCGCAGTACCGGGCCGCCGTCGTGGACCTGCTCGGCGCGCTCGCCTACGGAGAGCTCGCCGCCTTCGAGCGGCTCGCGGAGGACGCCAAGATGGCGCCCACCCTTGCCGACAAGGCAGAGCTCGCCAAGATGGCCTCGGCGGAGTTCCACCACTTCGAGCGGCTGCGCGACCGGCTCGCGGCGGTCGACGCCGAGCCCACCGCCGCCATGGAGCCCTTCGCCAAGGGCGTCGACGACTTCCACCGCCAGACCGCGCCCTCGGACTGGCTGGAGGGCCTGGTCAAGGCCTACGTCGGCGACTCGATCGCCAGCGACTTCTACCGCGAGGTGGCCACCCACCTGGACTCCGACACCCGCGCCCTGGTCCTCGGCGTGCTCGACGACACCGGCCACGGCAACTTCGCCGTGGAGAAGGTGCGGGCCGCGATCGAGGCCGACCCGCGCGTCGGCGGCCGGCTCGCCCTGTGGGCGCGGCGGCTGATGGGCGAGGCGCTCTCGCAGGCCCAGCGGGTGGTCGCCGAGCGCGACGCGCTGTCCACCATGCTGGTCGGCGGGGTCGACGGGATGGCGGCCGGCTTCGACCTGGCGGCCGTCGGAGAGATGTTCGCCCGCATCACCAAGGCCCACACCAAGCGGATGGCCGCGCTCGGCCTGGCCGCCTAGGGTCATGCCACGGCCCCGGGGCGGTGGCTCCGGGGCCGGCACAGGGGAGGGATCCCGCACGGGATCACTCATCCTCCCGACGGGAGTGAAAACGGAGCCCGGCGGGCGGACCTCCCGGAGCGGCCGGCCGGCCGCAGCAGCAGCGACAGCACCACCGCCGACACCAGCGCCGAGCCGAGCAGGCCCGCGGCCGGGGAGTGGTGCCCCGGGCCCAGCGCGAAGACCGTCAGGTACTGCCCGAACAGGGCCCCCAGCGTGCCGCTGACCAGCACCAGCCGTGGGGAGGGCAGCCTGCTGCCGAGGAGTCTCACGGCGACCGTGGACAGGGCGAGACCCACCAGGGCGGAGCCGAGCACCTCCAGCAGCAGCATGAGCGTCCTCCCACGGGGTCAGGGGAAACCGGGTCACTGCCGGTCCTACCCGAAGCGGAAGGAACGGAAACGGCCCGGTGGGGGTACCCCCACCGGGCCGTTTCACAGGACTCCGGTGCTCCGGACACCGCCGGAGCACGTGCTCAGACGGCGCCGAAACCGACCTTGCGGGCGGTCGGCTCGCCGATGTCGACGTACGACAGGCGGTCCGCCGGCACCAGGACCTTGCGGCCCTTGGTGTCCGTCAGCGAGAGCAGGGCCGTCTTGCCCGTCAGGGCGTCGGTGACGGTGGCCTCCAGCGCCTCCGCGCTCAGCTCGGTCTCCAGCACGATCTCCCGGGGTGCGTGCTGCACGCCGATCTTGACCTCCACGGCTTGTCCCTCCGACGTCTCCGGGTCGCGCGATCACCGCGCCGTACTCGGACACATTAGCCCGGAGTGAGGACGGGAACGGCGTCCCCGGTACACGCTCGCAGCGAACACCCGGCCACGGCCGGGAGCGCGCCGGTACGGACCCGGCACGCTCCCCGGAAACCGGGCGTCAGTGCAGTTCGGCCTGCTGCTCCGCGCCGTGCAGCGGGAAGCCCGCGATGCCCCGCCAGGCCAGCGAGGTCAGCAGGCCGACCGCCTTCTCGCGCTCCACCGGGCTCTCGCTGGACAGCCAGTACCGGGCCACCACCTGCGACACCCCGCCCAGGCCCACGGCCAGCAGCATCGACTCGTCCTTCGACAGGCCGGTGTCCTCGGCGATGACCTCCGAGATGGCCTCGGCGCACTGCATGGACACCCGGTCCACGCGCTCCCGCACCGCCGGCTCGTTGGTCAGGTCCGACTCGAAGACCAGCCGGAACGCGCCACCCTCGTCCTCCACGTACGCGAAGTACGCGTCCATCGTCGCGGCCACGCGCTGCTTGTTGTCGGTGGTCGAGGCCAGCGCCCCGCGCACCGCCTGCAGCAGGTTCTCGCAGTGCTGGTCCAGCAGCGCCAGGTAGAGGTCCAGCTTGCCGGGGAAGTGCTGGTACAGCACCGGCTTGCTCACACCCGCGCGCTCGGCGATGTCGTCCATCGCGGCCGCGTGGTACCCCTGCGCGACGAAAACCTCCTGGGCCGCGCCCAGCAACTGGTTGCGTCGGGCTCGGCGCGGCAGTCGCGTGCCCCGCGGGCGCGCCGCCTCGGTCTGCTCGATGGCTGTCACGCCGCCTCCCACTTTCTCTAGAACACAGTGCGCTGTGCGCCGCGCCCGCCATCGTACTTTTCGGTAACCGATTAAGGGGGGTCCAGAGCGAGAATTCTCGCCCTGCGGACGCCCGCGAGCGCTGGTCAGCGGTAGTCGTCGTCGTCCATGACGACCACCCGCGCCTGCTCCGCGGCGTCGCCTTCGGTGGCTTCGCCGCGTTCATGGCCGGTGAGCGGTGCGTCCTCGTGCGGATTGAGCTCCGTGTGCTGCTCCGCCGCGTCCGCCTCGGGGGCCTCCGCGTCCAGTCCCTCCTCGAACGGTGTCTGGAAGGTTTCGGGCTCCGCAGGATCGACAGTCATTCCGCTCCCCTCTTTCCCTCGCTCCTCCTATGAGCCTAGGAGACACGGGAGTGCGCCGCTACGCGGACCTGTGACTGCGGACACACCGGTTTCGGCCTTGATCGTCTCGTAACATTGGCCGCATGTCTTCCACCGAGCTGCCGGGTGTACGGTCCGCCGCAGAGCTCCCCTCACCGGTGGGCGCGGTCCGGGTGGCCGAAGGCGAGCGGTTGCGCAGCGTAGCGCTCCCCGGCCTCACCCTCACCGTCCGCTCACGCCCGCCCGCCCGGCGAGGACTGCCCCCCGCACTGTTCGTGCACGGCCTCGGCGGTTCCTCGCTGAACTGGTCGGCGCTCATGGGACAGCTGGAGGACGCCGTCGACGGAGAGGCCGTCGACCTGCCCGGCTTCGGGGACTCGGCCCCGCCCGCCGACCGCGACTACTCCGTCACCGCCCTGGCCCGCGCCGTGATCCGGCACCTGGACGCGGCAGGCCGCGGACCCGTGCACCTGTTCGGCAACTCCCTCGGCGGCGCCGTCTCCACCCGGGTCGCGGCCGTCCGGCCCGACCTGGTGCGCACCCTCACCCTGATCTCGCCCGCGCTGCCCGAACTGCGCGTGCAGCGCACCGCGGTGCCCACCGCGCTGCTGGCGGTGCCCGGCGCGGTGTCCGTGGTCTCCCGGATGTTCCGCGACCTGACGGCCGAACAGCGCACCCGCGGGGTGATGGGCCTCTGTTACGGCGACCCCTCACGGGTGACACCCGAAGGCTTCCGGGACGCCGTCGCGGAGATGGAGCGGCGCATGGCGCTCCCCTACTTCTGGGAGGCGATGTCCCGCTCCTCGCGCGGCATCGTCGACGCGTACACCCTCGGTGGCCAGCACGGACTGTGGCGCCAGGCGCAACGGGTTCTCGCGCCGACGCTCCTGGTCTACGGTGGCCGGGACCGGCTCGTCTCGTACCGCATGGCGCGCAAGGCCGCCGCGGCCTTCCGGGGTTCGCGGCTGCTGACCCTGCCGGAGGCCGGGCACGTGGCCATGATGGAGTACCCCGACCTGGTGGCCGCGGCCTTCCTGGACCTGCTGCGCGACGACCGGACCGGGCACGAACTGCACACGGGCGAGGACAGAGGCTGAGGATTCGTGGGACGACATAGTCGCAAGGCCCCCGCCCCCGGTCACACCCCGCCCGCCCCGCCACCCTCGGTGACCCCGCCCGCACCCACGGTGGGATCCGGGCCCGGGACGGTCGGCGGCAACGGCACCGGCCGCAGGCGGCGCGCCGAGCCCTCCGTGATCCACCGCCACGGGCAGCAGTCCGGCCCCGAGGCGCGCTCCGGCTCCGACGTGCGCTCCGGCCACCCCGAGATGAGGGAGGACGGGGGCGGCTGGGGAGCCGCCCCCGGCAGCGGCCCCGCCACCGTGTACGGGGACTGGCGCGGGGCGCCGCGCCGGCCCGCCGCGCCGGACCCGGCCTTCGGCGCCCCCCGCTTCCGCGACACCGACACCCCGGCTTTCGGCACGCCCGCCTACGGCACCCCGGCGTTCGCCGCGCCCGCTCCGGCCGCGCCCGCCCCCGCCGCCGGATTCCCGCAGGCCGGCCGGGAGTTCCCGCGCGAGTTCCCCGGGCCGGCCGGTGACCCCGTCACCTCCACCGGCCCGCACCGCCGGGTGCCGCCCACCCGGACCGCGCCGGAGGCCGACGCGGCGCCCCCGGCCGGGCCGTCGGGCGCCCGGCGCGGGGTGAAGGTCCGTACGTACACCGGCGTGGCGGCCGCGGCCGTCACCACCGTGCTCGCCGTGGTGGTCGCCGGCCAGGTCACCGGCGACGACGGCGGCCGGGTCGCCACGCACTCGGCCGGGGACAAGGGCAAGCGGGCGGTTCCCGGGCAGTCCGCGGCGTCCCGCTCCGACGGGCGCGCCACCCCGGACGCCGCGCAGGCCCCCGCGGCCGTGCCCGCGCCCGCGCCGGAGAAGACGTACGAGCAGAAGATGGCCGAGCAGTACCCGATCGACCCGAAACTCGCGGGCCCGGGGACCTTCGACACCGTGCCGGGCGTGGCCAAGGCCCCCGGCAAGGGCAAGCTGGTCCGCTACCGGGTCGACGTCGAGCAGGGACTCGGCCTCGACGGCACGCTGTTCGCCGAGGCCGTGCAGCGCACCCTCAACGACGACCGCAGCTGGGCGCACAAGGGCGCGCGCACCTTCGAGCGCGTGCCGTCCGGCGAGGTCGAGTTCGTGATCACCCTGGCCAGCCCGGGGACCACCGGGGTCTGGTGCAAGAAGTCCGACCTGGACACCACCGTCGACAACGTGTCCTGCGACTCCGGGAGGACCGAGCGCGTGATGATCAACGCGTTCCGGTGGGCGCAGGGCTCGCAGACCTTCGGCCCGCAGGCGATGTTCGAGTACCGGCAGATGCTGATCAACCATGAGGTCGGACACCGGCTCGGCCACGGCCATGTCAGCTGCCGAACCCCGGGCGCGCTCGCGCCGGTCATGCAGCAGCAGACCAAATCCCTCGACATCGACGGCATCGCCTGCAGGCCGAACCCGTGGGCCTTCCCGGGCAATTGACGACGCGCCGTCACCCGGCCGCGGCGGCTGCCCACCGCCGTGGGGCCGGGGCGGTGGCGGAGGCCTGAGGCGAAGTCCCGGCTAGCGCTGTCGAACGCGAACCGTACGGGAAAGTTACGACTCTTCACCCCTTCCGGTGGCGCGACGGACAACCGTCCGTCGGGCCACGGGCATATCCGCTTGAGTTCTCCCGCGGCGAGACCCGATCGCCGCGTACGGGAGAACGGGGGTGCCACACGTGCGGATCGGCTTACTGACCGACGGTGGTTCGAGGCAGTGGTGCGACCGGCTCGTCCGCGGTCTCCCACAGCACGAGTTCACGCTCTACGCACAGCCGGCGGGCGAGACCGCCGCCGGCCGTCGCGGGCTCCGGCGCCGGGACCGGGCGCGGTTCGCGTCCGCCTTCCGGCACCTGGCCGGCGCCATCTGCGCGGCACCGGACGCCGATGCCGGCGCCGGCCGCGACCACGACCGAGGCCGTGACCGGGCCTTCGCCGACGGCCTCCACGCCCTCGCGGAATTCGCCCAGGAGCGCGGCGGGCTGACCACCGCCCTGCGTTCCGAGGACGCCCTCCGCGCACTGGAGGCCGGCTGCCGCGCCCCGGGCGCGCACCGCGCCGTGCAGTCGGCGGGCGCGGCGGACCTGGCGGACGTCGCGGCGGCACTGGAACGGGCACTCCGCCCACTGTCCCTGGACTGGTACGAGAGCCTGGGCGCGGCCGACGTGGTGCATGCCGCGGCGGGCGGAACGGCAGCGCTGCCCGGGCTGGTGGCCAAACGCTTCTTCGGGGTCCCGCTGCTGGTCACCGAGTACGGCGTCCAGCTCCGCGCGCACTGCCTGGAGCAGGGCGGCACCAGGGCCGTACGGGCGATGACCGGAGGGTTCCAGGCCCGGCTGGCGGCCGAACTCTACGACCGCGCCGACCTGCTGACCCCGGGGAACGCGCACGCCCGGCGCTGGCAGGAGCGGTGCGGAGCCCCGCGGACGCGGGTACGGACGGTGTACCCCGGCATGGAGGCGGACCGATTCGCCACCGTCGGGGAGGCGGACCTCGCCGAGGCCGAGCCCGGGACGCTGGTCTGGGTCGGACGGGTCGAGCCCGCGAAGGACCTCATCGGACTGCTGCACGCCTTCGCGGAGGTGCGGCGGGCCGAGCCGGAGGCCCGGCTGCGGATCTTCTGCACCGCCCCGGCCGCCCCCGACGGCTCCCGGCACCCGGCCGACCTGCGCTACCTGGCGGACTGCCGGGCCCTCGCGGCCCAGCTGTTCCCCGACGAGGCGGCGGACCGGGTCTCGGCCGGAGAGAACCCGGTGAGCTTCGAGGAGACCGGCGGACCGTACGCGCCCTCGGTCGCGGAGGCGTACGCGGCGGGACGGGTGGCCGTCTCCTCGTCCGTGGTGGAGGGCTTCCCCACCACGCTGGTCGAGGCGATGTTCTGCGGCCGCGCGACGGTGTCCACGGACGTGGGCGCGGTGTTCGAGGTCATCGGCGGCACCGGTCTGGTGGTCCCGCCGAGGAACCCGCGGGCCCTGGCGGAGGCGTGCCTGTCGATGCTGCGGGACCACGAGCGGGCGGCCCGCCTGGGCGCGGCCGCCCGGGCGCGGGCGCTCGAACTGTTCGCCGCGGAGCGGACGGTGGCGGCGTTCGGGGAGATGTACGTCGACCTGATCGCGGCCGCGGGCGGGAGCCCGGGCCGCTGGGAGGTCCCGTTCGCCGTCCCGGCGGAGGCGAGGGTGCCGGGGCACTGGACCACCCCGAGCCGGGTCGCGGAGGCGCCGGTATGACCCCCTCACCCCGGGACCCCGCCGCACCCCCGCGCGCGACGACACGCCCCGACCACGTCCACCCCACCCCCCCGACCTCCTACCGGCCGGATGCCGTCCCGCCGGAGGGCGGAGCCCGAGTGGTCTCGCGGGGCCCGGCGACCGGGGGCGGTCTCCGTCCGGCCTCCCGGGGCTTCGGTTCCGAGGGCGGACCGCGTGCGGTCAACCGGGGCTCCGGCCCGGCCTCGTCGAGGGCCTCAGGCCGGACGCCGGTGCCGGACGTGGCAGGTCGGGGCCCGGTGTCCGCGGGCGTGCGCCGCCCGAAGACCCAGGCCGCCGCCCCGCGGCCGATCGCGGCCCGGTCCGCGGTGGACCGGACCTCGGTGCAGCCGGTCGTCGCTCGCTCCGCCGTGGGGCCGGCCGGCGCAGACGTGGCCGTGCCCGTGCCCGTGGGCGGGCTGCGTCCGAGCGCGTGGGGCGGAGCCGTGCCGGAGGCCGGACCCGGGCCGCGCGCCCATGAGCCGTTGCAGGTCGTGTGGAGGGGGAGTGTCGTGCAGGGATTCGGTCCGGAGCCGGTTCCGCCGGCCCGTGGGACGAACGAGACCCCCGGGTCCGGGTCCGGCGGGTTGGGTACGTCGTCCGGGTTTCCCGGCGGAGCCGCCGGCACGCTCCCGGGCGGGGCCGAGGGTGGTTCCGGAGCGGAGCTCCGGCAGGGGGCGGGGCAGGGCCCCGCCAGGGGGGCGAGCGGTCGCGCCGGGGACGGGCAGGGCTTCGGTGCTGCGCCGCAGGTGTCCGCCGCGCTGCCGGACCGGCGGCCCGTCGGCGCGCCGGACCCGGCGAGCGGTGGTGCCGGGGTCGGGGAGCCCGTTCGGCACGGGGCGGCTGCCCCGCCGCCGCGGCGGAGGGGCGGCGGGGATCCCGTCAAGGCGCTGATGCACCGGCACCGCGAGCTCTGCGAGCGGGCCGTCGGGCCGCTGGAGATCGCCGCCGGGCTGGAGGCCGCCGGGGTCACCGACCGGACCGCCGCCCGGTGCCGCCACCGCGACGTGTTCTCGCTGGCCGAGGAGATCCACGCCCGGGTGCCCCGCCCGGCCGGCGGATTCGCCCCGGAGCCCCGGCCCGTACCCCCGCGCGACCCCCGCGCCGCGTGCCGGGCCGCGGCCCGGACCGTGCTGCCCGCCGGACTCGCCGCCCTGGCGGCCGTACTGGCCGGGCCCGTCGCGGGCGGCTGGGCGGCGGTGCTGACCGGGCTCGCGGTCGGCCTGGCCTTCCTCTGGCCCACCGGCAGGCGCGCCCCCGGCGGGGCCGGGGCCGTGGCGGCCCTGCCCCGGTGCGCGGCCGCGGCCGGCGCCGCCGGGGTGGCGTACGCGGTCCACGTCCACGGTGCCGGCCTCGGGCTGGGGCTCGCCCTCGCCGCGCTGCCCGCGCACTGGGCCGCGTCCTGGTGCTCCGCCCACGCCCGGCGCCGCCTGCGCACGGCCCGGACACTGGACGAGTTCGCCGCCTCCGCCCGGCCGTTGCCGCTGCTGGCCACCGCCGGGTACGCGGCCGCGGCCCTGCCCGTGCTCGCGCTCACCGGCGCACCGCTCGGCACCGCCGCGCCCGTCGCCCTGCTGCTGTTCCTCGCCCGGCTGCTCTGCGCCCACCACGGGCACCGGGCGGCCGCCGCCGCCCTCGCGCTCGGGCTGCTGCCCGTACCCGGCCTGGCCGCCGTGCTCGTCGCGGCCGGCGCCGTCCACGCCACCGTCGCACTGTCCCGCGCCTCCGCTCACACCCGGAGCCCGCACGCGGGACCCGGGCGCGGACCCGGACGCGGATCCGGGCACCCCGTACCCCGACACCCCGTACCCCGACAAGGAGAAGACATGGACTGCCGGCGAATCGAGCAGGGGGCCGCGCGATGAGGGTGCTGCTGATCGGAGCCAACGGATACCTCGGCCGCTACGTCGCCGACCGGCTGCTCGCCGACCCCGCCGTCCAGCTCACCGCCCTCGGGCGCGGCGACGACGCGGACGTCCGCTTCGACCTGGCCACGGGGAGCCCCGGCGCCCTCACCCGGTTCCTGGACGCCGTCCACCCCGGCGTGGTGATCAACTGCTCCGGGGCCACCCGCGGCGGCGCCCGCGAGCTGACCCGGCACAACACCATCGCCGTCGCCACCATCTGTGAGTCGCTGCGCCGCAGCGGCTGCGGCGCCCGGCTCGTGCAGCTGGGCTGCGCCGCCGAGTACGGCCCCAGCCAGCCGGGCTCCAGCACGGCCGAGGACGCCGTGCCGAGACCCGGCGGGCCGTACGGCGTCAGCAAGCTGGCCGCGACCGAGCTGGTGCTCGGCTCCGGGCTGGACGCCGTCGTGCTCCGGGTGTTCTCACCCGTCGGACCCGGCACCCCCGCCGGGTCCCCGCTCGGCCGCCTCGCCGAGGCCATGCGCCGCGCCATGCAGTCCGGGGACAGCGAGATCAAGCTCAGCGGGCTGGGCGTACAGCGCGACTTCGTCGACGTACGGGACGTGGCGCGCGCGGTGCACGCCGCGAGCCTGTCCGCCGCCCAGGGCGTGGTCAACATCGGCACCGGCCGGGCCGTCCGGCTCCGGGACGCCGCCGCCGTCCTCGCGCGGGTCGCCGGCTACGGCGGCGCCCTGCACGAGATCGACGCCCCGGACCGGCCGCACGGGCACGGCCTGCCCGTCCGGCACGCCGGCATCGGCGCCCCGCGCTCCGAGGCCACCGCCGAGCAGCTCGCCGCCGCGGTCCCGCCCCCGTACCCCTACCCCGACGGCTGCGGAACCTGGCAGCAGGCCGACGTCCGCACCGCCCGGGACCGGCTGGGCTGGCGGCCGCGGATCAACCTGGAGGAATCCCTCGCGGACATCTGGATGGAGGCGGCATGCCGCATCTGACCACCCCGCCCGGGGCCGCCCCGGCCGCCACCGAGGCAGGCCGGCTCGGCCTCGGCGTGCCGGGATACGCGCACCCGCTGCTCGCCCCCGCCGAATGGGGCGAGCTGGCCCGGCCCGGCACCCCCCTGCACTGGGCCGTGCTCAACGTCGCCGACGGGCCCGGACAGCGGCCCGACCCGCACTGCTCCGAAGCCGCCCACAAGCTGCGCGAGGCGGGCGGCACCCTGCTCGGCCACCTCTCCGTGCGGGACGGCGAGCGGACCGTCGGGGAGCTGCTCTCCGACGCCCACCGGTACGTGGACTGGTACCGGGTCGGCGGCTTCTACCTGGCCGGGGCCCCCTCCGACCGGGCCTCGCTCGCGGCCGTGCGCCGGGTCGTGGACACCCTGCGGACGCTCGGCGAGACGCCGCCCAGGATCGTGCTGGGGCACGGCACCCACCCGTACGCCGGCTACGCCGAGACCGCCGACCAGCTGGTGACCTTCTCCGGGGCCTGGGTGGACTACCGCTGGTCACAGGTGGCCGAGTGGACCGCCGAGTACCCGCCGGAGCGGTTCTGCCACCTCGTGCACGGGGTGCCGCGCACCCACCTGGAGGAGGCGATGCGGATCGCGCGCTGGCAGGGGGCCGGGACCATCTGGTTCACGGACCGCTCGGACCGCGCGGGGAGCCGCGGGAACGGGGACCCATGGGCCGGAATGCCCGCGTACTGGGACGAAATCGTCTCGCGTATCGGACAGGGTGTCTCGGAATGAAGAAGGGCGTGGCACTGTTACGGGAAGTACAACCACCAGTTTGCTCCCCGCGCCAGCGGGGACGCTCCCCCGCTACGGAGAGTGCCCGTGTCGCTGCCACCCCTGGTCGAGCCAGCTGCTGAGCTCACCGTTGACGAGGTCCGTCGGTACTCCCGGCACCTGATCATCCCGGATGTCGGGATGGACGGCCAGAAGCGCCTGAAGAACGCCAAGGTGCTCTGCGTCGGTGCCGGCGGCCTCGGCTCGCCCGCCCTGATGTACCTGGCGGCGGCCGGTGTGGGCACGCTCGGCATCGTGGAGTTCGACGAGGTCGACGAGTCGAACCTGCAGCGCCAGATCATCCACAGCCAGTCCGACATCGGCCGTTCCAAGGCCGCGTCGGCCCGCGACTCCGTGCTCGGCATCAACCCGTACGTGAACGTGATCCTCCACGAAGAGCGGCTCGAAGCCGAGAACGTGATGGACATCTTCAGCCAGTACGACCTGATCGTCGACGGCACGGACAACTTCGCCACCCGCTACCTGGTGAACGACGCCTGCGTGCTGCTGAACAAGCCGTACGTGTGGGGCTCGATCTACCGGTTCGACGGCCAGGCCTCGGTCTTCTGGTCCGAGCACGGCCCGTGCTACCGCTGCCTCTACCCGGAGCCGCCGCCGCCGGGCATGGTCCCGTCCTGCGCCGAGGGCGGCGTGCTGGGTGTGCTCTGCGCGTCCATCGGCTCCATCCAGGTCAACGAGGCCATCAAGCTGCTCGCCGGCATCGGCGAGCCGCTGGTCGGCCGCCTGATGATCTACGACGCCCTGGAGATGCAGTACCGCCAGGTCAAGATCCGCAAGGACCCCGACTGCGCGGTCTGCGGTGAGAACCCGACCGTCACCGAGCTCATCGACTACGAGGCCTTCTGCGGCGTCGTGTCGGAGGAGGCCCAGGAGGCGGCTCTCGGCTCGACGATCACTCCCAAGCAGCTCAAGGAGTGGATCGACGACGGCGAGAACATCGAGATCATCGACGTCCGCGAGGTCAACGAGTACGAGATCGTCTCGATCCCCGGCGCGAAGCTGATCCCCAAGGGCGAGTTCCTGATGGGCAACGCCCTGCAGGACCTGCCGCAGGACAAGAAGATCGTCCTGCATTGCAAGACGGGTGTCCGCAGTGCGGAAGTCCTCGCGGTGCTCAAGTCCGCGGGCTTCGCCGACGCGGTGCACGTCGGCGGCGGCGTGATCGGCTGGGTCAACCAGATCGAGCCGTCGAAGCCGGTCTACTAGGCCGGTCTGGCGGGTCCGGCGGACCTGTCCGATGATGTGACGACCCGGAGGGGCCGTACCGCGCGGGATGCGGTACGGCCCCTCCGTACATCAGGCGGCCCCTCCGTACATCAGGCGGGGGTGCAGACCGTCTTGTCGGCGGGCACCTTGCCGTCGAGCAGGAAGCCGTTGACCGACTTCTGCACGCACGGGTCGCCGCTGTTGTACGCGCCGTGCCCCTCGCCCTTGTACGTCATCTCCACGCCGACCCCCGGGCCGAGCCGCTTCACCATGTTCTGGGCGCCCTCGTAGGGGGTGGCCGGGTCGCCGGTGTTGCCGATCACCAGGATCGGCGGGGCGCCCGGCGCGCTCACGTCGGGAGTGGTCCAGGCACCGTCCACCGGCCAGTCGCTGCAGCTCATCAGGCCCCAGCCGAGGAACTCCCCGAACACCGGGGAGGCCGCCTTGAACTGCGGCAGCTTCGCCTTCGTCTGCTCCAGGTCGAACCGGTCCTTGCTGTCGGCGCAGTTGACGGCGATGTTGGCCGCGAGCAGGTTGTTGTAGTTGCCCTCCTGGTCCCGGCCGGTGAGCAGGTCCGAGAGCGCCAGCAGCAGCTGGCCCTGGCCGCCCTCGGCCTCGTCCAGCCCCTGCTCCAGCAGCGGCCACAGCTCCTGTGAGTACAGCGCCGTCGCGATGCCGTTGGTGGCGGCGGTCTGGGTGAGCTTGCGGTCGCCGATGCCGGCGATGGGCTCCTTGTCCAGCTCCTGCTGCAGCTTGATGATGTTGTCCTCGATCTCCTTGACCGTGCTGCCCTGCAGCTGGCAGGCGTCGCCCCGGTCCACGCAGTCCTGGGCGAAGTTGTCGAGCGCCAGCTGGAAGCCCTTGGCCTGGCCCAGCGCGCTCTGCTCGGAGGTCTGGGTGGGGTCCACCACCGCGTCGAACACCGCCCTGCCGACCTTGTCGGGGAAGAGATGGGCGTACACCCCGCCGAGCTGCGTGCCGTACGAGATGCCGAAGTAGTTGAGCTTCTCGTCACCCAGGGCCTGCCGGAGCACGTCCATGTCGCGGGCGGCGTTCAGGGTGCCGACGTAGGGGAGCACCGCGGCGGAGTTCTTCTCGCACGCCTTCACGTACCCCTGGAGGGCGTCGGTGTACTCCTTCTCCTCGGCGGGGCCGGTCGGGCTGCCGTCCGTGGCGTAGTACCGGTCCAGTTGCCGGTTGTTCTCGCAGATCACCGGGGCGCTGCCGCCGACCCCGCGCGGATCGAAGCTGACCAGGTCGTAGCGTTCGTTCAGGGCGGTGTACTCCTTCTCGGAGCCCGGCAGGGTGGTGATGCCGGAGGCGCCGGGTCCGCCGAAGTTGAAGACGAGCGAGCCGAGGCGCTTGCTCTTGTCCTTGGCGGGGAGACGGATGAGCGCGATCTCGAGCTGCTCACCGCCGGGGTCGGCGTAGTCGCGCGGCACCTTGAGGGTGGCGCACTGCCATTCCTTGGACGGGGCCTCCCCGCTGCCCTGGGCGGGTGTGGGGGGCGGGCAGGATTTCCAGTCGAGCTTCTGCGGGCTCGGCTGTGGACTGCCCGTGCCGCCGGTGCTCTTGGTCTTCTCGGCGCTGTCGGAGCAGCCCGTGGTGGAGAGCAGGGCGGCGGTGAGGGCGGCGGCAGCGGTGGCCCGCAGGGCTTTTCCCGTCATGGCCCCATCCTGTGGGTGATTCCGCCGGTCCGCCCGTGCCGTGACCCGTTCGGGGGTGAGCGTTCTGTCCCCGTCCGTGGTGACCTGGTGGGTATGAACGGCGAGAACGGCGAGAACGGCGAGAACGGCGAGAACGGATCAGACTGCGCGAACGGCTCGAAGGGCGGGGAGCACGGAGAGCAGCAGGAGCAGCAGGAGGAACACGGCGGCAGCCGGGCGGCGGCCCGGGCGCACCGCGGTCGGACCACGGTCGGGATCGGCGAGGCGGCGGTACTGGCGGGGACCACGCCGACGGCGATCCGCCACCACCACCGGACCGGAGTGCTCCCGGAACCGGAGCGCGGGCCGGACGGCCGCCGCCGGTACGGGTACGACGACCTGGTCCGGATCCTCTGGGCGCTGCGGATGACGGAGCTGGGGCTGTCGCCCGAGGACGTACGGTCGGCCCTCGAACCGGGGGCCGGCGGGGAGGGTCTGCTGGCCGGGCTGGACGCGGCGTTCCGGGCCAGGCGGCCGACGGCGGCCGGGCCGCGGCACCACCCGCTGGGCCGGGAGGTGGCGGCGTACGAGGCGGCCGGGCAGCACGTGGAGGCCGCGCACCCGAGGCTCCGGGCGGAGCGCACGCGGCTGGAGGCGGAGCTCGCTGCGCTGGGGGAGGCGACGGCGGGGGACGTACGGGTGGAGCGGCTGGCCCACGACTGGTTCGTGCACATCCAGGCCCTGGAGGCGGCGGCCCGGGCGACCGGGTTCCCGGAACCGGACTTCACCGACGCGGAGCCGGAGCTCGCGGGGGCGGAGCGGGTCCCGGTCGCGGCGGTTCCGCCGCGGGAGCCCTCCGCCGCGCAGTCCCGCTGCGCGGCGCTGCTGGGCGCGATGCTGGACGACTGGTCCCCACCGGAACCAAAGCCGGACCCCTACGGCTGACCCCACCGCCGCGCCGTGTGGGCCCGGCGGCCGCACCCCGCCGGGGCCACACCTCGGCGGGGCTGGGGCAGGGGCCGTGCCGCCCGGCGGGACGCTAGATCGCTTCCTTGCGGGTCAGGTAGTTGAACGACAGCCACCCCGGCAGCACCGGCAGCCAGAACGTCATCAGCCGGAACAGCAGCACAGCGGAGATCGCGATCTCCTTGTCCAGCCCCGCCGCGATCAGACCCAGCGTCAGCGTGGTCTCCACGGCGCCCACACCACCCGGCGTCGGCGCCGCCGACCCCAGCGCGTTGCCCGCCAGGAACACCACCGCGATGCTCGCCAGCGAGATCGCCTCGCCGCCCCCGAACGCGCGGATCGACGCGTCCAGGCACATCACGAAGCACCCGGTCAGCAGCAGCATCCCGCCGATGCCGGTCAGCAGCTTCTGCGGCCGCTGCAGCACGTCCAGCATCCGCGGCACCACGCCCGCGAACAGCGCCCGCACCCGGGTCGCCACGAACTTCCGCAGGAACGGGATCGCCGTGACCACCAGCACCAGCACCGCGACCGTCAGCAGACCCGCGATGACCGTCCGCGACGGGGTCATCTCCGGGGTCTTCTCGGTCCCCGTCAGATAGCCGAAGGACAGCAGCAGCAGGATGTGCGCCCCCAGCCCGAACAGCTGGGACGCGCCCACGCTCGCCACCGCGAGCCCCGGCCGCACCCCGGCGCGCTGCAGGAAACGGGTGTTCAGCGCGACGCCGCCGACCGCAGCCGGCGCCACCAGCTTCACGAACGACCCCGCCACCTGCGCGCACACCGTCCGCAGGAACGGCACCCGCTCCGGCACGAACCCGAGCAGGCTCATCGCCGCGGCGAAGTAGCTGAGCGCAGAGAAGGCCACCGCCGCCCCGACCCAGCCCCACTGCGCCTCGCCGACGATCGTCCCGAAGTCCACGTGCGTCAGCTGGGACAACAGGAAGTACGCGGCGAAGGCACCCGCGATGAAGGACACCAGGGTGCGCGGCCGGATCCGTTCCAGCCGGGCCGGCTCCACCGGCGCCTGCGGCCGGATCAGCAGCACCTGGCGGCGGATCTGGCTGAGCAGGTCCTCCTCCCGGGCCTCGTCCAGCGCCACGTCCAGCGCCCGCTTCTCCGCCCGCTTCTCCGCCTTGGACTCGGCCTTCGCCG
Organism: Streptomyces sp. NPDC048603; assembly: GCF_043199475.1. Lineage (NCBI taxonomy): Bacteria > Bacillati > Actinomycetota > Actinomycetes > Kitasatosporales > Streptomycetaceae > Streptomyces > Streptomyces sp. NPDC048603. The sequence goes on along the minus strand of NZ_JBICVY010000006.1, from coordinate 6,199 downwards.
ACTTCGCCGAGGCCGGCGCCTTCCGGGCCGCCGCCTCCGCCTCCCGCTGCTCCTTCGCCAGCCGCGAGGACTCCAGCACCGCCTCGCGCTCGCGCTGCGCCCGCTCCCGGGCCAGCCTCCGCAGCGTCGCCCGGGTGGACCGGCTCAGCGCGATCGGCTGCAGCAGCGGCAGGCAGTCGGCCACCGCGTCCGGGCCGAGCACCGACACGGCCGCGGCCACCGAGCGCTCCGCGCCCACCCGCAGACCGAGAGTGGTCAGCAGCTGGGCGATGTCCATCCGCAGCACCAGATCGCCCGCGGCGATCTCGCCTCCGCGCAGGTCGGTGAGGGTGACATTGCCGGAACGATCCACCACCAGTGCGTCTCCGGTGAGCCGCCGGTGTGCGATGCGCCGCGAGTGCAGGGCCCGTACCTGCTGCCAGGCGTTGCGGGTCAGCTCGTCGGTGATCTCCTCGTCGGAGAGGGAGTCCAGGCTGCGTCCGCCCAGGTGCTCGTAGACGAGCATCACGGCGTCCGGGCCGAGCTCCGAGGTGGCGATCAGCTTGGGCGCGTTGGCCCCGGCGGCGATGGCGGCGTACGCGAGCAGGGCCTCCTGCTCGAGCGCCTGCCGCAGCGACTGCAGGCTGCGCCGGGTGGTGATGCCCCGCAGGGTGAGCCGGCGCCAGACCCGGTAGAAGAAGCCGTGCGCCTGCTGCTCGCGGTCGACGACGGTGACGTCGAGCGGCGGGCCGTCCTCCAGGGTCACGTGGTAGCGGCGGCCCCGGTCCCGCTGCTCGGGCACCTCCGGGCCCTCCAGCGGCTCGGCGCGCATGGCGGTGACCGGCTGGAAGCCGACCCGGCGCAGACCGGCGAGGAGGTTCTGGCCGGTGGGCCGGACGTTGGGGGAGCCGACGGCGTAGAGGGTGCCGTACGCGACGGTCCAGCCGATCAGCACCGTGAGGATGATCGAGAAGGGGGTGGTGTAGCCGCCGACGAGCATCGCGAAGGCGTCGAGCAGCAGCACCGCCCACAGCGCGACCCGCCAGCGGGGGCGCCGGGTCATGCCGACGGCGGTCATGTACGCGATGACCGGCGCGAGGTAGCCGTGCACCGGATCGGTGAGGCCGTCGCCGACGCCGGTGGCGCGGGTGAGGGCGTCCTGGATGCTCTCCGGGGCGGACCGGGAGACCCACAGGTCGGTGGCGAGGGTGACGCCGTGGGCGAGGACGGCGGCGAGTACGCCGTCGGCGATGCGCAGGCCGTCGCGTTTGATCAGCCGTTCGATGGCGAAGGCGACCGGGACGAGGAGCACGGCGATGCTCCCGACCAGCCCGGCCACCTTGATCAGCAGCGGCGGCGCCTCCTGGGTGCCCGCGCTGATGTCGGCCTCCAGGCCGGCGGCGGTGCCGTGCGCGAAGGCGGCGATGCCGAGCACCAGGACGATGCCGAGGATGCCGATCAGGAGCCGGACCAGGTCGGAGGGCCGGTGCACGCGGGCGGCGAGCAGCGGCTCGTCGATCTCGACCCGGTCCGCACTGGCATGGCCGGTCCGGGCTTCGACGTCGGTGTCGACGTCGGTGTCGGTGTCGGGGGCGGCGTGGGTGCCGGTGCCGGTGCCGGTGCCGGTGCCCGTGCCGGTTTCGGTTTCGGTGCTGGTGCCCGTGCCCGTGCCCGTGCCCGTGTCCGAGTTCGTGCCTGCGCCGGCGTCGGTGTCCGTCGTGGCGGTCGTATCCGTGTCGCCCTCCGCACCGGAGCCCGGTACGGACCCCGGTGGGGACGCGGCCCCGGACGTCGCGCCGGAGGCGGCGTCGCCCGGGCCCGTGCCGGAGCCCGCCTCCGGCGCGGAGGGCGTGCTTCGCCGCGCCTCCGCGTCATCCGGAGGACTCGCACTCCGCTGGTTCGCCGTCACTTCCGTCTCTTCTTGATCATGTATCACCGGTCACCGCCCGCACGATGGTGGCACGGACGGGCGGCAGGGCGGGGCACCAGGGTGCGACCCGGTACGGAAAGAAACGTTCCGTGCGGCCCTCCGGCACGTACGGCACCATGTCCCGGATGAGCGAGCAGAACTCCGCCCCGGCCGCCCTGCCCGACTACGCGGAGCGGGTGCTGGAGGCCGCCGAGCGGATTCCGCCCGGCCGGGTGATGACCTACGGCGACATCGCCGAATGGCTGGACGAGGGCGGCCCGCGGCAGGTGGGGAGGGTGATGGCCCTCTACGGCGGAGCCGTCCCGTGGTGGCGCGTGGTCCGCGCCGACGGCGTCCCACTGCCCGGCAGCGAGCGGCGCGCCCTGGAGCACTACCGGGCCGAGGGAACCCCGCTGCGCGAGTCGCCGGCCGGGCTCCGGCTGGACATGCGGCGGGCCCGTTGGGACGGCTCGGACGGCGGACGAGGTCTGTCTCACACTTGACAGCTTCCGTGATTCCGGCGCCGAGCGGAGGCTCTTCCGGACGATCACGGACCCGTACGAGGGATGCGCGGACGGAACTGCGCCGGGCCCGCCGGTTGCCGTAGCGTTGCCTCTTCGGCATACGCAGACCCACCCCTCAGGACCGGACCGGCACCCCACGTGATCACCTCTTCCTCCCACGGCCGCACGCGGAACCACGACGCGTACCGGTTGCTGCGCGGCGGACCGGAACGCGTGGCTCCCCCCGTGCTGGACGCAGCGCAGCGGGCGGTGGTTGACCATACGGAAGGGCCGCTGCTCGTGCTCGCCGGGCCCGGCACCGGCAAGACCACCACGCTCGTCGAGGCGGTCGCGGCCCGGGTCGAGGCCGGGGCGGATCCGGCCCGGATCCTGGTCCTGACCTTCAGCCGCAAGGCCGCGGTGGAACTCCGCGACCGGACCGCGCTGCGGCTGGGCGGCGCGCGGGCGCCACAGGCCACCACCTTCCACTCGTTCTGCTACGGGCTGCTCCGCGCCCACCAGGACGCCGACCTGTTCACCGAGCCGCTCCGCCTGCTGTCCGGCCCCGAGCAGGACGTGACCGTACGGGCCCTGCTGGAGGGCCAGCGGGAACTGGGGTCCATCCCCTGGCCCGACGACCTGCGGGCCGCGCTGACCACGCGCGGCTTCGCGGACGAGGTCCGGGCGGTGCTCGCCCGCAGCCGCGAACTCGGCCTCGGACCGGACGCGCTGGCCGGCTTCGCCCGGCGGATCGGCCGGCCGGACTGGGCGGCGGCCTCGGCCTTCCTCTCCGAGTACCTGGACGTCCTGGACATGCAGGGCACCCTGGACTACACGGAGCTGCTGCACCGGGCCGTGCTGCTGGCCGAGCGGACGGCGTCGGTGGCGTCCCTCTACGACGCGATCTACGTGGACGAGTACCAGGACACGGACGCCTCGCAGATCCGGCTGCTCCAGGCGCTGACGGGCGGGGGCGCCCGGCTGGTCGCCTTCGGCGACCCCGACCAGTCGATCTACGCCTTCCGCGGTGCCGACGTGAACGGCATCCTCGACTTCGCCGGCTCCTTCCCCGGCGCGACCGTCACCCCGCTGACGGTCTCCCGCCGCTCCGGCGCCGCGCTGCTCGCGGCGACCCGCCTGCTGACCACGCGGATGCCGGTGCCCCGCCTCCCCGCCGCGGCGGTCCGCGCGCACCGCGACCTCCGGGCGACCCGGGAGGGCGGCCGGCTGGAGGTCTTCACGTACCCGTCGCCGGCGACGGAGCTCGACAACATCGCCGACATCCTGCGCCGGGCGCACCTGGAGGACGGCGTTCCGTGGCAGGACATGGCCGTCCTGGTCCGCGCGGGCGGCCGTACCCTCCCGTCGATGCGGCGTGCCCTGATCTCCGCGGGCGTCCCGGTCGAAACGGACGGCGCGGACATCCCCCTCCGCCACGAACCCGCCGCGGCCCCGCTCCTCACCGCCCTCAGACTGTGCGCGGAGTCGGCCCTGACCGAACCCGCCGCCGAGTCCGCCGAGTCCGCCGAGTCCGCCGAGTCGGCCGAGTCCGCCGCCACCGGCCGTGTGGACGGCGCTGACAGCCGTGTGGGCAGTCGTGCCGCAGGGCGATGGGGGTCCCCCCTGCTCGAGCGGAGTCGAGAGCTTGGGGGAGGGTGGGCACACGGCACACCGGCGCGCACCGATCGCGCAGCGTCCCCCGACGGTGCCTCGGCTGCTGAGGCCGGCTCCGCTGCGTCCGGCTCCGCTGAGCCCGGCTCCGCCGAGCCCCGCTTCGGCGTCGAGGCCACCATCGAGCTCCTCGGTTCGCCCCTCGGCGGCATGGACGCCGCCGAGCTCCGCCGCCTCGGCCGCGCCCTGCGCGAGGAGGAGCGGGCCGCCGGGGTGCTCGTACCCGCCCCGTCCGACGTACTGCTCGCGCGTGCCCTCGCCGAGCCCGAACGGCTCCTCGCGCACGACTCCGCGTACGCCCGCGGCGCGCACCGCCTCGGCACGCTCCTGCGCAAGGCCACCGAGCTGCTCGCGGGCGGCGGAACCGCCGAGGAGGCCCTCTGGGCCCTCTGGGACGGCACCCCCTGGCCGCAGCGGCTCGAGCGCAACGCCCGTCGCGGCGGTGCCGCCGGCCGCAACGCCGACCGCGACCTCGACGCCGTCTGCGCCCTCTTCGAGACCGCGGCCCGAGCCGAGGAACGCACCGGAGGCCGCGGCGCGCTCAACTTCCTCGAACAGCTCGAGGCCGAGGACATCGCCGCCGACACCCTCGCCAAGCGGCACACCGGTGGCCGGGAGGCCGTACGCCTCATGACCGCGCACCGCTCCAAGGGCCTGGAGTGGGGTCTCGTCGTCGTCGCCGGGGTGCAGGAGGGGCTCTGGCCGGACCTGCGCCGCCGCGGCTCCCTCCTCGAAGCCGACCGGATCGGCCGTGACGGGCTCGCCGAGCCCCTCACCCCCGGCGCGCTCCTCGCCGAGGAACGCCGGCTCTTCTACGTCGCGGCCACCCGTGCCCGCGACCGCCTGGTCGTCACCGCGGTCAAGGCGCCCGCCGACGACGGCGACCAGCCGTCCCGGTTCCTCACCGAACTCGGGGTGCCCCCCAGGGACGTCACCGGCCGGCCGCGCCGGCCCCTCGCCGTGCCCGCGCTCGTCGCCGAGCTGCGCGCCACCACCGTCGACCCCGACGTCTCGCCGGAGCTCCGCGACGCCGCGGCGCGCCGTCTCGCGCGCCTGGCGGCGCTTGTCGATGAGGACGGCCGCCCGCTGGTACCCGCCGCGCACCCGCAGCGCTGGTGGGGGCTGTACGAGCCGACCCGGGCGGGCGTCCCGCTGCGCGACCGCAGCCGCCCCGTGGCGCTGTCCGGGAGTGCGCTGGACCAGCTCGCCAACACGTGTTCCCTCCAGTGGTTCCTCGGCCGTGAGGTGAAGGCCGACGCACCGTCCACCGCCGCGCAGGGCTTCGGCAACGTGGTGCACGTCCTCGCCGACGAGGTCGCCTCCGGGCGCACCCCCGCCGACCTGGACGTGCTGATGGAGCGGCTGGACTCGGTCTGGGACGGCCTCGCCTTCGACGCGCCGTGGAAGTCCCGGCAGGAGAAGGAGAACGCCCGCGCTGCGCTGGAACGCTTCCTGCAGTGGCACCACTCCGACCGGGCCGGCCGTAGGCCCGTCGCCAGCGAGCACGACTTCGACGTGACCCTGGAGGCGGGGGAGTACGCGGTCCGGATCCGCGGCTCCATGGACCGTGTCGAGACGGATGGGCAGGGGCGCGCGTACGTCGTCGACTTCAAGACGGGCAAGGGGTCGCCGACCAAGGCGGAGGTGGCCCGGCACCCGCAGCTCGCGGTGTACCAGCTGGCCGTACGGGAGGGGGCCGTCGACGAGCACTTCGACGGGAGCCGCCCCGAGCCCGGCGGCGCCGAACTCGTCCAGCTCCGGCAGGGCGCCGCGGCCCGCGACGGCGGGGAGCAGAACCCCAAGGTGCAGGCGCAGCAGCCGCTGTACGACGGGGCGTCCGGCGAGTGGGTCGGCGAGCTCCTGGCCACCGCTGCGGGCCGCGTCCTCGACGAGCGCTTCACCCCGAGCACGGGCTCGCACTGCGACCACTGCTCCTTCCGCGCGGCGTGCAGCGCCCGGCCGGAGGGGCGGCAGACGGTGGAGTAGGGGTGGGGTGGGGTGGGGTGGGGTGGGGCTGCGGAGGGCAGACACCCTTGGACGGCGTCACGGGGGTGCCCGGGGGCTGCCCGTCAGTCCCAGTGTCTTTCCGTGCCGGCCGTCGGCGTCAAGGGCGCGACGTTGTCGCGTCGCCTCCGGC
>NZ_JBICVY010000005.1:0-596958 GCF_043199475.1 Streptomyces sp. NPDC048603 | reverse complement strand
CCGACCGCGCCTACCGCATCGGCCAGACCCAGCCCGTCCAGGTCCACCGCATCATCGCCGAAGGCACCGTCGAGGACCGCATCGCCGAACTGCTGCAACGCAAACGCGCGCTGGCCGAGGCCGTGCTGACGGGTGGTGAGGGCGCGCTGACCGAACTGACCGATGCCGAGCTGGCGGACCTCGTCGCGCTCCGGCCGACGCCGGCGGGTACCGAAGGAGACGGGAGGACCGCCCGATGACCCGACACGGACACGGACACGGACACGGACATGGACGCGAACACGGACACGGACACGAGAAGATCTTTCCCGCCCTGCCGGCCGCGTCCGGGCGGGGCTTCGCCCGGACCCGGTGGGGACAGGCCTGGCTTCGTTCCCTCGAGGACAGCGTGCTGGACGGCGAGCAGCTCAGGCAGGGCCGCCGGTACGCGCGTTCGGCCGCGGTCGGCGCGGTGTCGGTCCGGCCGGGACGGCTGACCGCGGTGGTCCGGGACCCTGACGGCACCGCGCACCGGACCGACGTGCTGGTGCAGGAGTTCGGCGGGGCGGACTGGGACCGCCTCCTGGACGTGGCTGCGGCCCGGTCGGGGCACATCGCGGCCCTGCTCGACCGGGACGTGCCGCCGGAGCTCGTGGAGGACGCGGCGGCAGCCGGGGTGGACCTGCTGCCCGGCATCGGCGACCTCGATCCGCGCTGCGACTGCGGAGAGTGGGACCACTGTGCCCACACCGCGGCGCTCTGCTACCAGGTGGCCCGGCTGCTGGACCAGGACCCGTTCGTGCTGCTGCTGTTGCGCGGCCGGGCGGAACCGGAGGTGCTGGAGCAGCTGGAGGAACGGAGTGCGGCCGGACCGGCCGACGGGGCGGTGGCGCAGCCGGTGGACGGGGTGGCGGGCGAGGTGGCGGCGGGCGAGACCCTCGCGGCCTCGGTGGTCTTCGCGGCCGGACGGGTCGTGGCACCGCTGCCGGCCCTCCCCGGCCTTCCGGACGGGCCCGGGCAGCCCCCGGCCCTGGACACCGGGTCCGAGCCGGACCCGGAACTGCTCGACGTGGACGCGGTGGAGCTGCTGGCCCAGGCCGCGGCCGGGGAGGCGTACCGGATGCTGGCGGAGGCACTCGCGGCCGTCGGCGGCCCCGACCGGGGCCGGCTTCCCGGTCCGGGCACCGGGCCGGGCACCGGGCCGGGCACCGGTCCCGCCGGTCCCCGGTCAGCGCTGTCGCCGGCGCAGGACGCGGTCCGGCTGGCCGCCGCGACCTCGGACGTATGCGTACGGGCCCGCCTGGCGCGGGCTTCGGGCCGTGACCGGGCCGCCCTGGACCTCGCGGTCCGGGCCTGGGATCTCGGCGGCGCCCCGGCTCTGGCCGCACTGGAGGAGGACTGGACCCCGGACCGGCGCACCCTGGCCCGCGCCGCGTCCGCGCTGGCCGGCGCGGACGCGCCGGCCGGCCTGCGCCGGGTCCGGGCTCGCTGGACGCTGCCCGGCGGGGAGGCACAGCTGCGGCTGGGCCGGGAGGGCCGCTGGTGGCCGTACCGGAGGGAGGGCGGCCGGTGGATCCCGGCGGGACCGGCCGGGCCTGACCCGGCGTCGGCACTCGCGACCTCGGCACCGGAACGCGAAGAACCCGAAGAACCCGAGGAGGGGTGAAGGGGTGGTCGTACGGCCTCGTCCCGACAACAGGCTCCCGTCGGGAACCGGCCGGGTTCCGGCCGGTTCGGCTCCGGCGCACCGCTGCCGGTTTCACCGTGCTCCCCACCGGGGAGGAGCGTCCGGGCAACGGACCGGGGCGGGGCGGGAGGCCGGACATGCACGATCAGTCGGTGGCATTGCCGGGCGGCGCGGACCCCGTCGAGCGGTCGCGGGTGCTGCGCCGCGCGCACGCCGCCTTCACGGCGGAGGGGCGCGTGGAGGCACCGGTCCGGCCGGTGATCGCGAAGTCCTGGCGGCGGTGCGCGAAGGCCCGGGTCAGTCCGGAGTGCACCGGCCTGGCCGACCGGCCTGAGGCCGACCTGCACAGCTACCGGGACCAGCACCCGCTGGCCCGGGTGATGCCGGTCGTCCGTGAGCTGGTCGGCGCCTTCGCCGCGCACGAACGCCACCTGCTGGCGGTCTGCGACGTGGCGGGGAGCCTGATGTGGGTCGAGGGCGACCCGGGCACCCTCCGGCGGGCGGAGCGGCTCGGCTTCGTCCCCGGCGCGCGCTGGGCGGAGACCGTGATGGGCACCAACGCGCCCGGCACCGCGGTCGCCGTGGGCGGGCCCGTCCAGGTGTTCGGGCCGGAGCACTTCAGTCGCCGCGCCCACCCGTGGACCTGTGCGGCGGCCCCGGTCCGGGATCCGCGGAGCGGACGGCTGCTCGGCGCGGTCGACATCACCGGCGGGGACGGGCTGGCCCACCCGCACTCCCTGGCCTTCGTACAGGCGGTGGCCCGGGCCGCCGAGTCCCAGCTGGCGCTGCTGGAACCGACGCCGTCCGGGGACGCGCTGCACGCGCTCGGCCGGGACGAGGCGGTCCTGGTGTGCGGCGGCCGGCGGCTCCGGCTGGGACGGCGGCACAGCGAGATCATGGCGCTCCTGGCACACCATCCCGAGGGCATGTCGGGAGACGAACTGCTGATAGCGCTGTACGAGGACGGGGCCGCGTCCCCGGTGACGCTCCGGGCCGAGATGTCGCGGCTGCGCACCCTGCTCGGGCCGGACGTCCTGCGGTCCCGGCCGTACCGCACGGCCCGGCCCCTGGAGGCGGATTCCGCGTCAGTGCTGCGGCTGCTGGCTGCCGGTGCGACCTCGGCGGCGCTGACCCGCTGCCGGGGACCACTGCTGCCGGCGTCCACCGCACCGGGCATCGTCCGGCTGCGCCGCCGCATCGAGGAGCAGGCGCGGGCCGCCCTGCTGGCCCGGGGCGACGCCGGTCTGCTGGCGGACTGGGTGTGCACGCCGTGGGGCGCCGACGACCCCGAGGTCTGGCGGGCGCTGTCGGCGGCCCTGCCGCCGGGGGCCCGTCCGGCCGCGCTGGCCCGCGTACGGGCCCTGGACGCCGAGCTCGGCGTACCCACCCGGCCCACCGGGCAAGAGACGGCAGCTCCGCGCCGTGCAACGTGTCCGCAACCCGCACGTCCCTAACCTCACCGGCGTGCGCGGCCCGACGGCGGGCCGCGCCCGGCAAGGGGAGGAACCTCATGGCCCGTTTCGCTGCGCCCGGCACCGAGGGCGCGCTCATGTCGTACGCGTCCCGCTACGGTCACTTCATCGGCGGCGAGTACGTGGACCCGCACGCGGGCCAGTGGTTCGCCAACCCCTCCCCGGTGACGGGCGAGGTGTTCACGGAGGTCGCGCGCGGCACCGCGGAGGACGTGGAGCGGGCCCTGGACGCCGCACACGCCGCCGCACCGGCCTGGGGCCGTACCCCGGCCGCCGAGCGGTCGACGATCCTGCTGCGCATCGCGGACCGCATGGAGCAGCACCTGGAGGCCCTGGCGGTCGCCGAGACCTGGGAGAACGGCAAGCCGGTACGGGAGACCCTGGCCGCGGACCTGCCGCTGGCCATCGACCAGTTCCGCTACTTCGCGGGCGCGCTGCGGGCCCAGGAGGGCACGCTCAGCCAGGTCGACGACGACACCGTGGCGTACCACTTCCACGAGCCGCTCGGCGTGATCGGGGCGATCATCCCGTGGAACTTCCCGATCCTGATGGCGGTGTGGAAACTGGCCCCGGCGCTGGCGGCCGGCAACACCGTGGTCCTGAAGCCGGCCGAACAGACCCCGGCCTCCGTCCACTTCTGGCTGAGCCTGGTGGCGGACCTGCTTCCGCCGGGCGTGGTGAACATCGTCAACGGCTTCGGAGAGGAGGCGGGCAAGCCGCTGGCCTCCAGCCCGCGGGTGGCGAAGATCGCCTTCACCGGCGAGACCTCCACCGGCCGCCTGATCATGGGGTACGCGGCGGAGAACCTGAAGCCGGTGACCCTCGAACTCGGCGGCAAGAGCCCGAACCTCTTCTTCGACGACATCTGGTCGGTCGACGACGACCTGCGCGACAAGGCCCTGGAGGGCTTCACCATGTTCGCGCTCAACCAGGGCGAGGTGTGCACGTGCCCGTCGCGCGCGCTGATCGAGCGCGGCCGGTACGGCGACTTCCTGGACGCGGCGGTCGCCCGCACCGAACTCATCGTCCCCGGGCACCCGCTGGACACGGACACGATGATCGGCGCCCAGGCGTCCGAGGACCAGCTGAAGAAGATCCTCTCGTACCTGGAGATCGGCCAGCGGGAGGGCGCCAAGATCCTCACGGGTGGCGGCCGCCAGGAACTGGACGGCGAACTGGCCGGCGGCTTCTACGTCCAGCCGACCATCTTCGAGGGCGACAACCGGATGCGCGTCTTCCAGGAGGAGATCTTCGGCCCGGTCGTCTCGGTCACCTCCTTCTCCGACTTCGAGGACGCGATCCGGATCGCCAACGACACCTCCTACGGCCTGGGCGCGGGCGTATGGACCCGCGACATCAACACGGCGTACCGCGCCGGCCGCGCCATCCAGGCGGGCCGCGTCTGGACGAACTGCTACCACGCCTACCCGGCCCACGCCGCCTTCGGCGGCTACAAGCAGTCGGGCATCGGCCGCGAGACCCACAAGATGATGCTGGACCACTACCAGCAGACCAAGAATCTCCTCGTCTCGTACTCGCCGAAGCGGCTCGGCTTCTTCTAGGGCCACGAAAAACGGCGCCTGACCAGGGCTTTTGCCCGGCAGGCGCCGTTGGCGCGACCCGCTCGACGCGGACATCGATTTTTTCTGTTCCTCCCAGTTCCTCCCGCGTCTCTCCCACTCCAGACCGGCTGTTCCGGACCAGTCACGGACCAAACCGGGCTCACCGAGTGGGTGGCACGCCCTTGCTGACGCGGTCCCACTCCTCCATGGACTGCTCGATGAGACGGTTGGCCTGCTCCTGAACGCCATCGAGGAACTTGGCGTAGTACTTGAACAGGACATGGATGCTGTGACCGGCCCGCCGAGCACACTCAGCAGGGTCGACACCCGAGTGGAGCCAGAACGAGATCCCGGCATGCCGGAGGTCGTACGGCCGCTTCGCCAGACCGGCCGCGAGCTCCGTGCGGGTCAGGACGTACTCCCTCGCCCTCGACCACGTGATCCCGTACGCCGCCGCCTCCACGTAGTTGCCTGCCTGGTTCTGGAACAGCCGCCCGTCCGGGGCGACACCGAAGCGCTCGACGTGGGCACGCAGGACGCGGACGAACTGCGGCGGAATGGGAACGGGTCGGGTCGCCGTCGCGGCACGGCGCTTGAGCGAGTGGACTTCGTACACCTCACCGTCGTCCGTCCAGTCCTTGCCCGCGGTGACGACGCCGCCCGTCAGATTGAGCATGCCCCAGCCCGTCTCCGGCAGGTGGCACTGTTCGAGACGGAGGTGGATCACCTCGGCCGGCCGCATGGCCGCGAAGTACATGCAGCCGAAGAACGCTTCGAGATGGGGGCCACGGCCCCGCTGCTGCCCCACTGCCGACAGCAAGCGAGCGACCTGGAGCGGGTTGGGCACAGAAGCCGGGTCGACCTCGTCCTCGACCGACGGAGCGTTCCACCTGATCCCCGCAAGGGGGTTGTCGACGAAGTAGCCGTTCTCCACAGCCATGTTGAGCACTTCACTGAACGCCGATCTCTTGCGGCGCGTGGTCTTGGCCGCAGCAGGCTTTCCATCCAGCTTGAGGCACAGCGCGTCCAGAGCTCGACGCATGACGGCGGCCTCATTCAGGGAGCCAAGGGGCAGGGAATGCCTCTTGACCCAGTCGAGCGCCTTCCTCCATTCCTCGGGCGGCTCCTGCTCCCACGCCTTCTTGTTGAACGCGTAGGAGTACAGCGCCCTCCGCAGCACCCGCGGCTCCGGATAGACGGATCCCGGACGAACCAAGGCGGGAGTGACGGTGGCAAAGGCGTCTGCAAGGGTTCGACGCGTGTTCCCGGGCGTCCGAGCCCACCGCTGCTCGAGGTACTCATGTGCGAGGTCATACCATGTCGTCTTCTGCCGTAGCGCTCGCAGCTCCGACGCCGGCAGCCCCGACTCTTCGTCAAATGCCTCGCCTTCGCGGGCTGCCGTCATCAGCTTCGAACGCCGGCTCTCGGCAAGGCCAAAGGTCATGAACGACTCGGACTTTTCGAGCCCGCTGACCGTCCACCGCACCATGAATGGCTTACGCCGATCCGGGCGCTCACGTATGTCCCAGAAGCGAACGTTGTAACTCAGCGCCAAGTGTCAGAATCCTTCTCGCAAGCCTCCCACCAGGCATCCAGATCGGAACGACGACACCTGAGTTCACCATTTGGCAGTTTGATCATGCGGGGCGCGTTCCCCCGAGCACGCATCCGATAGAACGCCGACGGACTCATGCGGATTTCCGCCAAGACCTCCGCAAGTTTCAAGGCAGGCGGGCGAGCCATACTTCCTCTCATCTCTGCATATCAGGTGGCCGCGATTGCAAGGCAGGACAGCGCATTGCGTTCAGACCCTCACGGCGGGTGGACAGCTGAGTTCGCTTCGCCCCACCGCCAAGTGCAGCAACCGCGAACAGAGGCAATGGTCCGCACAATCCCCGGTTTCGGAAACCGGGGATCATCCGCTATATTTCGCGCCGCCGCCGAAGGCATCAACCGGGCGGGCTGCATACGCGAGCTATCGGATACTCCCGCTGCTCGCTACAAGGCCACCCGGGCCTCTGAGCGCACGAACAGGATTCTCAAAGCAGCTGCCCTCCTTGGACTACGACGAGAAGGCGCAACAAGGAGCACCCTGGAACGCCGGATAATCGGGGAGGTTGTAGATTGACATGCACCTGCGAGATGTTCCAGTCCTGTTGGGCCCGTCCCCGTCTGCCGTGAGCGATCTGCTCTCGGAGGCGCACGACTTCCTGCTACGCGGTCCCGTCGATAGCCAAATCCATGACTCCCGTTGATCAATTGGCAGCGGCCCTAATCCGACGTTCGACTCCGCGTTCAGGATGAACCAATGAACGGGCTCGGTCTGGGCGTCGACGCGCTGCCGTGGGGCAGCAGTGGAAGTCCTCGGTGTTGGCGAAGAACTGCGGTGAGTCGTAGTGCATGGCGGCCAGGCCGGGAACCATGCCCACACCGGCGTCGTGCGGGCGAGCGACCCTGACGATGAGTTCGACGGCGAAGGGGGTCCCGGCGACCAGGATGCCGAGCATGAGGACGTCGAAGGCACAGTCGAGGGCCAGGAGGAGTTCGCGGGGCGGAAGGCCGCGGTCCGGCGGAACCGGCCCAGCTCGATCAGACGGACGACGGCGCAGACGGCGCTCGCGGAGGCCGGCGGGGGCGTGGGTCAGTAGCGGCCCGAGGAAGGGCAGAACGGCCGCTCCTCAGGCGGCAATGACGAAGGAGTCCACCTGGGTGCGGGCGCTGGCGGAGTCGGCGACAGACCGAAGGCGAGCCGCACCCTTCTACGAGGCGGGACCCTGAAGGGCAACTGGCCGGGGCTCTGCGGCACCAGCCTCCGGCTGTCAGCGCGACCCCATCAACCCCCGCTGAGCACGAGGGTCATCAGCGCCCTGGATCAGCGTTCGGCGGCGTCCCTCCAGTAGTCCTGCAGCATCTCGCCGGGCCACGAGGGCTGTGTGACGGCGCCCCGCGGCAGGAACTCCTTGAAGACGGCGACCAGGTCCACCACGAGGGTGCCCTCGTCGGCGTCTAGGTCGGCAACATGCAGGTCTTGTCCGTCGACGCGGAGCAGTCGCGGAAAGGAGGTCGCAAGCCGGGCCGGGCGCCGGTGGTTGTGGTGCACGAAGGTGCCCGTCGCCGGCCACGCCGGATTGTCGCGCGGACTGCGGGCGTGGAGAGCAACGTCGTCGGGAGAGCCGAAGTTGAAGAACCAGGTGACCTGGAGGTGGGAGAACTCCTCAATCCCCTGCAGCGTCTCCACCGGGTACTCCGGGCGCAGGCGGATGATCGACTCCACACCACCCTTGAAGTCGTCAAGCCGCCCCTTGTGGCCTCCGACCACGTCGGCGATCACCGGCACCTCGATGGACTTTGCGGACACGCCTTCCCCCTTCTCCGCTCGCGGCACAGCAAGGCGGTCGACCACTGGCCGTCCGCCTTCACCACCATGGCGCCGTCAGGCTACTCGTTCGAGTACGGCCTTGGCGCGCTCGTCGATCTCCGCCGCCGCGCTGATCCCCCGGTTACGGAAGGGGGACAGCACCCTTCGCATGTTCACGGCGGCCTCACGCACTCGGCCCGACTGCACGCCTTCCATCGCGTCCAGCGCCTGTGCCCACGTCATGCACGCGGCCTCGACGTTGCCCTTGCGGGCCTGCAGCGTGCCCATGTAGCCCAACGTCACCGCATGGGTACGGCTGAAGGCGTCGGCCTTCCGCGTCAGCACGCTGTTGTTGAACTCTCGGAGCGCTCCGTCGAGATCGCCGAGCGTCCACAGGGTGCGCGCGGTCTCGTGGGCCAGGGATGCCCTCTGGAAGAACCACACCCGACTCGGATCCTCATCACCGGCGCCCGCCGCAGCAAGGTCATCCTCAGCCCGCAGGAGCGCCGCGATCGCCGCCCGTTTCTGCCCGTCGGCGGCAAGGCTGCGTGCTTGCACCACACCGAGCAGTGCCCTCTCGCGGGGTGTCGCCAACGTATACCGCTTGCGTTCGACGGAGGCCGTGGCGAGGTCGACAGCAGTCTGCGGGTGGCCGAGGTCCGTTGCCTGGTGAGCCATCGCCCGCAGGATATGGCCGGCGAGCGGAGCGTCGTCGGCTTCGGCCGCGAGCTTGAGAGCCAGGGTGAAGTAGCGCCGCCCGGCTTCGTGGTGGGAGGCATCGAAGCTCATCCAGCCGGCGACGTACACCGCCTCTGAGGCAGCGGCGAGGAGTGCGCGGCGAGTGTCGTCGCTGGTGAACACCCCGCCGATGTATCTGGCGACATCATCG
Organism: Streptomyces sp. NPDC048603; assembly: GCF_043199475.1. Classification (NCBI taxonomy): domain Bacteria; kingdom Bacillati; phylum Actinomycetota; class Actinomycetes; order Kitasatosporales; family Streptomycetaceae; genus Streptomyces; species Streptomyces sp. NPDC048603. Next base: position 588,011 of record NZ_JBICVY010000005.1, on the reverse strand, counting down.
ACAAGGTACCGGTAGAGAGCCGTGCGGCCGTCCATGCCGCCGTGTCGCTGGTCTCGCCGAGAGAAGAACTCCGTCATCTCACGTACGGCACTGACCTCTGCGGCCCCAACGCGGCGGCTCGTCGCGGCCTGCCGGGACTCCGCCCGCTGAGGAGCCTCGTCCCACCACTGCTGTCCGGGCAGGGTCAGGCTGCCCACCGAGTAGGCGGCACCGACCAGCAGCCGGCGGCGTTCGAGGTCCACGTCGCTTCTCCCAAGGTCTACCAGCGCAGTCAGCGTATCGACGTGCCACTCGGACGCCGCGGCCGCACCCATGTCCGTTAAGGAGACCCCAATTTCGGCTGCGGTGACGGGGCGTTGAAGCCGACGCGACAACGTCTCGCACAAGATAGAGGGCGCTCTTCCGGAGGGCTGGGTTCCTGCCACCCACATGGCGATGTGCGAGCGGCTCGTTCCCAGCAGTTCCTGCGCGCCGACCTCAGCCGCGACCCTCACGAAGGCAGCCGCCACTTTCGGCTGCGACCAGCCGGTTTCCGCGATCGCGTCGGCCAGCTTCACGTTTCGCTCGCGCGCCATCGTCTACCTCGGTTCACGAAAACGATCTTTGACGGGTTTGACGGCCTCGGTTGCCGTCCGGAGATACCGCCGCGGTGTGATTCACGGTTCGCTCTTGGTCAACGAAACCACCAACTGCCCTCGCTGGGGAGGAGACCGGTGAAGACCAGCCAGACGCCTGATGACGGTCTCCGGGACGCTCCGGGCAACGGTGGCTCACCTCCCTCCAGCCCGACGCACAGCGCGATATCCACCCGCCGGTGGCGGCACTGCTGCTGCAGAACCTCCGCCGCTTCGAGTGCTCCGACAAAACGGCCGATCGAGCCCGCCACGGGCTCTAGCACGAGCTGCGAGAAGGCGAGCATGGACCGAATCACGAGTCTGGGAAGCGTAATTGACGCCCCTGAGCAACAGACGAGCCTGCGGCTAACAGCCAACGACAGGGCGCCGGGCAGGGCCCGGTCCTTCACCCGCAACGCTCTGACGGCGTGGGGTGCCGGAGACCTCCTCGACCAGGCCGTACTGATCGTCAGCGAGCTCACCACCAACGCCGAGCGGCACGGCCGGACTCCCGACGCCGGCTGCGTCCTGCCCCCTGTTGCGGACTCCGAGCCCGTCGATGAGATCACGCTGACGCTCGCCCTGCAGGCGGGCGTCGTGGGGATCGAGGTGGAGGACAAGTCCCCGCAGCCGCCGGTGCCGCGTATTCCCTCGCTCTACGCGAGCAGCGGGCGCGGCCTGTGCCTCGTGTCGGCGATAGCCGACGTGTGGACGGCCTGCCCCCTGAAGGACGGCAGCGGAAAGCGGGTGATCGCCTTCATCAAGCGCGCGGAGTCCCCCGTAACCCCCTGAGCCCCTGCCCTTGGAGATCACTCATGCCATCTCGGCTCACGCCCCTGCGCGTGCTCCTGCTCGATCTGGACGGCGTGCTTGTCGACACCCGCCCCGTCATGGAGAACGCCTGGCAGCAGGTCCAGAAGGACCACGGCCTCAACGTGCCCTTCGAGATGTACGAGCGTCACCTGGGTCGGCCCTTCGCCGACATCATGGACCAGCTCGGGCTCGCAGACGCCGAGGCGATTCACCAGACGTACTCCCAGGCGTCGACAGCCGCGTCCCATCTCGCCCGACAGTTCGACGGCGTCGCGGAAGTCCTGCACGCCTTCGCCTCTGCCGAGTGGCGGCTGGGGATCGTCACCTCGAAGCCTTTGAACCGTGCTGCCCCACTGCTGGCCCAGCTCGGCGTTCCGTTCGCCACGGTGCGCACTCCGAACGGGGTCGGCCGGGGCAAACCCGCGCCGGACCCTATCCTGCTCGCCCTCGTCGACCTCGGCGCCGACCCGGCCGATGCGCTGTACATCGGCGACATGGCGGTCGACCAGGAGGCCGCGCGCCGCGCCGGCGTCCCGTACGTACACGCGGCCTGGGGCTACGGCGCCCCGGGCCGCCCGGCCCCCGTCGTCGCCGAATCCCCGAAGGACCTGCTGCGTCTCATGGATGCCGGGCCGCTCCTCGAAGGGAGCGCGGTATGACACCGCCGAAGCGCACGGCCCTCGGCATCGCCCGGTCAGAGTCAGCTGGCAAGCCCCTGTGGGCACTGGTCGGCGAGGGCGCTCTCGCGACCATGAAGTCCGACCGGATCACCACGTCCGAGCTGGAGGCCTTGCCCGTCGAACCGGCATCAGCCGGAGCGCGGGTGGACATGGTGATGGGGTCCCTCGAAGCGTACGGCGCTGATTTGGCCAGGACGCCAGGGGGTGCGGGGTGGTCGTACGTCCAGCACGTGCCGACGCGGCGCCTGGTCACGCAGGTCGTCCGCAAGCTGGCCGCGCTCAGCGCCTGGGAGCCGTTCGTGAAGGCCCCCGGTCCGCTGAGGCCCGCGCCGCACGAAGGACTCGTCGGGCTGCGGTCGAGCAGCTCCCGCGAGTACCGCGCGTACACCGTCACCTGGTCGGGCATCGCCTACCTGCTCGGAGCCGCGGCCCCCCGCAACCCCCGCCGTTCCCCTCAGTTACGCAACCTCCCTCTCCCTCCCCGCCCAGTAGCCGTAGCGGCACCGAGCCCGGCTCCCTCGGAGCTGCCGCGGTGCGAGGTGGTGGCACTTTCGTGGTCTTCCCGTCACGCCGACACTCTCCTGCCGGTGCTGGGGGAACTGGCCCGAGTGGGGTTCCCGAGCCTCGTGCTGGACCTGGCGACCGACCCGGCGGAGCAGTACCCGGCTTCGGGAGTCGTGGGGGTGAACCTGTGCTCGCCCCCGACCGGTCTCTTCGACCTCTCCGGCGCTGTGGCCGGTCTGCGGGCGCGGGACGAAGGGCGCATCATCCCGGTCGACGAGCACGAGGTGCAGCTGGCCCGTCTCGTCCGTCTCGTGTCCGTACTACTGGAGACGAGCGGCGGGTGCACCCAGCCCTCGTGGCGCTCCGTGATCCAGGCGGAGGCTTGGCTGGACGGCGTTCTCGCCGCAACCCGGCCGCACACCGTCCTCGTCAGCAACGACACCAGCCCACTTGGTGCGTTGGCTGTCCATGCGGCAGAGCGCCATGGCGCGAACACCGTGCACGTTCAGCACGGGGCCTGGACGGCCGAGTCGGTCGCATGGCCCGCGCTGCACAGCCGGGACATCGTCGTCATGGGTGAACGGGATCTCCCTCTCGCCAGGGCGTGGGCCCGCCACCCTGATGCCGAAGTCCATGTCCTGGGCCAGCCCCGCTTCGACGCGCTCGCCGAGCTCGACAGCCAAGCCCAGCGGCGCTATCTGGAGACACTCCTGGCACCCACCCTTGGCCCAGGACCTAGCCGTATCGCCGTGTGGGCCTGCCAGCCCTTCGGACCTGACCGGCTCAAAGCGCAGGCGGATCTCCTCCTGGACGGCCTGTGGAAGGCCGGCGACAACTGGGGCCTCGTCATCGCGCCGCATCCTGCGCAGAGCCTGGACGTCTTCGCCCCTCTACTCGAACGGGACGGCCAGCCGCTCGTCGCCGTCGCCGATCCCCGCGTCGGAGCTCGCGGCTGCCTCGCTGGTGCCGATGCCCTGGCGAGCGCCTATTCGACGTGCGGCATCGAAGCCGCCCTGGTTGGCGTTCCGGTGCTCGAAATCGGATCACCCAGCCAGCGCACGCTCGGGCTCTCCGAACACGGCCTCGCACGGCGGTGCAGCACCTCCAATGACGTCGCCGATGCCCTCGCCGCCTTGTGTAGAACGCGCCCGCCTGAAGTCCCGGCCGCTGCGGACACGGTGTGCCGGTGGCGCGGTGACAGCGCCGCCCAGGTCGCGCGCCTCATCACCCGCCGTAACGACGGCCATTCCACGCACTCCCACCACGAGGCCCGCGGCACCGAGTCCGAACTGCCGCAAGGCGAAGGAGCAACCGCCCGATGACACACCTGACCGCCGACAGCGTCTCTGAACTCTTCGTCGGCGCTGTCGCCCTGGCCAAGAGCGGCGAGAGGGTCAGCCCGCGCGGCATGGCGACCCGTGAGGTCCTCGACGTCCATATGCGACTGACCCAGCCGCGGGCCCGTCTGCTGTCCGCCCCGCCGGTGCGCGTCATCAACCCCGCGTTCGCCGTGGCGGAGACGGTGTGGCACCTCTCCGGCTCGGACGCCCCGTGGATCTTCGACTACAACGCGCGTCTGCGGCAGTACGCCGACGACGGTGTCCTGCGGGGTGCGTACGGACCGCGGATGCGGAACTGGTCGGGCAGCGTGGATCAGCTGAGCCGCGTCGTCGAGATCCTGAAGGAGGACCCCGACTCCCGCCGGGCGCTGATCCAGCTCTACGACCCGGCCCAGGACGCCGCCGGGCACAAGGACGTGCCCTGCACGCTGGGCTTTCGCTTCTACCTGCGTGCCGGCCGCCTACACATGTCGACCACGATGCGTGGTCAGGACGTGTGGATCGGCATGCCGTACGACCTGTTCTTCTACACCGTGCTGCACGAGCTGGTCGCGGGCTGGCTCGACGCTGAGCTGGGCGAGTTCCACCACCACGTGGGATCGCTGCACATCTACGACGGCCACCTGGACCAAGCCGAGCAGCTGAGCTCGGTCACCGCGAGCTCGATCATGCCGGACCTCACCACCCCATGGCGGGGCTTCGACGGCCTCCTCGACACGGTCGTGGCGCGGGACGTAACCGGCCACCCGGGCTGGGACACGATGGCAGCCACCCTCCACAGCTACCGCCTGTGGAAGGAGGGCTCCCGTGACCAGGCGTGGCGGGTCGCCTACAAGACCGACGGCCCGCTGGGCGAGGCGCTGACCGCCTGGTACGGCAAGCTGAACCACCGTGCCCGCACCTCCACCACGCTCGAGTCGGCGGGGACGCGGTGATGGCGGCCACGAACCGGGCGCCCTCGGTCATCCTCGGCCTGTGCTCCTTCACGCACGACTCCTCCGCCGCCCTACTCGTGGACGGGGAGCTGATCGGCTTCGTCGAGGAGGAGCGGCTCTCTCAGCAGAAGCACACCAAGGACTATCCCCACCACGCTGTCGACTGGCTGCTGGGAGAGGCCGGGCTCACCGCCGCGGACATCGACGCAGTGGCCTACAACTTCCAGCCCGCCCACTACCTCGCCGAGTCGTCGGCGGCCCTTCGCCTGGCGTTGTCGCCGGCGACGCGCGACCGGGCGCTGCCGAGGGCTCGCGGCTTCGCCAAGGTGGCACTGCGAACCCAACTGCGCACGCGCGCGCTCGGCCGGCGGTTCCCCTCCGCCCGCGTCCTCCCTGTCCTGCACCACCGGGCCCACCAGCTTGCGGCGTTCGCCGCTTCTGGGTGGAACGAGTCTGCCGTGCTCGTCGTCGACAGCCTTGGCGAGCGGCAGACCACGACAATCGCCCGCGGGCACGACGCGCTCCGCCCCTCCGTCCGCACCCTTCAGGCGATCAACGACCCCGCCTCGCTGGGCTACGTGTACGGCGCGGTCACGGAGCACCTCGGGTGGCGTCGCGGTGACGAGGAGGGCACCGTGATGGCACTCGCCGCCCTTGGCGACCCGGATCGGTTCCGGCACCTGTTCGCCCGGGCTGTGCGCACCACGCCGACGGGGTTCGTGGTGGACCCCGGATACTTCCCGCCACGCGTACTGACCTCGGGCTACCCGCGGACTTCCCGGCGTTTCGTCACCGAGACGTGCCCCGAGCGTCACCCGAGCGAGCCGCTTCAGAACGTCCACCGGGATCTGGCCGCAGCCCTTCAGGCGCGCACCGAGCAGGTGATGGTGCACCTGGCCCGCCGGGCGGGAATGATCAGCGGATCGCGCCGTCTGTGTGTCGGCGGTGGAGTCGCCACGAACTGCGTGGGCATCGGCCGGATCATTGAGGAGGGCATCTTCGACGAGGTGTTCGTCCCGCCCGCCCCGGGCGACGCCGGCACCGCGATCGGAGCCGCCATCGCCGTGCACACCGGCAGCCGCAGCCAGCGGCCCGTGTCCGGCGTCGCCCGGGCCTGCTACCTCGGGCCGTCGTTCCAGAACCAGGCCCTCGACCTCACGCCGTGGCCCGATCTCCAACAGAAGACGCTGGGCGTCGAGACTGCAGAGTTCCTCGCCGACCAGCTCGCCCACGGAATGATCGTCGGCCTCTTCCAGGGCCAGGTCGAGGCGGGCCCCCGCGCCCTGGGGAACCGTTCGATCCTCGCCTCCCCCCTGGAGCCCGGGGTCGTCGAGCGGTTGAACGCCACCGTGAAGTTCCGGGAGCCGTTCCGCCCCTTCGCTCCCATGGTCCTGGCCGAACGTGCCGGGGAGTTCTTCACCCTCGGTCAGGAGGCCCCGTACATGTCGATGGCGTCCGGCGTGACCGACAAGGCGCGCGAACGTGTGCCGGCCATCGTGCACGCAAACGGAACATCCCGGCTCCAGACCGTCGCCCGGTCGCAGAACGCGTTCATGCACGACGTGCTGAGCGCCTTCGCCCGCCGCACCGGGGTGCCCGTGCTGATCAACACCTCGCTCAACGTCAAGGGCAAGCCGATCTGCGGGACACCGGAGATGGCGCTGGACTGCCTGGTCAACTCCGGGCTGGATGCCCTGCTGCTGGAAGGCCGGTGGATCACCAAGTGAGGATCGGATACAGCTTCTGGGGTTTCCTCGGCAACGGGATCACCGACACTCCGGACGGGGGACGCAGCCACCGCCGCCCACTGATCGACGCTCTGCTCGCCCGCGGCCACGAGATCGTCTTCCTGCAGGCCAACCGCGACCTGATCGAGGCTGGCGATGACCTGGGCAACGCCTACACATTCCACGGTGGCAGCCCGGACATCGATGTCCTGTTCCTCGAGTGGCGCTGGGCGATTAACGGGCGCAACACCACCCCGTGCGGCACTGAGGGGCACACCTGCGACCTGCACCGCCAGACCGAACTGGTCAACCGCTACACCGTGCGCAAGAAGACGCCCACCGTGCTCTGGGACAAGGACCGCCAGCTCCCGCTGGACAGCGTCTTGCGGCGCGCCCGTCAGACCAGCGTGTGCGAGGCCGCTCTCGAACCGACACCGGGCGCACACCGCCTGCTCTTCCCGGTCGACGACCAGCTCCTCGCCTCGGCGGATCCGGTCGCCCTCGCCCAGAAGCCCCGGGACCTCGTCCTCGGGTACGTCGGCAACCAGTACGACCGCGATGAGCACTTCGACCGCTTCTTCGCGCCGGCCGCCGCCCGGGTCGACCACCTGGTCGGGGGCAAGTGGACCAAGAACAGCCGCTGGCCCCACGTCCGATTCCTCGGCAGGCTCCCGTTCGAGGCGGTCCACGCGGTGTACGGCAGGTCCCTGGCGACGGTGCTCATGCTGCCGGAGCGGTACGCCGCCGTGGGGCAGATGACGCAGCGGATCTTCGAGGCCGTGCTCGCCGGCTGCCTCCCGCTCGCCCCTGCCGACATCCTTCACGCCGACCGCTTCGTGCCCGAGGAGCTGATCGTCAGCTCCGGTAGCGAGGTGATCGAGCGGCTGAACCACTTCCAGCGAATCGCCGGCACCCAGCAGCACGCGGACCTGGTCGCGGCTTGCCTGGACCGCCTGAACCTGTTCCGCCTGAGTCGGCAGGCCGACGTGTTGGAAGCTGTCCTGGCCACGACCGCCGGCCCCGTCTCGGTGCAACGGGGAGCGGCATGATGCAGCTGACCTCCCGGGCCATCGCGTCTGGAATCGCCGAACCAGTTCGATCGGCGGGTGCGACCGAGCACCCGCGCACCTCTACGCTGGAGCACCATGAAGAAGGTCGCCATCGTCGGCTGCGGGGGCAGCGGCAAGTCGTACCTGGCACGCGAGCTGGCCAGGATTCTCGACGCCCCGGTCACCCACCTGGACGCCGCGTACTACGACGACGAGTGGAACGAGTTGCCCTCGGAGAAGTTCACTGCCCTGCAGCGGGAGCTCGTCTCGCAGCCGAGGTGGGTGATCGACGGGAACTACAACTCGACGCTGCAGATCCGGCTCGAAGCCTGCGACACGGTGGTCCTGATGGACGTCTCGACCATGGCCGCGCTGTACGGGATCCTCTCCCGGCAGATCCGGCACGGGGCCGGGCACAAGGGCAACGGCGTGCACAACCGCATCCACTGGGGTGTGATCAAGTACGTGGCGACGTACCGCCGCAAGATGCGCCCGCGCGTGATGGCCAAGATCGGGGAGTTCGCCTCGGGCCGTGCCGACGTGGTGCTGCTGTCCAACCGGCGGCAGACACGCCGCTGGCTGCGGAAGGTCGCCGCCGAGCAGCGCTGAGCACTCCACGCCCCCGAGTGGAGGGCGCGGCATGAGCGGCACCAACCCCTTCCTGGACCCCGGGCGGCAAACGGATTTGTACGGGCACGCCTCTCGACTGGCCGGCCGGTCCAACGCCCTGATGCGGGCGAAGACCGTCGGGGGGCCCGTACCGGACACGATCGTCGGGTTGGTGCGCAACCACCACGAGCGACCGGACAGTCTCGGCCTGGTACTGGACCTGGGCTGCGGTCGCGGCACGAGCAGCCTGGCCTTCGCCCAGGAACTCGGGCCCCGGCGCGTCGTCGGCCTCGACGCTGCGCCGGCCCTGATCGAGCACGCCCGCCAGCGCGCCCAGCGGCTGCCCGGCCTCCCGGTGAGCTTTATGCAGGGGGACTTCCACCGCCTCCCCGTGCCGGCCGGGTCGTGCGACATCGTCGTCGCCGCGTTCTGCCTGTACCACTCACCGCGCCCGCAGGCGGTTGTGGCGGAGATCGACCGGGCTCTTGCTCCCGGCGGTCTGGCCGTGCTCGTCACGAAGGGGCTCGACAGCTACCGAGAGATGGACCAGCTGGTCGCTGCCGCCGGCCTCGACCGGCGAGCCGAGCAGCACGAAAGCCTGTACATCTCGGTGCACAGCGGCAACCTCGCCGACGTCGCCGCTGTGTCGCTCGATGTGCTCGTCGTGGAGCACGAGGAACACAGCTTCACCTTCGACGGCCATGACCACCTGGCCGAGTACCTGGCCACCAACCCGAAGTACAGCCTGGCCCCCGGCCTGTACGGCAATGCGGGCGCCCTCGCGGCGACCCTGCACGAGGTTCTGCCGGACCGGCCTCTCACCACCAAGTCCCTCGTGACCTTCGTGGTGGCCCAGGCGCGGGGAGGACAGCAGTGAGGATCCGCTACTTCACCAAGCACTACGAGACGCCTGGCTCGGTGGCCTCAGCAGCCCGCCACCACGCTTGGCTCTCCGAGCACGCACGGCCGTTGCGCCTGCCGGCTTTGTCGGTGGTCGGGCCGACCAGCCTGACGTACGAGCGGATCGACGGGCGCCCGGCCCGGCCCGAGGACCTGCCGTCCCTCGCCGCGCTGCTGGGCGACGCCCATGGAGCCGCCTGGACCAGCGACCTCCGACCGGCCGCGCTGAACACCCCACACCGATTCCGCGATGGCATCGCGTTCGACGACTACATCGGTCCCCGCCAGACGGCCCTGCGGAGAAGATTCGAGCAGGGCTACCTGCCGGACCCGGCCGCCCTCCAGACGATGCTCGGGCTGCTGGAGAAGACCGCCGAGGGGCCAACTGCCTTCTACAAGGACAGCAATCCCCGGAACTTCATCGTCACCGACGCCGGCGGCGTCTACACAGTCGACACCGACGACCTCACGCTCGCCCCGATGGGCTACGACCTGGCGAAGCTGATCGTGACGCTGAGCCTGACGTACGGGCCCCTCCCGGCCCCAGCCATCGACGCCGCCCTGCGCACCTACAACGAGGCCGCCGAACGCCACGCCCCCCGGCTCGGCACCACGGACCGCGAGCGACTGGACGACTTCCTCGCCCTGCACTCCGTATTGACCGCTCCTTACATCGGGCGCAACGGCTACCGCTACGCCTGGCCCCGACTCTTCCTCCGAGGTTCCACATGATCACCACCGAACTCGTCTTCATCCGCCACGGCGAGGCCCAGTGCAACCTCGACGGCCTGGTGGGAGGCCCGCGCACCTGCACCGGACTGACCAACCGCGGATACGCGCAGGTCGAGCGAGTCGCGCTCCGCCTTGCCGCCGAGCACTGCGACAAGCCGTTCGACGCGCTTTACGCCGGCCCTCGCATCCGCCTGCGCCAGACCGGGGAGATCATCAGCCAGGCCCTTCGCATCCCCGTGTCCGCCGACGATCGTCTCGACGGCCCGGCCCACGCGGCCGCTGACGGCATGCCCTGGACCGAGGTGAAGGACGCTGCCGACGGTGGGCCGCATGCCCACCCGGACAGGCCCTGGGCTGCTGGATCCGACACGTGGAACGGCTACCTGGAGCGGGCCAGCCGCTTCCTGCAGGGATTCATCGAACAGCATGAGGGCGAGCGCGTCCTGGTTGCCGCGCACGGCGAGACAGTGATCGTCGCGCACACCCTGCTCCTGGGAATCCCTCTCGGTTCTCCAGCCGGATTCACGGTCTCCCACGGGTCCATCACCCGCTGGCAGCACCACCTCAACCGGCTCGGACAGAGGCGGTGGATGCTCGACCGCCACAACGACACCGAGCACCTCGCCGCCTTAGCGCGGGAGGCGGCCGCGTGATCACGCAGTTCGACGACCCGCGCCTGAACTTGGCCCGGGGCGCGCTCGGGGCGGTCCGGATCGTGCACGAGCCGGCGCTCCCGCACCGCGTCCTGCATCTGGTCGACGCCGACGGCAACGCGTTCTTCGCCAAGCAGCACAGCGAACGCGACCGGTACGTCCGGGAGCTGCACGCCTATCTCACCTGGGGATCCCAGCTGACCGGCCACGTGCCCCACGTGGTGGGCCGCCAGGACAGAACGTGCACCCTGCTCCTCACCGCTGTCCCCGGCGTACGGGCGGATACCGTCGCACCAGGATCGCCTGATGAGGAGCGTGCCCACTACGAGGCCGGGCGGGTGCTGGGCAAGCTGCACCACGCCACTTCTGTACCGCGCTCGGGTGCTGTCGGCACGGACCTCGCCCAGCGGCTGGGTTACTGGACCGCTCGCGCGGACCGGGCAGGCCTCATCTCCACGCTCGAACGCGAGCGACTGAGCCACAACGCGGATGTCCTGGCGAACACGCTCATGGACAGCGCCGTGTGCCACCTCGACTATCAGCCGCGGAACTGGCTCCTCGGCGACGCCTTCGGACTGTGCGACTTCGAGCACATGCGCCGCGACGCCCGCATCCGCGACTTCGCCCGGCTCGAGTTCCGCCGCTGGCAGGCGGCACCCCACCTGCGGACGGCGTTCTTCACCGGATACGGAAAGCCGCTGAACGAGACCGAACAGCGGCTACTCGAGTCCTTCGGAGCGATCGAGGCCGTCACCTCCCTCGTCCGCGGACATGAGCAGAACGATCTCTCCCTCAGCACCCACGGCCGGACGGTTCTGGCCCGCCTTACCTAGGCCGCCCCGTCCCTGGATTCCTGGAGTACCCCGTGTCACAGCACCTGTCCCACCCGAGCGCCGCTGTCCCCCGTCGGGCTGTGGTGACCGGCGCCGCCGGCTTCATCGGCTCCCACCTCGCGCACGCCCTCGTCCAGGCCGGCGCCGTCGTCATCGGCGTCGATCGGCGCGACCCGGCCACCGACCGCACGGCCGCAGCCAACCTCTCCGTCCTGCGGGGGCTTCCGGGGTACATGCACGTCACCGCCGACCTCCTCAGTTGCGCGATCGATCCGCTTCTCGTCGACGCGAACGCGATATTCCACCTGGCGGGGATCCCCGGGGTGCGTCCCTCATGGGGACCGAGGTTCGGCGAGTACGTCGCCTCCAACGTCCTCGCGACCCACCGCGTCATGGACGCCGTCACCCGAATGGGCGTTCCCCGGCTCGTGGCGGCCTCCTCTTCCAGCGTCTACGGCTCCACCGACGGCGGTGCGAGCGTGGAGACCGACCGGCCCCAGCCGACATCCCCGTACGCGGTAACGAAGCTCGCCGAGGAGCAGCTCTGCCTCGCGCACGCCGCCCAGGCTCACTCCCCCACCAGCGTCGTCGCCCTGCGGTACTTCACCGTGTACGGCCCCCGGCAGCGCCCCGACATGTTCACGCACCGCGCTCTCACGGCCGCCCTGACCGGCCAACCGCTGCGCTTGTACGGGGACGGCCACCAGCGGCGGGACTTCACGTACATCGACGACGCGGTGGCCGCCACCATCGCCGCGGGCACCCTCCCGACGGCCAGTGGAGTGATCAACGTGGGAGGCGGTTCGAGCGCCTCCCTGCTCGACGTGATCAACATCGCGAACAGCCTTGCCGGGCGCGAGGTCCAAGTTCACCAGGAGAACCCGCGCAGCGGCGACGTCCTCACCACCCGCGCCAACCCCGGCCGCGCCCATGAGGTCCTGGGCTGGCAGCCCCAGGTCGACATTCACAACGGCATGCGGGCCCACATGCAGGCCCTGGCCGCCGAGTCCCCCGCATACGGCCGCGCGGCATGACGGGCAGGACCAGGAGGCGTCGCAGTGGAGAGTCCTGAGAAGGCGCGCCTGGACGCCTTCTTCCGGCAGGTCACGGCACGCTTCCCCGCCGCAGAGAACGTCACCACTCTGGTCATCACGCACCTGCTCTCTGAGCGGCCGGCGTTCCTCCGCGCGATGGCGGCGATCTCCACGGTCGGCGCTGTCCTGCCCAAGCCAAGGTCCATCGACCAGCCGACCCTGAAGGACGTCCGATGTGCCTTCACGGTCCATGACCTGAGCCGAGAGCTGTTCACCGACCCGACCGGGGCGTTGGAGTACCTGGAGGACACTGTCGGCGGCAGGAACGTACTACTGGTGGACATCGGGGGCTACTTCGCACCATGCCTTGACACCCTGGTGGAGAAGTTCTCCGGCCGCATCCTCGGTGTCGTCGAGGACACAGAGAACGGACACCAGAGGTACGCCGCACTCGACCACCTCCCTTGCCCCGTCGTCTCGGTCGCCCGCTCCCCGCTCAAGGACTGCGAGGACCACCTCGTAGGCCGATCCATCGTCTTCTCGACCGACGCCCTCGTACGCGCCCGTGGCGACGTTCTGACCAGCCGCAACGCCTGTGTGATCGGGTTCGGCAAGGTCGGCCGGGCCATCGCTCAGACGCTACGTGCGCAGGACGCCCGTGTCACGGTGTACGACACCGATCCGATCAGGAGAGTGCAGGCGCATTCCCAGGGCTTCCGCACGAGCACGTCGACTGCCGCCGCACTCCAGGACGCGGAACTCGTCCTCTGCGCCACCGGCAACCTAGCCCTCCGCCAAGGTGACTTCTCAGCGCTGCGCAACGGGGCGTACCTCGCCTCGGTGACGTCCTCGGAGGACGAACTCGAACTCGGCAGCCTCCGTGGGCACTACCAGCGCACCCCGGTCGGCGAGCATCTGACGCGGTACGAAATCACGGGCCACTACTTCTACGTCCTGGCCGACGGTGGCGCCGTCAACTTCGTGCACGGCGCGGCAGTAGGCACCTACATCCACCTCGTTCAGGCCGAGATTCTCGCCGCCACCGCGGCCCTCAGCCGCGGCCACTTCCACGCCGGCATACACGAGATGCCGACGCCTGACCGCCAGGCCATCGCCAGGGTCTGGTTCAACCACTTCGACAGGTGACCACGTGCCTCCATCCTCCAGCACATCCTCGCCGACACCGAGCGCCGCACCCCGCCGCCACATAGCCGTCATCCCGTGCCGCTGGGGATCCACCCGGTTCCCGGGAAAGCCCCTGGCGCAGCTCGGGAACAAGCCGCTGCTGTGGCACGTTCACCAGCGCTGCGTAGAGGCGAGACGCCTTCACAGCGCGGTGGTCGCAACCGATGACAAGCGCATCGAGGAGGTGTGCCACGAACTGGGGATCGACTGCGTGCGCACCGCGAACCACCTCACTGGTACCGACCGCGTCGCGGAGTGCGCGGAACGCCTGCCTGCCGACGCCTACATCAACGTCCAGGGCGACGAGCCGTTCGTCTCCCCCACAGCAATCGACGCTGTCTCCGAGGCCCTCACACACCTGCCGCCTGGGACGCTCGCAGTGAACGCGTACACGGAGCTGGACGACGCCGGCACGGTGCTGAACCACAATGTCGTCAAGGTCGCCGTCGGCGCCGAGGGCAACGCCCTCATGTTCTCCCGCCAACCGATCCCCTACCCGCGCGGTGACCGTCCGAGGTACCTGCGGCAGCTCGGGCTCTACGGCTTCACAAGAACGGCCCTCAGCTTGTTCCAGCAGCTCCCCCAGGGCCCGTTGGAGCGAGCCGAAAGCGTGGAGATGCTGCGCCTCGTCGAACACGGCCACGGCGTACGGATGGTCCCTGTAACGGACGATGGTCTAGCGGTCGACACTCCGGAGGACCTCTCCATGGCACATGCGCTGCTTCGTAGCAGGACGCAGGGGTGGCCCCAGTAGTGTTTGGTCAGGTTCTGGTTCCCGCCCGCTGACGCCAAGAAGATCGATTCACGGTCTGGCCGTGCCGGTCAGTTGTCACCGGCCTGGGTCGTGTCGGCGTAGCTGTTGAACACGTCGAGCTCGTTCTGCTCGAAGCGGCGGATGCCACCCCGGATGGAGTCGTAGCCGGCCACGACGGAGGTCGCGGTGGCGTAGACGTGCTGGTCGTCCTTGACCTCGAAGTGGAAGGTGAGGGAGACGCGCCGGACGTCGGTCACCCAGGCTTCGATCCGGACCGGGGTCTCCCAGGTGTCCAGCGGGTGCTGGTATCGGATGGTCTGCTCGCGCAGGAGGAAGTTGCGGGAGAGGCGCTCGGCGGGATCCTGAGGGACCAGCATGCTGAACATGCGCATGCGGGTCTCTTCCAAGAGGACGCCGTAGCGGGAGCTGTTGAGATGTCCGTTCGCGTCGAGGTCCGACCAGCGAACGGGGCAGTCGTAGATGTGTCGAGACACAGCGGCTCCGGAAGGTTGTGGGATCTGCCGCACCATCGAGGCACCCGGCCGATCCGAGGAGGGGCTGGCGCACCCTCCGTACCGAAGGCCCACGGGCTGCGGGGATCGGCCGTCCGGACGTTCCATTACGTCCGGACGACCAGGCCCCGCCCTCCCAGCGCCCAGACGGAGGCAGCACCAGTCGTGACAGTAAGTGACTTGCTTTGGTCAACGAGCTAGCCACACCAGCTAGGGGGACGGCTCCTCGCCCGCTTGGAGGTCGTTGAAAATCTCGCGAAGGAGGGTGGCCCGGAGGTCCGCCTGGGGCAGCTGCTCGCTGAGTCGGCTGAACGCCGCTTGGACGGAGTTCGGCAGCGAGGCACGCAGGAGCAGCTTCAGCTCCGCTCGGGCCTGGGGGTCGACGATCGGCTGGTGGATGCGGTCGATGACGGCTCCGGCCCCCAGCTGCGTGATGCCCCACTCTCCAGGTGCTTCCCGGATGGCCCACACCACGAAGTGGTTCTCGGGCGACAGGGTGAGCTGGCACTCCGGACCGGCCAGCGCACTGAGTGCGGGAAGCGGGACGCCGTCAGGGCCGGCGAGCGCTGCGGCTTCGTTGGCGCTGTCGACGACCAGGCGGGCGGTGAGCGCGCGGGCGGCACGGCGGCGGGCGGCATCTGCTTCGGCCTGGGCCGATGGCTGTGGAGCGGGCGTGCCAGGCTCAGCATGGGCCCAGGCGTTGCGCTTGCCTCCCAGGGCGTCGGTCTCGTCATCCGAGGACTCGGTCTCGACCCAGGTGATCACTACGAATCGGCAGTGGGGCATAGACGCCGGGTACAGGACGTGGGAGACGACTTCGACGGTCTCCCAACCCAGGGCAGGGATGATCATCCGGAAGACGTGGCCGTCCCGGTCGGCTTCCAGATCGGCCTCGGTACGCCAGATCCGCTCGACGTCCGGGTTCTGGCGAACCTCTGCGATTAGGTCGACGAGCTCGGCGTTGTCCTTGTGGGTGGCCTGGGCGAACTTCAGCAGCCGGACGTAGGCCGCGGCGTGCATCTCCCATTCGTGGTACTGGGTGCGCGCCTCGGGGTTCGTCAGGGCCCAGCGCATCAGGTTAGCGCGCGGCTCCATGACCCAGGGCCACCACTCGGCCATCGCCGCGTTGTACGCGAGGATGTTCCAGTTGCGGTCGGTCAGGTACGTGGGCGAGGGCATCTGCCTGTCGATCAGCAGGCGAAGTGCCCGGCGCAGCTCCGGACTGGCATCGATCTGCGGGTCACCGTCGAGCGTGGTGCCGATGTTGTAGAGGAGCAGGGCGTGGCGCTCGCTCTTGTCGAGTCCGAGCAGGTCCGCGAGCGCCTCGCACTGGGGCTTGGTGAACCGGGGCGGGACGGCACCCTTCTCCACGTTGCGGTAGGTCCGGACCCCCATGCCGAGTGCCTTGGCCACCGGGGACTGAGTGATCCCCGCGGCCTGGCGCCATCTCTTCAGCCAGCCACCGAACCCCATGAACTGACCGGCGATTTCTCCGCCGTGTGCGCCCTTGTTCTCGGCGCGGTCATCGCCGAAGGGGACTATCCCCTGAGCAACCATGAGGCTCTTCCTTGTCTCCGTGTCTTACACGGGAGGCACCTGCCTGAGGGCATGAAAAACGGGGGGCAGCGTGAATGCTGGCCCCCCGGCCTGGCATCTCCCATAAAGACGATACGCCTAAGTAGTACCGACCAGTAATTTGTGGTCTCAACCACAGGGCGGTTGGTTAAACACGCAACCATGCCCGTCGCCACCCGACCGTCTTCCATGACGAATCTGGACATTCCCTCACCTGCGGTTTTCCATGATCAGGAAAGCGGCAAATCCTTGCCGGTTTTTCTTGCAAGGAGATGGATGATCATTCACGCCGCAGACGATCACCCCAGCAAGCCGGCTCCGACCATCCAAACCCCTTGAAAATACGGGGCGTTACCAGAGCCCTCCATGCAACCTCCACGCATCCCACACATCCATCTACGCGCGTGGATTCGCTCCCGAGATGGCGTTGACGAAGCCTTTGCCTGCGGGCTTAAATCCAAACCTGACCAGCCGGTACAGAGCGACAGCCTGCCGGTTCATGAACGTGGGGGCTCTTTTGAAGATACTTTTTGGCGCGCCCGGAGCACGCCTGGGCGGCGCTGCCGCACAACGGCTCACGCCTGCACGCCCTGATGCATCGACGAATTGCTTGGCACGTACAACCTTTCACGGCTTGTAGAGCCAGGTCTGGATCTTGTGCGGGCGTCTGCGTATGTTCGTCGTCCCCCACCGGGAGGCAGCCCGGTGACCGGCGATGGGAACGCATGCAGGACGCACCGAGCGGCTAGTCCGTAAATTCAGTCGGCGCCCGGGAGAAGGCAACTCCCGGGCGCCGGACGCGAAGAGTCTCATCTCCAGCCGAGGCAACGGCCGGAGAGACCCGTCATCACCGCGCCGGCCCTTCCTACGGGGCACACCGGCTGCGGCATCACTCAGGGAGAGTTTTGCATGGGCACGCCCCTGCGCGAAAGGCCGGATCCTCGGGCCGCCGCCGCGGACTGTGCAGCGGACACCGCTCACCCGCCCCTTTCGGGCCTCTGGCGCGGGGGTGAGGTCTGATGGCACGCATTCGCACCATCAAGCCCGAGGCTTTCGAATCCGAGGATCTTGCCTCCGTCACCGTCACCGCGGTGCTCACCTTCTTCGGACTGCTGACCCAGGCTGATGACTCCGGTCGGTTCCGTGACCACCCGGCCATCATCGCCGGGCGGCTGTGGGCGCTGCGCCCGGAGCACACCCCCGCCCATGTCGCCCACGACCTGGAGCAGCTGGCCGCGGCTGGCCTGGTGTGCCGGTACACCGGCTGCGACGGCAAGTCCTGGCTGCACATCGTGACCTGGGACCGGCACCAGAAGATCAACCGCGCTTCGGAATCCCGGCTGCCCCGCTGCCCGGCCCACGAGGCGGCGAAGGCGTGCGGCGAGTGCGACCGCCCCCAGTGCCACACCCAGCCCCATGCGGCGGCCGGCCCCCGGCAATCGGCCCCTGGGGCCCACGAGGCGCCCGTCGGCGCCGCCGACGGAGGCGACTCCGCGACCGCTCACGGAGCACTCACGCGAACCGTTCTGTCCGGTTCGCCCGCATCCATGCCCACTGTGATGCGCGCCACCCTCGCCCGGGAGGGTGAGATCGTCGCCACAACGCCCCCGCGCCCGCCCCTCGCGAGCCCTGCAAGGGAATCCGCAGGTCAGGGCGATGCAACCCAAGCGGACGGCGTGACGGGCGCCACATTCACTGAGGGTTCACGGTCTGGATCTAGGATCTTGGATCCTGGATCTTCCCGTAGGGGGCGCGAGGCGCCCACGCTCGGCTCCGCCTCGGAGACAGTGCTGGAGGCGGCCGAGGCAAGCGAGTGGTCGGCGAAGGTCTTGATGGCCGAGTACCTGCGCGGCTGCCCCGGAGGGCGTCCGCCGAAGAAGGTCCTCGGGCACCTGGGCAGAGAGATCCGCTCGCTGCTGGACGAGGGCTACGGCCCCGACGTCCTGAGGCCGGCGCTGGAGCGGCTGCGCGCCAAGGGGCTGAACCCCAGCGTCCTGCCGAGCCTGGTCAACGAGCTCCTCAACGCCGGGCCTGCGCAGTCGTCGAGCTCGAGCCCGTCCTCCGCCTCCGGCGCGGGGCTCTGGGCCAGCGCCTCCCCCGCGTACACGCCGTACTTCAATCCCACCGAGCCGACCGGCACCTTCGGAGTCGCCCTGTGAACCGCACCAGCCTCGCCGACCCCCAGGCCACCGCTGACAACGCTGCGATGGCCTGGATGCGGCGCAAGCTCGCCGAGCGCGGCATCGACCCCGCCGCCCCCGTCGCGGACACCCCGGAAGCGATCCCCGCCCTGGAGGCCGCTCAGCTGCGCATCCCGCGCGACTACCGCGAGGCCCAGGTTGAGCACCCCGCCGTGGCCGAGTGGGTCCGCACCATCGCCGGCAGCGCCGTCGGCCACGCGGCGAGCCCGCTGATCCCGCACTTCGGGACGGCCGGGCAGCGGGAGATCACCCACGGCCGGAGCCTGCTGCTGTGGGGCTCGACCGGCGCCGGCAAGACGCACCAGGCGTACGCCGCGATCCGCGCCCTGACCGCCGCGGGGTGCGGGGTGCGCTGGCACGCCACGACCGCCGCCGACCTCTACGGCGAGATGCGGTCCCGCGGGGGCGCGGATCCGGAGTACCTGATGAGGCGGATCGTGCGGATCCCGCTGCTGCTTCTGGACGACCTCGGCGCCGCCAAGAGCAGCGAGTGGAACGAGGAGATCACCTTCCGCCTGCTGAACTGGCGTGCGCAGAACCAGCTGCCGACGATCGTCACCTCGAACCTGCCGCCGGTCCGCATGCCCGGGATGGCCGCGGGCCAGCCGGTGCTGCGGGACAAGGTCGGCGACCGCGTGCTGAGCCGCCTGTCAGGCATGTGTACCCCGGTCTACCTCGACGGACCCGACCGCCGCTTCCGCGCCGCCTGACCCGCCGCGCCCCCACACCTTCCACCGCCCGGCCCGCGAGCCGGTCCGCCGGCACCCACCGCCGCGTGCCGCACCCGCTCGCCGCAGCCCGGCATGCCCTGGAGACCCATCCCATGCGCCACATCACCACCAACACCCAGCCCGTCCCCGACCTGCGCGGCATCGCCGACATCTCGTGGCACGACCAAAAGAACTGCCGCGACCTCGACCCTGCCGAAGCTGACCGGCTGTTCTTCCCAGCGCCGCGGGCCCACACCGCCATCGCCGAGGCCAAGACCCTGTGCGGCGCTTGCCCCGTACGGCAGGCTTGCTTCAGCCACGCCCTGGACAACGACATCCGGTGGGGCCTGTGGGGCGGGCTGACCGAGGCGGAACGGAAGCCCTGGCGTGCCAAGGTCGCCAAGCGGCTCGACTACCAGCGGGTCCGCGCCGCCCTCATGGGCCGGGATGTCCATCTCTCCGCCGCTGAACGCGATGCCGTCGCCCGAGCCGCCCACGTGCGTGGATGGAGCGCGTCGCGGCTGGCCTACGCCCTTGCGGTCGACCTCGACCACGCCCGCGACCTCCTGCGCGAGGCCCGCCACGCGGTGGCCGACCGCGACCGGTACTGGAAGGTCCCGGCCGCGGACAGCGAAGAAGCCGGCGCCCCGGACCAGGGCGAGGAGGCCAGCAGCGAGACCGACCCCGAGGAAACGTTCTGCCAGGTGCCCCGCCAGGCCCAGACGCACGAACTGATCGACGCTCTGAAGAAGGCGGCCTGAACTGCCCGACGCTACCTCCCGCCCACCCCACCACCGGCGGACGCACACCACACCCCCCAGCGAGTTCGGAGAAAGGGAGCCCTTGACCGAGGAGACCGCCGACCGATACGCCCTGATCGCTGCCGGGTCAGTGATCATCGTCCTGACCGGCGCCGGATTCTGGCTCTCCTACGCCCACCTCGCCGAAGTCGCAGGGCGACACGGCCTTGACCGCTCGCCCATCAGGCAGTGGGCCTGGCCCGCCACGCTGGACATGTTCATCGTGGCTGGCGAACTCCTGATGCTGCGGGCCGGACTTCGCCGGGTGACGGACTGGTGGGCGGTCGGACTGACGGCCGTCGGGTCACTCGGATCGATCGCCCTGAACGTGGCCGGCGTGAACGGCACCACAAGCGGCCCGGTCCCGCTCCTGGACTACCTGGTCGCGGCGGTCCCACCGACCGGGGCCATGCTCGCCTTCGGAGTCCTGATGAGGCAGATCCAGCAGCGCGTCGCCAGGCCGGTCCGGAACAGCCAGACCGAAACCCGGACCGAGTCGGGACCGAGCGGGACCGCCGGACACCCGGACCGCACGGAAACCCAGACCGGCCCCAACCCGGACCGGACCGACACCCCCACCGGACCGCCCCACCCCGGACCGAAACCCGGACCGAACCCGGACCCAAGCCGGACCGCCGGACACCCGGACCGTACGGAAACCCAGACCGGCCCCAACCCGGACCGGACCGACACCCCCACCGGACCGCCCCACCCCGGACCGAAACCCGGACCGAATCGGAGCAGGACCGGACCGGTCCGCCCCGGGACCGTCCGAGCCAGGGTGCACACCGGACGGTCGGACCGCCGGACCGGACCGCGTCGCCTGTCCGAGGCCGAGGTCGTCGAACTCGTCCTCCCAGACGTCCCCGCGGTCCTGGCGGCCGAGGGGAACGAGCAGATCACCAGGGCGCAGCTGCGGAGCATCATGCGTGCCCGCGGAATCCCCCTCGGCAACGAGCACATCGGTCCCGTCTTGACCTCGCTTCGTGCCGCCACCGCCTCCACCACATCCTCCGAAGGAGCCACCCGCTGATGAAGACGTGCGACCGATTCACCGACTTGAAGGCCGGATACGAACGCGACATCGCCTTCCTGCGCGGCCATGCCGCCCTTCACGCGGGCAGCAACGCCTCGAAGTCGAGCACGCGTCACGCCCTGGCGGTGAAGCAGAACATGGCCAGGGCCCTCGCCCGCCATTACTCGCGCTGCCCCCTGTGCACGTGAGCTACCCCCTGCCCGTACGGCGGCCCGGAGCAGCGCCCGGGCCGCCGCCCCGTTCCCGCACCTGACCTTCCGAAAGGGGCCAAATCGCACATGACCACAGCCGAGAACCCGCCGGCGGCGGAGCAGAACCGGCCCGACGGACCGACCGAATCGCCCGGCCATGACGGCCGTTCCTCCGACACCAACTCGCTCCCAGGAGGAGCAAGTTATCGGCCAAGACGCTCTTCCCCGTCGGGGAAGAGCGTCTTGGCCAAACCCGCCCCAGGAGGGACGGGAGCGGACCGGAGCCAGGGGGCACCGGTCCACCAGGCAGCGACCGAGGGCGGATCGCAGCCGGAGGAGAAGCCCGCACCGCGACGCAACCGCCGCGCCACGAAGAACGCCTCGCGCAAGCGCTCGCCGAAGACCGCCGCCGACAAGCGCAGCTACGTGTGCAGCGTCCGCCTCAACGACGACGAGAAGCATCGCCTCGCCACAGCTGCCGCAGCAGCCCGCACGAGCCTGCCCGCGTTCCTCGCCCGCAGCGCCCTCGCCGCCGCTCGCGACCCCGAGCATGCCGCCGGCGCCATCGCCGGCGAACGTGAGCTGATCTCGGAGATGTTCGCCGCCCGACGCCACCTCGGCCACGTCGGCAACAACCTCAACCAGGTGGCCAGGGCCATCAACTCCGGCGACCGACCGGCGGACGCCAACCTCGACGCGGTGCTGACCGCCGTGCGCCGGGCCACCGACCGGGTCCAGGCTGCCACCGACCGACTCCTCGAACACCGCTAGGAACACCCCACCGTCATGGTCCCTAGGATCCACAAGCGCGGGCAGCGCACCATCGGCCTTCTGTACTACCTGTACGGACCCGGCAAGGCCGAAGAACACGTCGACCCGCACCTGGTGGCGTCCTGGGACCACGCCGCCCCCGACCCCGGCCGCGACCCCGAGGCCACGTACAAGCAGCTGCAGCAGCTCCTCGACCAGCCCCTGGCCCTGCTCGACGAGAACGAGCGCCCGAAGAAGCACGTGTGGCACCTGTCAGTACGCAACGGCCCCACCGACCGGATCCTGTCCGACCAGGAGTGGGGCGACGTGGCCCGCCGCATGGTCGCCGCCGCCGGCATCGACGACCCTGAGCAAGGCTCGGGCTGCCGCTGGGTCGCCGTCCGGCACGCCGACGACCACATCCACATCCTGGCCACCCTGGTCCGTGAGGACGGCTACCGGCCGGACCTCGACTTCGACGCCGTCCGCGTCCAGGACGAAGCCCGCCGCCTGGAGCAGGAACTCGGGCTGCGCCGCCTCAACCCCGGTGACGGCACCGCCGCCAAGCGTCCCACCAGCGCCGAACGCCACAAGGCCGCCCGCCAGGGCCGCGAGCGCACCGCCCGCGAGGAACTGCGCGAGACCGTCCGGCGGGCCGTGGCCGGCGCCGAGAGCGAGAAGGAGTTCTTCGACCGCCTGGGCGCCGCCGGCGTCATGGTGCGCACCCGCGTCGCACCGTCCGGTGACCTCCTGGGGTACACGGTCGCGCTGCCCGGAGACGTCAACGCCCAAGGGGAACCGGTCTTCTACCCCGGCTCGAAGCTGGGCCCGGACCTCTCCCTGCCGCGGATCCGGGAGCGTTGGTCAGGCCGCCTGACCGGCAGCCGGGCCGCCGAGCAGACGGTGCCGTCGGGTCCCGCATCCGCGCGGCGCCGGGCGAGTACGGCGCTGTGGCAGGCGGTGCTGGTCATGGACGGGGCGGACGACGCGGTGGCCGCGGCGTACATCGCGGCTGCCGGTGAGGTCCTGGACGCGCTCGCGAAGACGTCCGCCGCCCACACCCGGCGCGAACTGCGCGAGGCCGCCTTCGCCTTCGAGCGGGCCTCCCGATCGCACGTGCGGGCCGAACGCGGGCACGACCGGGCTCTTCGTCAGGCTGCCCGTGACCTCGTCTACAGCGGTCCTGCGCTCGGGCGGGGAGAGGACGGGGCGACCACCGCGATGGTGATCGACGCCGTGTTCTTCCTGGTGACCGTGGCAGCGCACTGGCACGGGAAGAAGGCACACGCCCAGCAGGCCGCCGCCGCGCAGCTGGCCGCCGAGCACCTGCGCACGGCCTACCGGGCCGCCGCCGCGCAGCCGATGAGCGTGCTCGCCGTACGGGGCCGGTCGCTGGCTCTTCCGGTGCTGCGCCGCCAGGTCCTACGGGTCCGGGAAGCACTTCCGTCAGCGCTGGCGGAGCAGGTCCTGGCGGAAGCCGGGTGGGCGGCGCTGGCGGCGACCCTGGCCGATGCCGAGGCAGCCGGGTACGACGCCACCGTCCTGCTGGCCGATGCGGCTGCCCGCCGGGAGCTGGCGAGCGCCGAGTCGGTGTCCGACGTGCTGGTGTGGCGGCTGCGCCGCGCGGCGGACCTGCCGGCCGACGCCCAGGCGACGCCTCTGCCCGGCGACGGATCTGTCCCGTCGGACCCTGCGCCGCAGAAGGCCGGGAACCCGGCCGCGAAGGGCCCGCAGCGCCGCCGAAGGTGACCGGGCTTTCAGGAATTCGTGAGTTGCCGCAGATGGGGGCGGTGGGGCACGCTTCATGACCCGCCGCCGTGTGCGGGAGCCAACTCTGGGAGGGGAGCCCAAGTGTTCGGTCGCAGGAAGGCGAAGCAGGAGCGTGGGGAGATGGGGCCGGCGGGCGTCCCGTGGCTGGCGTACCCGGAGCCGCAGTGGCCCGAGCCCGCCCAGCCGGCGCCCGAACCCGCTCCGGCCGCCCCGGTGGTGGACGACTTCCTGCCGCCGGACTTCCGGATGGACACCGACGACGAGCTGGCCGGCCGGTTCATGCCGTGGCGGCGCCCCCTGGTCGTCGAGGGTGAGGTCCGCGCCTGCCCGCAGTGCCAGGCGTACCGGGACTGGGTCATCCTGTGCACCCAGGGCCGGATCTGGCTGCGCTGCCGCGCCGGCCACGAGACCGTGGAGCCGCGCCTGGACGTGGCCTGGTACAACCGCAACAGCGGCCCGAGCAACGGCAAGTTCGGCACGCTCAAGGAGGGCCTACGCTCCCTCGACCACTGATCCGGCGCCTCACGTCCCCCTGGACCCCCTGTATTCCTGCCCTGTCGCTCGGAGGAGCGGCCACGGTCAGCCCACTCGCATCCGACCCAGGGAACCCGTATGCGCCTGCACCATTCCGCCATCCTCACCAGCACCTGCCTCGCCCTCTGGACCCTGACCGGCTGCTCCGCCCCACCCTCCGACAGCTCACCCGCCGGGACGCAAGCGGAGACGCCCATACCTGTCGGCGTTGACCACGAAGTGCTGCCGTCGGAGCAGTTGGCGGCACGGCTGCTCACCGCCGACGATCTCGGCACCGGCTACGCCGCCCGCCCCGCCGCAACCACGGCTTCGTCCGAGGCGTCCGTCGAGGGCTGCCCCCAACTGGAGCAGTTGGGCAGCGACGTGGACAACCCGTACGCGATGTTCCCGAACCAGGGGAAGCGGGTGTTCGCCGGCCCCGGCGGCACCCAGCTGACCGAGGAGCTGTACTCCGCACCGCCCAAGGACCTTTCCGTAGGAGTCGGGCGGATCATGACCGCGATGGGCGCCTGCCCGTCTTACCAGCTGGTCACCGCCACCACCGTGGCCGAGGTCCGCACCCAGGCGGTGCCGGTGCCCCGTCTCGGTGACGAGCAGTGGGGGCAGGTCCTCACCGTCACCGTCGGCGGGCGGCGCACCGTCGTCCAGCAGACCGTGATTCGCGACGGGGCTGTGCTCCTGGTCGTCTCCGGCAGTCCGGCGGAAGTCACAGTCCACGGGCAGACCGCCCTGGCCAAGGCGACGGCCCACTAAGCATCCGATTGGCCTACCTCCCTGCCCGACTCACGCACGAGCGCTGAGGCCGGGCGGGGCGTCGGGCGTCAGTAGGCACTGCGACGGTCCGCTGGAGTCGCACATCGATCAATGTCCGTAGCGAGACGCAAAAGGCCGACGGCCGGACCCAAACGGTCCGGCCGTCGGCGTATCAGACAGTCGGTTGCACGGTGAGCTGGCCCTCGCTGCTCTCCGGCAAGGTGTGGCGCAGCACCGGTGCGGGCGAGGCCAGAGAGCCAGCGAAGGCCGCAACGAGATCATGCGGCGTGCTGGCGGAGAACATGGCGGCCCACAGAAGCCCGGCGCCCATCCGCGGTTCGCACCATGCCTGCCATCCCGGCGCTTCCACCTCGGCGTCGAGGACGAGCGGGTCGCCGTCCTGGATGCCTTCGTCCGGCAACGTCGTGAAGGCGATGGTGGCAGCCAGCCGCGGGTCGGACATGGCGGTGGGGGTGTCGACATCGCGGAGCCAGCCGCCGCCCGCCAACGCGTCGAGCACCGCCTGCGGTCCGGCGTACCCGTGGGCGGGATCCGGGCGGTCCTCCAAGGCGAGCAGGAAGTCGGTGACGGCCTCGTGCGGGGTGCCAGCAGAGAAGTACGCATTCCACTGGGGAAGGCTGTCGGGGGTGGCGCGGGCAGAGACCGTCCATGCCACCGGCTGATCACCCAGGAGGATGGGCTCGTCGGCCAGCACCCACTGCGCCCAGCTCAGTGCATCCGGAGCGACGTACAGGACGGTGCTGCGAAGAACCTGCCGGGCGTTGTCCGACTCGTCGGGCTCACGCCGGCCCCGGACGAGGGTGAGGCTGGTCCAGCCCGCAGCAGCAAGGTGAGAGCCGACCTGGTCGGCAAGGAGACCGTCGTCACCGGCGAGATGGCGCGGGGTGACCCAGTACGCGGGAAAGGAAGAGGAATCAGGGGACGGGGGCAGAAGTGCTCCTTGTCGTCAGGGGGTTTCACGGCTCGCATCATTGTCGGAGACGGCCCGCAGCCGCCGTCCACGGGCGGGCGGCTCGACCGGAGGTATCCAGGTGAGGGCCTCGGCGACCGGCCTGGGGAGGTATCCGTACTGCACCGCCTCCGCGTCCTCGGCGAGATAGACGATCGGTCGCCCGTCCTGGTCCGTGTCTACGGTCACGGCGCCCATCTTGTGGGCCATCGGGAAGAACGGGTTGATCGCGAGCCGGACCCGGGCGGCGGGGTCTACCGCGGACAGGTGTTTGATCAGGTCGGCGGCGGTCATCTCGGCGCCGGGCGTGGGTTGGGGTGCCACGGTTCTCCTCACGGGTGGAAAGCACTGCGGTGGATGCGGATGTGCACCGCGCGGCCTCCGGGAACGGGCCGCGATGGGAAGCCGCTGGAGGACGGAAGGCGCTGTCCCCGGCGGCGACGTGGTCACTACAGCCGTCGAGCTGTGGCGAGCACCTCGGAAACGGTAGCGGCCACGAGCCGCGCCGGGGTTTGCGGATCGAAGACGACACGGTAGCCGGGCACCTTGTCGGTGCCGGTGACGGCCAGGACCCAGCCCTCGCCCTCGGCGCCGGGGCGGCCGTCGGGGAACCAGCCGAGATAGAGCCGGCCGTCGGCGGAGGAGATGTGGGTGTCGGCCCGGTCGTCGACGATGAGGGTGAAGTCGCCGTTCGCCTCGGGGAAGCAGTCGATGACCTCGGTCGGCTGGCCGGGCCCCAAGAGCCAGCTATGCAGTCGCAATTTTTCAATCGTGGTGCGGAACCCCGCGTTCGACAGCTCCACGGTCACCAGCATCACCTCTCTGACCTGGGGAAATCCCGAATTCTTGGGAAGGTCGTCTAGGTTGACATGCACTGCGCCACCGCACCACCCCTTGCAGGAACTTTCCTGTCTGCCACCGGCGAACTAACATCGCAGCCTGCTGTGGGATCTCGAATGGCGTGGCCAAATCTCACGACCCATGGCCGCCTCGTGGCCAATTGATCACGGAGCTGAGACTTCCCGGCCGACGTGTCCGCAGCGCCAGCAATACGAGCGCTTCCGCTGGCGAATCCTGCCCGCCGAAGCAGACCTGCTCACCCACACCGCGCAACCGATCCTCGACAAGCACAGCATCGACGAACCACTCCAGTGGACACCCCGGCTCCCCACCCGCGCCCTGCGCTACCTTGCTCTGTCAGGACCCGCCCCGGGAAACGTCACTGTCCCCCCGCTCCACCGGGCCGTACCCAGCGGCGACTTCTCCGTCGCCCAGCTCGCGCGCACCCTGAACACCACCACGGCCCACGTCATTCACTTGCTGTCCCAGCACCCAGTCGACTGGAGCCCGCTCCGCTTCTGCCGTACCCAGCACGTTGCCACGCCCCTGAGGCAATTGGCGCATCTGGTACGAAGAGGACCACCTGTCGCTCCAGGCCATCGCCGACCTCGAAGGAACAAGCCTCGCCACCGTGCGTCTTGCCTTCCTCAAGAACAGGGTCTCACTGCGCCCCGCCGGGTCTTACCCAGGCCGCCCTCGGCGGAAGTGACCTTTCTCTGTACATGACGGCCGTGCGGGCCTCGTCGTTACTACTCCGGCGGCGAATCAGGCGCTGGTTGCCAGACAGCCGCCCCACGACACCAGTGGCTCCATGTCGGCCGACCGTCGACGCTTTGTCCGGCGCCGCGCCTTTCACGCCTCTACCAGCCGCGATATGACGGTCGTTATAGACGGGTGTACGCTGGAGGTCATCTATAACGACCGTCATAGGAGGCTGCCGTGACCATCATCACCGTGAACACCCCGACCGGACGACTGAGCCAGGAGCAGCGCCGCACGCTGGCCGAGACGCTGACGGACGCGGTCCTCGTGCCCGAGGTGGGGCAGGTTGCTCCGCCCGCGCGGGTCGGGTTCCAGGTGCACTTCGTGGAGCGTCGGCCGGACATGATGGCGATCGGCGGGCGGCTGCTCGCCGACATCGGTCCGGATGCCGACGTGATGGTGATCGACGTGGCGGTGATGGACGGGGACTGGCGGCAGGAGGTCAGGACCGCGGTCATCGAGCGCATCCTGGCCGCGATGGCGGACGCCTGCGGCCTGGTGAATCCTTCGCCGACCTGGTGGGTCAACTTCCGTGTGATCGACGAGGGCAGCTGGGGCTCCAGCGGTGGGGTGCTGTCCGTCCTCTCCCTCCTCGACTCCGGCGTGTTCACGGAGGAGAAGGTCAAGGCCATCAGCGCCAAGCTCGGCGCGTGACGCCGGCCCGGCCCGGGTGTCCGCACCCCGGTCGGGGGTGCGGACACCCGGGCCGGGTCACTTCGCGGTTGCTGCGGCAATGAGGGCCTGGAGCTGTTCGGTGGTGCGGTCGAGCGGCTCGGTGCTGCGCTTGGCGCGGCACATGGCCACCGTGCCCTCGACGGCCGCGACGACGAGCGTGGCGAGCTGGGCGGCCTGCCCGGCTTCGGCGCCGTGCGCTCGGAGCGAGTCGGCCAGCAGGGCCTCCCACTGTTCGAAGACCTCGGCCGCGGCCGTGAGCGCGGGCGGGATCTCGCCGTCCTGAGGCTCCTCGATGGCCACTGCAAGGACGGGGCAGCCGGCGTGGAAATCGCTGTCGACGACGATCTTGCGCCACAGGTCGAGGAAGGCCCTCAGGCCCGCAGCCGGACCCGCCTCCAGCTCCTTCCGCAGGCTGCGCGCAACCCACTCGCCCGTGAACCGGACGGCCTCCGTGGCCAGCTGCTGCTTGCCCTCGGGGAAGTAGTGATAGGTCGAGCCGAGCGGCGCCTTGGCATGCTTGGCCATCTCCCGGATGCTCGTGGCGCTCAGTCCGCGCCGGCTGATCATGTCTGCGGCACCGGCCACGATCCGCTCGCGCGACGGCGTACTGCTCTTGGTCACCTGTGCGCTCCCCTCTGGCTATAACGTCCGTCATAGTCTACCGTGACCAGCGTCTATAACACTCGTCATAGGAGCTGCCATGCCCATGATCCGGCTGACCGTGCCGACCGGTGCCCTCACCGAGGAAGGCCGAGCCACCGTCCAGCGCGATCTCGCGGCGGTCCTGCTGCGCTGGGAGGGAGGCCCCGACACCGCCTTCTTCCGCGCCCAGGCGTGGAGCTACCTGAACGTGCTGCCCGAGGAAGCCCAGACGACCGCCGAGGATGACGTGCCTCGCTTCCTCGTGGAGGTGACGGTGCCGCAGGGGGCTCTGTCCGAACGGCGCAAGGCCGGTCTGGTCCAGGACGCGACGAAGACCGTCCTCGCCGCGGCCGGCCTCACCCCGGCCGACGCTCTGCGGGTGTGGGTGCTCATCCACGAGCAGCCGGACGGAACCTGGGGAGCCGGCGGCTCCGTCATCCGCTACGCCGACCTGGTCGCCCTCGCCCAGCAGGACAAGGAGCAGGCCGATGCGTGAGCTCACCTACGTCGCCCGCCACACGGTCGAGTGGCGCGAGGCCCCGGACCCGAAGCTCCGGTCTGATCAGGAGGCGATCGTCGCCCCGGTGGCCGCGACCTCCTGCGACGTGGACTCCGCGATCCTGGCCGGCCACGGCTTCATCGACCCACCGTTCGCCCTCGGTCACGAGTGCGTCGCCCGCGTCACCGACGTCGGCGACGCCGTGACCACTGTCGCTCCCGGCGACCTTGTCGTGGTGCCCTGGTCCATCAGCTGCGGCACCTGCGAGCCCTGCCGCGGCGGGCTCACAGCACACTGTTCCTCGGTCCCGCACATGGCGATGTACGGCGCGCCGATCGGTGGCAACTGGGGCGGGCTCTTCTCCGACCTGGTCCGCGTCCCGTACGCGGACGCCATGCTGGTCCCACTGCCGGCCGGCCTCGACCCGGTCGCGATGGCCTCGGCCAGCGACAACTGGTCGCTGTCCTGGCGGCTGGTCGCGCCCCACCTCAAGGCCCGCCCCGGCGCCCGGGTGCTGGTCGTCGCCCGTGGCAGCATCGGCCTGTACGTGTGCGACATCGCCCGCGCCCTCGGCGCCTCCGACGTCCTCTACGTCGACCCCGATCCCGAGCACCGCAAGCTCGCCGAGGGCTTCGGCGCCCGCACCGCCGAGGCCCTCGAACCGATCCGGCACGGATTCGACATTGCCGTCGAGGCGACTGGTCGCGTCGACCAGCTCGCGCTCGCGGTCGGATCCCTCGCGCCGGAGGGCATCTGCGAGTCCGCGGGCAACCACTTCCGCCCTGGCGAGCTGCCGCTGCTCGACATGTACCTCACGGGCGTCACCCTGCGCATCGCCCGCGACAACGTCCGCGCCCACATCCCCGACGCCCTCGCCCTCGCCGCCTCCGGCACCGTCGACCCGGCGCGCGTCGTCTCCCACGTCCTCGACTGGGAACAGCTCCCCGACGCCCTCCCCGAGAAACACCTCAAGCCCGTCTTCGCCCGCGACACAACCCCGGCCGGGCCCGCACGCTGACCTCGTCGTCGCCAGCCGCGACCACGCACACAGAGACTCCTGATGAACACGCCCCACACCACCACCCCGCACGACCCCGCAGTCAAGGACCTGGAACGCCGGCGGGAGGCGATCGCCGCCCTCGGCCACGAGCTACGCCTGCTCATCGACGCCGTCGTCCGAACCACCGCCTCCCCGGAAACCCTGAACAACCTGGCAGACGCCGTCCGAACCCTCACCGGACAGCTCACCTGCCGCCGCCGCGGACCGGCGGAGATCCCCGAGGCGGACGACTTCCCGGGCGGCGTGCGGATGTACAGCCCCGTCACCGGCGCCGGCAGCCCGCTCGCACCCCCGATGCACGTCACTCCCTTCGACGGCGGTGTCACCGGACGGTGTCTCCTCGGCATCGCCCACGAAGGACCACCCGGCTACGGCCACGGCGGCATCAGCGCCATGCTCCTCGACGAACTCATGGGATGGGCATGCGCCGCCGCCGGCAAACCGGGCATGACCATCTCACTCCGGACGTACTACCACGGCCCGGTTCCCCTGCAGACCCCCTTGCAGGTGACCGCCCGCATCACAGGGACCGACGACCGCAAGATCTTCGTGAAAGGCACGATCACCACACAGGACGCCCCGTCCGCCATCCTCGTGGAGGCGGACGGCGTGTTCGTCGCGCCCGGCCCGCGGACCGCACGCAGTCTGTTCCCAGCCCTCGGCCACGCCAAGAACGTTGCTGACCAATGAGGAAATGACGCGGTCCTGAGACCGAGATACCTCAGTACCTGCCGAGACGGCTGCAAATCCACTGGTCAGGGTGGCGCTATGTGACACGGCCAGCGAGAACCTACACATCCAACCGAGTCGTTTGACAGCGAACCCAGCCGTTTCGGCTTCCGTGACAGCGAACCCAGTCGTGCAGGGTGAGCACACTAGCCATACTCGGAAATGGGGGCGCGACGTTCCCAAGGCATGGCACCCTGCCTGGATGGGGCATTACTCCTATCTGGTCGCTGGCGACTGCCAGTTCCTCTACGCCCGCGATCACTACGACGCGGAATTGGCAGCGCTCTTCATCGAGACCGACCGCAAGTTCATCGGCGCTGACGGCAGCGAGGTCATCCCTGGCGACGAGGGGCCCGAGAGCGAGTACGCGCTCGGGTACTACACCACCGCCCGGGCGCTGCGGCAGCGTCTCAACATGCAGGGGTTCACCTCGCGTCGTGCCGTTGCCAACCTGGGAGAGGGCATCGAAGAGTGGCGCAAGCGCTATGAAAGCGAGGAACAGAGGCAGCGGCGGGAACGGCTAGCGCAGGGCGAGTCGGTGTGGGAGACCGTCGTCCGGCCCCCGCGCGAGCCCAACGAACTACTCGCCGCCATTGGCGAGGCGATCCGACCGCACCGGTCGGATGAATCGTTCGCCACGGTGCAGGAGTACCTCCAGTACGAGAATCAGTTCACCGAGACCGTCAGTGA
The DNA here is from genome assembly GCF_043199475.1 of Streptomyces sp. NPDC048603. Lineage (NCBI taxonomy): Bacteria > Bacillati > Actinomycetota > Actinomycetes > Kitasatosporales > Streptomycetaceae > Streptomyces > Streptomyces sp. NPDC048603. Next base: position 555,950 of record NZ_JBICVY010000005.1, on the reverse strand, counting down.
CGTCGAGGAGCTCCGCTGGTTCGTTGAGGAACGCAGCCTGATACGGCTGATCATCGACCAGGCCCTCGACAACACGCGGGTCGGACTGAACCTCGGAGAGTTGACTGGCTGCTGCGTGCACCTCGACACGACGCAGCCCATCGCAGGACACACACGCGAGAGCCAGCTCGCAGCCCTGCCAGATAATGCCCCGCTGATCGTGCTCACTGAGGGAAGCACCGACTCCCGCCTTCTCGCCGAGGCTATGCACATCACGCATCCGCACCTCGTGGGCTTCGTACGCTTCATCGACTACGCCGGAAGGAAGGCCCAGGGCGGTGTGGGCATGCTCGTGAACCTTGTGAACGCGTTCATCGCGGCCGGCGTCGCCCATCGCTTCGTGGCCATCGCCGACAACGACGCCGGCGGGCATGAGGCGTTCGCCAAGCTGAAGAAGCAAGGACTTCCTGCGGGCTGCAAAGCCTTGCACTACCCGGACTTGCCCCTGCTGGCCAGCTACCCCACCACCGCCGATTCAGCGTCCTCAACCATTTCGATGACCGACGTGAACGGTATTGCCGGTTCCCTGGAGATGTACCTCGGCAAAGACGTACTGACCATCGACGGCACCCTCATGCCAGTCCACTTGGGGAACTTCATCCCCACCGTGCAGCGACACCAGGGGGCGCTTTCGAAGACGCACAAGGGGCTGGTGCACAAGGCGTTCGAGGCGAAGATCAAGGCAGCCCAACGCGAGCAGCACAGCGGCACCGGCGACTGGAGCGGCGTGCACGCCATCATCGAGAGCATCGTCCACGCCTTCGACTGAACGACCCTCTCGTTGACATTCAACCTAGTCGCCCCAGATCAGGACCCTGCACACGACTGACTTCGCTGTCCAAGGACAACTCAGCCTTGGGCCGGCGCTGTGGGCCTCGGACTTCGGGGCCACGTCTCAGATTCGATGACCACCGTCTTGCCAGTTGGCCACGCCGCCGAGTCACAGTCGGCGGCGCCACCGGCTCGGATATCGCCTGATCATCGCGGCAGGTCCGACGCCAGCTCCAGCACTAACTCCCGTGGGCCGACGCCGTGGTTCCACCCTTGCAAGCCGCCCCGTAATTTGGCCCATCAGGGCCTCGAGCATGTCCTGCCAGCGGGCAGGAGACCACGATCTAAAGCCGGATTACCAGTAACCTCATCTGGTGACGATTTCCGACTGGTGCCGACACTGCGGCAACCACGGGCCGATGACCGAGGAGCACCTTCCGCCAAGAGTCGCGGGCAACGAGTCGCCCATCACCATGTACGGCGAGCAAGGCGGTGCGCTGACGGTACTTCGGAGCTTCGAGCGCGGCCACACGATTCCGTCGCTCTGCGAGGCTGACAACAACAAGGCCAGTCAGCGGAGTCTGCCGGAGGCGTACGCGCTCTGGCGCAATGACACCATCGGCCACCTTCGGGAAGCTGCTGCGGCGTTCCACCATGTCAGTGGTCAGCCACATAACGACCTGTTCTTCATTGCCGCCAGAGAGGGCGGCGCCTTCATGCTGCCGATGGAGCACGGCACGAAGCTCGGCTCGGAGCACATCACGAACTTGAATCCGGGCAAGATCGTTCGCCAGTTGCTCGGCATGATGCTGGCCGTACAGGACACGCGCTACCTGCTGGATGCGTAGCCGCGGTTGGCCACTGCATACCACTCGGACGAGCCGACGTCGATCGAACCGTTCGCGCTGCACGTGGCGCTCGCCAACTCCGGCCTGTGCTACTTCCGAAACGTCGTGCAATCCGTGTCGGTCGACCTCACCGGTCAGGGCATGAGCAGCACCGAGTTCTGGGCCGTCTCGTTCCCACCGTTCCTTATCTTCTTGACCAGTGGGCCGACGGCGCCCATCGAAGCAACTCGTATCGACCACTGGCTCGAATATCCTGTGGGCCGCGCGTTCACTAAGCGTGATCGGAAAGTACGCTACCCGATTGCCGACCCGCGCAAGCTGCTTGTTGCCAAGCTCTACCAAGACCAGCAGACGCTCGAAGAGATGGGTGGTTAATACTGCAGCCCCGGACGGCCTGATCCCCCTGACCTGTCCAAGGAAACAATCTGGGTACGCGTGCTCACGTCGGCGCCTTGTCAGGTCGATCACGGATGGCGGAGGATCAACCTCCGCGCGCACTTACGGCCTGTCCCGAGGGGGGACCTCCTTGTTGCTTGCCCAGTCCTTGGGAGCCACGGCCCTCCAGATCTTCCCGATCGCGGCTGCGACGACCGTACTGTTCACGTATCTACTGTCCGGGGTGAACGCGCGCCGCACGGAGTTCGGCAAGGCGGAGGCCGCCGCAGAGGTCGAGCTGCGCAAGGTCGTCCAGGCCATGCGCAACGAGGTCGAGTACGCGCACGCGGTGCTGACGGCACGCAGTACCTACAACCCGCACGCGTTCTCCGGCGAGCGCTTGGAGATGTTCGCCGCGAAGGCGGTTGAGCAGGCTCGGAACTTGCGGAAGCGCAAGCAGCGAAAGGTCCGTCAGGCCCTGGTGGTGCTGATCGGCGAGTGGCGAGTGCGGATGGCCGAGGACATCGGGGGCGCGATACTCGCGCACGCGCGGCAGATGGACGAGGCCAGCGTGGCTGGAGTGCCACATCTGAGTCCAGCAGACGCGCAGCGCGGTTGGTACACCACGTACGCAGGGAACGGCGGCGAGATTGGCGAGGAGGTGCTGTTCGAGCTGTCCCAGGCTCAGCTACCGGCCGATGTGTACCCGAAGGCGATCGCGGCCCTGGACCAGCTACTGGCCGCGGTGGGCGCCACGGTGGGATTGAACGGTCGCCCCTGATCCGCCTCGCACAATGACGGGGCCGAGACGCAGTCGGCCCCGGGAACCTGGCTGGTTCCCGGGGCCGGTGGTGGTGAGGTCAGTTGTCGTCGGTGCGCCGGTGCTGGCCGGTGCCGGTCTCGCTCTCGTTGTTCTTACGGCGGCGTGCGGCGTAGATGGCGCCGCCTCCGGCGGCGAGGAGAAGGCCGCCGGTTGCCAGTAGCCACCCGTTGGTGCTGTCGGCGCCGGTGTGGGCGAGGGAGCCTTCGGGCTTGGCGCCGGTTGCGGTGGGGGTCGAGGTCGCGGTGCCGATGTCCGGGCTGCTGGAGGAGGACGGCGTACCGGTGGGCTCCCCGGTGCTGGTCGAGGACGAAGTGGTCGGCGTGGGCTGGGTCGTGGGGTCGCCGGTGGGCTTGGCCGTCGGCTTCCCGGTCGGTTCCTCGGTGGGCTTGGCCGTGGCCGTGTTGGTCAGGGCCACGGTGGTCTCGGCGCCGGGCTTGGCCGTGATCTCCACCGGAGTGGTCTCCAGGCGGTAGCCGTCCGGGGCCTTTGTTTCGGTGGCGGTGTAGGTACTGCCGTTCTTCTTGCCGACGGGGAGGGGGGCCTTGGCGGTGCCGTCCGGGCCGGTGGTGAGGGTGAAGGCGCCCTTGTCGTCCTTGGCGTCCTTCGGGGCGATGTTGACGATGGCTCCGGGCAGGCCCTTTCCGGTGGCCTTGTCGGTGACCTTGACGGTGAGGCCGGCGGACTTGTACGGGTCGGTGATCGCCAGGAGCTTGGGCTCGCCGGGGGCGACGACGACGTCCTGGTCGGGGACGGTGCCCAGCAGCGGGCTGCCGGAGGAGGTCTCCTTGAGGCGCACGACGCCGGGGGCGAGGTCGGAGAAGGCCAGGGTGCCGTCGGAGCCGGTCTTGCCCTCGGCGAGCGTCTTGCCCGCGGAGTCGAGCAGTTGGAAGGCAGCTCCGGGGGCAGCCTGGCCTTCGGGGTCCGTCTTGACGATGCGCAGTCCGGCCTTGTCCGCCGACGCGGGGTCGGCCTGGTCCTTGGGGGCTTCGGCGCTCGGGGAGGGGGCCGCCGTGGCGGTGGTGGCCGGGCCGCTCAGGACGGCGGTCAGGGCGAGCGCGGTGAACAGGATGGGGCGGTGCTTCATGAGGGGTGCTCCGGGCGGAATTGTGCGGTGCGGGACGGTGTGGCGCGGGCTCCGGAGGCGGAGCCCGGCAGCGCGAGGGGTCAGCTGGGGGTGTCGCCCGTACGGCGGCGGCGGTTGATCAGGTAGAGGCCGCCGCCTGCGGCGAGCAGGGCGGTGGCTCCGCCGGCCAGCCAGGTGGTGGCGTCGGCGCCGGTGTGAGCGAGGGATCCGGGCGGCGTCGTCGGCGGGCTGGTGGCCGGGGGCGTCGCGGGCGGGGTGCTCGGGCTCGGCGGTGTGGTCTCGGTGGGCTTGTCGGCGAGGGTGACGGTGACGTCGGCGCCGGGCCGGGCGGTGAACGCAACCGGGGCGAGATCGAGTTGGTAGCCGTCGGGGGCCTTGGTCTCGCCGGCCCAGTAGCGGGTGCCTGCCTTGAGCGTGACGTCGAGGGGGACGGTGGCGGTGCCGTCGGTCCCGGTGGTGAGGCTGGTGATCGCCTTGCCGGGGGTGTGCTTGCCAGTCTTGTCCGTCTCGTCTGCGCGGATGGCGATGACCGCGCCCGGCAGGGTCTTGCCGGTGTTCTTGTCGGTCTTCTTCACCGACAAGCGGGCCTTCTTGAACGGGTCGACGAGGTCGAGGGGGTTGGCCTGGGCGGTGCGTCCGGCGGTGATCGTGATGGTCTGCTCGGGGATCAGGTCGTGGACGGGGCTGCCGGAGGAGGTCTCGCGCAGCCGGTAGGTGCCGGCGGGGGAGCTTCTCGAAGACGAGGTTGCCCTGTTCGTCGGTCTTGCCTGCGGCGACCTGCTTGCCGTCGGAGTCCAGGAGCTGGAACGCGGCGCCGACGAGGCGGGTGCCTTCGGGGTCCTTCTTGCGGATCGTCACGCCGCCGGTGGCCTCGCCGACGGTGACGGTGGCGGAGTCCTTGATGCTGGTGGTGCCCCCGGCGAGCAGCATCCGCTGGGCGGCCGGGTTCTTGGGCGTGAGGACCTGCAGTCCCGTGGCGGGCAGTCCCTCGGCCGTCGCGGTGACGCTGGCGGTCCCGGGCTTCTCGGCGGTGAACTCCCAGGTGCCCGTGCCGTTGTCGTTGGTGGTGATCTTGCCGGAGGCGGTGCCGGATCCTGACTCGGCGAGCGTGACGGCGACCTTCGGGACCGGTGTGTCGGCGGTGGTGGTGACCTTCACGGCGACGGTGACCTTCGTCCCGGCGGTGGTGGTCTTGACCGACGGCGTGATCTGGAGGGCGTAGGGGCCCGCGAGCTTCTTGGCCTCGGCGATGTAGCCCTGGGCGAGGGTGCGGGCGGTCGGGGAGACGATCGGGTAGGCCAGGCGCTGCTTGCCGCGGTCGCCGTCGAGGGCGTATGTGCCGCCGGCCAGGTACTCGTACACCACGGCGTCGACTGCGGCGGCCTGGGCGTTGTCGCGGGTCTGCCCGTACTTGCCGATCACGTATGCGGCCTGTGCCAGGTTCTCCTTGGTGACGGGCTTCCCGGTCACCGATGACGTCCAGGTCGGGACCGGCTGCGGGTCGGCGTAGCCTCCGGCGTCGGCCGGGCCCTTGCGTTCGGGGTCGGCGCAGTAGGTCTCGGTGTCGCCGTGGACGGCCGGGCCGGGCGGGCCGTAGGCGCCGATGTGGCTGGAGGCCGCGTGCCCCTCGGAGTCCGGGATGGTGTAGCCGGGGCCCAGTACCGCGGGGGCGTCCGGTGCAGCCACGGCCTGCGCGGGCAGCAGGGTGCCCGCGGCGAGCGCGGCGACGGCGACGGCCAGGTGAGCGGGTCGGGCGAGGCGAAGGCTCATATGGGGGAAGAGGTCCTGTCGGTGAAGAAGGGAATGAGGGCTGCGGGCACTGGAGTGTCGGCGGGGGCCAGGGACCGGCGGGCGAGGGCCGTTTACCGTGTCCGGGCCGGGGAGGTCCTGGCCTGCGGCGCCGGAGCCGTGAAAGGGGGCGGTCCGGTGCGTACCGGCGGGGCGCCGGGGATCCACAGGCGTACGTACTGGTCGATCGCGGCTCGAAGCCGGGTGACGTCAATACCGACCCAGGGCGCGTGCTCGCTGCGGTTCCAGTCGGTGAACGAGCCGTACCCGTCATGGGTGGGCAGCCTGCCGAGGCGTCGGTCGCGGACCTCGAAGGCGCCGTAGTCGGCGAAGGACAGCACGGCGGTGTCGAGCCGGCCGTGTTCCATGTGTACGACCTGGAGGCGCAGCCCGTCGTAGCGCCCGACGCGGATCGTGGGGGCGAAGTCGATACGCAGCCGCAGCGGGAGGTCCGGCACGGGGGCGGCGTAGTAGGCGTCACCGACGACGGCGGCCTCCGGGTACGGCAGCGTGAGGTGGTCAGCGAACAGCTGCTCAGTGAACAGGGCCACGGGGCTTCCTCGTTGGTCGGGTTCAGCGCCGGGCGGCGGGGCGGGCGGGCAGGGCGGCGGAGGGTGTGGTCGCGGTGCTCCAGCGCGGCACGCTGCCGACGGGGACGGGCGGGCGGACCCCGAGGCGGGGGCGGAGGTCTCGGGGAGTGGGCACCGGCGGGCGGGGCGGTACGACGGGCGCGAGGCTGGCGCGGGCGGCGAGCTCGGGGTGGAGGCTCTCGCGCCAGCGGGCCGCCGGGGTCGGATCGGTGAAGGCTGCCGCCGTGGCGGCGATGAGGTGGGAAGGCGTATGGGGGCTGAAGGTGATCTCCGCGCGAGTGCCCCAGCCCGGCGGGCCGGCCCACAGCTGCGTCCCGTCCTCCAGGTCGCGGCGCGAGCGGTTGATGTAGACCCCGGCGTCGCCGTCGGGGGCTGCCAGCTCCACGGTGCCGAGCTCGGCGCCCGTGTGCTCCCAGCCGGCCGCGACCAGCGGTGCAACGCTGTCGGCCCAGTACGGCGACGGGGCCGCGAGGAAGCGGTCCTGGCCGTCAGCCCAGTCCCGGGCGAGCGCGGCGGTCAGGGCCGCGACGAGCTCGGGCGGGGTGTTCTGGTTGACGATCGCGGTCCGCTGAGGTCCGGAGACGGCGTCCGGCGCGGCGCTGATGGTCCACAGGTCGTAGTCGTCTCCGGCCCAGCCGATGCGGATGCGGTGGTCCGGGCTGGTCACGACGAGCTGGTGCGGGCCTTCGTCGAGGTGGTGGTGGGGCCAGTGCGCGACGGGCGCGAATCCGGCATCGCCGTAGCCGGGTGACCCGGCCAGGTATCGGGGCGTGACGTGAACGTCGCCGTCCACGGGAGTGGCGGTGGTTCGGGGGGCGGGTGCGGGCAAGGGCGTCTCCAGGGCGGAAGGGATGGCGGTCAGCGGGCTGCGAGGGCAGCGGCGGGGGCCGGGCGGGGCGCGATCGCGGAGGGCAGGGCGACGTCGGGCTTGCGGATGGCGGCCAGGTCGGCGAGGACCTCGCGCTTGGCCTGGGCGCGCAGGGCCGGGGTGAAGGCGTCTTCCTCGAGCCTGCCGTCCGCGCTGGCGTACGGGCGGAGCCGGGCCAGGATGCGGGCAGCGGCGGCCGGCTGCTCGGCGACGAGGCGGTCGAGGGCTGCGTCCAGGGCCTGGGATCGCAGGTCGTGGTCGGGAGCGGTGCGGCGCCGGTCGGTGACGGTGCCCGCGTACTGGTGGATCAGGCGGGTGTGTTCGGCGCGGCGCTGCCAGATGGCGACCAGGAACCGGCGGGCGTTGAGGATCTTGAAGGCGTCCTGTTCGGGCAGGTCGGCGAAGTCGCTGGGCAGGGACCCCAGGGCAGAGGGGCTGGAGGCGCGGGCCACCGGCACGGTCAGGGCGGCGAGTTCGTCCAGTGCCGTGTTCCAGCGCCGCTGCATCAGCGGGTGGCGCAGCGCGGGGTCGCGGTCGTTCTGGTCGCGGGCGTCGTCGGCGACGGTACTGCGGAAGGCCACAACTCCCCTGGCCAGCAGCCGCTCTACGCCCGGGGTGCTGGGGGCCGTGAGGTGGCCGTCGGCCCAGCCTTCCTCGATCGTGTCGAAGATGTCCCTGGCGAGCGGGCGTACAGGCAGTCCGGCGGCGGCGTGGGCCTGGGCGAGGAGCTGGGTGAAGCGGGCAGGGTAGGCGTGGGCGAGCCAGCCTCGGGCGGTGGTGACCGTATCGGTGGGCCCCGTCCCCGCGGCAGCGTCGCGGCTACGGTTCTCGGCTCGGCGCAGGGTGGCAGTTTCCCGGTGGACCTGGTGGAGGGCGGTGCGTACCTGGCGCAGCTGGCGGGAGGTGCGGGCGGCGCGCGGGTCTTGGCGGTAGGTCATCCGCTCGACGGAGACCTGGAGGTCGCCCTCGGCGAAGGTGAGCGCGTCGCGCAGGTCGTGGAGGCGGGCGGGAGCGTGGAGGAGGTCGTGCTGGGAGGGGCGGAGGTAGCCGGCGGCGTCGGCTATCGCGGCCGTCACCAGGTGATCGAAGCGGTCCTGCAGGTAGTCGGAGAACGCCGTGTCGTCGAGTTCGGCGACTTCGCGCAGGCGGAGGCGTCGCTGCTGCGGCTGGGGAGCGTCGGAGGTCGCGGGCATCGTGGTCCTTTTCGAGGGGTTGGTGGCGGTGGCGGTCAGGCGGGGAGTGGGCGGCGGGTGGCCGGGTGGGTGCGGAGTTTCGCGAAGGACACGGCCAGGCCGGCGGCCTGCAGGACAGCGCAGGCGGTGATGGCGTGGCCGAGCAGGTCGGGCGGGGTGAGCGCGACCAGGGCTCCGGCAAGGGGGAACGGCGCGAGGAGCAGGAGGATGATCAGGCTGAGGGTGCTGCCGAACACCTCGGCGGGGACGAGGTGGGTGCGCAGGGTGCGCAGCACCACGGTCATGCCCGCCTCGCCGGCCATCAGCAGCGCCACCAGGACCAGGAAGGTGGTGTAGGTGTCGGCGGCGGCCAGGGCCAGGCAGGCCAAGGAGGCGAGGGCTGCTGCGGTGGCGCCGACCGGCCACAGACCGGCCCGGTCGATCGCGAACCGGGCGAGGGCGACCATGGCCAGGGAGGCGACGGCGGCGGCGGACCACACGAGGCCGACCTGGCTGCTGGTGCCTCCGAGCTGCTGGATGACCAGGACGGGACCGGCGGCCTGCACGAGGCCGATCGCGGTGTTGGACAGCACCAGTCCGACGCACAGCCAGCCCAGCGCGGGCAGCGAGCGCAGGGTCCGCCATCCGATCTGGAGTCCCTGGGCTACGGGGACCGGGGCGTCCTGGGGCCAGGCGGGGCGCTGGCGCGGGGCCAGGGCCGCGCCGAGCAGGGAGCAGGCCGCGATGGTCAGGAGCATGCCGGTGGCACCGGTGTATTGCAGCAGGACACCGGCCAGGGCCGGGCCGGCCAGCGTGGCGCCCTGGTCGATGCCCAGCAGGACGGCCTGGACGCGGTGGGCGTGGCCTCCGGCGTCCCGGCTGGCGGCGCCGCCTGCAGTCTCGGCCGCGATGTAGGAGAACTCGGTGAGGACGCCGGTCAGCGCGGCGAGCAGCATGACCGTGGCGATTGCGGCGGTGCCGCCGACGGTGGGGAGCACGGCGGCGGCGGCCAGGACGACGAGTGCGCGCAGGACCGAGGCGATGCGCAGGATACGGGTGCTGCCGAAGCGGTCCACGGCGGCGCCGGCGAGGGCGAACGCGCCGAGGCGGGGCACCCATTCGAGCATGAAGGCGATCCCGGTCAGAGTGCCCGAGTCGGTGACGGCCAGGACCAGGAGTGGGATGCCGTACGTGCTCATGGCGAAGGCTCCGGCATCGGCGGTGCGCGGGACGTAGACGCCGCGGACGGGCCCGAATGCGGGGACGCGGACGTGTCGGCCGGTGGGTGGCCGCAGGGCGGCGTGCTTGGGAGGCATCATGTTTCCGGGAGGGTGGGACGGATACGTTCGGGGGCCGGACCGTCGGGGTGCTGGCCGTCGGGTCGGGTGCCAACGGCCGTTAGTGGCCGGGGCCGTGGACCGGCGCGGGGAATGCGTCGTGCGGGACCGGGGCGGGCCGGGAGCGGCGCGGGCGCCGGTGGCGGCCCAGGCGACGGCCGGGGCCGAGCTTGGGGCGGGCGACGATCAGCACGGTCAGCGCGGTGGCGGCACCGGCTGCGGGCAGGGCGGCGAGGGCCTGCGGGCTGTGCGAGAGGGCTCCGGCGAGTGCGGTGCCGGCGGCCTGTCCCGTGCCGACCGCCAGGATCAGCCAGGCATACGCCTCGGTGGTGCGGGAGGCGGGGGCCAGGGCGTCCACCGTGTGGAAGCCATTGGTGATGATCAAGGTGAGGAACAGCCCCGGTATCCCGGCGAGGGCGACGGCCGCCCGGGGGCCGGGATCGGCCAGCAGAGGCAGCCAGCCGAGAAGGAACAGGGTGCTGGTTGTGATCAGCTGGGTGGTTGTGGTGCCAGGCCACGTCCTGCGGGCGTAGACCAGGCCGCCCAGGAAACTGCCGGTGGAGAACGCGGCTGGCAGTACCCCGGAGAGCGTGGCCATCTGGTACATGGCGGCCATGTCCGCGGCCCAGACGTTCATCGCGCCGAGCGCGAACCCGGTGCCCGCCAGTGCGGTGAACAGCAGGACCAGGCCCGTGCTCATCAGCCGTCCGGTGCCCGAAGGCCCCTCTGCGGCCGGGCGCCAGTATCGCGAAGGGCCGGTGCTCAGGACGATGGCCGATCCCACGAGCCCCAGGGCCGCGGTGGCCCACAGGGCGATGTCGGGGTTGTGTGCGGTCGCCAGCCACGAGGCGAGCAGGGGGCCCACGATGTAGAGGAGCCCTTGGGAACCGGTGTCGAGGGCCTGCACGACGCGACGCCGCCCCGCATCAGGCAGGACCGTCGGCCACAACGCGCGAAGGCCGGCCTCCAGCGGTGGGGTGATCATCCCCGCGAACCCCACGACCGCGGTCACGGCCGCCGGCTGTCCGTCCGCCCCGATCCACGGAAGCGCCACCAGGCAGGAGGAGTTGAGCAGGACGGCCGGAACGGAGACGCGGGTCTGCCCGTACTTGTCCATCAGGCGGCCCTTGACCGGCTGCGAAAGGCCCGAGGCCAGGCCGTAGATCGCGGCGAGGAATCCGGCGAAGGCAAGCGACCCGCCGCCCGCAGTGATCCACAAGACCAGCGAGACGGGGACCATTCCGTTGGGCAGGCGCCCGATCAGGGTGCCGCCCAGCAGGCGGGCCACGTACCGGCTGCCCAGTACGGCCCCGTACGTAGCCGAGGGAGCCGTTGCGGTCGAGCGAGCGGTCAACGGGCGGGCTTTCCGTCAGGGCTCAGCGCCGGGCGCTGGGAGCGAAGGGGGCACCGGCGGCGGGCGGCCGGAAGGTGGCAGGGAGGGGTGGGGGTTCATCGGCTCGGTCCGGTGGTGGCTGCGGAGAACAGCTCGCCGGGCCGCCAGGAGGTGGCCGGGGCGGGGGCCGGGGGCTGGCGCACGGCGACGGCCTGACTGGTCTTTCGGGCCTGGTGGGCTGCCCACTGCCCGGAGCGAGCGGCGGCCGGGAGGCGGGGCGTGCCCCACACGGGGTGGGTCTCGGCGTCCGGGAGCGGGCGGGCGGTGCCCCACGTCGAAAGGGCCCGGTAGATCGGGGCGAGGGCCTGGCCCGGCGCGGTCAGCTGCAGGGAGGCGACGTCATCGCGGGAGACGGAGACGATGCCGTCGTCGATGAGCCGACGGATCGGCGAGTAGATCGCGCTGGGGCTGTGGTCGGCCATCGCCTCGGCGGAGAGCGCGGCCATGGTCGTGGTCCCGCGGGCCTTGAGGGTCCACAGCAGCACGGTGGCGTGCCGGTGACCGATCACAGCGAGGGTGTCCTCAGCGTTCTGCGCGGCCGGGATCCGCTCCGGTTCGGTCCGCCCGGTCACGCGGTTGAGAACGAGGTTCTTCTCCAAGTGCGCGTCACCCCAGGCCGCCAGGGCGGTCAAGGACGGCATCAGCTCCCGGCCGCGGGCGGTCAGGCCGTACGTGACGTGCAGCCGGGTCTGAGCGGTACGTTCGACGAGCCCGGCCTCGGACAGCGCCCGCAGACGGGGGTGGAGCTGGCCGTCACCGAGCCACGGCAGCTGCTCCTTGAGCTTGGTGTAGCGCAGCGGGCCGGGCTGGGAGGCCAGTGTCATCAGCACCCACACGCTCCAGCGCGGCGCGATCATCTCCAGCGCCTCGGCAACGCGGGGCAGGTCAGTCGAGGGCAAGCGGGCAGCAGCCAAGGCGGGAACTCCAGACAGACGGGATGGTCGAGAAGAAGAAAGGGGTGTCAACGCGAGCGGGCGGGCTCGGTGGGCGCGGCCGGAGGCTGCGCCGGTACGACGGCCAGGGCCTGGGGCTCGGCGGATGCCTGGGGCGTGACGTCGGTGACGCGGACCAGGCTGTTCAGCACGTCGCCGAGGACCTGAGCGTGGGAGTCGCGGACGGTGACGGCGTGGGCCAGGCGGCGGGTGGCGTCGGCGATGTGGCCGACGTCCACGGATTCGATCGCGCGGTCGGGGTGAGTCAGCCGGTGGAGCTGCTCGGCGTGGAAGGTGACGGCGCGGTCGGCATACTGCAGGGCGTCGAAGCTGTTGAGCAGGGCGTACCGCATGCTGCCGGGCACGGGGTCCGCCGCGAGTTCGGCAACCGGGCGGCCGTAGAGGGCTTCGATCCGCTCGCCCGCCGCGCGGGAGGCAGCGTACGGATCAGGCACTCAGCCTCCCCGGGCTGCCGCTCCGCCTCCGGCTCCTGCACGGACCGGCGGGAGACTGCTGCTGACGGCTACCGGCCGGATCGGGGCAGGGGCGGCGAGGGGGCGGACTGCTGGCGGTGGCATCGCGGCGAGCAGCTTGTCCAGGGCGGTCCGGTAGCCGCTGCGTGCTGCCAGCGCCGCCTCCGTCCACTCGGCGTCGAACCGCAGTGCATCGGAACTCAGCGAGTCCAGCTCCGTGTCGGGGGCCATCGCCGCGTGAACGCGGTCACGAACCCGTACGACCTGTGCCTCGGCCAGGGCGAGGAAGACACGCAGCTCCAGGGCCCGCACCAGGGCGGGTGAGGCTCCGGGGCTGACCGCGCGCTCGTGGAGTTCGTCCAGTGGCCCGCCGAACACGCCTTCCAGGCGGGCGTCCTGGGTGCTGGGCCGGCGTCCGTCGCTCATCGCGTACCGCCCCGGATCCGCGCTGGCTGTGCCGGAACGGGGGTGGGCAGCGTGGTCGTCACCCGGGGCCCGAAGCGCTGCTGGATGCGGGCCGTCTCGGCAGGGGCCTGCAGGAGGAACCGGAGCGTCATGGCCCGGCCGTCGCGGGCGGCAACAGCGTGGTTCACCCGGTGGGCCAGCTCCATCACCGGGTCGTCCAGCTGATCCCCCACCGCTGTCTCCAGCGCCGCGACCAGGGTGTCCTCGGCCGTCTCCAGCACCTGCTGGGCCTGGGAGAGCAGCCCGTACCAGTGGACCGCCTGGGTGGCGCCGGGATGAGCCTGGGGTGCGGCGTGGACGGCCTGGGTCAGCTCGCTCATGGCGAGGCCGAACTGGGCCTCGATCCGGGCGGCGAACAGGCCGAGCACGTCGCCGTCGAAGACGTCGGGGATGTCGGACACGAAAGGGGGCTCCTGGGAGAAGGGAACGTACGGGCGGGTCAGTTCGGGCGAAGGCCGTCATCCAGGGCGAGGTCACCGTCGTCTACCCAGCCGGTAATGCCCGAGGCGGTGGTGACGTGCCGCCAGGCGCCGTCGGTCACCGAAGCCGTGAACGGCTCCCCGCGCCGCAGCACTCCGACGGCCGTGGAGTCGCCGTCGGCACGGGCACGGACGGCGACGGCGAGCACCGGCTCGGCCCGCCGAGCCATACGGGGCGTGAGGGGCCGGAGTACCGCGGTGGCGGTGGAACGGGATGGATCGCCGCTCAGGACGGTGGCGGTGATGAACGCGGGTGTGTGACACACAGCGGATGGCTCCAGACCAGGCAGGACAACAGGAAGTGACCGCCCTCAGCGGGGCGGTGGTGTTGCAAAGGGTCCGGAGAATCCCCGGTTTCCGAAACCGGGACTTCGCCGCTATATTGCGCGCCGCCGATCCGCCGAAGCGGTCCGAGGGGCGGTCGTGTTCAGCGGCTGTGTGGCCGTCGAGATGTCTGCGGCACGGGTGTCGCCGGGGCGGTGCGGGCCGGGCTGCGGCGTACGGTCGGAGCCGGCGGCGGCAGCGCCGGAGCCTCCTCGTCCGACCACGCCTCCCACCAATCGACCGCGGCGTCGTACGTCTCGAACCCGCCTTCCCGCAGGGTGTGGGTGTTGGAGTCCCAGTCGAACCGCTCCAGCAGGATCCGGAACTCCGGCACCGCCTGGGGGTCAAGGGAGCGCAGCATCACGACCGTCTCCACGGGATCGCGCATGTCGGCGGTGTAGCTGGCCAGCAGGGCGAAGTGGTCACCGTCGCCGCGGACGCGCGCCTCCAGGGCCCGGGTCATGTCGTCGGCGCGGTCGTGCACACCCTCCTGCGGGCTGAGCGCGTCGGCGGGGCAGCCGCGGGCTATCAGGTACGACTGGGCCATCGCGTACAGCGGGAGTTCCTTGGAATCGACCTCGAAGGTGCGGGCGCTCAGGTCACGGGAGACGTGAACGGCCCTGAGCTGCGGGCTTCCCGGGATGCCCCAGGTGGCTCCCTCGTCGAGGAGCACGAAGTAGCTGTCGGTGTCCATGCGGTGCTCGCCGAGCACCTTGTAGTCCGAGCTGTCGAGATGGTCGTGCTGCTGTTCGTGCTCGTCGTCAGCGGGCTCGAAGCCGTCGAGTTCGTAGTCGGGTTCGTGAAGGGACACGTGTGGCGTGCTGCTTTCTGCAGGCGGGAGAGGACATACCGCGGGCGCCTTGCGGTCAGTGCTGTCGGGCTGGTGACGGCCAGGCTCCGGCCGGGCGGGCAGGCACGGAGGTGGCCATGGCCGGTGGGCGCCGGGTGCCGAGCAGCGCGGTCCGGCCGGTCTCGGTCAGGGTGACCGGCTGGCCGACGGTCAGGGCCCGGGATGTGTCCCGAGTAACCAGCCCGTGGGCTTCCAGGCGCTGGAACACCGGAAGTTCGATCAGGCGGCTTTGGACGGTGCGGACCGAGACCCGGTGGGTGAGGAGGTGTTCGCGCATCGTGCCGCCGCCGGCGAGCGACAGGAGCGCGGCGAAGTCGCGGGGCGTCAGCTCGTCGTCGGCGGGGGCGGCGGCGGGGATGGCGGCTTTGACCGCCTCCAGGGCGGCACCGACGCCTTCCTGCAGCCGGTCGCGGGTGGCCGTGGCCTGAGCGAGGTCGTGCAGGGTCCGGCGCAGGCGGTCCAGGAGCGGGGTGTCCACGGGGTAGCTGCCGGAGGACAGGCGCTTCAGTGCGTTGCGGTGGTAGGTGACCGCGTCCTCGGCGGTCACCAGTTCCCGGTGTGCAGCGGCGAGTGCGGCTCGCTCGGGCAGGAGCAGCCCACGGAGGTGGTCGTGGTGCAGGACGCTCAGGTCGCCGACGACGTGCTCGATGGCGGCGTCCAGAGCGGTCGTCGGGGATTCGCGGGCGGTCACGACGGCAGGCAGTCGCAGTCGGCCGGAATGGCGGCCAGAAGGGCCGATCGGCGGTAGGACTTGCGGCGCCGGCCGTCGCCGTGGGTGATGTCGCGGCTGGCCACCTCGTAGGGGCGCAGCAGGGCGGCCAGGCGGGTCTGGGTGAGGTCGGCGTACGCCCAGCGGCCCTCGGCGATGCCGGGCAGGGTGCGCAGCTCCGCGACTAGGTCGGCGGAGGACACCGCGTCCGGGCTGCCGTGGAAGGCGAAGACGTCCAGGCAGGCGGCCAGGATGCACGGGGCCCTGAAGGCTGAGACCGCGTCCCGGGCGGGGCGGCTGAGGACGGTCGGCGGCTGCTCGAAGTCGGTGCACGGAGGGCAGCAGCTGTCTGCGCCCAGGAGCTGCGAGACCTGCCGGCCCGCCTTGGCATGCTCGACGAGCAGATTGCTCAGATCGTCGAGCTCCTGGTCCTGAGCGGCGGGAGTGGTGGGCTGCGGTCGGCCGGCCCAGGCGCTCAGTTCCGCCTCCACTTCCAGCTGGCGTTCGTGAGCGTCCAGCAGGGCCTGGTGGCGCGGGTGCGGCGCCGGGCGGGGCTCGAGGAGGGTCGTCATCAGAGCCTGGAGCAGGGGGGAGGACTGGGCCATGAGGTTGGTCATCGCGAAGGACCCTTCGGGGAAGTCGTGGTGATGCGGGCGGGCACGGGAAGTCCGGGTACCGGGAACGCCGGGGCCGGAGGTACAGGTGTCGGCGTGAGCGCAGGGCGCGGCCGGACTTGCGGTGAGAGGGAGCGAGCTGCGTGCGCGCGGAGCCCGGCCGCCGGGCGGGGGCGGCCTACGCGGGCCCGGACGGTGTCGTAGATGTCGTGCTTGGCGCGAGGGCGTACGGCGACGACGTGGATGTCGGTGGGGTGGCTGGACCCGGGCGGGGCCGGGCGGTGGGCGTAGACGATGCGCCACTCGGCGCGGGAGCCGAGGTAGAGCTTGCGGTACCCGGACAGCTCCCCGGTCAGCTTGCCGCCCCTGACCTCGGCGCGGACCACGTCTTGAATGAGGGCGAGCCCCAGGTCTCGCATGTCGCCCGGGGCGGCAAGCAAGTCGTTCAGGGCCTCGGGGTGGAAGGACAGCCCGAACGCCGCCGGAGGCTGCGGTGGGTGTGTCACGTGGCGGCCCCGACCGGCGCAGGTCCGGCGTCGGCCTGCTGGGCTTCGGCATCGCGGGCGGCGGACTTCGCGGACGGACCCGGGCCGCGCAGCAGGCGGTGTTCCGGGCGCTCCGGGTCGGTCTGGCAGGCGCTGAGGGGGCCGCCGGGGGCGCGGACGTAGGCCAGGCAGTGGGTGAGGTAGTCCCGGTGCCACACGGCCATGCCGCTGAGGCCGGCCTCGGGGTCCTTGTGCTGCTGGTAGGCCAACCACAGCGCATGCAGCCACGCGACCACGTCGAGGTGCTCTTGCCACTGGTCGCACCAGGGTGCGGCGGTGGTGACCTCGGCGCCGTAGACGTCCATGAGGTGGTCGTCCACCCAGTCGGTGAGCGCGGCCAACTCGTCCTCGAACTCCTCGCCCTCCAGTTCCAGGATCGGCTTGGGGTCCGGCGGCAGGGTGGGGGCGGCGTACGAGGGCATGCCGGGGAATCCCGCGAAGGGCATGCTCGCGGTCATCGGGTCGGCCGGCGGGGCGGAGGCCAGCGTGTCGATCAGGCGGGCCTGCTCGGCCGACTGGTCCAGGAGCTTGCGCACCGACGCCTCGATCGATTCGAGGTCGCCTTCCGGCAGACGGACCGGCTCCATTTCCCCGCCATGGCGGGGCTCAGCAGATTCGGACACGAAAAGGGTTCTCCTTGCAGCCGGGGCCGTGGATTCAGTGGCTCCGATGGTCCGGAGAATCCCCGGTTTCGGAAACCGGGGATCTGCCGCTATATTCCACCCCGCCGCAATCCGGCCGGTGATGCGGCCCGGTCAGGAGGTCAGGTCGAAATCGTCCTGGGAATGCACCTGATGGAGGGTGTCGGTGAGCCGTTCGGAGGCGACGGCCGCGTACTGGCTGGTCTTCTCGATACCGATGAAGCTCCGCCCTTCCAGGAGGGCTGCGACCCCGGTGCTGCCCGATCCGGCGCAGAAGTCGAGCACGGTGCCGCCCGGCGGGGCGATCTTCACCAGCTGCCGCATCACCTCGACGGGCTTCTGCGTGATGTGCCGGCGTGCCTTGCCCGAGGGCTGCGAGGCGCTGAACATCCCCGGCAGGTAGACCGGGTTCGCGGCGGCGTCGATCTTGCCCTTCGCACCCCAGACGATGTACTCGGTGTCCTGGCGGAACTTGCCCTTCTGCGGCCTGGCCTGCGGCTTATGCCAGGCCAGAAGGCCCAGCCACAGCCATCCGGCCGCCTGGAAGGCATCCGTCGTGGCCGGCAGCTGGCGCCAGTCGGTGAACAGCAGCCCCGTGCCGCCAGGCTTCGTCACCCGGTGGGCCTCGGTCATGATCTGCGTCAGCCACAGCGTGTACGAGCGCTGGTCCATGTTCTCGCCGGTGAAGTCCGGCAGGGCGTGCTGGGCGTCCGCGGAGACGTACTTCTGGCGGGCGGATCGGCTCGTGCGCTCCTTCGCCGTCCGGCCGCCGGAGTTGTACGGCGGGTCGGTGATGACCGAGTCGGCGCAGCCGTCGGGCAGTGTCGCGAGCACGGTCAGCGCGTCGCCCTGGTGGAGGGAAAACGACAAAAGGGGACCCCAATTCGATGAGGGATGCGGGTGGAAGAGCTCCGGACCGCGCAGAGGGCCACGGCAGTACAAGCCGGTGGCGCGCGGGGAGGCCCAAACTGTAGGTCACGATCCCCGGTTGGGAAGCATCGCGGGACATGAAGCCCGGAATCTCGCGGATTTCGGCGGCGATTTCGGTGACCGGGGATTCGGGCTTACTGTCGTGTCACTGCCCGGCGGACACCGCCGATGGCGTACCCCTTCCCCCGCTTTCCCTTTCCCGCAGGAGGCCCCTGTGTTCCGTCCGTGACCCCGCACGCGGCCATCACCGCCGCCCCGTCGCCCCCCGCCCGCTGCAGCCCCTGAATCGGAGAGCGCCCATGTACCGCCCCTGCTGACCTCGCCCGCATCCCACGCCACTCCGCAGGACGAGGAGGTCCCCCTGATGTTCCGCCCGTAACCCCCACTGCCCCGGTGCGCGAGGCAACGCCCACCCGGCACGCCCAAACCCCCCACGGCCCTCCCCGGCCCCGGCACCCGCTCCAGGAGTTCGCTGATGTTCCGCCCGTAAAACGCCCCCGCATCCCCCTTCTTCACCAGCCCGCCGCTGCGGGCCGATCCCTGCACCTTCCTGGAGGCACGCCCATGTTCCGCCCGTAACTCCCCCGTCCCGCCGGGTGCGTGAGGCAACACGCACCCAGGCCGGGCCCCCAGCCCGCCTCCACCGCTCCGGCCGCACGGCCCTTCCCCTTTTCGCACCGTGCGGCCGGGGCCCACCCCCGAGGACCTCCCCGTGACCCGTCCCTCCCCATCCCCACGTGACATCCCCGCGGCCCGCCGACCGGAGGCCGCCCGGGAGTGAAAGGCATCGCCGCCGCGATCGGCGCGCTCTGCCTCACCCCCTTCCTGGTGGCCGGCACCGCCGTCCTCGCCGCCGCCGCGAGCGACTCCTCGGACCAGGGCACCTCCTGCTTCACCAAGTCGGTCGACACCGAAGCCGTACGACGCCAAGTCACCGCCGTTCTCGGCGGATCCGGCGCCCAGAAGGTCCACGTCGACGGCCTTGACCTGCCCGACGAGCAGATACCGCACGCCCGCACCATCGTCGCCACCGGCGTCACGCTCGAAGTACCCGAGCGCGGCCAGGTCGTCGCCCTGGCCACCGCCATCCAGGAGAGCCGGCTGCGCAACCTCGGCTACGGCGACCGCGACTCGCTGGGCTTGTTCCAGCAGCGGCCCAGCCAGGGGTGGGGCACTGCCGCCCAGGTCCGCGACCCCGTCTACGCCAGCACGAAGTTCTACCAGGGCCTGCTCAAGGTCCCCGGCTGGCAGCAGATGACGATCACGCAGGCCGCGCAGGCCGTCCAGCTGAGCGGCTTCCCCGACGCGTACGCCCAGTGGGAACCCCTCGCCCGAGCCCTGCAGCAGGCCATCGCCCCGACGCTCAGGGGCGCACAGCCGCCCGCCGGCGGCCAGAACCCCGGCATCCCGGCCACCGACCCGTGCACTCCGGGCGAAGACGGCAGCGGCTCCGGGCCGATCCCCGAAGGGGCCGTCCCCAAGGGGTACTCGATCCCCGCCGACGCCGATCCCCGTGCCAAGACGGCCATCACGTGGGCCATGAACCAGCTCGGCACCCTCTACCAGTGGGGCGGCTCCTGTCTCGCACCCCACGGCCCGGACCCCATGGGCCGGTGCGACTGCAGCTCTCTGACCCAGCAGGCGTACAAGAAGGCCGGGATCACCCTGACCCGGACCACATACACCCAGGTCAAAGAAGGCAACGCCGTCCCGCTGAACCAACTTCGCCCCGGCGACCTGGTGTTCAGCCGCGGCACCGTCGCAGTCCCCGAGCACGTCGGCATCTACGTCGGCCATGGCTACGTCATCGAGGCCCCGCGCACCGGAAAACCAGTCCGCTTCGCCACCCTCGCTGACTTCGCCGCCAACAGCGCACGCCGTCTCCCGTGACACCGGTCCGCCCGGTCCGCCCGGCCGGCCCTTGATGCGCCGGGCGGACCGGACCACCTTCGCGCCGCAGAGCGCCCCCTCCCCATCCCCCTTTCTTCCTGTTCCCCGGCAGGGCCCGCCGTGTCCTGCGCATGCAAGGAGCGCACCACCATCTCCCCCGTCCACCTCACCCCACCCCTGTCCGAACGCTTCACTCTGCTTGCCTACGATCCGGGGGTCTCGCCCAAGGGCGGCGGCCTGCCCGGACTCGAAGTCCTGCGCACCGTCGTCAACTCGATCAACCTCTTCGGCATCGTCGCGGTGGTCGGCGCGCTCGCCGTCAGCCTCGGCGTGTGGGCCTGGGGCCACCACTCCGGCGGCCACCAGGCCGAAGCCAACGGCAAGAAGGGCGCGGTCGTGAGCGCCGGCGCCGCCCTCGGCCTGGGCGCGGCCAACGGAATCGTGGCCTTCTTCAGCGCCCTCGGCTCGCAGGTCCACTGATGAGGAAACGTTCCCTCGACGCTCTCGGCATCGGCTGGCAGCCGCCCCGGCGCATCATGCTCGCCGCTGGCATCCTGGCCGCGCTGCTCGTACTGACTGGAGCCGTGGCCTGGTGGACCGGCCGCGGCCAGAGCGGCAACGCTTCCGCGCCACACACCGGGTCCTCCGCATCGCCGAAGAGCACCTCCGCTCCCGTGCCGAAGCCGCCCCCGGGAGGGTCCAAGGTCGCAGGGCCCCCACCGATCGCCGACCCACTGGCCTTCGCCCGGGCCAGCGCGGTGATGCTGTGGACCTTCGACGCCCGCACCACCACCAGCCGCGACGACCAGCTCGCCGGCATGCACACCTGGATGACCGGCGAGACCGCGTACGCGGACTGGGACTCCGTCCAGGCCCAGATCCCGGACCCGCTCCTGTGGTCCCGGCTGAAAGACAACGCCCAGCACGCCAGCGCCACCACCTACGAGGCGCACTTCCCCTCGGCGTTCAAGCAGGCCCTGGCCGAGAACCCACAGGCGATCACCGAGGCGTACATCTACGCCGTCACCGTGCGCGGCAAGACACAGCTCGCCTGGAACGGCGGCGGGGGCGGTGCCGAGGACCGCCAGATCACCCTCGCCGTCCAGTGCCGACCCGGCAAGGACTGCCGCCTGGTCGCCGTATCCCCGCGCGTCGCCCCGTAGCCCTTCCCCTCTCCCCGAAAGGACGCCCGCGTGGGCTTCTGTGACCTGCCCGTCGCCGGCAAACTCTGCACGGTCGGCGACGTGATCGACTTCGCCTCCGATCCCGTCGGCGCCATCGGGGACTGGATGGCGAAGAGTGCCGGCGACCTCGCCGCCGCTGCGGCCGACCTCGCCGCGAAGGCCATCAACCGGACCACCGACATCGACCTGGGTGCCGGCTGGTTCCGCGACAACTACGAGACGATCCTGCCCATCGGTCTGCTCGTGCTGGTCGCGACCTTCTGCGCCCAGCTCGTACGCGCCGCCATCAAACGCGACGGCCAGGCCCTGACCCAGGCCGTCACCGGCACGGCCTCCGGCGTGCTGTTCGCGTTCTGCGCCATCGCCTTCACCACGGTGGCCCTCGAAGTCATCGACGCCTTGAGCGACGGGCTGTTCAAGGCATCGGGGACCGACATGTCCACGGCCGTGCGGCGCCTCGTCAAAATCTCCCAGATCGGCGCCATCGCGGGCATGGGCTGGCTCGTCGCCGTCGTCGCCGCCTGCGCGAGCGCGATCGGCTTGTTTCTCTTCTGGGGCGTGATGATGGTCCGCAAGGTCGGCATCCTGATCTTGGTGACCCTCGCGGTCTTCGCGGGGGCCGGCGGCGGCTGGGAGGTCGCCCGCCGCTGGCGTCGCGGCTGGATCGAAGCCACCGCAACCCTCGTGGTGTCGAAGCTGTTGATGACGATCATCTTCGTGCTCGGCATCGCGGCCATGAGCAAGACCGAAGCCAAGGACGGCGTCGCCGCCCTCGCCGACATGGCCGCAGGCATGGTGATCATGCTCCTGGTGCTGCTCTGCCCGTACATGGTGTTCAAGTTCGTCCACTGGGCGAGCGAAGGCACGGACGGCGAATCGATTCACCGAGCCGGTGGCGCAGGAGCCCAGATGGCCCGCCAGCACGCCGAAAACGCCGGACGCAAGGCCGCTTCGGCAGCAGCCACTGCGGGCACCGGCGGCGCGGCGGCCGGCGCCGGGGCCGCGGGCGGCACCCAGGCCGCAGGCGGCGGAGGCTTCCCCGGCGACATCGCCGCCAATCCCACCAGCGGAATGAGCATGGACAAGGACGACTCCGGCGACAGCTCCGGAGGCAGCTTCCGCGACCTCATGGAACAGTCCGGCACCCCGCAGACCCAGAACAACGCGGGCCAGGGCTCCGGCCAGGACAGCACTCCGCCGAGTTGGGGCGGCGGCGGTCAGCAGGGCCAGTGGAGCAGCAGCGCCCCGTCCGATCCGATGCCTCCGGCGCACGGAACGCCCTCCGCTGGTGACAGCACCCAGTCCGGCTCGCCGACCGGCCTGTAACCCCACCCGCCCCACCCGGGGCAGGGCCCGCCCTCCCGCGTGCCCTGCCCCGGCCCGACCCGACCCGGACGCGAACCTTGTCTTCCGAAGTTCTCCCTCTCACCGTCAAGTTCCCACACCGGTCCCGGCGCGGCATCCTGCTGGGCCTGAGCCTGCCCCAGCTCGTTCTCGTCTCCTCGACCCTCGCGCTCCTCCTGGTCACCGTGGTGACCTCCGGCCTCGTGGGCGCCGTCGTCCTGGCCCCCCTGTGGATCACCACCGCCGTCCTGGTCGGAGTACGACGGGAGGGCCGGTCCTTGATCGACTGGGCGCCCCTCGTCGCCCGCTACGCCCAGCGCCGCCGGAGCGGGCAGACGGTATGGCGGGCCCGGCCGGTTTCCCGGCCCCGGGTCGAAGGGCTGCTCCACCTGCCCGGAACAACCGCGTCGCTGCGCGTGGCCACGGCCGCCTCCGGCGCCGCCGCCGTCCACGACCCCCACCGGCAGACTCTGACCGCCGTCGCCAAGGTCAGCTCCCGCGCCTTCGCACTGCTCGATCCTGGCACCCAGAACAGCAACGTCGCCGCGTGGGGCCGGGC
Organism: Streptomyces sp. NPDC048603; assembly: GCF_043199475.1. NCBI lineage: Bacteria > Bacillati > Actinomycetota > Actinomycetes > Kitasatosporales > Streptomycetaceae > Streptomyces > Streptomyces sp. NPDC048603. The sequence continues at coordinate 532,923 of NZ_JBICVY010000005.1, read as the reverse complement.
GCTCGCGGGCATCGCCCGCACCGGGCACGTCGCCACCGTCCAGGTCCTGGAACGCACGGTGCCGGACTCCGGCGACAGCCTCGCCCGGCACTGGGCCGAGCACGGCAATCCCCAGGCCCCCGTGGCCGGACAGATCTACTCCGCGCTCCTCGAATCCGCCGGGCCCGCCGCCGCCCCGCACGAGGCGTACCTCGCCATCGCCCTGGACCTCAAAGCCGCCAAGCGCCTGGTCAGCCAGGCCGGCGGCGGACTCGACGGCGCCTTCACCGTCATGGCGCAGACCACCGCGTCCGTCGCCCAGGCCGCCCGCACCGCCGGTCTCGCCGTCACCGGCTGGCTGGGCCCGCGGGAGATCGCGGCCGTGCTGCGCACCGCCTACGACCCCGCCTCCACCGCCCGCCTCCAGCAGTGGTCCTCCACCGGCCGCGCCGAGGCCGACCCGGCTGCGGCCGGCCCCGTCGCCCAGGTCGAGGAGACCGACCGGGTGATCACCGACTCCGCCCGGCACACCACGTACTGGATCGAGAACTGGCCGCGGGTCGAGAGTCACGCCGGATTCCTGCACAACATCATGTTCAGCACCGGTGTGCGGCGCACCTTCTCCCTCATCTACGCCCCTCAGGGGATCGACTCCGCGCTGCGAGACGTCCAGCGCCGTAAGGCCGCGATCATCGCGGACGCTTCCGAGCGCCGGCGCCGCGGCCAGGTGGAGTCCGAGGCAGACACCGTCGAGTACGCGGACGTCAAGACCCGCGAGAAGCAGCTGATCTCCGGGCACGCGGACGTCGCCCTGACCGGGCTGCTCACCGTCTCCGCCGACACCGACGCCCACCTCGACGCCGCCTGCGCACAGATCGAAACGGCTGCAGCCGGCGCCCAGGTCGACCTGCGGCGCCTGATCTACCAGCAGACGGACGCCTTCACCGCCGGCGCTCTCCCGCTGGCCCGCAACACCCTTTAACCCACCCGCCCGCCATCTTGGCGTCCATCCCCCGCGAGAAGCCCTTGTCACCTGACGACCGCAGCGACGCCCTCCCCACGAGCGACGCCCACCCGTATCTGCGGGCGGCCACCGCCGGCCTGCGCCACCACACGCGCACCCTCACCGCACAGACGCCCGCCGACCGGCCCCACCTCGACAGCCTGCACGCCCACATCACCGCCCTGCACCGCCTGCTGGACCAGATCGCTGAACACACCCGGCCCGAGCGCCCCGCCTCCGGGCGCCACCTGGCCACCGCCCACGCCCGCCTCTGGCAGGCAGCCGACGCCGTCCACGCCGCGTTCCACCTGCTGCCCGCCACGGCCCCGGGCGGCAGCGACTGCCACCCCGAGCGGCTTCCGGAAGGCCCGCCAGTGCTGACCATCTGCCAGCGCCACCTGGCCGCCTCCCACACCGTGCGGCGCAAGACCACGGCCGCCGACCTCGCCGCCCCGGCGTCCTGAACACCCCCGCCCCGGAAACGAGTAGCACCGTTGTCCCACCGCCGCGCCAGCGCGACCCCCCTGTTCACCCCGCACAACATCGACCGCGCCCAGCGCCGGGCCCTGCGCAAGCAGACGGCCCGAGCCGAAGCCCGCGCCCGCATCGCCGCCGGCGCAGACTCGGAGCAGCAGCCCACCGAGGCGGCCTACCCCGACGCCGTCTACCCGCTCGCCGGACGTCCCGGACCCGCGTCCGCCCGCGGCAGCCGCCTCAAACTCCCCGCCCACCGGATGACCACCGCCGTCGCCTCGGCCGCGTACCCGTTCCTCGCCGAAGGCGGGCTCGGCGCCGACGGCATCTACATCGGCCGCGACCTGCACGCCGAAGGATCGTTCACCTTCGACCCGTTCTCCCTGTACGGAAAGGTCGAGGGGTTCACCAACCCCAACCTGCTGCTCGCTGGGGTAATCGGGCAGGGCAAGAGCGCCCTGGCCAAGAGCCTGGCCCTGCGGTCCGTCGCCTTCGGCTACCGGGTGTACGTCCCGTGTGACCCCAAGGGTGAATGGAGCGGGGTAGCCGCCGCCTTGGGCGGAACGTCCATCGCGCTGGGGCCGGGACTGCCCGGCAGGCTGAATCCGCTGGACGCGGCGCCGAGGCCGCCGTCCGTGCCGGAGGCGGAGTGGGAAGGCGAGGTCCGCAAACGCCGCCTGCTGCTCCTCGGATCCCTGGCCCGCACCGTCCTGGGCCGGGACCTTCTGCCCATGGAGCACACCGTCCTCGACGTCGCACTCGATGCCGCCTGCGCCCGGGCAGCGGCCAGTGGCCGGCCCCCGCTGCTCGGCGACATCGCCCACGCCCTGGCCGACGGGCCCGGCCTCGACCTCGCCGGCGGCCTACTGGCCGGACGGCTCGGGGAGGCAGCCCGCGACCTCGCCCATGCCATGCGCCGCTTGGTCTTCGGAGACCTGGCCGGGATGTTCGACGCGCCCTCCACCAGCGCCTTCAACCCGTACAGCCCGATGCTGTCCATCGACCTCTCCCGCCTCGGCGGCAGCGACGACACCGCCCTGGTCCTGGCCATGACCTGCGCCTCGGCCTGGATGGAAGCCGCGCTCACCGACCCGTACGGCGGCCGGCGGTGGGTGATCTACGACGAGGCATGGAGGTTGATGAGGCATCCGGCCCTCCTGATGCGCATGCAGGCCCAGTGGAAGCTCTCCCGCGGCCTGGGCATCGCCAACGCCATGGTCATCCACCGGCTGTCCGACCTGCTGACCGCGGGCGACGCCGGCAGCCAAAGCCGCGCACTGGCCGAGGGGTTGCTCGCCGACTGCAGCACCCGCGTGATCTACCGCCAGGAGACCGACCAGCTGCACGCCGCCGCCGGACTCCTCGGACTGACCAGCGTCGAAACCGCAGCCCTGTCCCACCTCAGCCGTGGCCGCGGCCTGTGGAAGGTCGCCGGCCGAAGCTTCGTGGTCCAGCACCAGCTGCACCCCGCCGAGCTGCAGCTCTTCGACACCGACGCCCGCATGCACTGACCACAGAAACGTTCAACCAACCCGGGAACCCATGCCCTCAGCACGCGCCGACCTGTCCCTGTTCGCCTCCGCGCTCGCCGCCCGTCTCCCCGGGCAGTGGACGAGCGACTACCAGCAGCACCTCACCTTCGAAAGCCAGTGCGCCACCATCGACCGTCTCTGGGACTGCGGTCATGTCGAGTACATCGTCAGCCAGTACGTCCTGGGCCACGAGGCCATCCTCCACGGTCCGGACGGCCAACGCCTCTACGTCACCGACCGGCCTTTGCGGCCGGGTCAGTTCGTCGTCGCTCCGTTGTGCCCCGACGTCGAGCCCCACCACTTCGTGGGTATCGAGGAGCCCAGCGGGATCGTGGTGCCCAACGATCCCGTCCGGGCCGCCGCCCACATCGCGCGGCGGCTGCTGCCCCGCTATGAAGCCGCCCGCGACGCCGTGCGGCGCAGCCTCGTCGAGCGGCCCGAGCCCCCGCGCCGCACGGCCCCGCCGCAGGTCGACCAGACCCTCACCCTGACCTGGTACGAGGACGGGGCGCTCGGAGCTCCGTATGAGGACGTCCTGGAGGAAGCCAGGGAAGTGCTCTACGTCCACGGATTCCAGTACGCGCCCCACCAGGCCGCGTTCCTCCTCCCCGCCTCCTACGGCGAGACCGACCGCGCCCTACGCCTCCAGGCCGTCGCACTCCGGCTCGCCGCAGCCGGGATCGGCGTGAACCTGCGTCACGCCACGCCCAGCGCCACGCTTCCGCCTCGCCCGCCGGCCGTGGCCCGGCCTGTACCCGTCCTGCCCGCAGCCCCTTCCGCGCGCGCCCGCTGACCACCTGCACGAAGGAAACCGCCATCAGCACCCGCAGCTTCATCGCCCGCCCCACCCCGTCAGACGGCTACGAGGGCATCTACTGCCATTACGACGGCTACCCCGATCACCAGCTCCCCCTCCTGCTCGGCGCCGCCCGCTACCGCTTCGGCGGCGACCTCGACGCCCTTCGCCGGCACCTCATCGACGGACCCCACGACTGGAAGAACCTCGGCATGGACCTCCTGGACCGGGCCCCCGACAACGTCCGGGAGAAACTCGACCCGCACGGCGACCGCAGGCCGAGCGCACCCTTCGACAACGTCTTCAACGCGGACGGCACCCCCGCGAAGCCGATCCCGGTCACCGACGCCAACGCTGATGCAATGGGCCTGGAATGGGGCTACGTCCTACACAACCACGGCATCGAGGTCATCGCCCTGACCTGGTACGACCTCGGCCCCATCGTGCCCTGGGACACCGACTCCCTCTCCCGGATCTCCGGCACCCCCTCCCTGTGGGACCCGACCCGGCCCGCGCCCGTCCAGGCCCCCGACACCCCGCTGAAGATCACCAAGCCGGTCGCCCCGGCACCCGCGCCCGGAGCCACCCGATCCCGGATCACCCGCTGACCGACCCACCCATGAACCGCACTCCGGAGAGCCCTCTGTCCGCCCCGCAGATCACCGTCGTCATCGCCACCCAGCTCCACCCCGAACGCCTGCCCTACCTGCAGGAGATGCACGCCAGCCTCACCCGGCAGACCGTGCCCTGGGAAGCCGTCCTCGTCCTCGACGGCGCCGACCCCGCCCTCGTGCCGGCCACGATCACCGCCGACCCGCGCATCCGGACCCTCGCCCTGCCCCGACCGGTCGGCGCTGCCTGCGCCCGAAACCTCGGCCTGAACGAGGTGCACACCGAGTTCGTGAACTGGGCCGACGACGATGACGTCTTCCCCGACTGGAGCCTGGGCGTACGCCTGGAGACCTTCACCAACGAGCTCGGGTGGGTCGCCGGATGGAGCGAGGACTGGCTGCCCGACGGCTCCACGCGCCTGTGGGAATGCCCGACCCCGCCCGGCTACCACGCCGCCGGCGACGTGGTCACGTACTGGCCCCGGCCGCAGGACACCATCCCCATCGGGCCGACGACCATCCTGGCCCGCACCCACCTGGTCCGGGCAGCCGGCGGCATGGGCGGCCTCGTCCAGGGCGAGGACTACATGGCCGCCGTCGGCGTCACCGCGCTGGCCCCCGGCGTGCTTCTCCGGCTGCCCGTCTACCGGTACCGCAAGCACGACGGGCAGATGACCCGCGGCGAGCAGTACGAGGAGCTGGAGCTAGCCGCCCGCCGCCATGCCCACGGGTTCGGACACGGCCTGCGTAACGCCGTCACCAGCCGGACGTGAGCATGGACGACCGTACGAAGAGCCCATCCAAGGGCCTGGCACAGATCATCCTCGCCCTCAGCCCGGCCGACGGCCTTGTCGTCGTCCCCCTTGGCGAGCAGTACCGGTGGGCCAACACCGCCCTGCAGCTCACACCCGGATTCAAGCAACGCCCCGACGGCACCTACGCCCTGCGCGACGTCGACACCGCCGCCCCGATCCTGCTCGCACTCGCCGATACCGCGCGCCGGCACCGTGTCCACCTCTTCGGCGGCCCCCGCCCTTACCTCGGTGATTACGCCGCCGCGCTTGCCAACGGCGTGCCTGGGGAGTGGACGGTGAAGGTCGAGGTCTACGCCCACCCGGTGTGGCAGGAAGACCTCGTCCCCCTCCTGTGGGACGCGGGCGAACTCATCGCCTCCGTGGAGCACGCCCGCATCCCGTACGGTGCCGAGCTCACCAGCAGCGCGGGCATCGAGCTCCTCCTGGTCGAACGGCCCGGCAGCGCCCACGAGTACCTGCTCGGCTCATTCGCGAGTACCCCCTTCGACGACAACTACGCCGACCCGCACGCCCCGAGGGCAGTCGTGCTGCCGTCCGACACCGCCCGCGCCGCCAGCCTGGTCACCGGCACGTTCCTGCCCGCGTACGAGCAGGCCGTCCACGAACGGCTCCTGGCCGCTGTCGAAGCAGGCCAGGCCAGGCTCGAAGAACTACATGGCACCTGGGCTGTGATCGACGCGTCCGGCCGCTACACCGACGGAACGCCTCTGGACCAACCCACGCTTTCGCACATTGCGGACCAGTACCTCGTCGAATCCGCCCGGGAGTTCCGCCACCTGCGGCCCCACGCCGCACAACTCCTCAACCGGATCGACGCTGTCACAGGCATGCCTCCCGAGGACGCCGCCGCCTTGGCCCGCCTGCGGAAATTGCTCCCCATCGCCGCGCCCCAGGCGATGTGGCCGGCCCCGCTTGCCGCATCACCCCCGCGGCTCCTGTCAGCCTCAGCCGAGGAGGTTCGACGGTGGCGAGTAGATGCCCCGGCCCTGCTGCGGCAGGCACGAGCACTTCGCCCGCCCAGACCAGAGGCTGTCAACGCCAGGACCGCGCTTCCCGCCGCAGCCAAGGCTCTGCCCGCCCCGGCAACGGGTGCGCCCCGTACCCGCTGACCGGGTCTCTCACCCCTTCCTCCCGCATCAGGACACACGTCATGCCACCGCACTTCCACCTCGGGCTGCACCCTGAGCACGGGGTCGTGGCCCGCGCTACCGCGGCCATCACACCCCACCTCGCCGACTGGTACCTGCAGCGCGAACAGTTCGAGCCCGTCCCCGGCCGACCGGACCTCTACCGGCTCACCCATCCCGACCGCGACTTGCGGCGCAGGGCCCGGCAGACCGTCCATGACCTCCGCCGACATGGGTTCACTGTGCACGCGGACCTCTCCCTCGACCCAGCGGAAACCGCCCCGCTGAACTCCCCGGTCCGAGCGAACTCCGCAGCCGAACGGCTGGCCCGCATCGCCCGGGCCGCCGCCGCCCGACCTCTGCAGCACCGCGCGAACGCCTCCCGGGTCGCGTCCGTGCCCGTACCCGCCCTCGGCGCCCATTTTTCGGCTGCCAGACGAGCCAGGTGACGACGGCGTACCCCTCCCCGGCCTGACCGCCACACCGCTTTCCCGCCACCACCGATAGGAGATCCGCCTTGCCCGAAGCACCAGCAGAGCCGTTCATGACGATCCGGCACACCATCACCGGCGAGATCACCACCACCGGCTACAACGCCGCCGCCCGGCGGATCCTGCTCCAGGACGGGTTCGAAGAGACACCCGGCTGCGCCTGCCGAGCGACGGAACCCGGTACGGAGCGGACGCACGAGCCTGCTCGGCAGCCAGCGAGCTGCTCATCGCCGACCATCCCCTGCACCTGGACCGAGCCCTCGGTCGGCCGGTGAGCGCCGACGGTACGCGCCGGTTGGCCCGGTCGCTGATGTCGACACAGTCCGTGATCCGCCCCGAGAGCGGCCAGCCTCTCCAGCGCATAGCCAACCCCGCCCGCACCCAAACCTGTTGAAGGGACCTTGTTTTGACCACACCCGGAGCGCCTGCCAGTCCGGTGCGCACCAAGGGCGGCGAGCTACGAGCCAAGGTGGCCCGACTGCTGGCCGACCGGCCGACGGGCACGCTCACCATCGGGGACATGGCCAGGCAGCTGGGCCACTCCCACGGCGCCGTCCGCAACGCCGCCCTCACCCTGGTGCGACGCGGCGAGGCCAACCAAAGCGGAACCGGACAACCGGAGTTCCACGCGAACGCGAAAACCGCCGCAGCCGCGCAGACCGCTGTGATCAGCCCACCGGGCACCCACTCTCCCCGCGCCCAGACGACCACGGCCCGCACGACCACTCCCGCAGCAGCCACGACCAGGCAGACCGGCCCGATCCGCCGCGCGGGGGGCCAGCTCTACCACCCCCGGGAGCTGGCCGATCTGCCCGACGTCGAGGCGTTGAATCGCCTGCGCGACGCCGACGTGCCGGTGCTGCTCTACGGCCCTCCGGGCACCGGCAAGACGTCGCTGGTGGAGGCGGCGTTCCCGGACCTGCTCACCGTCGCCGGTGACGGCGACACCACGGTCGGCGACTTGATCGGCGAGTACACGCAGGCCGACGGCGGAGGCTACGTCTTCCAGTACGGTCCGCTGGTCACCGCGATGACCGAGGGCCGCGCCCTGCTGATCGACGATGCCACCTTGATCTCGCCGAAGGTCTTGGCGGCGCTGTATCCCGCGATGGACGGGCGCAGGCAGATCCAGGTCAAGGCCCACAAGGGCGAGACGATCAAGGCCGAGCCGGGCTTCTACGTGGTGGCGGGCCACAATCCCGGCGTCCACGGGGCGGTGTTGACGGAGGCGCTCGCGAGCCGGTTCAGCGTGCAGATCCAGATCGGCACGGACTATGACCTCGCCCTGGCGCTGAGGATCGATGCCCGGGCGGTCCGGGTCGCCCGCCACCTCGCCCGCCAAGTCGAACTCGGGGAGCTGGGCTGGGCCCCCCAACTGCGGGAACTGCTCAGCTACCAGAAGACCGAGGCCGTCCTCGGCACCAAGGCCGCGCTTGCGAACCTGGTCGGCATCGCTCCTCTGGAGGATCGCGACGCCGTCGCCGCCGCCGTCATCAAGGCTGTCGGCGTCAAGGAGGTCGCTCCCCTCACCCTCGGCAAGCAGCTCTCCGCCTCGGCCGTCCGGCAGCCGCCGGGTAGCACCGGCTCCGCGCACCGGGGTCGCTCGCGATAAGCGCCCACCACCACGTCCAGTCCCCCGCCACCACGCCGGACGACGACGTCGACCTCGCACGATGGGACGACGACGGCGCCCCGCCCGCGCAACCCCGTTCCTCCCCGGACGCGTGGCTGCGCGTGGGAGCCGAACTCGGCGACCGGCTGGTCGCCCTCTCCGGCCGCCAGGACCTCCTCGTCACCTGCCGCCCCGGCACCCGCAGCGGCGCACCGGCTGCGTTCTTCCCCACTCTGGGAGAGGTCGAGTTCGACGCCGGCCTGTTCGCCCCGCTCCAGCCCCACGAGATCCATCCGCGGATCGTGGGCGACGAGGAGCGGTATCCCGCCGCCTGGGGAGTATTCGTCCACGAGGCCGCGCACGCGGCCCACTCCGTCTGGACGCAGCCTGCCGGAGCGGACCCCCGTGTCGTCGAGGCCGCGCTCCTTCTGGAGGAGAGCCGCGTCGAAGGCGCACACCTGATCAGGCGGCCCACGGACCGCACGTACCTGCGCACCAGTGCCCGAACCTTGGTCATGCCCGACATCACCCACCCCACTCTCCAGGGCATCGAGCACGCCGCCGGCGTGGCGGCCCTGGTCCTCGGCCGCCGTGACGTCGGCATCCTGGACGCCGGCGAGACCCGGGCCGTTGCCGATCTGTGCGAGAAGGTGCTGGGCGCGGACCTGCTGGCCACACTCACCCGCATCTGGACCGCAGCCCACCAGTGTGCCGACCACGACGCCACGACCATGCTCGCGCACGCTCAGAAATGGTGTGACGCTCTGGACACCGCGGCCCCTGCCCTGCCCATGCCGGAGAACCTCACTGATCTGCTGTCCGGCGCCGTGGGGGTCGTCATGGACAGCACGGCAGCCACCGACGCCGCCGACCTCGCAGCACAGGCCGCAGCGACCAGCGCCATGGCCGCGCAGTCCAAGGCGCAGGCGCAGGACCGCGCGCAGCGGGCCGGCCAGCGACGCAAAGCCGCCGCCACCGCCCGGTCGGTCTTCAACGCCCGTGGCACCACCATCGCCCCCGACGGCACACCGGCGCCCTACAGCAGCCCGGTCACTGGCACCCGCCGGCCCACCGCCGCCGAGCAGAGTGCCGCCTCGCGCCTGAGCCGCGCTCTGCGTGCCGCCGCCTACCGCGAGCGGACCGAGGAGCGGACCACCAGCCCCACCCCGCCCGGCCGCCTCAACATGCGCGCGGCCCTCGCCCGTGACGCTCAGCGCGCGGCCGGGTCGGTCCCCACCGCGGAACCGTTCACCCACACCCGCCGCCGGAACTCCCCCACCCCACCGCTGCGTGTGGGTATCGCCGTCGACGTCTCCGGCTCCATGCGTGCCGCCTGCGCGCCCGTCGCGTCCGCCGCCTGGATCGTGGCACGCGCAGCCGCCCTGACCGACCCCGACTCCCTCACCGCCACCATCGCCTACGACAGGCACCTGACCGCACTGACCCGACCCACCCACCGGGCACCAGAGCGCGTGACGACGTTCGATGCCAACGGCGGCCACCACAACCTCGGCGACGCCATCGACGCACTCGACCACGGCCTCGAACTCAGCCGCCCCGGCGCCGGCCGCCTCCTCGTGATCGTCACCGACGCCCGGTACGGCAGCGACGAAACCGCTCAAGCCGTCACCCGCGTCAAGCAGCTCACGACCGCCGGCTGCGCCGTACTCCAGCTCACCCTCACCGCGGGGTCCCACCACTTGCCAGGGACCACCTTGCTGCACCTGCCCCGGCCCTCCAGCGCTCCCGTCGCCATCGCCACAGCGGCCACAGACGCCATCCGCAGGACACGCTGAGACGACGCAGAAGGCGGAAGCGTCCCCGAGACCACCGCCACACGCTCCAGACCACCTCCGTCCGCCGCATAAATCACGCATCTGATGCACGACCCTCCGCAACGGCGCAGGCCACCACCCCAACCGCCAACGAAAGGCACTCGAATTGAAGCCCCAGACCAGCAGCCCGACCTCGAACGTAGCGCCCATCAAAAGGAATTCCCCGGGGGTCCCCACGTCCTTTGAGATTGTCCACAGCTGTGGACACATCAACACCCATGACCTGTCGAGTCGTTCGGCTGACCAGCGCGCTGGATACGCTCGCTGGCTCGCCGCCCGGCAGTGCACCGACTGCTGGCGGGCTGATCACCAGGCGGATGCCGCCAGCACGGCCGAGTGGCTGGCCGCCAAGCGCGCGGACGAACAGGCCGCCGCCGCGGACTGGGCGACCCAGTTCGACATGCCGCCCCTAGAAGGTCCCGAGAAGATCCTGGGCTGGGGCGAGCGCACCCGCCACCAGCTGGTGACCCGCGCATACACCGCGCTGGTCACCGAGGGTACGTGGGACGAAGCCGACTGGGCCCAGTTGGAGGAGCAGGTCCGGCTGCTGACGAGGGCAGGTTGGTGGGTCGACCAGCGCGAGGCCGAGGGGACCGACCTGCCCGAGCTTCTGGAGGCTGCCGACGACCGCGACCGGCCGACCGAGAACCCGTTCCGGTAGGCGCGCGGCGCGCAATATAGCGGCGAAGTCCCGGTTTCGGAAACCGGGGATTCTCCGGACCCTTTGTCTTCCACCGCCGCCCAGCGTCTTCGTGGAAGGACCGATGTGCCCGAGATCCGCCCCGTGTACCTGCCCCCCGACCCGCTCACCCCGAAGCGGGACATCACCCACCAGCACTTCCGCCCCGGCGAGCACGTCGTGATCCTCAAGGGCGCCGCCGGCGGAGAGCTGTGGGGCGACGCGATGAAGGTCGTGGTCCCCTCCTGGCATACCCCGACCGACGAGGACGGGTGGCGGCTGCTCGACCCCAACGGCGGCGACCGCTCCTACATCACCGCCCACCCCCGCTACCTGGTGCACCTGTCCACGCGATGCCCGGAGTGCCTGATGCACCAGAAGGCGCTGCGGGAGTACCTGGTCAAGCGCCTCGGCAACGGCGAGGAGGTCGTGGACTGCCGCTGGTACTCCCTTACCGCCCACGCCCAGCTCGTCCACGCCGCCGACGCCCGGCCCGGGCGCTGACCACGGCCATACCGCCGCCCCGAAAGCGCCAGCCCTTCTGTCATCCCTTCGAAATGCAATCCCCCAGAGCGAGACCATGATCATTGCAATCCACTCCCGTGACGTGACCGCCAGGGATGCCCTCTCCGAGGCCCTCGGGCGGGAGATCAGCATGGATGAAGGCCTGACCACCGAGCCCGGTGGCACGGTGGTGGCGCATTCGAACCGGCTGGACCACTACAGCGACGAGGACGAGATCTGGAGCTCGGCGACGTGGGCCGCCCATCTTGCCGACCCGTCACTGGAGTACCCACTCGCCTCCGGTCCCGACGGCGACCGGCGCGCAATCCTCCACGTCACCGCGCACATGCATCCGCTGGACCGGGAGCTGAACCACGCCGAGTGGTCCGAGATCGGCTACCGGATCGCCCGTGTCGCCGGGATAGCGCCCCCCGGCGACGACCAGGCATGCCAGTGGATCGCCATCCAAGCCCAGCCCGGCCGCCTGGACGTGATCGCCAACCTCATCCGCCTCGACGGCACCTGGAGTGCCCAGCCCCGACGCCTCCTGCAGACCCTGGTCGCCGAGGCACGGAAAATCGAGGCCGACCTCCTCCTGCACTCCAGCCACTGGCAGGACTCCGCACACCAGGAACCGGCGCCCGGTCTGGAGCACGTCGTCTCCCCGCGGGTGCCGACCGCGGCCGGCCCGCTCTCGGGAATCCTGCGGCAGCTCGCCGCCGAGCAGTCCGGCCCGATCGCCGCCGTGCGGCAGCTCGTGGAAGAGGTCGGCCGCCAGGCCGCCGCGCTGCCCGGCGACCAAACAGGTGCCGCCGCACGGGACTTGTTCTGGGCCGCCCGTCGCCTGTACGGGCTGCAGGAGCAGCTGGGCGAGATCGCCTCCCGACTCCAGCCTCCCGCGGCTGCTGCCTCCGTCGCGCCGGCCCGGCCGGTGCAGGCGCCTGCCGCATCGCGGGTGGCGGCCCGGTGAACGAGCCTGCCGCCCCGCGCAAGGCAGCACCCGTCACGGTCGCCCGGGACACGGCCACCGGCCGGATCATCGCCCGGGGCGGTGACGGGCTGGCCCACGGCATCCTGGAACGCACCTTCTTCCTCCGCGAGGTTCACGGCACGACCTGGCACCGGATGTCGCCAACCGTTGCGCCGGCGGAGCAGGCCGCAGCGGCCCAGCTCGCGGTGGCCCGGCTCCAGGCAGCCGGCTACCGGGTCGAGGCCGACGCCGAATGCGCGACGCCGACGACACAGGACCGCTACGTGACGGACGGCCGGTCCATCGCCAACCTTGCCACCGCCATCCGCGAGGCGACGAGCCCGGCCGAAGTGTCCGACCGGCTGGAGGAGGTGACCGCCGCGCACGACGGCATCCTCGCCTCCCTGGACCAGCTCCTCCACTCCCTGGCCAGCTTCTACGACGGCCTCGGCGGACCCGCGGACCGGCACATCGCGGCCCGCATGGGCTACCTGGCCGAGCACCGGCTCGGTCCCATCGCCGCAGACCTGTTGCACACCCGCGCGGAACTCGCCGGCCGCACCACGGCCCCAGCCCGGCCGGGCACGTCACTGCCCGCCGCCCCGCCGGCCGCACCAGCCACTACCGCCTCCGGACGGACCCGATGACCCCCGCCCCATATTCGAGGAGCCCATGCCCGCCCCCCGCACCCTGCCCGACGACGACAGCCGCGACGTGGAGTCGTTCGCCACCATCCTCGCCGAGGAACTCCCCGGGAACTGGACCGTGCAGCACCACCAACACCAGCGACACGAAGACCAGTTCCTGCACGCAGAAGACGTCTGGGACCTCAACGACGCAGCCGCCGCCCTCGCCGAGTGCGCCCTGGGCGCAGACGCCCACCTCACCTGCGACGACGGCACCCGCCTGTACGTCACCCTCCATCCCCGGCACGAGGAGGAGTTCCTCGTGGCCGCCATGGCTCCGTCCGGCGTCGCCCCGGAGGCGTTCGCCGGGGTCCGCGAACCCGACGGGATCGCCGTGCCCGCCGATCCCGAGCGCGCCGCCCGCGCCATCACCGCCGAGCTTCTGCCCCGCTACGACATCGCGCTCGCCCAGGTCCGGCACAACGCGATGAACCCCCCGCAGCCCCTGCCCGCCCCCGGATCGCAGCCGCAGCAGGTGGTGATGACCTGGCTCGAGGACGGTTCCCTCGCGGCCGTCACCACCACCCGGCCCGCAGCCGAAGCCCTGGTCGGCGAAGGATTCGCGTGGAACAGCTCAACGGGCGCGTACGTGCTCTCCGGGGACGACACCCGCGCCCAGGCCCACGCCGTCCAGGTGGCCGGCGCCCGCCTCGCCCGCCTCGGCATCGCCACCGTGCTGCGCACCGCAGCCCGCCCTGCCACGGATGTCGCGCTGCCTACTCCGCCGCCCGGTGCCCGGACCACCGCCCGCACCCGGTGACCCGTCCGCAGCACCGTTCAACCCCCGCCCAGCCATCCGCTGGCAGCACCGGCCACCGGCCGCGCGTCCCACCTCTCAACGCCGCCAGCCGCCCGCGGCTCGCCCGTTTCCTGCTGCGCCGCTACCTGCGCGCCGCCGTCGTCAAGGCCGCAGGCCCCGACCGGCCCCGCCTCGCACCGCCGCCGCGCGCCGACGCGCCAGCCGCCCCCATCCACCGCCACACCCGCTGACCACTGTCGGGGGTACGGCACAGCCCCCTGGACCGCCCATGACCCCACCCGCCACCACGCTCACCGAGAGCATCACCCGCCAGCTCGACCAGCTCTCCGCACACCTGTCCCAGGCCGGGCCCCAGCAGGCCGCACAGATCCTCCAGCAGGTCCTGGACGCCGAGAACGGCATCCTCGGCAGGCTGACGGCCCTGGTCGGCACCGGCACCCACGTCACCAAGCACCACGCCCAGAGCGGCGTCTTCCCCGCGGAGATGTGGCTGGCACTCGGCCGCACCGCCAACTCCCTCCACGACCTCGCCCTCGACTTGGACGAACACCAGGAAGTGTTCGAGGAGATCGCCTCGCGCCGCTCCCTGACCACGTCCTCTCCGGCCGCCACGCAGGCCACTGCCCTGGTGGCGCGCGGGAGGCACCGTTGAGCAAGAGACAGCAGTGGACCGGCTGGGGCCAGGCCCAGCAGGCGCAGCAGCACTACCTGGTCGAGCCCCGCTACCTGGCCGGCGGCGGGGACCTGCGCCACGTCGGAGAGTTCCTGCGCGCGTCGGGCTGGAAGGACATCGCCCGCCAGTCCGGCACGATGCTCGCCTTCGACTCGCCCGACCAGATGGTGCGCGTCGCCTACCAGCCGCCGGGCGGCTGGCAGGTCCACGGGGCCGCACACGGACATCAGCCGGCCTGGCAGGTCACCCTGACCCCGCAGACCCCGGTGGAGATCGTGGCGGGCCTGACCGATGCGCTGACCAAGCCGCGCTCGGCGCATGCCCCGAACGTGTGGGCGCCGCTCACCGAGAAGTCGTGGAGCATGCAGTCGGACGACTACTTCGTCGCCCAGAGCCCCGACCGGCACGCCGTCGTGCAGTACGTCCAACCCGGTGGTGACGGAAGCCAGAACCACTGGTGGGTCGGTGCCCGCAACGAGCACGGGCCGGTGTGGAACGCGCAGGCCACCGCGAGCACGCCGCTGCACTTGGTGCAGTCGCTGACCACGGCGCTGGCCGACCCGGAGCCGGTGATGCGCCCGCTCGGACACGTCCCGCTCAGCAGGCGTATCCGCGTCACCTCCGTGTCCGTCCTGCCCGACCAGCTCGGCGCCTGGCAGCAGGCCCGCCTCTCCGCCGCCCGCGCCGCAGCCTGGAGCCGTAACTGGGTCTCCTCCCGCACCCGCACCCGCACCGGCGCCAGGACGTCCGGCTACGCAAGGACCCGATGAACCACTCGGACCCCTCCTCCCCGTTCCTCACCCCCGCCCTGGGCCCGAAATTCGCCGCAGACCGCGCCGTCATGGCGGTCACACCCCGCCACCTCGCGGGCGGCGGCGACCCCCGGTGGGTCACCGGCCACCTGATGGCCCACGGGTGGAGGGACCACTCCGTGCCCGGATACCCCCACGTCCTGCTCTCCTCACCCGACCAGCGCTTCCACCTCACGCTCGAACTACCGCACCCGGACAGGCATGAGACCGCCTGGCGCTTCCTGCCCGCCGAAGGGATCAGGCACTGGCAGATGGCCTTCGGAGCCTGGACGCCGGTGGAGATCATCGCGGGTGCCGCCGATGCCCTCACCCGCCCCGACGGCCCGCACCGCTCCGTCGAAGACGTGTGGGAGCAGGCCCGTGCAAACGGGTGGACGGAAGTCCACGACGACCGGCTCGAAGGACTGCTCGCTCCGCCCGAATTCGACGGAACCCCGCCGACCGCCTTCGTGCTCAAGGAGCGCGTCATCGCTACCGGTCCACCGGCCTGGACGTGGAGGGTGCACGTCAGCGCTCCGCACCCGGACGGCAAGGAGCATCAGTCGGTGTGGAGTGCGTACATCGACGACCACGCTCCGCCCGGGGCCGTCGCCGGATTCCTCGCCGCCCTGACCGACCCCGCCCCGCTCTACCGCACGGGGGACCAGCCCCCTTACGTGTACGGGAAGTTCAGCACCCACACGGCGACATCGCGCACCTTCGACGATCTGCGCGCCGCCCTGGGCCGACGCCTGACCCCGACTGCCCGGCCCCAGCCGTCCGCTCCGGCGTACCCACCTCCCGGCCACGGCCCGACACCCCAGCGCCGCTGAACCACCCTCATTTCCCTGGAGCTTTCGATGACTGACGGACACACCACCCGGCTGACCGCCGAGGACATCCGTGCCTCCGCGCACACCCTGCACCTCCTCACCGCCTACCTGCGGACCGGCCCGCACGTGACCGAGGCCCTCGCCTTGATCGCGGCACTTGTCGACGCGGACACAGGCACCGCAGTCCGCCTCGGTGAAGCCCTGCGCGGCATCGCCCGCTACCTCGCCCAGGAGACCACCGTCCCCCGCACCGACACCGTCGAGGCGACCCTGGGCGAATACATCGAGGGCGCATCCGTCCTGCAGGACCTGCGCCTTCTCGACCTCACCCTCGAACCCCTGCGCACCGCGCCCGTCCGCATGAGCCCCGCCGAGGCGGCCCCGTGGCAGTAAGCCCCGCCCAGCGGGCCTCCTACGCCAACGACCACCAGACGAAGATCCCTTTCGAGACGGCGCCCCGCCACCTCGCGGGGCCCGGTGACCCCCGCCACGTCACCCACACCCTGCTCGCCGCTGGGTGGACCCTCACATCCGCCCCCGGCGACCCGCGGATCGTCCTGACCGGCGTCGACGAGGGCCAGCACCAGATGGTGATCGACCCGTTCGCCTCCTCCAGCTCCTGGTGGCGGATCCACTCCGTCGACTGGTCGTGGAACGCCTCCTTCGACCGGATGGTGCCAGCGGAGATCATCGCCGGATTCACCGACCGCCTCCTCGACGGACCCCGCCGGGGCGAAAGCGGTCCGTGGGAGCACATGCGGAAGGCGGGCTGGAGCGTAGACCTCCGCCCGGGCGGAACGGGCGAGGCCCTCTCACCCGACCCGAGGCTGCCGATCCGGGCCGAACTGCGTCCCATCTTCAACGACTCACCAGACCACCTCGCGTGGCGCATCGAGGCCAAGCCCGAGTGCAGCGGCCCGCCGATCTGGAAGATCTGGATCAGCGGCCCTGTCCCGGACCACCTCATGGCCGGCCTGGCCGAGCAACTCGTCTCCACCTCCCCCGTCCTGCGCGGCATGCACGATCTCGACCACTACGCCGCCCGGCAGGAGAACAGCCCGCTCACCCCACAGCAGGCGGTCGACTCCCACTTCTCCCGCGTCGACGCCGCCCAGGCCCGGGCCCGCTCCCAGCGCCGCACCCGCCTCACCACCCGCCCGCCGGCCCCGGCCGCCGCCCCGCCAAGCCCGGCACCCTCCCGCGTACCCCGCCTCTGAGCCCTCGGAAAGGCCCGCCCTTGCCCCGACCCTCCCCATCCGGCAGCACCGCCCCCCTCGGCCACCAGGAGATCACCGGCCGTCTCGCCGCCTTCCTGCGCGCGGCGGACACGGCGCTCGATGCCTGGGACCTCTACTCCGACGAGCACACCGACCTCGACGGCTGGCCGTACGACCCGGAAACCTACGACGACCGCAAGGCCGAACGGGACCGTGCGGTATGGACAGCGTTCAGCCCCCTCCGCGAGGAGGCCAGCGTCCTGCTCGACGCCGCCGAAGCCGATCTCGAACGTACCCCCGTCTCCTCCGTACAGCAGCGCTGGGCCTGGCAACTGGGCCAACTGCGAGACGCGCTCGACCAAGTCAACGCCACAAGGACGGAGTACCAACAGCTCCTCGCGGCCCATCCCCATGCGAGCCGCGAAGCTCGGCACGCCGCAGTCGATGCCCGCAACGCGGAGGCGTGGAACGCCCTGTACAGCTGGTCCGTCCACGGCCGCGCCGTCCTGGAGATCCGCGCCGTCGCGCTACGCGCCGCCACCGGGCCCCGGATCGCCGCCACCCCGCCATCGCCTGCGCCGCCGTCCACCGCCGGTCACACGACCCGCCGCTGAACCAACCCCTCCCTCTTCCCTTCCGCCCTGGAGTCCGCTTGTCCCACCGCCCGCTCGTCCTCGTCGTCGCCCCGGGTGACGACATCTACCGCGGTTACTGCCTGCGCCAGGTGGCCGACGCCTATGACGTCGCCGCCATCACCGCCGGCCCCCTCACCTGGGAGCAGCCCTACGTCGTCGACCACGAGATCGTCGGCGACCTCGATGACGAGGCCACTCTCCTCGCCGCCGGCGAGGCGCTCGCCGCGCGCCGGCCGATCGCAGGCGTGGTGACCTGGGCCGAGGCCCACCTGACCGCGGTGGCCCGGCTGGCCGAGCACCTCGGGCTGGCCACCGCCAGCGTGGAGTCGGTGCGGACCTGCCGGGACAAGGCCGCCAGCCGCGCCGCGTTCGGCCGCCACGGCGTACCGTCCGCCCAGTCCCTGGCCGCCACCTCCCTGGAGGAGGCCCTTGGCGCGGCGAGCACCATCGGCTATCCAGTGGTCGTCAAGCCCGCTTCGGTCGGCGGCAGCATCGGTGTGATCAAGGCCGAGGCCCAGGAAGACCTCGCCGACGCGTACGCCTTCGCCACTCGCGGTGTCCAGCTCCACGGCGGCGACAACACCGTCGTACTGGTCGAGGAGTACCTGTCCGGCGAGGAGGTCAGCGTCGAGTGCGTCACGTTCCAGGGCGTGACGACCGCGGTGGCGGTGACCCGCAAGGAGCTCGGGGCCGAGCCGCTGTTCGAGGAGACCGGCCACACCCTCACCGCCGGCGACCCGCTGCTGAAGACCGTTGCGCCCGTCGCCGCGGCGGCCGTGAAGGCCACCAGGACCGTGAACGGCATCCAGCACGTGGAGCTGCGGCTTACCCCTACCGGGCCGCGCGTGATCGAGGTCAACGGCCGGATCGGCGGGGACTGGATCGGCTGGGCGGTCTGGCGGGCCACCGGCCTGTCGCTGCCGCGGATCGCCGCCGACCTCGCCGTCGGCTGGGAGCCCGACCTCGCCCCCCACCCGGCAGCAGGCCGTTGCCATCAAGGTCCTCTACGCCCCCGCCTCCGGAACGCTGACCCAGCGGGCCGTCCCCGCCGGCTTCGCCGAGACCACCGGGTGGGTGCACGGCCCGGCCTGGCTGAAGGACGAAGGCGACGAGGTCCTCCTGCCGCCCGAAGGCGACCTCGACTCCGCTCGCATCGGCCTGTTCGCCACCCACGCCGACACCCTCGAACTCGCCGTCGCGCGCCGCGCCGTCACCGCCAACCACATCGCCCTCACCGTCACCGCAGACGGGCACCAGTGAGCGAGCCCGGCAAGCCCCCGGTACTGGCCCAGGTCGCGCCGCGCTACCTGGCCGGCGGCGGGGATCCCCGTTGGGTGACCGCCCCGCTGCAGCAGGCGTTCCGCTGGCGGGCAGCGCACCTCCCGCTCAGCCCGGTCGTGCGGCTGACCAGCCGTGACCACCAGACCGAACTGCTGCTCAACCCGAGCCCGGACGAGCACTGGTGGACCCTTTGCCACACCGGGGCCGACAACGACGGGAAAGCGTGGACCACGCGCTTCGGCGCCCGTACGCCCGCCGAGATCGTTGCCGCCGCCACCGACGCCCTCACCACCCCGGCCGCAGACAGCCCCACGGACCCGCTCCAGGTCCTGGAACAAGCCTCATGGCACCGCTCCATTCTGGACCACCGGGCCTACTCGCCCGATGAGTTCGTCACCGTCTCCCGTCACTCCCTCGGCGCCGTGCACATCAAGGTCACCGCCTTCGACGGCCCCTGGTCCTCCGAGCCGACCGACCGAACGGCCTGGCAGGCGTACTTCTCCGACCACACCCCGCCCCACCTGGTCACCGCGGTCCTCGCCGGCCTCTCTTCCCCGGAACCGCTGCTGCGCGACGAGAAGCAGATGGCGACCTTCCTGCGGTACAGCGTCGGCATCGCCCGCGAACGCGTCCCCGCCCAGCAGGCCGAGGACGCCCTGCGGGCCCGAATCGACCGCCTCACCGCCTCCCGCACCAGCCAGCCCCTGCCTCCCCAGCCGCCGGGCGGGCCGTTGCCGCGCCGCACCCGCTGAGCCTCTCCCTCACTCCCACCCCCGCCCCTTCACGGAACAGCGCCGCCCTTGCCCCAGCCCAACTCCTCCTCGTCCGACGGCTACGACATAGCCTTCAAGGTCCTCTTGGGCCTGTTCGCCGTCGCCATCCCCCTCGCCCACCTCACCTGGCTAAGCGGCAACCTCACCGCCCTGGCCACCGGCACCACCTGGGCCGCCTACCGGCCCGCCGACGCCCTCATACGCCCCGACCAGCTCTGGCCCGGCCTGGGAGATACGTCCCTGCTGATCGGTACCCGCGTCCTGCCCGCGGTGGCCCTGCTCGCCCTCGCCGCGTGCGGCGGACTCTGGTGGAGCCGCCACAAGGGCATGTTCGGCGGGAAGAAGCACCGCGTCCAGGGCACCGCGAAAGCCAAGGACATCGAACCGCTCCTGGCCGCCGCGATCACCGCCAAAGCCCGCAGCCTGCGCCCCAGCCTGAAGAAAGCCGACCGGATCGCCCCCTCCGACACCGGGATCCTCCTCGGCAACCTGCAAGGCACCCGGACCGAAGTCCGCATGGGGTACGAGGACGTCGCCGTGGCGATCATGGCACCACGGTCCGGGAAGACCACCTCGCTGGCGATCCCGTCCATCCTGGCCGCCCCCGGCGCCGTACTCCTGACCAGCAACAAGGCCGCCGGCGATGCCTATACAACCTGTCTCGACGCCCGAAGCCGGGTGGGGCGGGTGTGGTCGATGGACCCCCAGCAGATCGCCCACGCACCGCGCACCATGTGGTGGAACCCCCTTGCGGACGCCAAGTCCCTGGAGGGAGCGAACCGGCTGGCCGGCCACTTCCTCGCCGCGTCCGTGGACGCCTCCCAGCAGGGCGACTTCTGGTCAAAGGCCGGCAGTAACATCCTGAGCCAGCTGTTCCTGGCCGCGGCCCTCGACAACCGCCCGATCACGGACGTGATGACCTGGTTGGCGTTTCCCGCCGACCGGCGACCGCTCGACATCCTGCGCGACCACGGATTCACTTCCGTCGCAGCCCAGTTGAAGGGCACGGTCGAGGGCCCGCCGGAAACCCGGGACGGCATCTACGAGACCGCGAGACAGTACGCGTCCGCCCTGCTCAGCGCCGACATCGCCGCCTGGGTGACCCCGCAGAAGGACGTACCGGAGTTCCGACCGGCCGAGTTCGTGGCCTCCACCGACACGTTGTTCCTTCTCTCCAAGGACGGTGGCGGCGGAGCCTCGGCGCTCATCGCAGCGTGCGCGGACTCGGTGATGCGGGCCGCGACCGCCCGAGCCGAACGGACTGGCGGACGTCTCGACCCGCCCATGCTCGCGATCCTCGACGAGGCCGCCAACGTGTGCAAAATATCGGACTTGCCGGACCTGTACTCGCACCTGGGCTCGCGCGGGATCATCCCGATCACGATCCTGCAGTCCTACCGCCAGGGCCAGAAAGTCTGGGGCGACGCAGGCATGGATGCCATGTGGAGCGCCGCCACCATCAAGGTCATCGGGGCCGGAATCGACGACCCCGACTTCGCCGACAAGCTCTCCCGGCTGATCGGCGACCACGACGTGGAGACCAAGTCCACCAGCATCTCGGAATCGGGCAAGTCCACCTCCATCAGCATGCGGCAGGAACGGATCCTGCCCGCGGACCGGATCCGCTCCCTACCCAAGGGCACCGCCCTCCTCTTCGCGACCGGCCTGCGCGCCGCCATGCTCGACCTTCGCCCCTGGTACCTCGAACCGGGCGCCGGTGAGCTGGCCGCCGCTTCCAAGGCCGCCTCCGACGGCATCACCGCCCGAGCCATCGCCAAGGTCACACCGGGCCAGTCCGACTTCGGGACCGCCGCGTGAGCATGCCACGGCTCCATCTGGTACCGGTCCGCTCCCGCGACGCGAAAGCCTTCGTCACCACCTGGCACCGACACCACCCGCCGCCCGTCGGCCAGGTGTTCGCCGTCGGCGCCGCCGACGAGGAAGGCACCCTCCGCGCGGTCGCGACCGTCGGCCGCCCCGTCGCCCGGCACCTCGACGACGGCCACACCCTGGAAGTCACGCGCACCTGCACCGACGGAACGCACAACGCCAACTCCATGCTCTACGGCGCCGCCTGGCGTGCGGCGAAGGCCCTCGGATACCGAAGGCTGATCACTTACACCCAGGACGGCGAGTCCGGCGCATCTCTACGCGGAGCCGGGTGGCGGGTGATCGCCCACCGCCCGCCCCGGCCCGGCTGGCACACACCGTCCCGGCCCCGCACACCGCGCGGCAACGAGCACATCGCCCGCGCCTTGTGGGAAGCCCCCTGACATCCCAACCCAACCCTCAGCGCAGCCGATGACGATCCCGGCCTCCCAAAGCCGAGGCTCACGCTCGCCCGCCCCCACCTCCCGCAGGAGATCCCACGTCCCCGAACGAGCAGACCGGCACGCCCACCCCTGCCGACGTCGCCCGCGCCCTCGCCACCCGCATCTCCACCAACCCGCCGCCCCCGCCGCACGTCGTGACCGTCAGCTTCGGCCTGCTGCGCGGTGCCGAAGCCCGATACGGAAACCGCTCCTGCGGCGGATCCGTACTCGGCCTCGCCAACTCCCTCCACGCGCAGCTGTACGGACTGCCGCTCGAACGCCCGCCGCTTCCCGGCGCGCTGGACGAGCTACTCCAGGCCACCGGGCACGACGACGACCAGAACCTCGTGCTCCGCCAGGTCGCCACCCAGCTGGAGGCCGCCGCCACGCTCATCGAGCGGGCCCGCCACCAGGCCCGCTGGCAGCAGCTGCCGGAGACGGTGGCCGCCAGGCTCGTCACCAGTCAGGCGCTCGCCGAGCACCTGTCCTGCGAACTGCACCAGCTGGCCCCGGCCTTCGAGCCGACGGTCACACCCCCGGCACCGCCGCAGGCCCTCCCCGTCCCGGCCCAGGCTGCCGCAGCACCGAGCCGGGCCCGGTCCTGAACCACACGCCTCATCCCGTACCGCGCCGCCTCCCCCGCCCACCCCCGAAAGCCCCCGCTTCCCATGACCGACGACCTCCTGTTCGACGTGCCCGAACCGCCCACTCCCGTGGAACGCCTGCTTGCCCTCGCCGGCGATGTCACCCGTCACAACGACGCCCTCAGCCTGTTCCGTCCAACGGCCGCCTCTGGTCCCGCACTCGGCGCGCACGCCGACTCGGCGACCCAGCTGGCACATGCAGCCCTCACGGCCGTTCAGGCCGTCCGCGACCAGCAGCTGTACGCGAGCGCCGACTTGATCGATGCCACTGTCCGGATCAAACAAGTCGCCTACCTCAGCGGCGAAGCAGTCCGCCATCTGGCCGAAGCACAGGCCACGGTCACCGCCTCGGCTCTCGCGCACCCCGGACTCACCGGCTTGCCCGACGGCACAGCCGAGCAGATTCAGCTCGCGCAGGAGCTGACAGCACTTGCTCCGGAAGCGGCCGTCGAGGCCGCCGCCGGCATCGCCCGGGAGACACACCGGCGCCGGCCCTCCGCAACAACGGCAGCCGACGGCCTGGCCGCCGCCGAGCTCAGCGCCCTCCACGCGGTTGCCCGAGACCACGTCGTGATGGCGCGGAGCCAGGGCCGGGAGTACGTCCACAGCCGTGACGGCAGCGTCCGGATCAACACCCTGCGCTCCCTCGAAGGCAAGGGCCTCATCGTGCGCGCACCCGCCTGCGCTCCGCCTGCCTTCCACGGCGGCCCGGCCCAAGACCGCATCCGCCTCACCACCGGCGGAGCGACTGCCGTCGCCGCCCTCCTCGCTCCCCCGCCTACCGCTCCCGCGTCGGCCCCCGCTCGCCCGATGCCCACGGCGCCCACCACGACAGGCCCGGCTCGAAGCCGCTGACCAGGCCCGTGCGCCTGCCCACCCCGCCCAAGAACGACGCCCCTTCACCCCGGGGCCGCACCAACCGCAAGGACCCGCCATCAACGCCACGACCTCCACCACACCCCACCTGCCGGCCACCACCGCCCCGGACACCGCCATCCGCCCGGCGCTGCGTGCCCTCTCGCTCGGTGCCGGCGTCCAAAGCTCAGCCCTGCTCTGCCTGTCCGCAGACGGCACCCTCCCCAAGATCGACATTGCAGTCTTCGCAGACACCGGCTGGGAGCCGAAGAAGGTGTACGAACACCTCGACCGCCTCGAACGGGAAATCGCCGCTCCGGCCGGGATACCCATCCTCCGCGTGTCGTCGGGAAACATCCGCAACGACGCCCTGGACCCGAATCACCGATTCGCATCCATGCCGCTTTACATCCTGAATCAGGACGGAAAGCAAGGGATGACCCGGCGGCAATGTACCGGGGAATATAAAATAAAGCCGATCAAGAAGAAGGTACGCGAAATCCTTCGATACCCCTATCCGTCCAGGGTTCCGAAGGGAGTATTCGCAGAGCAGTGGGTCGGTATCAGCACGGATGAATTCCACCGGGCCAAAGACTCCGGCGTACAGTACATGCACAACGTGCACCCGCTGATTGATATCGGCTGGTCACGGGCGGACTGCGTCCGCTACCTGGAGCGGCTCGGGCTGGCCGACACACCCAAGTCAAGCTGCCTTGGGTGCCCTTTTCACGGTAATGCGCAATGGCGGAGCATCAGGGATGCATCCCCCAACGAGTGGGCCGATGTGGTCGAATTCGACGCAGCTATCCGCAAGGGAAACGCCCGCGCGAACGCTACCGGAAACCCGCTTCTCGGGCAGGCTTATCTGCACCGTTCTCGCGTACCGCTCTCCGAGGCACCGATCGACCATGTCACCGCCGCGGAATGGGCTGCCCTCCAGCAGGAGACCGGCGCACCGAATGCCGAGGCCCTCGAAGCCGGGGTCGTGGACGGCTGCTCACCGTGGGCCTGCCGGGGCGATCAGCCCGAGCCGGTCCGCGACGACTTCGGGCTGGCCGTATGAACGATCTCATCGTGGACCTCTTCGCCGGCCCGGGCGGCTGGGGGCACGCCCTGCACGTCCTGGGCGTACGCGACGTCGGCCTGGAGTGGGACGAATGGGCCTGCAAGACCCGGGCGGCAGCCGGACAGACCACGATCCGCACCGACGTCGCCCTCTACCCCGTTCGGCCCTTCGTGGGCCGGACCCGCGGGCTGATAGCGAGCCCGCCCTGCCAGGCGTGGAGCATGGCCGGCAAACGCCTCGGCCTGATCGACCAGCCGCTCGTCCACCAGGCCGTCGCGGACCTGGCCGCCGGCCGGGACACCCGGGAACAGTTGCTCACCGCCTGCCAGGACCAGCGGTCGCTGCTGGCCGCCGAGCCGATGCGCTACCTCCACGCCCTGCACCAGGCCGGCGAGCCGGAGTGGGTGCTGATGGAGGAGGTCCCCGATGTCGCGCCCTTGTGGAAGCAGTACGCCGCCGTGCTCCGCTCCTGGGGGTTCTCCACCTGGAGCGGCATCCTCAACGCCGCCGACTACGGCGTGCCGCAGACGAGGAGGCGGGCGATCCTGATCGCCTCCCGCACCCGTACGGCAGCCCCGCCCGAGCCGACGCACGCCAAGTTCGGCGATCCGGAGACCTTCTTCGGACCCGGCCGCCGGACGTGGGTATCCATGGCCGAAGCCCTGGGCTGGGGTCGCACCGACGGGCCCGTACCCACCGTGTGCGCCGGCGGCGGACCCGGGGGCGGACCGGAGCCCTTCCCCTCCGGCTCCCGCAAGACCCTCTCCGACGCCCGCGACCGCGGCGCATGGAAGAACCCCCCGCTCCGCAACCAGAACCCCAAGACCGGATCTCCCTGCAACTGCACGGAGGAATCTCCGCGGACGCCGCGGTGCGGGGGCGGACGAGACTGGGTCCTGCGCAGCAACAGCCAGGCGAACGCGGCGATCCGGCCCGTGACCGAACCGGCCGCCACGCTGTTCTTCGGCAACCGCGCCAACGAATGCGTCTGGACGACGACGGGCCCCGCAGAGACTCCACCGCCGGCGATCCGGATCACCGCCGAGGAGGCAGGGATCTTGCAGTCCTTCCCGCCGGCCTACCCCTGGCAGGGCAACAAAGGGCAGCGCTTCTCCCAGATCGGGAACGCTGTTCCCCCTTTGCTCGCGGCCCACTTGATCGCACCCCATGTCGAACGCGTGCTCAGCCGCGACGACTTCGGCCTGGCGGCATGATGTCCGACGCCACCCGTACCGAAGCCGACGAGGATCTGCTGCAGTACCCGGAGCCACCGCCGGTGGTCCACTACGCCGAACAGGCCCTGCTCGGGGCCCTGCTCCTGGTTCCCGAGCGGCTCAAGACCATCGGGCCCCTCGAGCCCGAGCACTTCGCCAACACCGCGCACAGCGCCCTGTTCGCGGCGATGCGCACGATGTCCCCGCCCGCGCCCGAGGTCCACCGCACCAGCCCGGTGTGGCCGAACCAGCTCCTCGACGCGGCCCAGCCCCAGGCCCGAGCCCTGACGGCCTCCTACCTGCACACCCTCATCAGCGTCTGCCCCACCGACGCCCACGCCCCTGCCTACGCGCAGATGGTCCGCTCCGGGCACGCCCGCCGCATTCTGCGCCGGCATGCCGGTCTCCTCGCCCAGGCCGCCCGCGCCCCGGGGCCCGATCCGGCCCGGACGGTCCTCACCCGGGCCGACCAGCTCGCCGTCTACCTCGACGAGCTGGCAACCGCCTTCCCGTCCCACCCCGGCTCGATGCCCCGAACCCCGGCTGCGCCCACAGCCGCAGTCCAGACATCGGCCGAGGCCGCGGACGAGGAGCGGATGCTGCTGGCCGCCTCCGCCGCCCACCCCGAGGACCTGCCGCGGATGCGGTGGCTGCACGAGAGTGACCTCACCACTACGATGCACGCCGCCCTCTTCGCGTGCCTCACCAGCCTGGTCCGCCGTGGTGCACCAGTGGACCCGATCACCGTGCTGTGGGAGGCACAGCAGCGCGGTCTCCTTCACGACGGTTTCGGTCCCACCGAGGTCCTCGACACTGTCTCCCATCCCGCAGGGGCACCCGAGCACTGGGGGCAGAAGATCCTCCAGCGCGCCCTACTCCGCCAAGCCGAGGATGTCGCCGCCCGGATCGAAACCCTCACTGCGGACGAAGCCACCACCGTCCACCAGCTGGCCACCGGCAGCCGCCGAGCCCTCGCCACGCTGTCCTCCGTACGGGCCCGCTGGCACCAGGCCGTCGGAGAGGCGAGTTCAGGAGCACGTGGCGCTTCTCCCGCGACCGTCCAGACCCCAATGTCCCGGCAACCGGCCGCACGGGCCGGCCCAGCAGTGCGCCACCCGGCTCGCCCCGCCCGGTGAGGCTCTCTCGCACTCGCCGGCCTCCTACCGCTTCCCGCTCCGCACAGAAGGTTCCGCATGCCGTACGCCCCCGCCGACGCCCACGTCAGCTTCGCCCTTCACCCCGACCACCACCCTGGCGTTCTCGCCACAACCTCCGGCCCCACGAGCGAAGCCGCCCGCTCCCACCTTCACGACCTCGGCTTCCGCAGCACCGGCCCGGACACGATGGTCCTCGCCCGAATAGATCGGGAGGAGCCCCACTACGCCGACCGGGCAGCCAGCGTTACCCCCGCGCCGCCAACACCGGGAAGGCCAGTCCGCCCTACGCCACGGCGTAGGAGAGCCGAAACAGGTCGATCGCTCGCTCGACGTCCCGTTCGGACCGAAGCTGCACCTCCAGGTCGCCCGTGCCGTGATGCCCCAGCCCCGTCACGTCCCTGGTGAAGCCCGGCACGAGATCTACCGCCGCCGGCGCGGCCTTGAGGTAGACCAGCAACCTGTCCTGGCGCGGGGTGACGCAAGCGAGGTTCCGCAGCCGCTGGTACGCGTCGTACTGCTTGCGCTCGACCTTCGACACGTCCTCGCCCAGCCCCAGCAGCACCTCTTCCACTGCCGCCGTCAGCTCCGCCATCGCCCCGGCCGCCCTCTGGGCGGGCACCGCGCTGGCACGGCTACGGCGGGGGCGGCGGGGCGCCTTGGCCTGCCCGGTGACCGAAGCGACCGTCTCAAGTGCGATGTGGTGGTCGCCGTACAGCCTGTATCGCACCAGGTCGATCGACCGACGGTGCTCCCGGACCGCGTGCAGGTCGTAGCGTGTGAAGTCGCCGGCCACGCAGATCAGCCGCGGCGCGCTCCACAGCACCCGCGAAGCGGCCGTCACCCCGAGGCGCTCGCGCACCAGGGCCTGGAACTCGGTGCGGTGGTCCGTCAGCCACGCCATGTAAAACAAGCCCTGTGAGAGGACGCCGGGGTCGGTGGCCCGCTTGTACTCGATGATCACGGGAGCCCCGTTCTCGTCCAGCCCCAACGAGTCGATACGCCCGCCGTGGACCGGACCGGTGCTGTACTCGGTGGCGAGGAACTTGACCCCAAGCATGGCCTCCATCGCGCTCTCGACGAGAGCCTGTACACCTGCCTCGGCCTCCGCAAGTCGCGGTGCAACCTCCACCACGCCGCCCTTTGTGCTGAACAGCTTCAGTCCCGACACCTCCCCCTTCATGGACCTGACCTAACGCACGGGAGTTCGACCCTATTTCCAAGCGGCTGGCGAATCCGCACGCTGACTGCGCAACATGACCACTCCCAGGGGGTGATCACGCCCGCCCACGGGCGACAGCGGTATCGCTCAGGGACACCGAAGCCGCCTTCGGTCAGGCCCGACAGCCCGGCCCGGAAGACCGTCATTCCGTGCATGACACCGCGTCAGGAAGCGGATGGGGCGAGCGCGAAACGTGCGTCACATGTGGTGGAGGACCCGTGAGACACCAGCTGACGGTCACCCAGCACCGTCTGGGCTGGCTGCCCGTCGTCAGCGGTAGGCGGCCTCGGGCAGCGAACGGTGTCCGGCCGGATGCTCAGGTCAGGGGCCGACACGCCGTGGGCGGGGAACTGGCCACGCCGGTCGCTGCTCCGATCGCCGCCGTGACGGTTCTCCTGAGTTCCCGCGCGTCCGCCCCGACGCGGGAGCGCAGGTTCACCCCGTGCGCGAGCAGGGCCAGCATGTCGGCCGCGCAGTCGGGGTCGGCGCCTTCGCCGAGCTGCCGCTGCCGCTGGGCCGAGAGGAGTGCCGTGTACAGCGCGTCGCGCAGGCGCCGGTGCTGCCTGTCGAGGATGGCCCGCACCTCGGGGTCGCTGTTCTCGGCGCCGGCGTGAGCGTTGGAGACCATGCAGCCCCACTGGGCGTACTCGCCCGTGCAGCGGGTGTCGATCAGCGTATCGAAGAACTCCACGACGGCCGGCAGCCCCCGGTCGTCCTCGGTGATGCGGCCGAGGGTCGGGCGGGAGCGGAGCTCGACGTAACGCTCCAGGGCGGCGCGGTACAGCTCCTGCTTGCCGCCGAAGGTCGCGTACAGGCTGGAGCGGTTGAGTCCAGTCGCGTTCACGATGTCCTGGACGCCGGTCGTGGCCACGCCCTGCCTCCAGAACAGCCGGACCATCGTGTCCAGGACGGTGTCCGGGTCGAAGTGCTTGATGTCCGGCATGCTCCACCTCGCCAACTTGAACCGAGAATTCCAAGATACCGCCACGGATGTTGACCTGGAGTGCACTCGAACTCCTATCTTGAAACGAACGTTCCAAGATATCGGGAGGGAAGACCCATGAGCGTCAACACCGAGCTGCGCACCTTCTACGCAAGCCGCCAGGAGCAGATCCCCGCAACGGTGCGGGCCGTCATGCAGCGAGCCGCCGAGGAGCTGGCCGAGTCCGGTCAGGCCGACCGCTCGCCGGCCGTGGGCACCAAGGCCCCGTCCTTCACCCTGCCTTCCGCTACCGGACGGACCGTCGACCTCGGTGAACTGCTGGCCGAGGGCCCTGTGGTGCTGACCTTCTACCGCGGCGCCTGGTGCCCGTACTGCAACATCGCACTCCGCTCCCTGCAGCAGCACCACAACGAGATCACCGCCCGCGGCGCCCGCCTGGTGGCCGTCTCCCCGCAGATCCCCGACGAATCCCTCTCCTACGCCGAGAAGAACGAACTGGCCTTCGACGTCCTGAGCGATCTCGGCTGCGACACCGCCCAGCAGTACGGCCTCGCCTTCGACCTGCCCGAGGACCTCGCGGCCGTATACGAGGGCTTCGGCATCGATCTCAACCGGTCCAACGCCGGCCACACACGCACCCTGCCCATACCCGCGACCTACGTCATCGACCGCGAGGGGACAATCCGCTGGACGTTCGTCAACAGCGACTACATGACCCGTGCCGAACCGGCCGACATCCTCGCCGCCCTTGACTCTCTCACCTGACCGCCTTCCTCCGTCGCCCCCATCGACGGATCCGACCTTGGGGTCGTTGGAGCGACTCGCGGGGTCCCTGCTCGTCCTCGGCAACGACTCCCCCAGCCATACCGTCGCCGTCGGCCGGGCCCTGACCGCCGCGGTCGCGCCCAGAGCCGGAGGGGCCGGGCCTGACCCGTTGCACGCGGTGACTGTCGAGGCGGCCATGGACTCCGGATGACGGATACCTGACATACATGCGACGGCCCGGGGTTCCGGTTCCGGACAGCGGACAACCGAAAGGTTCCGGTCAACGTTGAGTGGGACTCATGCCGAAAAGGGCATGGCCTTCATGATCCGCCCCGGATGAGGATTCGCAGGTCTGTACCACCACTCTCTGTTTTCAGGAGTTGACAGCGTGCACAGATCCACCAGAGCGCCCGGACGGGCGCGGGGGCCCGTCCGGGGCAGCCGCCTGGCCGCCCCACTCTCCCT
The DNA here is from genome assembly GCF_043199475.1 of Streptomyces sp. NPDC048603. NCBI lineage: Bacteria > Bacillati > Actinomycetota > Actinomycetes > Kitasatosporales > Streptomycetaceae > Streptomyces > Streptomyces sp. NPDC048603. The sequence goes on along the minus strand of NZ_JBICVY010000005.1, from coordinate 502,206 downwards.
CCTCCTGCTCGCCGAGGCGGGACTCATGGCCGGCATGGCCGGGCCCGCCCATGCGACAACGCCGTCGGCCTCAGGCGCAGTTGCCTCGACCACCGCGACGGCCGGCGAGGACCGCGAGGCGTCGCTGGCCCGGCTCACCGCGCAGGCCCAGGGCCGCCGGATCGAGGTGACCGGCGCCCGGACCGAGAACACCACCCTCTGGGCCAATCCCGACGGCAGCATGGCGATGGAGTCCCACGCCGGCCCCGTGCGGTACCGCGAGAACGGCCGCTGGGTCGACATCGACGTCTCACTGGTGAAGGCGGCGGACGGAACGGTCCGTTCCAAGGCGCACCCGCGCGGGCTGAAGCTGGCAGGCCGTACCGCCGCCGCGGGCGGCGACCTGGTCACCCTGGGGCACGGCGAGCACGCGGTCGCCCTGGGCTGGCAGGGCGCCCTGCCCGAGCCCACCCTCCAGGGCCCCAAGGCCACGTACACGAACGTCCTGCCCGCCACCGACCTGGTCGTCGAGGCGACCCGGACCGGCTTCGAGCAGTACCTGGTCGTCAAGGACCGGGCGGCGGCCGAGCGGGCTGCCGCCTTCACCCTCCCGGTGAAGGCCACCGGCATCAAGGCAGCCCTGCAGGGCGACCGGACCGTGACACTCACGGACGCCCGGACCGGCCAGGCGGTCGGGAAGCTGCCGAGCGCCTACATGTGGGACTCCTCACGCGACCGGCGCGGGCAGGCGGAGACCAACCGGGCAGCGGTCGGGCTGGACGTCGTGCAGAAGGCCTCCGGCTTCGACCTCAAGGTCCAGGCGGACAAGGGCTTCCTTGCCGATCCCGCCACCAAGTACCCCGTTACCATCGACCCGGCGGTGTACTTCGGCCAGAACTTCGACACCTTCGTCCGCAACGGCGACACCGGGGACAACTCCGCGAACATCGGCCTCGAAGTCGGCCGGGCCTGGCAGAAGACCGAGGCGCGCTCCTTCGTCAACTTCCCGCGCCATTCGTCGGTCACCGGCCAGGACGTGCTCAACGCCGAGCTGAACCTGTACTCGGTGTGGTCCGACTCCTGCGAGCCGCGCTCCTGGGAGATCTGGGACACCGGGAAGGCCGACGCCGCCACCCGCTGGTCCACCCAGCCGGCCTGGCGCTCGAAGGTCACCTCCTCCACTCAGACCTACGGCCACGGCGACTGCGGACCTCGCTGGCTGTCGGAGGACATCACCCCGCTCGTCAGGCAGTGGTCCCAGATCACGCGCGAGGTGGACACGGTCGGCCTGCGGGCGACGGACGAGACCGACTACAAGTCGTTCAAGATCTTCGCCTCGGGTGACGCGCCCGCCAACGCCCCCTCCATCCTGGTGACCTACGAGGCCCCGGCCGACCCGGTCAAGGACCACGTCGTCTACTGGAACGACGTCCTCCAGGCCACGTACAAGACGGCCGGCGGAGCCCCCGGCCCGCTGGCCCGGGCCGGCGCGATGATGCACGGCGCGATCTACGACGCGGCCAACTCCGCCCGCTGCGCCGAAGGCGACACCAAGTGCCTGGGCGCCCCGTACCTCACCAAGGCGACGGCTTCCAACGGCGCGCTGCCGGACGTGAACAGCGCCATCGACCACGCGGCCTACGAGGTCCTGAAGTCGGTCTATCCGGACCCCAAGTTCGGCTTCGACACGGCGCTGGAGAACGCGCGCTCGACGATCCCGCCGGCCGTCACCGCGGAGCAGCGTGCGGCGGGCACCGAGGTGGGACAGAAGTCCGCCGCCGCGATGATCGCCGCCCGGCAGGGCGACGGCTCGGCGTCCGTCGCGCCGTACACGGGCAGCACGGTCCCCGGCTACTGGCGTCCGACGAGCACGGACGCGTCCGGGGCTCCCATCACCGGCGCCACTCCGCAGTGGGGCACGGTCAAGCCGTTCGGCATGACCTCGGGATCGCAGTTCCGCCCGGCCGGACCGGCCGGCCAGACGGTCATGGACACTCTGCTCAAGAGCCAGCCCTACACGGACCAGTTCAACGACGTGAAGAGCCTGGGCCGCGCCGACTCCACCACCAGGACGGCCGATCAGAAACAGGCCGCACTGTTCTGGGCCAATGACCTCGACGGCACGTACAAGCCGCCGGGCCAGCTCTTCGAGCACACCCAGATCCTCTCCCGCCAGCAGGGCCTGACGGTCGCCGGGAACGCGAAGCTGTTCGCTCTCACCGCGTTCGCCATGGCCGACGCGGCGGTGACGGCCTGGGACGCCAAGTACCAGACCGAGATCGACCTGTGGCGGCCCGAGAGCGCGATCCGGGAGGACGGCGACGGCAATCCGAACACTGTCGGCGACCCGAGCTGGCAGCCCCTGTCCCAGGACCGGGACGGCAAGCACTTCAGCCCTCCCTTCCCCGCCTACATCTCCGGTCACGCCACCTTCGCCGGTGCCTGGGCCCGGGTCATGCAGGACTGGTTCGGCACCGACCAGATGACGTGGACCGCGACCACCGAGGACCCCAACGCACTCGGTGTGACCCGTACGTTCACCACCTTCTCGGCCGCGGCCACGGAGAACGCGGTCGGGCGGGTCTGGCTCGGCGTGCACTACCGGTGGGACGGCACCGACGGCGTCGCGGCCGGCGGCCAGGCCGCCGGCTACGTCACCGCGAACAGGCTCAAGGCCAACACCGCCCCCGACTGGGTCAAGTACGAGGACCTGAACAACCTCGGCGGCTGCAATGCCCAGGGCAGGCGCCTGGTCGCCGAGCACCGCTGGACCTCGTACAAGTGCACCCAGATCGCCCCGCCCGAGCCCGGCCACACCCTCTACGTCAAGTAGCGGCCCCGTGAGGAAGAGAGACACAGCCATGCGTGTGTGGAACAAGCCCTTCCGGGGCCGGCCCGGGCGCGCCGCCCTTGCGGTGACCGCGGCCCTGGCACTGGCCGGCGCGGCGGCGCCGCTGGCCCTCGCCGGGTCCTCGGACGGTGCCGCCCAGGCCTTGGAGGCCAAGCCCGACCTGTTGCTGCGCACCCCGGCGGTGCCCCGGATCTCCGACGGCCCCTACGCCGGGTTCCAGTTCTGCGGCGGGTCCGCCAAGCCGGTAGTCACCAGCGACTCCGCCACGCTCGCCGCGACCCTGGAGTCGGTGGCCCCGCCCGGCACCGTCGAGACGCCAGCCTCGGCCGGCCCCCGCCGGAAGGTCGCCTTCGAGGTGGACACCGCCGACGGCACCCAGGTCCTGCGCAAGCAGCTGACCAGCGACACCAGCCAGGACGCCGCCTACCAGCTGCCCGGTGGCAAGCTCACCAACGGGGACTACCGCTGGCGGATGCGCGTCAAGGACGGGAACACCGCATCCGAGTGGACCGCCTGGTGCGCGTTCACCGTACGCCGCGCCTGACCGGGACCCTGACATGAGCGAGGGCCCCACCGCCGACCGCGGTGGGGCCCTCACCCTGTTCTGCGAGGCCCGACAGGGGAACCGGGCGCCACGTACGACAGAGCCTCAGCCGGCCTCTTCGTACTCGAAGAGGGCCTCGGACACTTCCTCGGCCATGACCAGCAGCGGCGGCACCCCGCCGACCGTCGTGGCGCCGGACAGCCGCTCCACGCCCAGGGCTTCGAAGGCGTCGGCGCCGGCGATGAACACGGTCCGTGGTTCAGCCGGCCAGGAACGCGAGCCGCGGATCGGTGAGGTTCGGGGCGATCTCGATGATCTCGGCCGAGACGACCTCGTGGGCGACGAACGGATCGGCCTCAACACGCAGCCGCAGGTCGTCGAGGGTCGTGTTGTGGGCCAACACAACACCGCCCTGACCAGGCTGAATTCCTCCGATCAACAGGAAGACCCCATCGCTCATGCCTTCCTGGATCCATGCCTGGTGGCCTGCCATGTGATCGGGAGCCTGGCTCTTGTTGGCTGCGAAGCGGAGCAGGACGACGAACACGGAAGTCTCCTTGGTTTGCTGGTGGTGTGGGCAGCCGGCTCAGCGACGGGAGTCTGCGAGGCGCTCGCCAAGCCAGTCGTGGAGGCGATCGACCTCGCGCTGCACGAACGCGCTGTCGTGGAAGGCGTTGGACAGGGTGGCAACGCCTTGGCTGAAGGCCAGGACATGCATCGCGAAGTCGTCGGCTTCGATCGCGAACCCGAGTTCCTCGAACTGTCCCCGAAGCCACGTCCGGAAGAGATCGAAGACGGCGACAGCCTGGAGTCGTGAGGGATGACCGAGTTTGGCGAGTTCGTTCGTGAGTGTTCCGGCGGGACAGCCGTAACTCTGGATGTCCGCACCGTTGGCGATGACGATCTCCACGAACCGTCGCACCCGCTCAGCCGGATCCTGCTCGTCCCGGTCCCAGTCCACGAGCATGTCTCGCGTGCTCTGGAGCCGGGCCTCGATGACCGCGTTGAGGATCTCGTCCTTGGTCTTGAAGTGGTGGTAGAAGTTGCCCCTCGAGATGCCCACCGCCTCGGCGATCGCCGCGAACGATGTGTGCTCGAAACCCTGCTCGTAGAAAAGCCGGTTCGCGGCATCGACGATCTGCGCCCGTGTACCCGTACTCCTGGCCACGTGCACCCCCACAGTCCCGACTCAGCGCTAGGACGAGCGTCCCAGCCGCGGACGCAACTCTAGGACATGCGTCCTAGGATGCGTCAAGGCTGCACGAGGACCGGATATCCCGCGGCCGGCCGCAGCCGACCGCCGCTGCGGCGGGCGCACATGCAATCGCGCCGAAGGCTCAGCCGTGCCGGGCAGCCATCGCCAGGATGAGCCGGGTTCGAGCGAGCAGAGCCTCCTGCCGGCCCCGGTACACCTCTCGCAACCCCTGCAACAGGGCTTCGCGCAGGGCGACGAGGTCGGACTCGCGTGCCGGGCACCCCGCAGATCGGGGTCGCGTTAAAGACACGTAAAGACTGCCGGTCACCGGCAATGACTGAGTCTCAACAGCCAAGACAGTATGAGGACTCCAGGGCGCCCCCAGGTTCAGCCTGCCGGGCGCCGGAATCGCGTGGCGATGCGCGGTGGACACTGGACGGGGGCTGGAAGCGTGCGTGCTCCGTTCGCTCGGTGTCTTTGGTGGGCCGTCCGCCTCCAGCCCGCGGCGTCCTTCCGTCTGCGGCGGGTCGTCCGCGCCACGTCGGCACTCACTCTCAAGGGGGGATTCCTCATGGATGCCATCACGTCGGGCCTCGGCCTGCTCATCCTCAGTCTCCTGGTCGTCGCGCTCGTCGTGGTGGTCGTCCTGACCCGGTTGTTCCGAAAGGTCGAGCAGGGCAAGGCCCTGATCGTGTCGCGGATGCGGAGGGTGGACGTCACCTTCACCGGTCAGGTCGTCCTGCCGGTCCTGCACAAGGCCGAGATCATGGACATCTCGGTGAAGGCCATCGAGATCTCCCGCACCGGCCGCGACGGGCTGATCTGCCGGGACAACATCCGTGCGGACATCCGGATTTCGTTCTTCGTCCGGGTGAACAAGACCGCGGAGGACGTCATCAGGGTCGCGCAGGCCATCGGAACGGCCCGGGCCAGCGACAAGGCCACGCTGCAGGAGCTGTTCAACGCCAAGTTCTCCGAGGCGCTGAAGACCGTCGGCAAGCAGATGGACTTCACCGACCTCTACACCAAGCGCGACGAACTGCGCTTCAAGATCATCGAGATCATCGGCATCGACCTCAACGGCTACAGCCTGGAGGACGCGGCGATCGACTACCTGGAGCAGACCCCGCTCGCCCAGCTCGACGCGGGCAACATCCTCGACGCCCAGGGCATCCGCAAGATCACCGAGCTGACGGCCATCGAGAACGTGCGCACCAACGAGTTCCGGCAGAACGAGCAGAAGGAGATCACCCGCCAGAACGTCGACGCCCGCGAGGCCATCCTCGAACTGGAGCGCCGGCAGGCCGACGCCGAGATCAAGCAGCGGCGCGAGATCGAGACCTCACGGGCCCGCGAGGAGGCCGAGATCGCCCGGGTGGTGGAGGAGGAGCGGCTGCGCTCCCAGACCGCCTTCCTGAAGACGGAGGAGCACCTCGGCATTCAGCGGGAGAACCAGGCCCGGGAGGTCGCCGTCGCGGCGAAGAACCGCGAGCGGGTCATCGCGATCGAGAACGAGCGCATCGAGAAGGACCGGCTGCTGGAGGTCATCGCGCGGGAGCGGGAGACCGAACTGACGCGGATCGCGGCCGACAAGGAGGTCGAGACCGAGAAGCGGGAGATCGCCGAGGTCGTGCGCGAGCGGGTCGCGGTGGACCGTACGGTCGCCGAGCAGGAGGAGTCCATCAAACGGCTCCGGGCGGTGGAGGAGGCCGAGCGCACCCGTCAGGCGGTCGTCATCGCCGCCGAGGCCGAGGCCCAGGAGCGGCTGGTCAAGGACATCAAGGCCGCCGAGGCGTCCGAGCAGGCGGCCGTGCACCGGGCAGCGGAGGAGCTGACCCTGGCCGAGGCCCGCAACAAGGCCGCCGACCTCGACGCCCGCGCCAAGATCCGCCTCGCCGAGGGCATCCAGGCGGAGGCCGCCGCCCAGGGTCTGGCCGCCGTCGCCGTACGGGAGAGGGAAGCCGACGTGATCGAGAAGGCCGGCCGGGCCGAGGCCGAGGCCACGGCGGCGCGGCTGAAGGCCGAGGCGGACGGTGCCCGCGAGCTGGCGCTGGCCGAGGCGGTGGGGATCGGCGAGAAGCTGAAGGCGGAGGCATCCGGCCTGACCGACAAGGCGGCGGCCATGGCCGCACTGGACGAAGCGTCGCGGACGCACGAGGAGTACCGGCTGCGGCTGGAGGCCGAGAAGGAGATCCGGCTCGCCGGACTCGACGCCCAGCGGCAGGTGGCCGAGGCCCAGGCCACGGTGCTCGCGACCGGGCTGGAGAGCGCCGACATCAGCATCGTCGGAGGGGAGTCCGCGTTCTTCGACCGCATCGTGGGCGCGATGTCGATGGGTCGCGCCATCGACGGGTTCATGGACAACTCGCAGACGGCACGCACCCTGACGGCCGGCTGGCTGGACGGCACCGGTTCCTTCACCGAGGACCTCACCCGCGCCCTGGGCGCCGTCTCCACCTCCGACGTACGCAATCTGAGCGTCTCCGCCCTGCTGATGAAGCTCATGCCCGCAGGCTCGGGACAGCTGGACGAACTGATGGCCAAGGCACGTGACCTGGGCCTGGCCGACCTGCCGGTGAGCGAACTCGCCGGTGCGGCGGCGACAGCCGACTCGGCCCGGCCGGCCTCGGTGAACGGCGCCGCCACCAGAAGCTGACCGCCACGGGGGTGCGGTCAACGGCCGGGAGGCAGCCGAGCGTGGCTCGGCGGCCTCCCGGCCACATCACAATCTTGTACGCGAAGGAGCAGAACGGATGACCACGGGCACGGACACGGGGACGTACGAGGTACTGCGGGACCGGCTCGCGACCCAGGCCCGGGAGCTGGCGCGGGGCGCAGAATCCCTCAACGAGGCCCGGGTCGCGGTGTTCGGCTCCGCCGGACTCACACTCACCGGGTCCGGGCAGCTGCGCACGGGCGACAGTCGCACGGCCGCGGACCTGATCGGTGTGGGCGACCACCTCCTCTTCGGCTACGACCGGTCCGCCGACCGCAGCGGTGGCGAGGCGGAGGTGCGCGATGTCCTGGCACTGTACGACCGCGACCTGAACCCGCTCCCCGAGGACGCCGTGCCGGGGCTCCTGGACGACCCCGCCTTCCGCCACGAGTTCCAGGCGCTGCACCGCTACTACCACGACGCCCGGCTGCAGCGGCTGCGGCACGTGGACGGCAGACTGCTCGCCGTCTTCCGCACCGGCGAACGGACCGAGGACATCCGCGTCCTGCGCTGGTCCATCACGCCCTCCGGCGAAGCCCGCTTCCTGGACGCCCAGGGCGAGCGCGACAACGTCCTCCCTCCCCCGCACGACATCCAGTGGCAGGCGACCACCCGGGAGGACCACGTCACCGGCCGCCACCCGCACGTCTCCGTCGACGGGCGCGTCTTCGTCTCGACGGTCGGCGGTTCCCTCACCGTCAAGACCGAGAACGACACCGAGTCGGAGGAGGCCCTCCACCGCGAGCCCGTGGACGAAGCCCTCCAGTCCCTCGCGGACGCGGAGATCGCGTACGCCGTCGTGGGTTCCCTGGTGCTCCTCCGTGTCCTGCCCTACAAGGAGCAGGTCCGGCGCCACCTGGTCTACAACTCCCTCACGAACACCGTGGTCCGGCTGGACGGCATCGGCGGATCCTGCCGACGTCTCCCGGACGACGAGGGCATCGTCTTTCCCGGCGGATACTGCCTGGCCTCCGGCAACGTCAGGACGTTCGAAACCGATACCACCGACCTGGAGTTCGAGCAGTCTGTTCCGGCCCCGAACGGCGAGGACCTTCTTTTCGTCTTCCGGGCCCGGCACGGCGGGCGCAGCCTGCTGCTCCCCTACAACCTGATCCGCAAGGAGGTCACCGCCCCGCTCCCCTGCCACGGCCATGCCCGCTTCGACGACGGCACCGTGGTGATGCTGCGCCCGGACCCGGCCCGATCGGCACGGGCGCACGCCGTGCAGATCTGGTCCACCCCCTTCACGTCCGACCTGCATCCCGCGGCCGCTGCTGCCGACGGGCCGCTCGCCCGCATCGGCAACCCCGAGCTCGTCCGCGCCGTAGCCGACACCCTGGCCATCGCCCGGCAGGCCGCCGACACCCGGGACGCGTCCACCGGAACCGCCGCGGCGATGTACGAGTCATTGCTCGCCTCCTGCGTCCGTACCGCGGACCGTTTCCCCTGGCTCGCGGAGCTCACGGGAGCGGGGTCCGGCGGCCCCGACCTGAGCGGTCCGCTGGAGGCCGTCCGTGCGACCACCGCGGGAATCCTGGAGGAGTTCGCGACGGTCCGGAGCCTGACCGGGCAGGCGGCCGACGCGCTCGCGGAAGCACACCGGACCGCCGGCGCACTGATCCGCCGCATCCGGAGCGAGGCCCCGGCAGCCGCCGAGGAGTGGATTGGCCGAATCACCGAACTGCGCCGGGCCCAGGGACGTCTGGTCACCCTCAGGGACATGCGGTACGCCGACACGACCGGCATCGAAGCCCTGGCGGCGGACGTGGCCGTCGCCATCGAATCCACCGCTCACCGGGCCATGACCCACCTCCAGCGCGAGGACGCGTTCGCCGCGTACTGCACCGAGGCCGACCGGCTCGTCACCGAGGCCGGGACGGTCACCACGGTCGCCGAGGCCGAGCCCCTGCGTCGCCGGCTGGAGGGTCACATCCTCGGGCTGCAACAGCTGACCGAGGTCGTGTCCGGCCTGGACGTCGGCGACGCCACCGTACGCATCACCATCCTGGAGCGCGTCGCCGACGCCATGGCGGACGTGAACCGGGCCCGGTCCACCATCGGTACCCGCAGGCGGGAGCTCCTGCGGCAGGAGGGAATCGCCGAGTTCACCGCCGAGTTCGCGCTGCTGGGCCAGACCGTCACCGGCGCTCTGGCTGCCGCCGAGACCCCTGAGCACTGCGACGCCCAGCTTGCCCGCCTCCTGCTCCGGCTGGAGAACCTGGAAGCGCGGTTCTCCGAGCAGGAGGACTTCCTCGCCCAGGTCGCCGAGAAGCGTGCCGAGGTGCACGACGCGTTCTCCTCCCGCCGCCAGGGTCTCCAGGACGCCCGGGCCCGACGCGCCGAGGCTCTCTCGAGCTCCGCCCACCGCGTTCTGGAGTCCGTGGCCCGCCGGGCGTCGGACCTCGCCGACGCGGACGAGGTCAACACCTTCTTCGCCTCCGACCCCCTGGTGACCGGGCTGCACCGCAGCATCGGCCAACTCCGGGAACTCGGCGACGCGGTACGGGCGGAGGAGCTGACCGGCCGTCTCTCGGCCGCCCGGCAGGAGGCCGGCCGCGCCCTGCGCGACCGCACCGACCTCTACTCGGAGGACGGCGGGTCGATCCGGCTGGGCCGGCACCTGTTCGCCGTCACCCGGCAGCCCTCCGACCTCACGCTCGTACCGCACCAGGACGGCATGGCCTTCGCCCTGGCCGGCACCGATTACCGGCGCTCGGTCACCGACCCCGCGTTCGCCGCCACCCGACCGTACTGGGACCGCGTACTGCCGGGCGAGTCGACCCAGGTCTACCGGGCCGAGCACCTGGCCGCCCGGCTGCTGGCGGACCACGGGGCCGCAGTCCTGGCCGAAACCGGAGACGGACTCGAGCGGCTGGTACGACGGGCCGCCGAGGCCGCGTACGACGAAGGCCTCGAGCGTGGCGTCCACGACCACGACGCCACCGCCATCCTGCGCGCAGTCCTCCGGCTGCACGAGTCCGCCGGCGCCCTCCGCCATCCGGCACGGGACCGCGCCGCCGCCGTGCTCTTCTGGGCCCTCGGTCTGACCGACGTCGAACGCGAGGCCATCGGCCGACGGGCGGGTTCGCTGGGCCGCGCCCGCGCCGTCTTCGGAGGCAGCCCGGCCCTCGGCCAGTTCCAGGCCGAACTCGCCCGAGCCGTGGCCGCCTTCGCCACCGGCCCGGTACACCCCGACCGAACCGCCGCCTACCTCTTCGAAGAACTCACGTCAGGCCCGGCGGGCTTCGCGGTATCGGCCGCCGCCGGCGCACTCCTCGACGGGTTCCGGCACGGTGTCCAGACGCGCGGTGCGTCCTATGCGGAGGACCTCATGGCCCTGACCGATCCGCTCGAACGCCGGCAACTCGTGGAAGCCTGGCTCGGCGCGTACGCGGCCTCGACCGGCGAGGAGGTCGACGAAGGAGACATCGCAGAGGCGACCGCCGTGGAGCTGTGCCCGTCCCTGCCCCGCTACACCGTCGACGGCGCCACCACGGAGATCGTCACAGGGCTCCTCGGCACCCATTCCCGCATCGTCGACGGCGCACTGGAGCTGCGTCTGGACGAATTCCTCTCCCGGACCTCGGAGTTCGCGCGGACCGACGTGCCGGGCTTCCGCTCCTACCAGCGCCAGCGCACTGCTCTGGTCACGGCCGAACACCAGCAGCTGCGACTCGACGCCCACCGGCCACGCGTCATGTCGTCCTTCGTCCGCAATCGACTGATCGACGAGGTCTACCTCCCGCTTGTCGGCGACAGCCTGGCCAAGCAGCTGGGGGCCGCCGGCGACGCCAAGCGCACCGACACCCACGGACTGCTCCTCCTGCTCTCCCCGCCCGGGTACGGGAAGACAACGCTCATGGAGTACGTGGCCCAGCGCCTCGGGCTGCTCCTGGTCAAGGTCGACGGCCCCGCTCTCGGTCCCGCCACCACCTCCCTCGATCCGGACGCCGCCCCGGACGAGGCGGCCCGCCGCGAACTGGAGAAGATCGCCTTCGCCCTGGAGGCCGGCAACAACATCCTGCTCCACCTCGACGACATCCAGCACACCTCCCCCGAACTGCTCCAGAAGTTCATCCCGCTGTGCGACACCACCCGCACCCTGGGCGGCCGCGACCTGCGCGGCAAGAGGTTCGCCGTCTGTATGGCGGGCAACCCGTACACCCGGTCCGGGCAGCGCTTCCAGGTACCCGACATGCTCGCCAACCGGGCCGACGTGTGGAACCTCGGCGACGTCCTCACCGGCAAGGAGGACGCCTTCGCCTTCAGCTTCGTCGAGAACGCCCTGACCTCGAATCCGGTCCTCGCCCCGCTCGCCGGACGCGACCGCGACGACCTCGGCCTCCTCGTCCGCCTCGCCGAAGGCGACCTGACCGCCCGCGCCGACCGCCTGACCCACCCCTACGCCACGATGGAACTCGCCGAAGTCCTCGACGTGCTCCGGAGGCTGCTGACCGCCCGGACCACCGTCCTCGCCGTCAACGCGGCCTACATCTCCTCGGCCGCCCAGCACGACACCGACCGCACCGAGCCCCCGTTCCTGCTCCAGGGCTCCTACCGCAGCATGAACCGGATCGCGGCCCGGATCTCCCCCGCCATGAACGACGCCGAACTGAACGCGGTGATCGACGACCACTACACCGCCGAGGCACAGACCCTGACCACGGGGGCCGAGGCCAACCTCCTCAAGCTTTCCGCCCTACGCGGGTCCCTCTCCCCCCGGCAGGCGGCCCGCTGGGAGGAAATCACCACTTCGTACGTCCGCGGGCGGCAGGCCGGCGGCAGGGGCGGGGATCCGCTGGTCCGGGCCGTGGCCGCACTCGACCTCATCGCCGACCGCCTCGCCGCCGTCGAAGGCGCCCTCAGGAAGGCGGAGATCCAGCCGAGCGGGGAACAGGACGAGCACGCAGTCGACAGGCCCGCTCACCCCTGAAGCCGAGGCAGGGGAATCATCCGATGTCAGGCCCCGCCCAGGTGGCCGTGGTCGCGGGCGTACGCCTCGAAGACCTCACGCGCCGACCCCCGGGTGCGCAGGAAACGGCTGTCGAGGATGGCCGCCAGATCGTCCAGAGCGGCACGAACGACAGCCGCCGACCTCCGGACATCGGGGTGCCAGGCTGCCGAGGCCTGATCCGCGAGGCTGACGGCACCCGCGATCTGCCCGGCGAGCGAGAAGCGCCTGTCCCCGTCATGGAAGTAGTACGACTCGGCGTACTGCAGGAAGTCCACGGAGACGACGGTCACGTCAGCGGCGAGACCGTCGAGGATGGCCGCGCCCGCGTCGGCGTCGACCTGGTCCGTGGTGGGGTGGGTGCGGACGAGGTGCGAGATCCTCAGGGCCAGGGAGCGGCGGCGGGCCAGAGCCGGGAAGACGCCGAGGGTCCATGCCACCGTCGCGGTGAGCAGTGCGAATCCGACCAGGGACTCCATCGGCGCGACGATCCTGAGCCATCCCTCGGTGGGGGCGATGTCGCCGAGCCCGAGCGTGGAGATGTGGACCAGGGAGACGTACAGGGCGTCCTCGAATCCGGCGTGGTCGTCCGGCCGCAGGCCGGGAGCGTAGGCGAAGGCTTCCGGCATGAACGGCCAGTAGATCAGGGCCCATCCCACCACAGCCGTCAGGGACCACACGGCCACGACGACCGCCATGGCCACGGGACCCGCCAGCCCTGCGGCACCACGCCGTGGCAATGCCTTCGCCAGACGCCACATGGCGGTCATGGTCAGGCGGCTCAGGCCCCCGTGCCGGGTCGGGTGCCACAGCGTATGGAACACGTCCCGAAGGACGAACAGCACCAAAACCGCACCGACAACGGCCACGGGCCAGCCCATGCGCCTCCTCCCGACAGCCACAAGGCAGACCGAATCAGGTTCGACCCAGCCCGGCGGCGGTGTGCGCCTTCCGGCCAGGAAGGCACGGTCGACCTTTCGCCACACCCCTGCCTACCAGCGAGTTCCGCAGGGTGGACGGTGACGCGCCGGACGTCCACCACGGCCGGAGACGTGGGGGAAGTCGACGCGAAGCACCCGGGAGAGCCGGCGGAGCCAGGGGGCTGTTCGCTCAGGAGAACCTCAGATCCGAATAACGATCCGGTCACCAGACCTGGGCAAATGCCGCATTGAATCAGCCACTGTGATGGGCGTCACTAAAGAAGACGTAAAGAGCGTGCTAGGAATACGCAACTCCGCTCCGGCCCACCCCTCGCCGGAACTCCGGAGTGGCGGCCGGCACCAGGTCGCGGCACCACCTGCAGTACGTGTTCCACCTGCACGACCAAGGCGCCTTTCCCCGCTCCGTGTCCGCGGACCGGTGGCGCCACGGGTCGCCGATCGGACAACGGCGTTCGCTCACAGCCCGCCTTCACACACCGGCCCTCCGCACGGGACCGGTCTGCGCCATCGAGGTTTTGCCACATGTCACTCGACTCCTTCACCGACTCCGTCGACAAGGCTGTCAGCGGATTCTTCGAGCCCATCGCCAAATGGCTCGGTGACGTCGTCTTCTACTCCGTGCCGGTCAACGGCACCCAGCTCCCGCTGATCGTCGCGTGGCTGGTCGTCGCCGGTCTGGTCTTCTCGGCCTGGTTCGGACTCGTCCAGATACGCAAGTTCCCGCTCGCCCTGCGCGTGGTCCGCGGCAAGTACGACGAGAAGGGCTCGACCGGTGAGGTCAACCACTTCCAGGCGCTGACCGCAGCCGTCTCCGGCACCGTCGGCCTCGGCAACATCGCCGGTGTGGCCGTCGCCGTCTCCATCGGTGGCCCCGGCGCCACGTTCTGGATGATCCTCTGCGGCCTGCTGGGCATGGCGACGAAGTTCGTCGAGGTCACCCTCGGCGTGAAGTACCGCGAGGTGCACGCCGACGGCACCGTCTCCGGCGGCCCCATGCACTACCTGCCCAAGGGCCTCACCGAGCGTTTCGGCGCCCGCGGCAAGACCCTCGGCAAGGTCCTCGCCGTCCTCGCCTCCGCGTTCATCCTGTTCTTCGGCCTCTTCGGCGGCAACCTCTTCCAGGTCAACCAGTCCTACGCCCAGCTGGTCTCCGTCACCGGCGGCGAGGACGGCATGATGGGCTCCTCGGCCGGCGCGCTGTTCTTCGGCATCCTGATCGCCGCCCTGGTCGGCGTCGTCCTGCTCGGCGGCATCCGCTCCATCGCCTCGGTCACCAGCAAGCTCGTCCCCGCCATGGCCGGCATCTACATCGCCGCCTGCCTCGTCGTCATCGCCGTCAACGTCACCGCCGTCCCGGCCGCGATCTCCACGATCATCGAGGGCGCCTTCAACCCGCAGGGCGTCGCCGGCGGCGTCCTCGGCGCGCTGATCATCGGCTTCAAGCGGGCCGCGTTCTCCAACGAGGCCGGCCTCGGCTCCGCCCCGATCGCCCACTCCGCGGTCAAGACCAAGCACCCCGCCAGCGAAGGCCTCGTCGCCCTGCTGGAGCCGTTCATCGACACCGTCATCATCTGCACCATGACGGCGCTGACCATCGTCATCGCCAACCCGGCCAGCTGGGGCGAGGCCCGCAAGGGCGAGTCCATCGGCGGCGTCACCATCACCTCCGACGCCTTCGCCACCGTCCTGCCCTGGTTCCCGTACATCCTCACCATCGCGGTGATGCTGTTCGCCATCTCCACGGTGCTGACCTGGGGCTACTACTGCATGAAGGCCTGGACGCACCTGTTCGGCCGCAGCAGGGCCAGTGAGATGACCTTCAAGGTCATGTACACCCTCTTCGCGGTCGGCGGCTCCCTGCTGACCCTGCAGACCCTGATCGACATGGCCGACGCGGTGCTCTTCATGCTCGCCGTCATCAACATCATCGGCCTGTACCTGCTCGCACCCGTCGTCAAGCGGGAGCTCAACCACTTCCTCGACTTCGCCCGCCGCCGCGATGCCGGCCAGGACATCGAAGCCGACGAGGACGAAGACCAGGAGCCGGTGAAGACCACCGTCTGACCGTCCCCCCGGCGGCCCGGCTCCTCGCAGCGGGCCCGTGAGCACCTCGCGCCTTGGTGCCCACGGGCCCGCTGCCCCTTGTTCCCGCACGTCAAAGCCCCCCTGGCAACATCCCCGCCCTCCCGATAGGGTGTAAAGAACGCGTCAATACGCTCATCACATCGAGGAGCAGGCGCGGGGTGTGCCGGGAAGTCTGGTCGGCGTCCTAGGGGCCGTGTGCCCGCTGTCAGCCGACGCCCCGGAGGTACCCCTCTCATGACCGCCGCCCCGCCCCCACAGCGATCCACCTTCCTCGGCCTGCTCCCCTGGCCCGAGCGTCGCGCCATCGCCGCAGCCCTGCGGACCGAGACCATCGGCGGCCTGGTGCTCCTCGGCGCCGCGGTGATCGCCCTGATCTGGGCCAACAGCCCGCTCGGCGACACCTATCAGCAGATACGCGACTTCCACTTCGGCATACCCGCCCTCGGCCTCGACCTGTCCGTCGGGCACTGGACCGCCGACGGCCTCCTCGCCATCTTCTTCCTCGTCGCGGGCATCGAACTCAAGCGCGAACTCGTCGTCGGCGAACTGCGCACCCCGGCCACGGCCGCCCTGCCCGTCGTGGCCGCACTGTGCGGCATGGCCGTCCCGGCCGCCCTGTACGCACTGACCGCCGGTCTCGGCGGCGGCAGCCTCGACGGCTGGGCCGTGCCCATGGCCACCGACATCGCCTTCGCCCTCGCCGTGCTGGCCGTCATCTCCACCCACCTGCCCTCAGCGCTCCGCGCCTTCCTCCTCACCCTCGCCGTAGTCGACGACCTCGGCGCCATCCTCATCATCGCGATCTTCTTCACCAGCGACCTGAACTTCTGGGCCCTCGGCGGCGCCTTCGCCGGCCTCGCCCTCTTCTACGCCCTCCAGCGATTCCGCGTACGCGGCTGGTGGTGGTACGTCCCCCTCGGCATCGCGATCTGGGCGCTGATGTACAACAGTGGCATCCACGCCACCGTCGCCGGCGTCGCCATGGGCCTGATCCTGCGCACCACCCTCGACAAGGGCGAGGAAGTCTCGCCCGGGGCGCGCGTTTCCCACCTGGTCCACCCGCTCTCGGCGGGTGTGGCGGTCCCCCTCTTCGCGCTCTTCGCTGCCGGGGTCGCCGTCTCCGGCTCCGCGATCGCGGACGTGTTCACCCGGCCCGAACCGCTCGGTGTCGTGGTGGGCCTGGTCGCCGGCAAGATCCTCGGCGTCTTCGGAGGCACCTACCTGGCCGCCCGCTACACCCGCGCCCGCCTCAACCCCGACCTCGCCTGGGCCGACGTCTTCGGCCTCGCCGTCCTCGCCGGCATCGGCTTCACCGTCGCCCTCCTCGTCGGCGAGCTCGCCTTCCCCGGACACGCGATCACCGAACAGATCAAGGCCGCCGTCCTCATCGGCTCCGTCACCGCCGCGGCCCTCGCCGCCCTCCTCCTGCGCCGCCGCAACAAGCTGTACAAGCGGCTGTACGAGGAGGAGACCGTGGACGCCGACGCCGACGGCATCCCAGACATCTACCAGCAGCGGCAAACCGTCGCGGAACGCTGATCGGAGCACCCATGGGCCCGGCCTTGCTCACTGCGGCCGTGATCATCGCAGCCTGGATCATCAGGACTGCCGTCACAGAACTCAGGCACCCGGGCACGGCCACCGCCCAGTGGGCGTTCCTCCGGGACGGCCGTGCAGTGAGCGCGGGCGCCGTGGCCGCTGTCCTCCTGGGGTCTATGGGCTGGCTGCACGCCGGCGCCGAAGGGCTCGTGTGGGCCCTGCTCGCCGCCGCCCTCGTCGCCTATGCCGTATCGGCACTCCGATCGGGGTAGGGGCGCGTCTTCGGCCGCGTCGAACTCATTTCGCATGCCCGGTCGCGCCGCCCGTCCGCGTACCGATCAGACGCCGGCACCGGCGCCCGATCAGCACCAGCAGGCAAGGCGCCGTGGCCACCCAGACTCCTGAGAACGTCCAGAGCAGGAGGCGGGAGCCGGTCGCCCCGGCTGCCACGAAGAGCACGAGGCAGACGACCAGGAGCGCGAAGGTCGCCAAGTACAGCCTGCCCGCCTTGGGTCCGTCGGCCCCTGGCAGCCATCTTCGACGCATGCGCATCGTGCGTAGTTCGCGGTCAAGGTGCTCATCCCCGCGCAGCCCTTGCTCAATGCCGTCGAGGATTCTCTGCTCCTGACGGGAGAGCCTGGGTTCCTTCATGACTGCCCCCTGTCCGGCTCGACGTCGGAATCCGGGCTGTCTCCGGCACCCGGGCCGCCTAGTGACGCGCGATGGCCTGATGTAGTCCGCATACCCGGAGCCAAGCCACGCAACCACCGCCAGAGGGGGTGCGGCGTCGAGTGGCTATGTCCCTTCAAGGCCAGCTGCGGGGCGGGACCTCGCCCAGTCGTACGAAAGGGATTGGGGGCCCGGGTCCGGGAGGAGAACCTTGATTCACCACGATCCTCCGGATTCTGCGCGCAGCGTCCGTCCTGCCGGGGTAGGTAACGATCGCGCCGCCTGGTCTTTCGATGCATGAATCTTTGCATAGTCTAAACCAGCCATGGAGACGGACAGAGATCGTCCGATGGAACGTGGGACGGAAACAGGAGTACGACATGGTGTTCACCCGCACCCGGTCGGCGTCGATGTCGACCCGTCCGGCTCTGATCGCCCTGCCGTACGTCGTGATGGGCGTCGTGGCCGCGGCCGACGTTGCCGCGGGCCCTGGCGTGGGTCTCCTACCTCTGGTGTCGCTGGGGCGCGCCTTCGCCGGCCTGGCGGGCGGATGGCGCCGGACCGCGGCGATCGGCGGGCTGGCGCTCGCCCTGTGCTGTGCGCTGGGCGTCTACGACGGCCTGTTCGGGACGCGGCGCGGCTACACGGCGCTGCTGGCGGTCGCCGGTGTCACGGCCGCCGGGATCGCCGCTGCGGTCTCCCGCGAGCGACAGGACAGGGAACTGGCCAGTGCCCGTTCCATCGCGGAGGTCGCCCAGAGGGTCCTGCTCCGCCCCGTTCCTCGCCAGGCCGGCCATCTGCGTGCGGCCGTCTCGTACACCTCGGCGGAAGCCGATGCACGGATCGGCGGGGACCTGTACGAGGTCGTGGCCGTCCCCGGCGGAGTCAGGGTGATCATTGGCGACGTCCAGGGGAAGGGGCTGGACGCCGTCGAGACCGCCGCTGCGGTGCTCGGCGCCTTCCGGGAAGCAGCCTACGACGAACGGGAGTTGACCGATGTGGGCGCCCGGGTCGACCGCGCCGTCCAGCGCCAGCTCGGCGTCGACCCGGGGAGCGAGAAGTTCGTGACGGCCCTGCTCGCCGAGATCACGGAGCTGGACGGAATCACCTTCCTCAACTACGGACACCCTGCCGCCATGGTCATGGAAGACGACGGCCGCGTCTCGTTCCCCGCGCCGCGCCGCCACACGCCACCGCTCGGCCTGGTATGGGATGCCTCCGATGCTCCGGAGCCGTATTCCGTGCCCTTCGGGCCAGGGTGTCAACTACTCCTCTACACCGACGGAATTTCGGAAGCCCGTGGCGCGGACGGGGAGTTCTACCCCCTGGCGGACCGCGCCGATCTCCTCGCGGACGGGGATCCTCAACGCGCGCTGGACGCCCTCCAGGCGGACGTCGTCGCCTACGCCGGCGGCCCGTTGCGCGACGACGCGGCGATGCTCCTCCTGCGGTGCCGGGAAGGGCTCGGCATGACTCCTCGGGTCGGTCGCAGCGGCTTTGATCGTGCGCCCGAACCATCGGAGCAGTGATCGACACGCGCGCGTCGCTGGGTCCGGTCACCCCCTGGCCGTCGACTAGGACCAGCCGAGCGGATAGGAGGAGTCCGCGGGATCGGTTACCGGGGGCTCGCCCCCGGCGGCATTGAACGCGTCGAGAGCGCCGATCAGGCCGGCACGTTCGGCGGGGTCGAGGCGCGCGACGATGGCGGCCACTTCGGCACGGCGCCGGGCCGTCACCTCCTCCACCAGACGCCGGCCGGGCGGCGTCGCGGTCAGAACCGTTTCCCGCCGGTTCTCGGCGTTGGGCCGACGGTCGGCGAGTCCGGCCGCGATGAGCCGGTCCACCATGCGCATGGCGGTCGACGGGTTGACGCCCAGCAGCTCCGCCAGGACGACCAAGTTCGCCGATCCTCGAGCGGCCAGGACCACGAGCATCCTGAACTGAGCCAGTGTGACCTTCTCCTCCGCTGCGGCCAGCGAGCGCGCCGAGATCGCCACGAGCAGGCGGGAAGCGGTCAGTACGGCCCGGGTCACGTCATCCACGTCGTCGTGGGGCGTTCCCTCGCCTGCCTCAAGGTATTCGGTCATATCTCTTTGTACCGCCCACGCCTGCCTCACCCCCGGGCACCCCGGTCCGGGCTCCGCAATGGCTGTCCGACCTGCGCTCCTGTCCAGCCCGCAGCGGCCAAAACATGCTGACGGCCGACAATGGGGTAACTTTCACGTCGCAAATTTGGCACAGGGCAAATGCGTTACGCGCTCGTTATGAAACCCGACTCGGGGGGCTAATATCCAGACATATCCGCCTACAGATCGACCGTCGGACCTGTTCCAAGCGCCGGACAGAGACCTGCAGTTATCACGGTCAACACCCATGGCGGAACCCCCGCACGGCATGTCATTTCGTCCGCCGCTGGGTAACTTCGGCCCCCATGACCACTGCTCATGCAGACCCGGCCCACCCCCGCACACCCCCTCGCTCGCCTTCCAGCCTGCACATCGACAGCCCCGGCCCCGAAGACGGCCCCGCTCTGTGGCAGCTGGCGCGCGAGGCGAAGACCCTGGACGTCAATTCCGTCTACAGCTACCTGCTCTGGTGCCGTGACTTCGCCGGCACCTCCGCTGTCGCCCGCGACCGCACCGGGCACGTCGTGGGCTTCGTGACCGGCTACGTCCGTCCCGACGCCCCGGCCACCCTGCTGATCTGGCAGATCTCCGTCGCCGAATCGGTGCGTGGCCTGGGCGTCGCCGGCGCACTGCTCGACGCCCTCTCACTGCGTGTCGCCACCCAGCGCGGCATCGACTGCCTGGAGACCACCATCACTCCCGGGAACGTGGCGTCCGAGCGACTGTTCGCCTCGTACGCGGAGCGACACGGCGCCCAGGTCAAGCGGGAGGTCCTGTTCCCGGCGGAGCAGTTCCCCGGCTCCGGGCATGAGCCCGAGGTGCTGCACCGCATCGCACCCCTGTCCTTCTGAACGCAACCGCCCGTCGCAGGCACTGACCGCCGCCCGCGCTCACTGGGCGGCCGGAAGCCGAAACCCACTGGAGAAAGACCTTGACCACGACAGTACCGAGCCGGACCGTCTTCGAGACCGTGGAGTCGGAGGTGCGCAGCTACTGCCGTGCCTGGCCGGTCGTCTTCGATCGCGCGGAAGGGAGCCGGCTCCACGACGAACAGGGCCGCTCCTACCTCGACTTCTTCGCCGGGGCGGGCTCGCTGAACTACGGCCACAACAACCCCGTCCTCAAGCGCGCCCTCCTCGACTACATCGAACGCAACGGCATCACGCACGCCCTGGACATGTCGACCACGGCGAAGCGCGCCTTCCTGGAGACCTTCCACTCCGCGATCCTCGAACCCCGGGGGCTCCCGTACAAGGTGATGTTCCCCGGCCCGACGGGCACGAACGCCGTCGAGGCAGCCCTGAAGCTGGCCCGCAAGGCCAAGGGGCGCGAGGCCGTCGTGTCCTTCACCAACGCATTCCACGGCATGTCCCTGGGATCGCTCGCGGTGACCGGCAACGCCTTCAAGCGTGCCGGGGCCGGCATCCCCCTGGTCCACACCACACCCATGCCGTTCGACAACTACCTGAACGGACGGGTCCCGGACTTCCTCTGGTTCGAACGGCTGCTGGAGGACCAGGGGTCCGGTCTCAACCACCCCGCAGCCGTGATCGTGGAGACCGTACAGGGCGAGGGCGGGGTCAATGTGGCGCGGGCCGAGTGGCTGCGCGGCCTCGCCGACCTGTGCCGGCGGCGCGACATGCTGCTGATCGTCGACGACGTGCAGATGGGCTGCGGCCGGACCGGTGAGTTCTTCTCCTTCGAGGAGGCGGGGATCACCCCCGACATCGTCACGGTGTCCAAGTCCATCAGCGGTTACGGGCTGCCCATGGCCCTGTGCCTGTTCAAGCCCGAGCTCGACCTCTGGGAGCCCGGCGAGCACAACGGCACCTTCCGCGGCCACAACCCCGCCTTCGTGACCGCGACGACAGCCCTGGAGACCTACTGGCGTGACGGAGCCCTGCGCGAGCGCACCCTCGTCAACGGCGGGCGGATCGAGCGGGCCTTGCGCGAGCTGTGCGCCGAACACGGACGGCTCGGCGCCACCTACCGGGGGCGCGGCCTGGTCTGGGGACTGGAGTTCACCCACAAGGAACGCGCGGCGGCCGTGTGCCGCAAGGCGTTCGAGTACGGCCTGCTCGTCGAGACCTCAGGACCCCAGGACGAAGTGGTCAAGCTGCTCCCGCCCCTCACCGTGTCGGACACCGAACTCGACGAGGGCCTGGAGATCCTCGCCCGGGCCGTGCGCGAGACCACCTGAGCACCACCCACCAGCCCCGCACCGAGCAACGAAAGGCAACGCCACCGTGATCGTCCGATCGTTCCGGGACCTCGAGGGAACCGACCGCCATGTGAAGTCCGCCTCCGGGACCTGGGAGAGCAAACGGATCGTCCTGGCCAGTGAACGGGTCGGCTTCTCCCTCCACGAGACCGTGCTCTACGCCGGCACCGAGACCTCCATGTGGTACGCGAACCACGTCGAGGCCGTGGTCTGCCTGGAGGGCGAGGCCGAACTCACCGACGAGGAGACCGGCGAGACCCACCAGATCGTCCCCGGAACCATGTACCTGCTCGACGGCCACGAGCGCCACACCCTGCGCGTGAAACGGGAATTCCGCTGCCTGTGCGTCTTCAACCCGCCCGTCACCGGGCGGGAGGACCACGACGAGGACGGGGTGTACCCGCTGCTCACCGAACCGGACCCCATCTGACGTGGCTGAAGCGTCCGACCTGACCGCCAGCGAACCGGCCGAAGCCGAAAGGAACGAGGACAGCACCACCATGAGTATTGCTGCCGACCGCACCGTCACCGACCTCTACCCCACCAGGCGAGCCGAGGAGGCCTTCATCGGGCGCAAGGACCCCGTCGTCTGGTCCGAGCCCGGAACTCAGGGCCCGTTCTGGGCCCGGGAACTGGAGCAGTTCGACCGCGACGGCTTCCTGCCCGTCGAACAGCTCATCACCCCCGCCCAGGTGGAGACGTACCGGACCGAGATGGACCGTCTGCTCGCCGACCCCGCCGTGCGTGCAGACGACCGGTCCATCGTGGAGCGCAAGTCCGGCTCCGTCCGGTCGGTGTTCGAAGTCCACCGGATCAGTGAGGTCTTCGCCGAGCTGGCCGCCGACCCGCGAATCGCCGACCGGGCCCGCCAGATCCTCGGGTCCGACGTGTACGTGCACCAGTCCCGCATCAACCTCAAGCCCGGCTTCGGTGCGACCGGCTTCTACTGGCACTCCGACTTCGAGACCTGGCACGCCGAGGACGGGCTGCCGCACATGCGCACCGTTTCGGTGTCCATCGCGCTGACGCCGAACTACTCGACCAACGGCGGACTCATGATCATGCCGGGATCGCACCGGACCTTCCTGGGCTGCGCCGGTGAGACCCCCGAGGACAACTACAAGAGGTCGCTCCAGATGCAGGTGGCCGGTACGCCCTCGGACGAGGCACTCTCCAAGTTCGCCTCCGCGTGCGGCATCCGGCTCTTCACGGGCGAGGCCGGCTCCGCCACCTGGTTCGACTGCAACGCGATGCACGGCTCTGGCGACAACATCACCCCGTACCCGCGCAGCAACGTCTTCCTGGTGTTCAACAGCGTGGAGAACCGCCCCGTCGCCCCCTTCGCGGCCCCCGTACGACGCCCCTCCTACATCGCGTCACGGGACTTCACGCCCGTCGGCTGATCCCCGTCACGTCCGCGGGCGCACAGAGGTCCGGGCCGGCGGTTCCTCCACCGCGGCCCGGACCCGCGCGCGCCTCACCCCGGAGAAAGGAAAGCCGGATGCCCCGGCCCGCCCACCCCAGTCGCAGGAGCTTCCTCTCCCGTACGGCCCTGCTCGCCGGAGCCGTACTGATCCCGCCCCTGACCACCGCGTGCAGCAGGACAGAACCGGGCAGCGGAGCCCCGACGGGGGACCCCGCGCTGCTGGACAGGCTGCGCGAGCGGGGGTTCGTCCGCGTCGGCTTCGCCGGGGAGGCGCCCTTCGGCTTCCAGGACGGCGGCGCCCTGGCCGGAGAGGCGCCGACCCTGCACCGGGAGATCTTCACCGCGCTGGGCGTACCCGAACTGCGCCCGACGCTGACCGACTTCGGTGCCCTGATCCCCGGACTCCTCGCCGACCGGTTCGACGTGGTGAGCGCCGGCATGGCCATCACCCCCGAGCGGTGCGCCAAGGTGATCTTCTCGGAGCCTGAGTTCGTCTCCCCCACCGCGCTGATGGTCCGCAAGGGCAACCCGCGCGGGCTGTCCGATCTGAAGTCCTGCGCCGACCGGGGCGTGACGGTCGGGGTTCTCACCGCTGCGGTGGAAGCCGCGTACGCGAAGGCCGCGGGCGTCGCTCCATCGGCAGTGAAGGCGCTCGCCAAGCAGCAGGACGGTCTCGACGCCCTGGTCGCTGGGCGGATCGACGCCTTCGCCCTGACCGGAATCTCGCTGCGCTGGCTCGCCAAGGTCAACCAGGGGGCGGAGGTAGAGGTACTGGAACCCTTCGTGCCCGAGCTGGACGGTAAGCCTCAGTACAGCCCGGGCGGGGCCGTCTTCCGCCCGGGTGCCGGGCAGCTCAGGGACGCCTTCAACCGGGAACTGGCCGGCATCACAGGGGATCCGGCCCGGTACGTACGCCTGATCGGCGCCTACGGATTCACCGAGCGCGAGGTGCCTCCGCCTTCGCTGCGGACCTCCGACCTCTGCCGGGCGTGACGGACGGGGCAGGTATGAACGACTTCTTCGAGGAGTTCGTCCGGGCCGCGCCGCAGGTGGGCGAAGGGTTGTGGATCACCGTCCTGGCCACCGTGCTGGGTGCCGCCGCGGCCCTGGTGGTGGCGCTCGCGCTCGGCCTTCCATCGTGTTCGCCGAGGCGGTCGGTACGTGCTCCGGCCCGTCTGGCGGTCGAGTTCCTCCGCGGTACCTCCCTGTACGTCCAGCTCTTCTGGCTCTTCTTCGCGCTGCCCGTGCTCGGCTTCCGTCTGGAACCGCTGGCCTGCGGGGTGCTGGCCCTGGGCCTTAACCACGGCGCGTACGGCGCGGAGGTCGTCCGCGGGGCGGTCGGCGCCGTTCCCCACTCACAGCGGGAGGCAGCGATCGCTCTCGGGATGGGTCCCTGGCTGCGCATGCGGCGGATCGTGCTGCCCCAGGCCGTGGTGCTGATGATCCCGCCCTTTGGAAACCTCCTCATCCAGCTGCTGAAGGCCACGCCTCTGCTCTCGCTGATCACCATCTCCGACCTGACCTTCCAACTGGACCAGCTCCGGTCCGCGACCGGGGACACCTCCACCGCGTATCTGACCCTGCTGCTGATGTACTTCGCGCTCGCGGCCCTCCTCTCCTCCGGAATGAAGGCCCTGGAATCGGTTGCGGCGAACCGGCTCGGCCGGAGTACGAACGGGGGCGAGGCGTGATGTGGTCCTGGGAGACTGCGTGGGAGGGCCTGCCCGCGGTGCTCCAGGGCTTCGGGCTCACACTGGCGGCCACCGCGCTGGGCTCGGTGCTCGCCCTGTTCCTCGGCCTGGTGGTCGCCATACTCCTGCGTGCACCGACCCGATGGATCGCCCTGCCGGTCGCGGGCCTGGCCGAGTTCATCCGCTCCACCCCGCTGCTGGTCCAGTTGTTCGCCGCCTGGGTGCTCGTCCCCGGCGTCGACGCCCTCACCCTCGGGACCGTTGTGCTGGGCGTCCACTACGCGACGTACACGGCACAGGTCTACCGGGCCGGCATCGACGCCGTTCCCCTGGGGCAGTGGGATGCCTGCGTCGCGTTGTCGCTGCCGCGCCGGCGCGTGTGGCGGGCGGTGGTACTGCCGCAGGCGATCCGCAACGTGCTGCCGTCCCTCGGCAACTACGTCATCTCGATGTTCAAGGAAACGCCCTACCTGGCGGTGATCGCCGTACCGGAGATGGTCCACCGGGCGAACGAGTACGGCAGCACCCACTTCGCCTACCTGGAGGCTTACACCACGGCGGCGGTGATCTTCCTGCTGGCGAGCTGCCCCACTTCCCTGCTCATGCGACGTCTGGAGAAGCGACTTGCCCACTGACGCGAAGACGCACGGTTCGGAGATGATCCGCTTCGAGGGGGTGGTGAAGCGGTTCGGCGCGCGCACGGTCCTGGACGGCCTCGACCTGAGCGTCGCGCCCGGCGAGCGGGTGACGCTGATCGGGCCCAGCGGTTCGGGGAAGACCACCATCCTGCGGCTGCTGATGACCCTGGAGAGGGTCACGGAGGGCACCATCCACCTGGCCGGGCGCCCGTACTCCCACATGTCCCAGGGGCCTGCGGGACGGCTCGTGCCGGCCGACGAGCGCTACCTGCGCATCGCCCGGCGGCGCGTCGGCATGGTGTTCCAGCAGTTCAACCTCTTCCCGCACATGAACGTGCTGGAGAACGTCGTCGAGGCCCCGGTGCACGTGCTCGGCCTGGACCGGGACGAGGCGGAGGACCATGCGAGGAAGCTGCTCGACCTCGTCGGTCTGGCGGCCCGCCGGGAGGCCCATCCGACCCGGCTCTCCGGCGGCGAACAGCAGCGGGTGGCGATCGCCCGGGCCCTCGCGATGCGTCCCGAGGTCCTCCTGCTCGACGAGGTCACCTCGGCTCTCGATCCGGAGCTCGCGGCGGGCGTGCTGGACGTGCTGCGCGACATCGCCCGGACGACGGACATCACCCTGCTGTGCGTCACTCACGAGATGGGCTTCGCCCGCGAGGTCTCGGACCGGGTCCTGATGTTCGACCACGGCCGCGTCCTGGAGTCCGGCCCGCCCGATCGGGTCTTCGAGGCACCGGATCACGAGCGCACGAGGTCCTTCCTGCGCGCGGTCCTGTGATCGGCGGCCATGTTCCCGGGCGGCGGGCGGGCCGACGCCCGCCGGTCTACGCCGTCGGGTCCTGGGTAGGCGCTTGGGTAAGGGGGTGACAGCGGACCGGCCGCCGCCTGCCTCGGGAGGAGCCATGGACACCCAGCTCGGTGCTCCCGCCCCTATCGGCATTCCGGTGGCGGCGCCGATGGGCCGCGTGTCCCCGGGGAGGGGTCACTACCGATGACCGGCTGGCGATCGCTCTCCTCCGAGGACCGGCAGTCGCCGATCGAGGACCACGGGCTCATCGGCGACGGGACGACGTGTGCCCTGGTCGCCCGGGACGGTTCGATAGCCTTCCTGTGCGTGCCGCGGTTCGACTCGCCGCCGCTGGTGTGCCCCCTGCTGGCCCCGGACCGGGGTGGAGAGTTCCGGCTGGCGGTCGCCGGAGCCACCCACAGCCGGCAGCGCTACCTGGCAGGCACCGGCGTGCTGGTCACGGAGATCCGGTCGCCCCACGGTGCCGTCGAGGTCACGGACGGTATGCGTCTGAGGCCCGGAGCGGTCCTGGAAGAGGACGCCGCCGCCGGCACCGGAACCTTGATCCGTCTGGTACGAGTGCTGCACGGCCGGCCGGCGGTGTCCCTTCACTTCGCACCGCGGGGAGGGTCACTCGTCGAGGGCTCCGCCGAGGAGCTGCGGATGTGGTGCCCGCGTCAAGGCGTGAAGGTGGTCCTCCGGAGCTCCCGCCCGCTGCCACGAGGGCCCGGCGTTCCCCTACGGGAAGGGGAACGCCTGTGGATCGCCCTCCAGTGGGGCCCTAGCGCCGGTTCACCGGCGGAGGTGGACGACGACCCACTCGCCGAGACCGTACGACGGTGGCGGGCTTGGTCCGGCCGACTCGTCCAAGACGTGCCCCAGCGCCGGCTCGTCCACCGTTCCGCCATCACCCTCAAGCTCCTGGACCACTTCGCCAACGGAGCCATCGTGGCCTCGGCGACATCCTCGTTGCCCGAACGCATCGGGGGCGACCGCAACTGGGACTACCGGTACTCCTGGATCCGGGACGCCGCCTATACGGTCTTCGCGCTGCGGCGGATCGGTCTGCCCATGGAGGCCGGCGGCTTCCTGACGTGGGTACTGGACGCGGTGGACGCGTCCGGGGGCCCTCGGGTCGTCTACGACATCGACGGGCGCCCCGCACCCCTGGAAGTAGTCGATCCGGAACTGTCCGGCTACCGCGGGTCGAGGCCCGTGCGCTGGGGCAACGACGCTGCCCGCCAGACGCAGCACGACGTCTACGGTGAGGTGCTGGACTGCGCCTTCCAGTGGGCGGCTACGGGCGGGACCTTCGCTCCCGGCCTCTGGAAACGGCTCACCGCCCTCGCGGAGGCCGCTCGCACCGCATGGGCGAGGCCCGACCACGGAATCTGGGAAGTCCGGTCATCGCCCCGGCCCTTCACCTATTCAGCGGCGATGTGCCAGGTCGCCCTGGACCGCGCGGCAAGGCTGTCCCGGCGTCTGGGCCTGCCCGGTGACGCGGAGGGGTGGGAGGCCGACGCCGAGGCCATCACCCGTCACATCCTGGACAACGCCTGGGATCCGATACGACGTGCCCTGACCGAACACCTCGCCCCGGACGGGGGACTGGACGCCTCGCTCCTCGCACTGCCGCTGCGACGGGTCCTGCCCGCGGACCATCCGAAGATGGTCGCGACGTGCCGGGCGGTCGCCGAACAGCTGGACGCGGGTGGCGGGCTCCTCTACCGCTATCTGCCCGAGGAGTCCCCGGACGGGGTGGGCGGCCCGGAAGGCGCCTTCCTGCTCTGCTCGTTCTGGCTGGTGGACAACCTCGTCGGACAGCGCCGGGTGGGGGAAGCAGTGGAATTGTTCGACCGGCTGTGCGCGTACTCGAACGAGCTCGGCCTACTGCCGGAACAAGTCGCTCCGGGCGACGGGGCGTTCCTCGGCAACTTCCCCCAGGGCCTCAGCCATGTCGGGCTCGTGTCGTCGGCGGTCCTGATCGCCCGGGCGACACACGGCCTCATCCCCGAACTGTCCACCCACGCCTGGTTCTCGTGATCGGGAAAGACCACGGAACCGGTCAGCTGTCAGCGGGACAGGATCCCAGATTGCGGCCTTGAGCTCCGTCGGCCACGGGTGTGACGCCACGGGTAACGGGTCGCGGCAGCAGCGGCATCTCCATTCCCTGGTAGGAGATGTCGTAGACCCCACCTGTGCGCAGTGCGTCGTACTGCTCCGCGGCCGTGCTGTCGGGGACGTCCCCGAGGCGGAAGTCGCCCTCGCTGGTGCGGATGAGCCGGTCCCGGCCGTCCTCCTCCTTGCCGCACAGGATCGCTGTCACCGTGCGGACGTCGTCCCGCTGGCGGAACTCTCTGTAGAAGAGCCACCCGCCGAGCGCGGCCACGGCCACGAGCACCAGGCAGCCCCATCCTGCGCATCCGCACCCCGAGGACCCGGACGACCTGGGCGTGCGTGATGAGCCGCGCGAGGCCGCGTACGGAGACCGGGGACCGGTGAGGTTCTCCGCGGCCTGCTGGTTGCGCTCCCATTCCTCCTTGCGCCTGAGCTCGCGGAAGTACTCGTCGGAAGAGCTCACATCTCCCACCCCCGAATGCCGCGCGGACCGGCCGGATCCCTATTGCCCTCCGTCATTCCCGGCCAACGCCATGGCAACTCCTGTCACGAGGAAGCTCAGGCCAATGACCACGACGGGAAAGCCGGGACCGGGAAGGACGTACATTGCCGCCCCCAGGCAGGCGACCGGAAGGCCGAGGGCCGCGAGCACGCGACCGAGACGTCTTTCGTCCCTCACCCAGCGGTAGAGGGCGGCACGGCAGCTACGAAACCGCATCAGCGCGTGCTCCCCATGGTGCTCGCACGGAGGAAGCAGGCCGCCGCGCCTAGCGCACAGAGCACCCCCGCTGCCGTACAGGCCATGACGAACGCCGGCGGCGCCCCTACCAGCCGGGGAACGGCATTCAGCGGCGCTGCCAGGTAGAGCCACAGCGCCGCCCATCCGAGTGTCCGCGCCTGCCGGGTGCGATCGCGGAGGCGCGAGGGGGCCCAGCCGGACATCAACGCCACCGCGGGCAGGAGCAGCAGAATCGTCGTGATGCCCAGCGCAGTCGCGTGGATCATGGGGCTTCCGTTCATAGGCGCCGTTCCGGAATGAGGCGCTCACCTTACCCGGAACCTACATGGCGCGTTCATGCCGACGACCGGCAATGAAGGAGGGCGAGCGCTGCCGTCAGGAACCCGTCAGGGCCGCGTAAGGGATACGTAAAATCCATTTCGGTGTGCCGGGAAGCCTGGTCGGCGGTCAAGGGGACACCTCTCACTCGCCGATCGGGGGCTCGTTTTCCATGGTGCTCGTCGCTGTCTTCGGGGTCGTACTGCTCATCGCGGTCCTGCTGTCCGGGCTCGCCGCCCGGACCGTCCTGTCCACCTCACTCCTCTTCCTCCTGGGCGGGGCGCTCGTCAGTGACGGCTTCCTGGGCCTGATCCACATCACGCCGGACAGCGAGATCGTCGCGGTCACCGCGGACCTCGCCCTGTTCGCCGTGCTGTTCACCGACGGCATGCACGTCTCGTTCCCGGCGCTGCGCCGGAACTGGAGGAACCCCGCGCGGGCGCTGGGTCTGGGCATGCCGCTCGCCCTCGTGGGCATGGCGCTGGTCACCCACTACCTGGTGGGGCTCGACTGGACGACGTCGTTCCTGGTGGGAGCCGTGCTCGCGCCGACGGACCCGGTGTTCGCCTCCGCCATCGTGGGACGCAAGGAGGTGCCGGCGAAGCTCCGGCAACTGCTGAACGTCGAGAGCGGGATCAACGACGGGCTCGCCCTGCCCGTCGTGCTCGTCCTGATCGCCGCAGCCGGCCCCACCACGGCGCACGCGGAGGCCTCGCTCGGAAAGATCGGGCTGGAGCTGCTGCTGGGCCTCGGCTTCGGCGTCGTACTGCCGCTGCTGCTGGCGGGCCTGGTCCGGGTACGGAACCTGGGCGCCGAGCCGCGGCTCCAGCCGCTGCTGCCGCTGGCCACCGGCATCATCCTCTACGGGCTGTGCCACCTCACCCACGCCAACCCCTACCTGGCGGCCTTCTCCGCGGGCGCGGTCATGGCCAGTGTCTCGCCGGAAGCCAAGGAGGTCTTCGAGCCTCTTGGCGAGGCTGTGGCGGAACTCGCCAAGTTCGCCGCGCTGCTGGTCTTCGGCGCACTGCTCACGCCGGCGCTCTTCGGTGACCTGTCGTGGGGCGGCTACGCGGCCGTGGTGCTGGCCATCGTGCTCATCCGGCCCGCGTCCCTGCTGGTGTCGCTGCTCGGCACGAAGTTCGAGATGCGGGAGAAGCTGGTCGCGGCGTGGTTCGGCCCCAAGGGCTTCGCGTCGGTGGTCTACGGCCTGCTCGTCCTCCAGGCCGGCATCCCTCAGGGCGAGACCGCGTACACCCTGATCGCGATCTGCATCGCCTTCTCGATCGTCGCCCACAGCAGCACGGACGTTCCAGTGGCTCGCCTGTTCCACGTCGAGGGCGACGCCGGCGTCCCGAGCGGCAGGCTCCTCGCGGCGACGAAACCGGCTGGCGAAGCGCACGACCCGGCGGAGCCGGCTCCGCGACTGGAGGGTCATGTTCGGACCTGAGGCACCCCACCCCACTCGCCAAGACGTACGAAGGGAAGGACGTCGCCCGGTCAAGGGAACCCTGGCCGGGCTCGGCGGACTGGCCTCCCTCGGCTCGGCCGCCGTCGCGTTCGCCGCTGTACGCGCGGAAGTGCCGGACGAACCGGACGAGCAGACCTACGCGGCGTCGCTGCCGGCCGGTGACGAGCTGAGCGCGCAGGTGGGACACGTGGATATCGCTGGTGGCGGGTCGAGCGACATGGCGCAGGCCATCGTTCCGCTGGCGACCGAAGGTCCGCTCTACTCCATGGCCTTGGCCCTCGTCACACTGGTCATCGGCACGCTGGGCGTGTTCGCCGGCTGGTGCCTGCTGAGCCCACCGGGGTGGGTGTTCCGGGATCGGTCGAAGACCCTGACGGTGGCGGCGTGGGCAGCCCTGGCCCTGATCGCCGACTCGTTCCTGATCCTCTGGCTGCTGCTCTGGCTGGGCGGGCCCTACTGGCTGCATCCGCTGCTCTGGCTGCTGACGGTGGTGCCCGGCGCCGTCGTATCCACGGTTGCTCTCCGGATGAAAGGTGCCCGTGCATGACATCGACACGACCCGTGCGGATCCTGGCCGGAGCCGCCGCCTGGTGGGGCCTGGTGACCGCCGCACTCTGGCTGGGCGGCCTCCTCCTGGGCCAATCGGCTCCCCTGTCCGGATGTGCCCTCGGCGCCCTCCTGATCATCGCGATCGGAGAGATCGGCGACCGCGTCCGCAGGGCTTGGACAACCACGCGGCGACGACCCCATTGACCGTCACAAGGACCTCTGGCCGGACCGACTCCCTCGGATAGGGGACATCCCATGAAGATCAGCGATCCCGACGGCATCAGGGACGACCGGTGAACGAGCAGCCCGTATTCGTACGCCACGCGCGGACCCGCCAGTACATGTACAACCCGCGCAACCCTGTGGGCCGCGCCCTCATGGTCATCGCACCGATCGCCGCGATCAGCGTCCTCTACTCGCTCTACAGCAGTTGGCACTGGAGCGAAGGCGAACTCCGTACGGCCGTCCACCAAGCCTCCGACGCCCTGAACGCCAAACCCCACTACGCGAGCCGCACCACACCCCAGGAGGACCTGGTCCGCAACGCCGTGGAGGAGAGCGGCACAGGTCCGGGTCACGGACTGAGCGTCCGTGGAGACGGCGTCGCCGGCTACACGATCTCCACGGAAGACACCGAAGGTGCGTTCTGCATGTACCTGACCCTGACCCCGGTGTACACCGGCAACGCATATCCCGCCGCCCTCGAACGCCACCACGTCATTGCGACGGTGGCCGAGGGCCCCTGCCGACAGCCATGACACCCGCAAGCGGTACTGCATGAGCATCACCATGACCGGGGTCGACCCGGGCGATGCGTCACGGGCCGTCACTGCTCCTGCTGCGGCCAGTCCAGCAGCCGGGCACCGATGACAGCCGTCTGCAAGGTGTATCGGTGGCGCGGATCCCCGGGATCGGCCCCAGTGAGCTTGTGGATGCGTTCGAGGCGGTACGTGAAGGCGCGGACGCTCAGCGACAGTACGCGGGCGGCATCGGTGGCCACGCAGCCCGCGTCGAAGTAGGCGTGGAGGGTGTCGATGAGCGGCCTCGCGCCGCCCCGCGCCTCCCGGAGGGGTCCGAGGACGGTGCTGACCAGATCGGCCATGGCCTGCCGGTCGCGCCCGAGGACCGGGTAGACCAGCAGGTCCGCCGCGTGCAGGACCGGCCCTTCCAGATCGATGCGCCGGGCGAGGTCAAGGGCGTTGAGGGCCTCCTCGTATGAGTGGACCACTCCCCCGGCGCCCGCGTGAGTCCGGCCGATGGCGACCAGGCCGCCGTCAGTGGCCGCGTACGCCTGTTTGGCGAAGTAGGCGAGGACGTCGGGCTGGTCACCGGGGGCGACGCAGATCAGGCGGCCGTCCTTGGTGGTCAGCAGGATGCTGCGGTTGCCGAACCGGGCCAGGACGGCCGCCTCTATGCCCCGGACGATGCTGTAGCCGTCCCCGTACGGTTCCGGGCCCTGGGCCACCGCCACCGCGTGGGCCTGCGACAGGCGCAGGCCGAACCGCTCGGCGCGCTCCGCGAGCCGGCCCAGGTCGCTGCCGCCGTACAGCAGGTCGTCGATGAACTCCCGCCGCGCGGCCTCCTGCTGTCGCACCGCCTGCTGCTGAGCCCTCTCGTACCCCTCCGCGAAGGCGTCGACCGCCTGCTCCAGCGCAGCGAGCAGGTAGGGAAGCTCCCGTACGGGGAGCTCCGGCTGGATGTCACGGGCCAGGGCCAGGTGGGCGCGGACGAGCGCCCGTAGCCCGACGCCGGCCTCGGCGGCTCGTTCGCCCGCGTCGCGGCGGGCCTCCAGCTCGTCGCGGGTGAAGCGGCGGCCGGTGACGCAGGCCTCGCGCAGGAGGCCTGCGCTGCCCTCCAGATACTGGTCCGTCTTCGGCTGCTCGTCGCTCACCCTTCGCCCCGCCCCTTCGTGCACGTCACTGGCCGAGGGCCAGCCTGCCATGTCCCCAGCACGCGAGGCGCCGCAGGTCAGGTCGCAGCCACGGCTCGGCCCAAGGGAGCGGCGAACCGATACCACCGGTGTTCGAAGGGAGGGGGTGGGGAGGTCTCCAGGCAGGCTCGCGTGGACCTCGGGACGGGCACCCGCCGAGACCGACTACGCCTTGGCGAGTTCCGCAGCCCCGAAGGAGACGTCGAATCGGTCGCACCAGATCGCGACACTGGAGTAGTCGGCGAGGTTCACGTCCGCGGGGATCTCGTAATTCTGGTCGCCCTTGTTTCCCTTGAGCTTGCCCAAGCTGACGTACTTGCCGTCGTCGAAGACGCGCCAGCCCGCCACGCCCTCCTTCACCGGGGCGTCGGTCAGCCACACCCGCAGGTCCGGGCCGTTGCTCGTGTCCAGCCCCTCCAGCCGGAGCACGTGGGAGCCGTCAGCCAGCCGGACGACCTTGGCGGCGCCCTTCGTGTCGTGCTCGTGGCTGATGAACGAGCCCTGGGTCAGGGTCTGCGGCGCGGCCGGCGGCGCCGGGGCAGCGGAGACGGTCCCCGAAGGGCTCCCGCTCGGCGCAGTCGGCGAGGCGGCGGGCAGGGCTTCACTGACCGTCTCGTCCTGCCACAGCTTCCACGGCTGGAACAGGTAGAGCCCCACCACCAGGGCGACCGTCACCACGACGGCGACACCCGCCACCAACGGCCCGCGCCGCCCACGACCCAGCTTCATCCCACGACTCCCTGCTCCGCGCCCGACGGGCGATGTGTCTTCCGACCGCATTCAACTGGATGCCGGGTTCACAAACCATTACGCCCGCATTACGGACGGGCGGACCCGGCTCCCACGGTTTTCCGGCCATGCACCGGGCCGGGGCCGGTCATTCCGCCCCCGGACCCTCCCAGAGGGCTACCGCTGGTACAGACCTAACCGCCATGATCACGCCGCCACCTCCTCGGTGGAGATCACCCCGATCGACCTGTGGCGCCCCGTCTCCGCGATCCGAGACGGCAGCCTCGACCCCCGCTCCCCGGTCAAGGCCCGTTCTTCACCAGCTTCAGCCAGGCCGCCCTCGAGGACGCGGAAAGCCGGATCTGGCTCGGGGTCCACTTCCCCTGGGACGCTGAGGACGGGCTCGTTCTCGGCGACAAGGTCGCGGATCACGTCCGCACGAAGCTGATCTCGTTCAAGTAGCCGGCTGCTGCCCGCCCGTCCGCGGTTTCTCCGCTGCCGGGTGGGCGGGGCCACAACGAGCGACGGCCAGCCCAGAACCGCGACCCCGAGCACCCGGCCCGATCACCGCTGCCGCGCCGCGACCCACAAAGCGAGCAACGCGGCACCGGCGAGCACCGTCATGGCCAGAAGCAGCGAATCCGGCCCGGCATCCAGGTACATCACGAGGCCGGCCGCGGTCAACACCGCACCGAAGACCAGCAACGGCGCGGCGGGACCGATCGGTGAAGTGGGGGACATCGTGTCTCCTGGCAGGCAGTGGACTACCTAGGGGCTCCATCCTCGCATCTCGGGGATATACGTTCACTGATCGGATCGCCGCTGGGACACAGCACCCAGTGCCCGGTTGGAGTCGCGCCCTCAGGCCTCGCGGACGGCCTTCACGAGCCAGGTGGCCGACGCGTAGAAGACTCCGTCGGGCTGCTCGTGCCGCGTCAGCGAGTCGCGCAGGGCACGTAGGGCACCGGCGCGCCCCTCATCGTCGAGATCCTCGAGCATCCAGCCCAGCAAGCCGCTCACGAAGCGGTGCGCGGCGTCGGCCTCCGCCCCGAACCACATCGGAGCGCCCTGCCCGCGGATGACGACGTCGGTGAATCCGGAGCCGGCCAGTACAGCACGGATGCGGTCGGGGTCCGCCAGAGCGAACGGGCCCGGAGCCCCCGGCGGCGGTGTGGGCATGGTGCGCCCTGCGGCCATGGCCTCCCGGAAGTCGGAGAACCACTCGTTGCGGGCCGGTTCCTGCCAGACGAGCTGCACGAACCGCCCGCCGGGGCGGAGTGCCGCGGCGATGTTGCGGAAGGCGGCGACCACGTCGGCGAAGAACATAGTCCCCGTCCGGCTGATCGCCACGTCGAACGCTTCCCGAGGCATGGGGTGGATTTGGGCGTCCGCCTGCTCGAAGACGACGTTGTCCAGACCCTCTGCGACCGCGCGGCGCCTTGCCTCCCGGAGCATGGCGGCCGAAAGGTCGATCCCGACCACCCGTCCATCCGTGGCGATCCGTGCGGCGTCCCGAGCGGTCTCCCCCGTTCCACAGCCGATGTCCAGCACCGTCTCGCCAAGCCCGATTTCCGCGGCCTCGAAGAACGCATCGCGGTAGGCCCGCAGGGCCCTATCGAACACATCTGCGTGCTCTGCCCAGTAAGCGCCCTCGTCACCGTCCCACGCGCGAGCCTGCTCGGCATTGGCCGGATCGGCCCTCATCACCTCGGGCATCCCCATCACCACCTGAGACATATACTCCCAAAGGGACTACTCATTTCTGGCATACGCCTCAGAGGCCACCATGTCAACCGCCCCGACACTCACCACTACCTCCTACGCCATCCTCGGCCTGCTGGCGGTGCGGCGGTGGAGTACGTACGAGCTCGCACAGCAGATGGACCGGAGTCTGGGACGGATCTGGCCCCGCGCGCAGAGCAAGATCTATGAGGAGCCGAAGAAGCTGGTCCGGCTGGGCCTGGCAGAGGCCAGCCGGGAGACGGTCGGTCGGCGCCCCCGCACCGTCTACGGCATCACCCCCGACGGCCGCCAGGCACTCGCCTCCTGGCTTCACGTGCCCGGGACCGGCCCGGCTCTGGAATCCGAGCAGCTGCTCCAGGTCTTCTTCGCCGATTCCGGCACCAGAGCCGACACCCTCGCCACGCTCCGGGCCGCTCGCGCGTGGGCTGATGAGCGCAACGAGGACAATCTCTCCGCCGTCGAGGCCTATAGGGCCGGAACGGGCCCCTTTCCCGAGCGAACCGCTCAGACCATGCTCGTCGGCGGCTTCCTCACCGAGTACTACCGCCTCGTCGCCTCGTGGGCCGAGTGGGCCGCCGGAATCGTCGAGGGCTGGCCCGAGGACCCGCGCGCCGCCCAGGCCCCGCCGACGGAACTGGAGCGGATCGATCGGCGGGCGCACTGGCCCGAGCAGTTCGGCCACGAGTGATCCGCCGGGGCACGGCACCGCAGGTCGAAATGCAGGCAGGGCGCCCTCCGCCACCCTCGGCAGACCTGGGCGACACCGATCCCTGCCCCGGCGTCCCGGTATGGTGGCTCGTGGCGAGGGCGGCCTGCGGGTTCGTCCCGCCGTTTGCCGTGTCGGGGCCTACGACGCCCCCGGCCATTTCCGATTGCTGCAGGAGAGAAGCGTGCGCGTGCCCATCACGTTCGACGCCGCCGCCTGCCCACCGTGACGCTTCGCGCCAGGACGTAACACCCTCGCACCCCTCACCGCAGGGGTCGGGCCCCCTTCCCAGCGTTCCGGTTCCGAGCCCGTCGGAGCCCCTGCGGGGTGCCGACCCCGGCACCGCCGCGTCTTCCCGCCCGCCCCAGCCCGGCCCGCCGAGCGGGATGCGCCCGAACACGACAGGTCTTGTCTCCCTTGCCTTCTGCTGCCACTCCTGTGTCCCCTGCCGCGCGCCTGCGTGGCCTGAAGCCCGACTGGATCTCGGACCCGAAGGTCTGGCGCACCGAAGTGCTCGGCGGGCTGGTCGTCGCCCTGGCCCTCATCCCCGAGGCCATCTCGTTCTCGGTCATCGCCGGTGTCGACCCGGCGCTCGGCCTGTTCGCCTCGTTCACCATGGCCGTCGTCATCTCGATCGTCGGCGGCCGGCGGGCGATGATCTCCGCCGCCACCGGTGCCGTCGCGCTCGTCATAGCCCCGCTGAACCGCGAGCACGGTCTGGGCTACCTCATCGCGGCCGTCATCCTGGCCGGCGTCTTCCAGATCGCCCTGGGCGCCGTGGGGGTCGCGCGGCTGATTCGGTTCATCCCTCGTTCCGTCATGGTCGGCTTCGTCAACTCGCTCGCCATCCTGGTCTTCATGGCCCAGGTCCCCGAGATGCGTGACGTCCCGTGGGCCGTCTATCCGCTGATCGCCGCCGGCCTGGGGCTCATGGTGTTCTTCCCGAAGGTCACCACCGTGATCCCGGCCCCGCTGGTATCCATCGTCATCCTGACCACGATCACCGTCGGCGCGGCCATCGCGGTGCCGACCGTCGGCGACAAGGGTGAGCTGCCCTCGTCCCTGCCGGTGCCGGGCCTGCCGGACGTGCCGTTCACCCTGGACACGCTGACGACGATCGCGCCGTACGCCTTCGCCATGGCGCTGGTCGGCCTGATGGAGTCCTTGATGACCGCGAAGCTGGTCGACGACATCACCGACACCCATTCCAACAAGACCCGTGAGTCGATCGGCCAGGGCATCGCCAATATCGTCACCGGGTTCTTCGGAGGCATCGGCGGCTGCGCCATGATCGGTCAGACGATGATCAACGTGAAGGTCTCCGGCGCCCGCACCCGCCTGTCGACGTTCCTCGCGGGCGTGTTCCTGATGGTGCTGTGCATCGTGTTCGGCCCGATCGTGTCCGATATCCCGATGGCTGCCCTGGTCGCCGTCATGATCATGGTCTGCTTCGCAACTTTCGACTGGCACTCCATCGCGCCCAAGACGCTCAGGCGGATGCCCGCGGGCGAGATCGCCGTCATGGTGATCACCGTTGCCTGCGTGGTGGCCACCCACAACCTCGCCGTCGGCGTCGTGGTCGGCTCGGTCACCGCCATGGTCATCTTCGCCAAGCGCGTCGCCCACCTCGCCGAGGTCACCGCCGTGGTCGACCCCGACGGCAGCACCGTCGTCTACCGGGTCACCGGCGAACTGTTCTTCGCTTCGTCCAACGATCTTGTCGGCCGGTTCGACTACGTCTCCGACCCCGACAGGGTCGTCATCGACCTGAGTGCGGCGCACATCTGGGACGCCTCGTCCGTCGCCGCCCTGGACGCGATCGAGACCAAGTACGCCCAGCGCGGCAAGATCGTCGAGATCACCGGCCTCAACAACCCCAGTGCCGACCTCCACGGCACGCTCTCCGGCAAACTCTCCGGCAACCACTGACGCTGCACGGAAACCATGGGAGCCCCGGCCTTCCGCCACGGCTCCCATCTGTTCCGCAGTGCTGGTTCGGCCTCGGCGGTGGGCGGTCGAGTCCAATCACGTTCAACTGCGTGCCGGACTCCGAGAGGATTTAGGGGCGGCCGACCCGGCCGAGGTAAGGGCAGCAGCCACCCCACGCCCTACTGCGCTCCCGATCAAACCGGTCCGGGCACAGTTGCCTCGGCCGACGCGCAAACGGGGCAGACGACTCGCCGCGCGGGAAGCTCCGTCGTGGTCTTACCCAGCCCTGCCGGGCGGTGCAGCTCGTGTGCCTCGACCCGCAGGTGATCACCACAGAGTCCCACTCCGCATTCCCGGCAGACAGCGACCGCAGTCCGGACCGGACCGGGCCCTGTGGTGCATTCGTAGCAGTTCATGTGCATCCACCCTTCAACGGCAGGGCGCGTCGGTCTCAGCCGGAAGCAGAGCCCGAACCGCTCTCGTCGGCCTCACGGATCGCCTGATCTGTGATCACGACGGCGAAATCGCCAACGCCGAGAAGTCGGGCGCCGTCCAGCACGTCGGCAGCTGTCGTCAGGCTGACCAGCCTGCCGTCCTCCTCGTCGAAGGTGACATCGCGGACCTCGCCGAGCCGCCGGCCTCGGTCCGTCAACAGCGACTTCCCTATGGGGCCGGATTGCCGGCCGGACACGGACGCATCGGCGAAAGGACCTGCCCCATGATTGATCATGACTGCGTCCGGACCGATGGCACGTACCTCTGCCCATGCGACGAGCTCGTCCCCGCGAGCCGTGTGCATATGAACGAATTCCACCCGGGCAGGTGCAGGAGCCAGCACCACACCAGTCACCTTGCCCACTCGCTCGGCCGTGTCGGCCGCCACGACCGGCAGGCGGATGACGTCTCCGAACCGCTTCACGACGCTTCCTCCCGCAACGCCCGCTCCAGTCCGCGAGCGGCCTCACGGAATCCAGTGAGGTCCTCCGTGGTGAACCGGACGGAGGCCACGGGCACCACCACGTTCTCGCGCGTGGCCGCGATGGGCAGAGGGACAGGCATCATGACTGTTCCGCGGCCTGCGCCCTGGTGGCCCAGGCGGACCTCGTACCCAACCGCCCACGCGGCGTCGTCCGCCACGTCGAGTATCACGTCCGTCACCCGACCCACATCTTCGCCCTCCACCGTGAGCACAGCAGCCCCGTTAACCCCGCATCCAGTGCCCCCGGTCGACTCGGTCTCGTCCGGCCCGACCACCATCGAGCGGTTGACGACCATAACGGCGTCGGGCCCGAAGGCGCGGACATTGCTCCAGGGCAGGATCTCGCGCAACGGCCCGGACAACAGGCCCCGGCCGTTGAGGGTAAACGTCGTCACACGGCCGTCCGCCGCACCCAGGACCACGTCCTTGACCTGGGCGATCGCATCCCCGTTCAGGGTTACAACCGGCCGACCCACGACATCGGCGACGCGTATCAGGAACCTCATCCCGGTTTGCCTCCGCCCTCGCTCGGCGGATGGTGCTGCTCGACCACCGCTTCGCCCCGTCGGCGGCGCGCTTGTGTGACAAGCGCCGAGACTGCGATCACCGCGAGGATCACGAGCACTGCGATCACCCAGAGCCACCATTCCATGATCCGGCCCTCCGTCCCGCTTTGCTGTGCTCCCCCTTTAGTGCCTGCCCCGCCCGGACCGCCCCATGCCTGTCCTCTGGCCGGGCCCGGTCCCGGATCGCTGGCCTCAGAAGGCGCCGCTATCCCCTGTGCGTCGTAGACGAGCACCGGGGCGCGGTCCGATCGGGTGGAATCCACCTCGCCCCGCGCACTGCGATCTGGCCATGCGGCCAAACATGGGAAGTGACCGTCCACGACCCCGAAGGATGGAGCAGCGGCCCCTACGCGGCGGCGATCCGAACGCAGCAGGGTGACCTGTCGCTGCGTGACGCCGAGGGCTGGTACCTACCACTGGACCTCGAACGATGGTGCGCGGCGGCAGACGCCGGCGACCGGGCCGTACTGCGGCGGTGCAGGGGCCGGGTGCTGGACATCGGCTGCGGGGCCGGCCGACTCGTGGAGGCGCTGATCCGTCGGGGACACACCGCGCTCGGCATCGATGTGTGTCCTTCGGCGGTCCGCGCCACGGCCTGCCGAGGAGGCGCCGCACTGCACCGGTCGGTGTTCGATCCGCTGCCCGACGAGGGTGGGTGGGGAACAGCACTGCTGATCGACGGCAACATCGGCATCGGTGGTGATCCCCGAAAACTGCTGCTCCGGATCAGAAGTCTGGTGCACGGGCACGGGCAGCTCCTGGTGGAGACCGCTCAGGAGGATGTGGACGAGCGCCGCCGGGTCCGGATCCACGTGGGTCGCCGCCCCGTGGGCGCGTTCTTCCCCTGGGCCGCCGTCGGCGCCGCAGCGCTGGACCGTCATGCCCGTGCCTCGGGGTGGATCACGACCGAACGATGGTCCTCCGCCGAGGGCCGTCACTTCCTGGCCTTGCGCGCCCTGGCCTGAGCCCGCGCGGCACGCCTGCTCGCCCTGGTTCCGTGCCACATCCGTAGGAGGAGGACGGCGGCCGAGGCGGCGAAGAGAGAGGCGGTGATCAGCAGCCAGCGCGCCAGAAACCCGTCCGCGGGAAGACCCGTGTACGCCGTGAAGTGATCCACCCGACGCAGGATGAGGGGCCACCAGACGAGCAGGAGGACACCGGCGACGAAGGCCGGCACGCGGACGTAGTTGACGCTCACCCGCCCCGCGGGATGCCCGGGCCCGGAAGTCCCGAAGCAGGCCTGCGCCGCCCGGTCCGTCACCGAGTACAGGGGCAGCAGCACCAGGTCGTGGACCAGGGCCGCTCCGACGAACCAGAGGGCCACGCCGAAGGTGTCTCCCTTGAGGAGTCTCAGGCCCGCGTAGACGGCGAGGGCGAAGGAGGCGAGGACGAGGAGCAGGTGGAGCGGGGAGGCGCCGTAGCGGCGCCGGAGGGCGATCCCGCCCGCGTGCGGGAGGTGGAACTTCACGTCGGCCCTCCGAAGGTGAGGCGGGTGACCCACTTGGTGTTGTGGACGCCAGGGGCGCCGGGGACGATCACCCGGGCCGGGTAGCCGTGATCGTGGGAGAGGACGGCCCCGTTGACGCGCACGGCGAGGAGCGAGCGGGCGTCCCGGGCCTGGTTGTCGCGCAGGACCACGGAGCGGAACGACCCGCCGCGCTGCACCGACTCCACGAGCACCCGCGGGGTGTCGGTGCCGAGCCCGACGAGCGCGGCCAGGTCGGTGAGGCGGACCCCGCTCCAGTGCTGGTCGGGGGTGGACCAGCCCTCCACGCAGGCGATGGGCAGCGAGGACTCGCTCTGGGGCAGGGACAGCAGCTGGTCGTAGGTCAGGTCCACCTGTCGGCCGGCGCCGCGTACGGTCAGCCGCCAGGCGGGGCCGATGTCGCTGGGCCGGATCCCGACGGAGGCGGCGGTCTTGTTGATCTGGAAGCCGTTCGGGCCGGAGCCGGGGTCCTGCCCGTGCGGGGCGAGCAGCGCCGTCTGCCGGAACCATCCGCCCACGCTCTGCCCGGCGGTCACCGCCAGCAGTGCCAGCGACCCCAGCCCGATCATGCCGAGTGCGCCCCGGCGGGAGATGGTCGGCGCCGCCGGGCGCGGGGAGACCAGGCCCGCCGCGTCCTCCGTACCGGGCGCCGGCTCCCCCAGCCTGGGCCCTACCGCGTGCAGGGCCTTCGGCAGCCGGAAGGCCACGTGGACCACGAAGGCGCCGATGAAGACCCAGGCTCCGTAGAAGTGCAGGGTGTAGAAGGAGCCCGGGAAGATGTAGTGCAGCTGCACGTTGAGGATGCCGGTGACGAACTCGAAGCCCGCGCCTCCCACCAGAAGGAGCAGCGACAGCCGATCGATGCCGTGGGCGACCGACCGTACGGGGGGCCATTCGAAGAGCTTCGGGATGACCGACCACAGTTTCGCCAGGAGTACCGGTACGAGCACGATCCCGAGGGTGACGTGCACGCCCTGGGTGACGCGGTAGAGCCAGTACGGGGACGTCGGCCAGGAGAACAGGTAGAAGCCGAGCCACCCCTTGTCGGGCGTCTGGTCGTTCAGCGCCGCCAGGTCCGGGTTGTACGCCGCGTACGACAGCAGGCCCGTCACGAACAGCACCGTGATACCCGCCAGCAGGACCAGCCCGAGCACCGAGGTCAGCCAGGGGCCCCGCAAGGGGCTGCGCCAGAACTCCGGGCGCGAGGGCCCGGGCGGCGGACCGGCCATCCGTGCGGTTCCCAAGGCCGACCGAAATCTCGTAGACCACTGCGGCGCGGCTTCGTCCGCTTCCGGTGCCGCATCTGAGGCGCGACCCGCCGCAGCCGGCACACTGTCTTTCTCCCGTCCCGGATGCGCGTGTACCGCATCTTGCGGAATGGGCCGCGGCGGCTCTTCGGAACCGCTCTGCCCGCTTCCGCTCGCACCCAAGGCACACCTCCACAGACTCCCCGAATCGAGACTTCCGGGGCATAGCCCGCACAGGAGAACATGCCGCACGGGGCCATAAGTGCGCTCGTGACACGCCAGACTCGATCAGGCCTCGCTAC
This sequence comes from Streptomyces sp. NPDC048603, assembly GCF_043199475.1. Classification (NCBI taxonomy): domain Bacteria; kingdom Bacillati; phylum Actinomycetota; class Actinomycetes; order Kitasatosporales; family Streptomycetaceae; genus Streptomyces; species Streptomyces sp. NPDC048603. Next base: position 459,035 of record NZ_JBICVY010000005.1, on the reverse strand, counting down.
GGCCGCGGCCGATGACTCCCAGACGAGGCCTCTCACACCGGTGTGCGCAGACGGCGACGCGGAGCCTCGCGACATGAAGACGTGAGCCTCCGCGACCGGCAATCCCCGCCCTCTGTGGCCGCCATCGGAGTCGCGTCAACCATGCTTAATGCGACCAGAATTGACGCTCAGTAAGGCCGAGAAGGCTGCCCTGCTCCCGGTATCAGCCGTCTCACGTCCCGGAAGCGGAGACGGCGCCACGTCCGAGCAGCTCCGCCAGGCCACGACGGGTGGCCGCTAGAACCACCCGGTCCTGCGGCTTGAGGACGTACCCGGGGTGCAGATCCCAGGCCAGGCCCGCCTGGGGAAGGCGACTGTCCCCTGGTGCGGCGGCCAGATCGGGGCGCCGGTCCTCGGGTGCGCTGGTGTCCAGGGCGATTACGCGCCAGGCACCGGGCCGGAACGATTCGGCGATGGTCCGCCCCTCCAGCTGCGGATGGCCGGCCACCACCAGGGCGGCGAACAGCAGTACGCGGCGCTCGACCGGTATCGCGCCGAGTACCTGCCGGCCCATCATCGCGCCGGCGAAGGCGGGTGCCGCCAGGTGGGTCACGCTGCGGCTCCGGGTGAGGGCGTCCGGGTGTGTGGCGCGCAGGGTGCGGTACACGGCGGTGGCGAAGTCGTCCTCGTAGAGCCGCATCACGACCCGCAGATCGGGACGGACCGCCCGCGCGTACAGGGCTGCCTCCAGGTTCGTGATGTCCGCGCTGGTCATGGCGAGCAGGGAGTGCGCCTTGCCGACCCGCGCCGCTTCGAGCACGCCTTCTTCGGTCACGTCGCCGAGGACGACCGGTACGCGCAGCCGGCGCGCGAGCTCGATGCCCCTGGCTTCCGGGTCGGATTCCACGCACACCACCGGAATCTCGAGCTCGCGCAGTCGGGCCAGCACTCGTGCCCCGATCTTGCCGAGCCCCAGCAAAACGACATGGCCGGACGTCCGGCGGGCCGGCCGGCGCAGCGCGGTCGCGGTCCGGAACGCCCCCAGTCCCTCCAGTGCCGCCGCCACGAGCACCGGTAGCAGGAGAAGCCCCACGAACCCCGCAAGTATCTGCAGTGTCTTGCGCTCGGCCGGCTCCTCCACCGCGGGATCGTTGATCGCGAAGATGTCGAGGAGCGTGATGTAGGCCGCGTGCAGTGGATGGTCCCCGGTCGTGATCCAGGAGGCCACCGCCAGCGCGGCCACGGCCGCGACGATCCCTGCCAGGGACCACCGCAGCCGCCGGGAGAACAAAGAGGCAACGGGCAGCGTCGCCCCCGCCAGACGGCCCGCCGACACGACGGGGCCGGCATGCGACACGGCCTCCAGGGCCACGATGCCACGGCCCGTCGCGGCGGCCACCGCCCGGTCGTCAGGCAGCAGCTGCGGCCCACGGTCGCCACTGTGTTCCGAGCCCTCCGTGCCAGCCGGGTCGCCCGTGGTCGCCGAGAGCAGGGCGAGGGTGCACAGCCCCGGGTCGGCGACCTGGCCCCTGCCCGGCGGGGTGCGCTCGACCGCCCTGAGCAGCAACCCGTCCGCCTGCACGATCTTGCTGGTTCCCGCGATGGCGGAGGCGGCCAGGGCCGGCGCGGCGGTGTCGGCGTCGGACAGGACCGTGGTCGACGCGTCCAGTTCCCGCAGATCGAGTCCGGGTTCGGCGATGATCGCCGCCTGGTCGAGCAGCTCCTCCAGGTGCTGCCCCAGCTTCCGGTTGTAGAGCCTGATCACCAGCCGGAGCCTGGGGTTGAGCCGACGGGCCACCAGAGCCGCCCGCACGTTGGTCTCGTCGTCCTCGTACACCAGAGCCAGTGCGGCGGCCCGCTCAACTCCGGCTGCGGCCAGCAGCTCCTCGTCCGGTTCGGCCCCTTCCACGACACGCAGGTGCGGGTCCGGCTGCTCGGCCGCCGGAACGCGGGCGTTCCTGGCCACCGGTACGCGGCTGAGCAGTCCGAGGGCCCGCCCGGACCGTCGCCCCACCGCCGGCTGCGGCGCCCGGGCCTCGGGCACCACCAGCGTCACACGCTCCCGGTACACGTCCCGGAGTTCCACGGCCAGCCGCCTGGCCAGACCGTCGTCGCCGCATACGACCATCCAGCCATCGGGCAAAGGAAGTTGGGACCGAGAGAAATTCGCCACCGATCAAGAATGCACCGCCAGAAGGGCAGTTGCCCCGGCGGGTCCACATCTTGAACCAGACTACGAACGGCAACACGGGACGCGGGAGCCGGTCCCCTCGTCCATCTACACCACGGTGTACTCGGAAGTCATCTCCAGCTCTGCCGCAGCGCAGCCACAGGCCCTCTCAAGATCCGTCCCATATTCCCAGACGCTTGAGCCGATGTTGCCGGAGCCGCTCCGAAGCGGCCGTGAGGCCGAAGGCAAGCCCCATGAGGAGCCCGAACAGCACAGCGAACAGGAGATTATCCGGTCCCTCCTCGGGCGACAGCAACACGAAAAGGAGGGTGGTGGGCACGGCGACGCACAGGCCGGTGCCGATCCGGTGCCGGGCCACCCACTTCTGGATCCCCGTCGGACGCCGTTGGCCGCCCATGGCCCGGTCCAAAGCCCAGAACCCACGCACCAGAGAACGCCGCCAGTTCACCACGGCAGAAGGATATTGCAGCCAATCGGCTGCACCGGCCGAACTTCCCGTCGGGCGGCTTGCGGGCCACCACGCTCGGAGCAGCCGTGCTGGCCGGAGCCCGAGCTCAGGGAGCCATCACCCACAAGAGAGTTCAGGGGCAAGGCGGCTACACATGCAGCTACCGTTGCCCCCGGGCAGGAATCGGACCAGTCGGTGGTTCTCGGCCCACTAACAGGGGACGGCCCCGAACCGCACCCCTCCGAGGCGGCCCCGGCGGCGAGCCGGGGCCGCCGGCAACGGGGTATCCGCGTCCAGCGGCTGCCTGCCGGCACCCCTCACTGCCATCGCGAGCCCTGGGCGAACACGGTCACCGACCGGCCCCCGGCTGGCCCCAGACGAAACGCTGCGAGTACAGCAAGCTCCGCGCTCTTCACAGAGCGTGACAGGACGTGCAGTCTCAGCCGAGAGCACCAGCGCTCTCACCTGCGACAACTGCCCTTCCTGACGCCCGAGCGGCATCCCGGGTCTACCCCGCACCCTCAGCGGGAACAATCCCAAGAAGAAGTAAAATCTGATGATTTCTGGTGATTGTCATGCTGGAGGGACTGCTGACCGTACTCGCACTGGTGGGCGTCGGTGCAGTGCTGTACGTGGCGGCCGCCGCCCGGGTGATCAGGCAGTACGAGCGCGGAGTCGTACTGCGCTTCGGCCGCTTGATGGGTTCCGTCCGCGGTCCGGGGTTCACAATGGTCGTTCCCGTGGTCGACCGGATGCACAAGGTGAACATGCAGATCGTCACGATGCCGGTTCCGGCCCAGGACGGCATCACCCGGGACAACGTCACCGTGCGGGTGGACGCGGTGATCTACTTCAAGGTCGTCGACCCGGTGGACGCGATCATCCGCGTGGAGGACTACCGATTCGCCGTGTCACAGATGGCGCAGACCTCGTTGCGCTCGATCCTGGGCAAGAGCGACCTCGACGAGCTGCTGTCCAACCGGGAGAAGCTCAACCAGGGCCTGGAACTGATGATGGACAGTCCGGCCGTCGAGTGGGGCGTGACCATCGACCGTGTCGAGATCAAGGACGTTTCCCTGCCCGAGGGCATGAAGCGTTCCATGGCCCGGCAGGCCGAGGCCGACCGCGAGCGGCGCTCCAGGCTGATCAACGCCGACGCCGAGTTCCAGGCGTCCAAGAAGCTCGCCCAGGCCGCAGCGGTCATGTCCGAACAGCCGGCCGCACTCCAGCTGCGGCTTCTGCAGACCGTCGTGGCTGTGGCCGCTGAGAAGAACTCCACCTTGGTCCTGCCCTTCCCCGTCGAACTTCTGCGCTTCCTCGAACGCGCTGGGGACCATCACCAGGACCAGGCCACTCTGCAGCCCGCAAGGACAACCGCACGGACGACGGGTAGCGGACCGGGCGGCGAGTCTTCGCTCCCGGCCCAGCCCTCCCACGTGAAGGCAACAGGGACGGTGCGGCGGACCTGAGGGGCCGGCACCACGTGGGCGGGACCGCCGCGCGGGACGAACAGCTTCCCTCGGGAAGCGGCACGCGACGCCGCCCTAGCGCTGCGGGTCCTTGCGTTCCGCGAGCAGGAACAGGAGCACGGCAGCGGCGATGAAGCCGAACCCGACGTTCATACAAAACATGACCGTCTCCGTGGACGCGTCGGCGATCCGAGGGACCCCGTTGGCGAGCATGAGGGCGTAGAAGCACAGGACGCCATAGGCGCGAAGCCGCATTCCGGCTCGCTTCTTCCGCATCCACGGCGGCGTCCACCCTGCCAGCACGGCCAACGGAATCGGCAGCATCACCGCTGTCGACACCGCCAGCGCCATCCAGTGGTACATCGGGTTTCCGTTCACCGCGCCCCTCTTCGTCGGCGGCCAGCCTACGAAGGACTGAAGCGGGCCGTCCACGCCGGAGGAGCACGGTCCTCCGGACCACCCTGGTGCGTTCCCGTCCAGTGGACCGGCACCGCTGTGGCAGCGGGATCAGGAGGGCCTCAGCCTCGCTGCACGTCCGCGCCAAGGAGTCCGACACCCGCGACGAGGAGGGTCACGCCGACGGCGAGCACCGGGATTCCAGGACCGGGGAGCACGTAGAGCGCGGCGCCGACGATGGAGAGGAGCACTCCTACGGAGGCCAGCCCGATCGCGAACCAGGTCTCCGACACACTCGTCTCCTCAGTGGGTTCAGCTTCGGGAAGCGCCGCTGTCCGGCCGGGGATCGATCACGTCAGCGGGAGTCACCTCAATCACCCGCTTCGGTCCGGCGGCCGGCTCGTTGTCCGCCGCGCGCACCTCCCTCTTGAGTATGCGGGCGGACTTGCCCACGGCCCTCGCGAGTTCGGGTAGTTTCCGGGCACCGAGAAGCAGCACCAGCAGAATCAGGACGATGGCCATCTCGCTGATGCCGAACACGGCGACTCCTTGATTCTCTGCACGCTTGTGCATCCGCTGCGCAGTGAATCTACAGCAATGTAGAAACATGCGTGGCCCGCTCGGATCAGGTTCACCAGCGCAGGGGGAACCGCAGCGCACGGCGAGGTCAGCGCCATAGGTCAGTACGATGAACCACTCCGGCACTACGGCCGGGGCGCGGCAGATGGAGACCATTCGGCATGACGGAGCACAGAGCGGGCGGCGACGGGCGGCACCCGCGGCGGCGCGGGCAGGGCGAGCTCGAGATCGCCGTTCTGTCCGCCCTGGGCGAGGCTCCGGAACCGGTCACCGCAGCCTGGGTCCAGGACCGCCTGGGCGGCGAGCTCGCATACACCACCGTGATCACGATCCTGACCCGGCTGCACGCCAAGGGTGCCGTGGCGCGCCAGCGGGTCGGCCGGTCGTTCCAGTGGACACCGGTCGCCGACGAGGCCGGGCTTGCCGCACTGCGCATGCGGAGAGTCCTGGACGGCGAGGAAGACCGCCACGCGGTGCTCACCAGCTTCGTCACCGCCCTACCCCCGGGAGACGAGCAGCTCCTCCGCGACCTGTTGGCCCAGGCGGGCGAGGAGGAGGGAGACTGACACCATGGGGGTCTTCGTCTTCCTGCCGCTCGTCCTTCCGCTCACCGCCTGGCCGATCGCACGCCTGGCGGAACAGCACCTCCACCCGCGCACCGCGACCCGGCTGTTGACCGTCATCGCCGCTGTACTGGCCTGCTGCAGCACGCTGTGCCTCGCCCTGCTCATGGTCGTGGGCACGGCGCAACTCCCGGGCAATCCCCTGCCCGACAGCTGGTCGGACCCGGAGGTCCGGGAGGCCGTCCCGTACGACGAGGTCGCTGGACGGCTCGCCATCCCGGCGCTGCTGACCGTACTGGTCTCCTGTTCCGTCACGGCACGGCGGCACCGGCGGGTACGGCGCCGTGCGGAGGCAGCACTTCGTACGGCTCGGCCGGGGTCGGTGGCGGTGTTGCCGGACGAAGCCCCGTACGCGTACGCCCTGCCGGGCCGCCGGGACCGGATCGTGGTCAGCACCGGCATGCTCGCGGCGCTCACCTCCCGCGAGCGGCGGGCCCTGTTCGCGCACGAGCGTGCCCATCTCTGCTGCCGCCACCACCTGTTCCTGCTGGTGGTCCGGCTGGCGGCGCGGGCGAATCCCTTCCTGCGACCGTTGCGCACGGCCGTGACCTACACCTCCGAGCGGTGGGCCGACGAGGAGGCCGCGACACGGGTCGGCAGCAGGCGGACCGTGGCACGGGCCATCGGCAAGGCCGCGTTGATCTCGCGCGGCGGGGTGGCTCCCGCGGCGGCGCACTTCGCGGTGGCCGGGCCGGTACCGCGACGCGTGGCAGCGCTGTTGGGTCCGGCGCCCGTGGGCCGGGCCTGGCCGCCCGCGTTCACCCGGGTCGGCCTGGCGGTCTGGACCGCGGCGGGCGGGGCGACGGCCTCGGCCCTCTCTTCGGCGAACGCGGCCGTCACCCTCTACTTCATCCTGCACGCGGCCACGTTCTCCGCCTGAGCGGCAGCGGCCTGCGGCCTGGCCGGGTCGCTACTGGGACTACTCACCCAGACCTGTGAGGAAGCCCTTTGCCTTGTCCACGCCGGTGCCGATGTGGTCGCTGTATTTGCCGTCCGTCTTCTCGTCCACTACGTCGGCGGCCTTCTCCAGCCCCTGCGCCAGGACCTCACTGTGCTCCGTGGCCAGCTCGGTTGCCTTGCCGACCAAGCCCTTCAGGCTGTCGAACATGATCAGTTCTCTTTCGTCCGTTGGTGAAGGGGCCGGTCAGACCCCGCTGTTCCTGCCGGGCGTCGACGGCATCTCATGGGCTCGCACCGTCGTAGCGGTACCGGAGGGGCTCCTCCTTCACCCGGCGGTCGAGGCGGTACACGTAGAGCGCCGCGGCCCCTACTCCGGTCGCCTGGCCCTCCAGCTCACAGGGGTATGTCACTTGCACGACCGCCGGCCGGCCCGCGACACGCATACGCAGCCCTTCCGCCGGACCGCCGTCGAGTATGGCCATCTCCTGCACGTTCACCCTTCACGTCTTGGTTCCGCCCCTCCGAGTAGCTCCGGCTTTGGGCGCCCCGAGGGTCAGCCCATGTCCGGACCACCGACTCGTCAGGCTTCGTCGTCACCCTCGTCCCCGTCGCCCTCGAAGTAGTCACCGACCTCGTCGACGACTTCGGCCGCGACCATGCCGCCGACCACTCCCACGGCCAGTCCGGCCGCGCCGGCGGCGACGACCGTACCCATGCCCGGGCCTGAGCGATGGCCCGCGTGGCCGTGGCCGTGGCCGTGGTCGTGCTTGTCGCCGGCGTGCCCGTAGGAGTCGTGGCCGTGGGCCCCGTGGGCCGTTCGCGCGCCGTGCGCCTCGAGCAGGGCACGGATCCAGCCGTCGACCTCAGCATTCCAGTTCGTGTGGTCGGCTTGGTCATGGTGGACGGTGTAGCGGGCGAAAGCGTCATGCCCTTCGGAGAAAAGGCCGCCACGCTTGGCCGCCTCCAGGACGACCTCCATGCCGGCCGGGGAGGCGAGGAAGGTGACCTCGATCTCCTTGACCTGGTGGGCGTACTGCGGGGCGGGGGTCAGCTCGATCTCCTGATAGAAGGGCAGCTGCTGACCGGTGCCGGCGATGCGTCCGAATTCGAGGTCGGCGGACTTGAATCCGAAACCGAGCTGACCCAGAGCCTCCAGCACCGCCTCCTGGACGGGCAACGCGCGGACGGCGAAGGCGTCAAGGTCGCCCTTGTCCTTGGCCCCGGCCACGCCGAGTTCGGTGCGTACCCCGAGGACGATTCCGAGGGCCTGCCCGTGCAGCTCGCTGATGGGGGTCTCCCAGGGGAGCGAGACCGCGAACGGAACGGTGCGCTGTTCGCCCTCGTGGAGACGGAAACCGCCGTCGACGGTGAAGCGCTCGAAGACGACCACGCCGTCGTGCTCGCCGTGCTCGGTCTCCGCCTCGACGCGAGCGACGAGTTCGAGGGTGATGCGCTCGATGTCGAAGTCCGCGCGGCCTCCGGTGAGGCGGACCTCGCCGGACAGGCTGCCGCCGGGTACGGCGCTCACGGGGTCGAGGACCGTGTCGACGGTGGGACCGCCGACACCCATCGAGCCGAGCAGTCGCTTGAACACCATCGTGGCGTTCACTCCTTCAGTCATGGTTCACAGAGGCCGGCGCCCCGGCGGCGGCAGGCCGCCGGGGCGTTCGGGGGTGCACCCGGAGCGGGGGTGCACCCCCGGAGTGTGGTGTTACTTCGCGGTGTCCAGTGCGGCGAGGGCCTGGGCCCATCGGGCGAACTTGAGGTCGGCGAGGTCGGCGACGGTCTTGATGCCGAACGCCTCCTTGAGCAGCTCGCCCTGCCGCTCACTGACGCCCTTGAGGGCGTCCACGGGCGCCGCCAGGATCTCCGGCAGGCTCTTGTCCGCCCACGCCTTGTCGAGAACTCCGCCGAGATCGATCGAAGCCATGATCTTCCCTCCCTGAATACGAGCCAGCAGGCACGTGTGCGCCGCCAACGGCCATACCTCCGCCCATCGTTGCCGCCCGCACAGGCACGGACGGACTCGACATGCGAAGATCACCGATGACAGAATCTACACACATGTAGAAGCATAGGAGTAACGAGGGGGCCACGGGGCGTCGCCACGGAATCGGCCCGAAAGGGGCCGCGCCCCAGCGAGCAGAACCCCCTTTACTTGCCCTTGACCAAACGGGCGCGGATACTGTCCGCAACCGAACAACCGTCCGGACCACCCGGTCCGGCTGAGAGCGAATGGAACAGCGGCCCGCCATGGGTGAACCTCCCAGTCCCTGCCGTGCCACGTCCTACCTGGACACCCATGGGGTACACGGTCCCGGAGTGGGGGTGGCACGGTGACCGAGATCCTGCTGCTGCTCCTCGCTCTCGCGTTGACGTTGGCGTGCGCGGTGTTCGTCGCCGCCGAGTTCTCCCTGACCACGGTCGAGCGCGGCGAGCTGGAACGCGCCGCCGCGGCCGGGGAGCGCGGTGCCGAGAGCGCCCTGAAGGCCGCCAAGCGGCTGACCTTCCAGCTGTCCGGCGCCCAGCTGGGCATCACGGTGACCTCGCTGGTGATCGGCATGCTGGCCGAGCCCTCGGTGTCGGCGCTGCTGCACGGCCCGCTCACCGGGCTGGGGCTGCCCGAGGGAGCCGTGTCCACCACGGCGACCCTGCTGGGCGTGGCCCTCTCCACCATCGTGCTGATGGTGGTCGGCGAGCTGGTGCCGAAGAACTGGGCGATCTCCCACCCGCTGGGCGTGGCCAAGGTCGTGGCCGGTCCCCAGCGGGCCTTCACGGCCGTGTTCGCGCCGCTGATCCGCCACCTGAACAACACCGCGAACCGCCTGGTGCGCCGCTTCGGACTGGAGCCGGCCGAGGAGCTCGCCTCCGCCCGTACGCCCGAGGAGCTGGTCGCGTTGGCCCGGCACTCGGCCCGCGAGGGCGCGATAGCGGCCGATTCGGCCGAGCTGTTCGTGAAGACCCTGCACCTGGGCGAGCTGACGGCGGAGAACGTCATGACTCCGCGTGTGGACGTTCAGGCGCTGGAGGCCCACGCCACCGCGCTCGACGCCGCGAACCTGACCCTGGCCACCGGCATCTCTCGGTTCCCCGTCTACCGGGACTCCCTGGACGAGGTCATCGGCACCGTCCACGTCCGGGACGTACTGGCCCTCAACGAGGGCAAGCGGCCCCTCACCACGATCACCGACCTGATGACCGAACCCCTGCTGGTGCCGCACTCCCTGCCGGTGGACACACTGCTGGGCCGCCTCCGGAAGGCCCGCACCATGGCCGTGGTGATCGACGAGTACGGCGGCACCGCCGGTGTCGCCACGGTGGAGGACATCGTCGAGGAGGTCGTCGGCGCGGTACGTGACGAGCACGACCCGATGGAGGTCCCCGACCTCATCGAGGCGCCGGAGGAGGACGGCCGACGGGTCTGGGAAGCCGACGGAAGCGTGCGGCTCGACGAGCTGGAAGAGCTCGGGTTCAAGGCACCCGAGGGCCCGTACGAGACCCTCGCCGGCCTGATCGCCACCCGCCTCGAACGTATCCCCGAGGAGCGCGACACCGTCGACGTCGACGGCTGGGAGCTGTCCGTGCTCGACGTCGAACACCACCGTGCGGACCGGGTGACGATCACCGCGCCCGCCGCCATCGACGAGACCGACGAGGACGTCCAGTGACCACCGTTCAGCTGCTGATCGGCGCGCTGACGCTGGTCACCAACGCCTTCTTCGTCGGCGCGGAATTCGCCCTGATCTCCGTACGGCGCAGCCAGGTCGAACCGGCCGCCCTCAAGGGCGACCGGCGCGCGAAGACCACCCTGTGGGGCCTGGAACATCTCTCCGCGATGATGGCCACCGCCCAGCTCGGCATCACCGTCTCCTCGCTGGTGCTCGGCGCGGTCGCCGAACCGGCCATCGCGCACCTGCTGGAACCGCCCTTCGCCTCCCTCGGCGTGCCCGACGCGCTCATCCACCCGATCGCCTTCGTCATCGCCCTGACCCTGGCGACGTACCTGCACATGCTGGTCGGCGAGATGGTCCCCAAGAACATCGCGCTCGCCGCCCCGGCGCCGACCGCGCTCCTCCTCGGCCCGCCCCTGGTCGCCCTCACCCGGGCGCTGCGTCCGCTGGTCTTCGGCATCAACGCCTTCGCCAACACCCTGCTGCGCCTGCTGAAGGTCGAACCCAAGGACGAGGTCGCCTCGGTCTTCACCGACGACGAACTCGCCCGACTGGTCAAGGACTCCCGCGACGCCGGCCTGCTCGACCCGGAGGATAGCGAACGCCTCCAGGACGCCCTCGAACTCGGCACCCGCACGGTCGACGAGATCATGATCCCGCGCGCGGAGTTCGTCACTGTGAACCAGGACGTCACCCCGCGCGGGCTGGAGCGAATCGCTGCCGAGCACGGCTTCTCCCGCTTGGTCGTCACCAGCCCCGGCGGCGAGATCCTGGGCTTCCTGCACATCAAGGACGCCCTGGCTGCCACCGAGCGCGCCGCTCCCTTCCCGCGCGATGCTCTGCACGTCGTCACCACTGTCGACCGGGCCACACCCCTTGACGACACGATGACCGCCATGCGCACCGCCGGAACCCATCTCGCGGCCGTGGCGGACCTGGAAGGCCGGGTCATCGGCTTCGTCACCATGGAGGACGTCCTGGAGGAACTGGTCGGCGAAGCAGCTCACCGCCCGCTTCTGCCTGCCGGGCGAGTGCATCGGGAAGAGCCACACCGTCGCCTCGGTGAGCGATGACGTCCCACTCACAGCTGCCGAGCACTGAGACACCACTCGCGACCACTGCGGCTCCGGCATGACGGAAGTCTTACGTCCACGCGTGGAACATGCGTCAGCCGCGCGGCACTGCGTAACGTCCGGAGCATGCGCGTACTCGTCACGGGAGGGGCCGGGTTCATCGGCTCCCACATCGTCACCGCCCTCAAGGCCCGCGGCCACGACCCCGTCGTCCTCGACGCCCTGCTGCCCACCGCACACCCCGGTCCCCCTGCCCTGCCCGACGCCGAGTTCGTCCCGGCCGACGTACGGGACGCCGACGCGGTCCGGGCCGCGCTGCGCGGGGTGGACGTCGTATGCCACCAGGCGGCGATGGTCGGCCTCGGCAAGGACTTCGCCGACGCCCCCGACTACGTCGGCTGCAACGACCTCGGAACCTCGGTGGTCCTGGCGGAGATGGCGGCCGCCGGGGTCCGCGGGCTCGTCCTCGCCGGGTCGATGGTGGTCTACGGAGAAGGCCGCTACACCTGTGAACGGCACGGGACGGTGCGCCCCGGACCGCGCCGGACCGACGACCTGACGGCCGGCCGGTTCGAGCCCCGCTGTCCCGACTGCGGAGCCGAGCTCGTGCCGGGTCTGGTCGGCGAGGACGCGCCGACGGATCCGCGCAACGTGTACGCCACGACGAAACTGGCGCAGGAGCACCTCGCGGCGTCCTGGGCCCGGTGCGTGGAGGGCCGGGCGGTGTCACTGCGCTACCACAACGTGTACGGGCCGGGCATGCCGCGCGACACCCCGTACGCCGGGGTGGCCTCGTTCTTCCGGTCGGCCCTGGCCCGGGGCGAGTCCCCCCGGGTCTTCGAGGACGGCGCGCAGCGGCGGGACTTCGTTCACGTGAGGGACGTGGCCGCGGCGAACGTCGTGGCCCTGGAGGCCGTCGGGGGCGCCCCTGCCGGGATGCTGACCGCGTACAACACCGGCAGCGGGGAACCGCATACGGTCGGCGAGATGGCGTCGGCACTCGCCTCGGCGTACGGCGGACCCGCGCCGGTGGTGACCGGCGAGTTCCGGCTGGGCGACGTACGGCACATCACCGCCGACTCCGCCCGGCTGCGCGAAGAACTGGGCTGGCATCCGCGGGTGGGCTTCGCCGAGGGGATGGCCGATTTCGCCCGGGCCGGTCAGCGGGCCTCGGCAGGCGCCGTCGGCTGAGCCCTCCCGGACAGCCGCAAGGCGATACGGCACGGGCTGGCCCACGGGCGTCGTCGGCCGGCCCGTGCTTGGTTCCGGTCGATGGACGGGCGGGCACTGCCGAGGCGGCAGATCCGGCCCGAGCGGCTTGCTGATCGTTTCAGAATGGGATCTGCCAGCTTGTCGCGTCTGGCCTGCGGTGATGCCGACGGGTTCCCGCGTTTGGTTGGTTGCGTCGAGCCCGTGCTGTCCGCCTGTGTCGGCTTGATGCACCACTACGTTCCGGGGGGGGCCACGGTGACCGCGTACCTCGCCGGGCACGTGCTATGGGGATCGCGCCGCCGTCTGTGGGCGGCGAATAATCCGTTGACACCCCTGGAAGGTGTCCTGTTAGCCTTCCAGGGTCGTTCTGATTCGTTCTGGGCCTGTGTGCCCTGGAAAAGGGTGTTTGATGTCCCGGCCCGCGCCGAGTGCGCCTCGCCACACCGCGTAACCGTCCGCTGCCTTCCGCTGCCCGCTTCTCCGGGCCGCTGCCGGACGTGTCCTCCGGTGCTCTGACCTGCCTGTCCGCCGTTCCACGGCGTTGTCGGGCTGCCTTCTGACGAGGCCACTCGGCCTGCTCTTGCTGTCTTGACCCACTTCCAGCAAGGAGCACCCGGGTGTCCAGCCACACCTCCAACAACACTCTCAGCCTCAGCACCTTCGCCTGCGCGTGGTGCGGGCTGACCGTGTCCGCGTACGCCGCCGACGGCGCGCCGCGCAACCACTGTCCGTCCTGCCTGCACTCCCGCCATGTCCTCGACCACGTCGAGGGCGGTCCGAGCGACTGCGAGGGCCGGATGTCCCCGATCGCCATCGCCGTGCTCCGCACCGGTGACTGGATGGTGATCCACCGCTGCGTGCGCTGCGACGAGCTCACCTCGAACCCGGTGTGCGCGGATGACAACCAGCTGATCCTGATGCGCATGGCGGTCCGCCCGCTGGCCCAACCGCCTTTCCCGCTCGAAGCGTTCGGAACCCTCTGACCGCCCGGAAGGAAAGGACCACCACTGTGTCACGCAACAACAACAGCGGTCGCGGGCAGCGGCGGCGCCGTCCGCAGCGGCACAAGGACGTCCTGCACGCGCAGGGCGGGCACCGGGCCAACGACTTCCGGTGCGCTTCCTGCCGACTCGACGTCTCCCTGGACGCACCGGGCACCGCGCACCGCAACCACTGCCCGAACTGTCTGGCGAGCCTGCACGTCGACCGGAAGATACCGGGCGACCGGGACGCGGACTGCCGGGGCCGGATGGAGGCCCTGGGCATGTCCGTCCGCACCGACGGCGAGTGGATGATCATCCACCAGTGCGTCTCCTGCGGCGAGCTCAGCGCCAACCGGATCGCCGGTGACGACAACCCGCTCGCCCTGGTCCGCCTCGCCCTCAGACCCCTGGCCGACCCCAAGCACGCCGGCCGCGCCCTGCTCACCCTGTGACCCGGCCGCGCCGACTGTGGGCGGGGCCCGCCCGCAGCCGCGCCCCGCCCACGGCACCCCCAACGACAACATTCACTTACCCAGAAACGGAACACCCCTGCAATGAAGATCAGGACCGAGACCCCGCACGACACCTCCCGCGTACGCGAGGTGATCACCGCCGCCTTCGGCTCCCCCGAGGACGCCGACCTCGTAGACGCCCTGCGCACCGACGCGTGCTGGATCCCCGAGCTCTCCCTCGTCGCCGAGGACGAGACCGGAACCGTCATCGCGCACATCCTGTTCACCCGCGCCGGCATCGGCGGCACCCCCGGCCTCACCCTCGCCCCGGTCTCCGTCGACCCCGCCCACCAGGGCACCGGCATCGGCAGCGCCCTCATCCGGGCCGGCCTCGATGCCGCCCGCGCCCTGGGTGAACACACCGTCACCGTCCTCGGACACCCCGCCTACTACCCGCGGTTCAGCTTCGAACGCGCCGACGCCCACGGGGTCACCTGCACCCTCAGCGCCGGCCCCGACGAGGCCAAGATGGTCCTCTCCCTCGACGGCCGACCCATCCCGGCCGGCGACATGACCTTCGGCAAGCCCATGGCCGACGCCATCAGCGCCTACCAGCCGGAGTAACCGAAGGAGCGAAGCCCCAGGTCGCCGACCTGGGGCTTCGCATGCTCCGCTCCAGGACCGCCCGGACCAAGATCCGGACCATTTCCGGACCAGCCCGCACCAAGGAGCCTCACCAGCCACCGTTTCAGCTGGTCAGCAGGGGTGCAGCCGCTGTACCACCAGCAGACCAAGAACGTCCTGACGAGCTACTCCCCCAAGAAGCTCGGCTTCTTTTAGGGCCTGAAAGACAGCGCCTGACCTGGGCTTTCGCCCGTCGGGCGACGTCGGCGCGACCCGCTCGACACGGGTGTCAACTCTTTCTGTTCCTCCCGGTCCATCCAGCCCCTCTCCCACGGTCGAGGTACGCGTCAGCTGACCCGAAGACCGACCGCCAGCGTCAGCTCGAGGACCCGGTGTGGCGATGCGAGATCCGGAAACAGCTCCCGCAGCTGCGACATCCGGTACCGGACGGTCTGGGGATGGACGAACAACGCCGCCGCCACCTCGTCCCGCCTGCCCTGGTGGAGCAGCCACGCCCGCAACGTCTCCTCCAGCCGCCGTGCGGTCGCGACGGGCAAGGTCCGCAACGGTGCGAGGGCTCGGGCCCGCAGGTCTGCGAACGCGTCCGCGTCGGCGCTCAGTACCAGCTCGGGCAGGTGGTCCTCGGTGTCGCGGATATCGGAGGAGAGGGAGCGCGCGCGTGCGGCTCGCGCGTACGAGGCGGACGCACGAGTCCATGGCCGGGCCGGGCCGACCACGGCAGTGCGGTCGGTCAGCTGCCGCAGGAGATGTGGCCGGTCCGCATCGGGGACGAGCAGCACGCCGAAGGCCTCCGGCAGATCGTCGAGGACGAGGGTGCCCGGGTCGAGGGCGCGGTAGGCGGGCCGGGCCTGGGCGGCGGGCAGCAGGACGGCGGTCAGCGAGACCGGGGGCTGCCACCCGGCCCGTTGCGCGGAGGCCAGCAGCACGTCGGGGCTCGCGCCGGCGAGGAGGTCGCGGGCCAGGTGTTCCAGGTGCCGCTCGTGGTCCCGGCCCCGGGCGGCCAGCTCGTCGGCGTGGCCCGCGGCGCTCGCGGCCGAGAGCCCGTCGATGTAGGCGAAGGTCAGCTCGGCGAACTTGGCGACCTCGGCGGCGGGCAGGCCTGCGGGGACGGCGCCCGCTGCCAGGCATCGCCAGGCCACGCGGGCGCCGACGCGGTAGGCGCTGAGCAGGGCATCCATCGAACGCCCGTCGCGCACCTCGCCGCGGCCCAGCTCGTAGGCCGCGTCACCGGCGTCGCCGCCTGTGGCGTTCCCGCTCGCGAGGTCCAGGTAGTTCCCCAGGGCGGTGCGGACGGCTCGGCGGATGGTGACGCCCATGCGGCCCGAAAGGGCGTTGGCGTAGGGAGGGACCTCGTCGATGATCGCCTGGACGACCTCGTCGGCGGTGGTCTTCAGCGCGGCCCGAAGTGCGGTGACCGTTGTCTCATCCAGGGCCGGTTCGGTGACCCTCCGGATCGGATGGCTCATGTTTTATTCCCTGCGAACAATTCAGCCGGCCAGATTTACGTCCTGCGGTCAGGACTTTACGCCCTGAGGCGTATCAAGCTGGGGTCATGACGAGTGCAGCCCTCCGCAGTAGGGCGTGGAAACTGCTGGAGATGATCACGACGCCGCTGCTGCCGTCGGACTACCTCGACCTGGTCAGCCCGCTGCGTGCGGGCGCCGACCTGCGTGGGCGCATCGAGGCCGTGCACCCCGAGACGGGTGACGCCGCGACCATCGTGATCAGGCCGGGAAGGGGCTGGCGTGGTCACACGGCCGGTCAGTACGTGCGGATCGGGGTCGACGTCGACGGGCGGCGCCTGTGGCGCGCCTACTCCATCACCTCGCCGACGGACCGCAAGGACGGCCGCGTCACGATCACCGTGAAGGCGATTCCGGACGGCAAGGTCAGCAACCACCTGGTCCGCAGGGCGAAACCGGGCACTCTGGTCCAGCTCGACCAGCCGACCGGTGACTTCGTACTGCCGGAGGCCAAGCCCGCCAAGGTGCTCTACCTGACGGCCGGCAGCGGCATCACGCCCGTGATGGGCATGCTGCGTGACATCGAGTTCGACGACGTCGTCATGGTCCACTGCGCGCCGCGGCCGCAGGACGTGATCTTCCGCAACGAACTGCACGACCTGGCCGCGGACGAGAAGCTGCGGCTCACCGAGGTGCACACCGACACCGACGGCGTGCTCGACATCGCCCGTCTCGGCGAACTGGTACCCGACTGGGCCGAGCGCGAGACCTGGGCCTGCGGGCCCGCGGGCCTGCTCGACGCCGCCGAAGAGTTCTGGAGCGGACACGGCGTCGAAGAGCGCCTGCACACCGAACGCTTCCGCCCCGGCACCGTCGTCGCCGGTGACGGCGGCGAGGTCACGTTCAGCGCCACCGGCAAGACCGTCGACGCGGACGGCGCCACGCCGTTGCTGGACGTCGGCGAGGAGGCCGGCGTGCTCATGCCCTCCGGTTGCCGCATGGGCATCTGCTTCGGCTGCGTCACGCCGCTCAAGGCGGGCGCCGTCCGCGACCTGCGCACCGGCGAGATCACCGAGGCCGAACCGGGCGTCCTCATCCAGACCTGCGTGTCCGCCGCCGCGGGCCCCTGCGACATCGAACGGTAGGAGCACCTTGACCGCCATCGACCCCACCGCCCACCTGACCGCGGAGCAGATCGAGGAGCTCGGCCGCGAGCTGGACGCGATCCGCGACGAGGTGATCGCCAGCCGGGGCGAGAAAGACGCCGCCTACATCCGGAAGGTCATCTCGGCGCAGCGCAAGCTCGAGCTGGCCAGCAGGGGCGTGCTGCTGTTCTCGTTCTTCCCGCCCGCTTGGCTGATCGGCACCGCCGGGCTGTCCGTCGCGAAGATCATGGACAACATGGAGATCGGCCACAACGTCCTGCACGGCCAGTGGGACTGGATGCGGGACCCGAAGATCCATTCCACCACCTGGGAGTGGGACCACGTCTCGCCGTCCGATCAGTGGCGGCACTCGCACAACGAGCTGCACCACACGTACACCAACGTGATCGGCAAGGACAACGACCTCGGCTACGGCATCATGCGCGTCGACGAGGACCAGAAGTGGCACCCGTTCCACCTCGGCCAGCCGCTGTGGAACTTCATCAACGCCTGCTTCTTCGAGTACGGCATCGCAGCGTACGATCTGGAGCTCGGCAAGAACCTGCACAAGCGCCGCCGCAAGGACCCGGAGTTCCGCGCGCGGGCCAAGGCCGTCGGCCGCAAGATCCGCAAGCAGGTGCTCAAGGACTACGTGATCCACCCGCTGCTGTCGGGCCCGTCTTTCCTCACCACGCTCGCCGCCACGTTCACCGCGAACCTGGTCCGCAACATCTGGTCCCACTCGGTGATCATGTGCGGGCACTTCCCCGAGGGCGTGCAGGTCTTCGAGCGCCGGTCGATCAAGGGCGAGACGCGCGGCCAGTGGTACCTGCGCCAGATGATGGGCTCGGCGAACATCACCGGCAGCAGGGCCATGCATTTCATGACCGGCAACCTGTCGCACCAGATCGAGCACCACCTGTTCCCGGACCTGCCGAGCAACCGGTACGCCGAGGTCGCGGTGAAGGTGCGCGCGCTGTTCGAGAAGTACGAGCTGGAGTACGTCACCGGGCCGCTGCCCAAGCAGGTGTTCTCCGCGTGGCGCAAGGTCTTCCGGCTCTCGCTGCCGAACAAGAAGCCCAAGGTCGATGCGCCGGACCGCGAGCAGGAGCTCGTCGCTGCCTGATTTCCCGGTACCGGTTCAGATCTTCCGGCCGTACCGGCGGCACCGCCGGGTTCGGTGAGATGCCCTTCCAATAGCCCTCGATCGCGTGGTCACGAAGAACCCCTTCGCGGGATGGATCCCTGACATCCCGAGGGGACACGGAGGCACGAGGGGGTAGCAGAGAAGGACGGCTGCGACCCGCACCGGCGACATCGGGCGAACCACCCGCCGTCCTGCCGAAGCAACGGCAGGTCCGGCGCCCCACGGACGAGGGCGACCCCACGTGCCGGGTCCGGCCGCCGGCCACGCCGGACCACGAGACCGCGCCGCTCCCCTACATCCCGGCACCCCGCTGCCGATCGCACCCACGGCTTGCCGCTCCTGCCCGATCACTGCCGCCCGGGCCGGAACGTACCAAGATCCGGACCAGTTCCGGGCCAGCCCCTGTCAGAAGGTCGGGCATCGGCCGCCCGCCAACTGCGGTCCCCTGCCGGCGTGCGGCAGAACGAGATCACGCTCGGCCACGGCCGACAAGGAGCGGCGGGACCCCGGCCTCCTGAGCGGTTCTCGACGGCGGAGCTTGTCGCCGCGACGGCACGGCACGCGTCCTGGACAGAGCGATCTCCGCCGCAAGGAGTGGCCGCGCCGCTGATCACCATCGGAGGCTGCCCCGGCGAAAGACCAGGTCAAACGGCCAAGCCGTGCTCCTCTGGGACCGTGCACCCGTACGCCACGGGGCAGGGCGGCACTTCCGATGAGGTCCCGTGCCCCCTACCGCGGAGCAGAAGCCGCCGCGCGGGCCCTATGCGGGGATCCTGGCGAACGGGCTGGTGCCGAGTGCGTGAAGGAGTTCGGCCGGGTCCTCGTGGACCGCATCCGCTCCTGCAGCCTGGAGGTCGGCCGCAGGGATAC
Source organism: Streptomyces sp. NPDC048603 (assembly GCF_043199475.1). Lineage (NCBI taxonomy): Bacteria > Bacillati > Actinomycetota > Actinomycetes > Kitasatosporales > Streptomycetaceae > Streptomyces > Streptomyces sp. NPDC048603. The sequence continues at coordinate 439,789 of NZ_JBICVY010000005.1, read as the reverse complement.
CTCCGCAGAGCAAGCCCACACACCAGTTCACCGACGCCCGGCGGCCGGCCTCCATGTCCCAGACGCTGTCTCCGACGAAAACAGCCCTGCCCGGTAGCGCTCCGGCCAATTCCAGGGCTCGGCACACGGGTTCCGGATGTGGCTTGCCGTGTTCGACGTCGTCGGCGCTGGTGGTCGCGTGGAGGGCATCGTCGGCGTCGATGGCCCGGCGCAGTGCCGACAGTTCCTCGCCGGAGGCCGAGGTGACCAGGACGATGCGCCAGCCATCGGAGGCGAGCGCGTGCAGCAGGTCCCCCGCGCGGGGGATCGCCGTGATGCGCTCGAAGTAGGTGGCATACAGCACGTCGTGGGCGGTGCTGATGGCGTCCTTTTCCTCCTGGTCGTGGCCCGGGCCGAGGAGGCGTACGAGGAGGTCAGGCCCGGGCAGGCCGAGGGCTTGGTGTACGGCGTGCATGGTGATGTCATGTCCGGCCTGCCGGAACGCCTCCCACCAGGAGACAACGTGCAGGTGGTTGGTGTCGGTGAGGGTGCCGTCGACGTCGAAGAGCGCCGCGCGCACAGCGTATGCCGCCGGCCCGTGGGCCGCCTGCTCTGCCGCGGGCGTCGCCCCGCATTCGACATGTTCCATGGTCGGCGCCTACCCGCCGACGCGTCCTCGAACCCGCTCCCGGTTCAGGTGTACGTAGGCAGGGCAGGTCCGCGTTTGACGCGGAAGGACGACAAGCTCCAGTTGCGGGAGCTCCCCGACGGCGTCCGGCAGGAGTACGCCCCTCGCTTCGACGAGCCCGTGCCCTCTTCAACCGCTGCTGAGCACCTGAAACGGTGGGCCCTGCGCGGACGCGAACCATCGGGTCCGCGCCGGGCGTTGTTCTGAGACACGTCAGGAAGGAAGGTCGGGGTGGGGTGGGCAGCCGGCCGTCGCGACGGATCCCTGACGGGGCGGGTGGGGTCAGTGGCCCAGCGCCCGCTTGAGTTCCGCCTTGTCCATCTTCGAGCGGCCCTCGATGTTGCGCTGCTTGGCCTCGTTGTAGAGCTGTTCCTTGGTGGGGCCCTGGGAGCCGCTGTGCGAGCGTTGGCCGCCGCGCTTGGAGGAGGACATGTCCTGCAGGGACGACCGGCTGGCGGTCTTCGACTCCCCGGCCCGGGCACGTTCCTTGTTGACGGTGCGGGCGGCGATCTCCTTCGCCCGCTCGGGGGATTCACCGCGCTGTTCGGCGGATTCCTTGATGTGCTCGTACTGGCGTTCCCGCTTGGGGGATGAGCCTCTGGGCATGTCGGGTCTCCTTGCCTGTTGGTCTTGTCGTCTCGCCGGTGCTGTCGATCCGCGCCACCGGCGGCCGACTGTGCCAGGGGTGGGGTGTCGACTCCGGCAACGTGCCGGAGCCCTCCGAGGAATGCTCCGACCGCGTCCGCGGCCGAACGTGAGGGAACCCGGCCGAATTCCACGCGGGCCCGGCCTGCGTCGAGCAGCGGGAGGCGCAGGACGGCGTCCAGCAGGCCGGCGGAGAGATCGGCCCCGCACCCTGTTTCGCCCGGCGCCTTCCCCGACCGGCAGCGGAGAAACAGGAACGGCGCCCGTCCGCAGCGGTCAGGACGGCGCAGTCGCCCGGACCGGGCCCATCGAGGGCGCGAGCAGGAGCTGCCACTGGCCCCGGGTTGGGCAACGCCGGTTCAGTCGGGCGGCTCCTGTGGCGTGGGGTGTTCGGTCGGCTGCGGAGCCGGGCGATCCCGGTCGGGGGGCTGCTCCTCCTCGTCCTCGTCCGGGGCGCCCGGTTCGCGGGGTAGGGGTTCGGGCCCGGACGGGACGGGCTCGGGGGCCTCCGGTTCCGGCCCAGTCGTGCATTCGATCATCGTGCTCATGTGGCTCACCATGGGGTTTGGTTTGGCTACCGCTGCGCCCTCGCTGGGCTGGCCGTGCGGGTCTGCGTTGTCTGGCCGATGATGAGCAGGATCACTCCGAGGGTGATCATGTTGACCTCACTGTTGCGAGTGTCTGCCCCTCCCGGCGTATGCCCCGCTCCGCCGGGTTCAGCCCTCGGCCGGCGGCTCGCTCCGACCTGGGTGAGGCCCTGGCCTGGTCGCGCGGACGCTGCAGTGGGACTGGGATCAGGCATCGTCGCGGGGTCGGGGTGCAGGCCAGGCCCCGGTGGTGGGCCGGCCGGCGGGGTGGGCGAGGGCTCGGGTGGGATCCTCACCGGCTTCCAGGAGGGTGTCGGCGACGCCGACGATGAGCGGATCGGGCCGGCCCACTTGAAATTGTCCGCGGCTGCCCGCGCAGCGGGATCATCCCTCCGTGGTGTAGCGGATCCGCGCCCACAGCGGCAGCACGAACCAGCACAGCAGGTACCAGGCCAGGACCCCGGCCACGATCCACGGCACGGCGGCGTCGTGCGTGGCGACCCGCAGGACCAGCAGGAGCGCGGTCGTGCACGTGGCGAGCAGCAGGATGAGGCCGGCGAAGGTGAGGCGGGAGGCCCAGGCCACGGCTTCTTGCTTGATCTTCCGGCCCGACACGACGCGGTGGAAGGCGACCGGCCCGATGAGCGCACCGGTCGCCAGGGAGCCGAGGACGACGGTGATGACGTAGATGGTCTCGTCGGCCTGGGGCAGGTCGTGGAAGAGCGGCGTGAAGACGACCGTCAGGAGGAAACCGAAGAGGATCTGCACGCCCGTCTGGGCGACGCGGATTTCCTGGATCAGCTCCTGCCACTGCCGGTCGGCGCGCTCGTTCCTCGTCTCGCCCCTGCTCTCCCCGGCTCCGGCCCGCTCCTCGGCGGGTTCCGGCATGGGTCTCCTTGAAATCGTGGGCGGCACGCGGCCACCGGCGCACGCGGGCGCCGGTGGCCGCGTGTGCGGGTCAGGTGTGCAGAAGACTGTTGGGGCCGTCCTGATCGCCTGCGCTGTCGTCGTTGAACCAGTAGTCACCGGCTGCCAGGTACCGGAAGGAGTGGCTGCCGGCCGGGGGGAGTTCGACGGTGACGGCGCGCTTTCCGTCCTTGCGGAGCTTGAGGGTGTGAACGCCGGGCTGCCAGTCGTTGAAGTCACCGACCACGCTGACCGGGCCGGGCGGTGTGTCTCCGGGAAGGATGAAGGTGACCTCGATCCGGTCCTTCTTCAGCGTGCGCTCCAGCACGGGCAGGCTCCTCGCGGCAGGCAACGAAAGGGACTCGGCCATGGTCAGTGCCCGCGCAGGCTCGTGCACCCCGGCGCCGCCGCACGTGGTCTCAAGGTCACCCGACTGCCGCGGATCGTGACGCAGAGCGAGGAGGCCGGCCCGCTCGATCCGGAGCGCCCTGGGCCCTGTGAACCGGGCGCGGCCCCCCGTACACGGTAGTGAAGTCCTGGTCCTTGCGGCCCTTGCGGCGTGAGTTCCGGTCTGGCGGACCGTGTGGGCGACCTTGGCGGTGTAGGCGAGCATCTTGCTCGGGATGCATCCGGCGTTGAGGCAGGTTCCGCCGAACCAGCGCCCCTCGACGACGGCCACGTCCACGTCCACGTCGGCGAACAAGTCGTCGACGACCGCGTTGCCGGATCCGGCACCGATCACGACAGGATCGTGATGACGCATGGGCAGTCCTACGCCGACGGGCCGTCAGGGCCGGAGGGGGATCCCGGGGGCGGCCGTCTGGTGCGGCGCAGGACGCCCCACCAGACGGCCGCAACGACAAGAAGGGCGACCGCGATGCCTGGGGCCCGGTCCGTCATGTGATGTCCGCCTTCCGGAGAGTGCCCCCGTGGGAAGTTCTCCGGCTGTCAGCGGCGTCTGCCCCGCCCGGGCGGGCGAAACGGACCCGCGCCTCCCCGTCGGCAGCGTGTTTTGCCGGGCCCGGCAGGGGCAGGCGCCAGATACAGCGGGAGGAAGCGCGCCCCCGCTCCGCAGGCGATCCGGCTGGGCGGGAAGGGGGCGGCCGGCGCTCGGCCGCGCGAGCAGAGCGGCACACCGACCACGAAGGCGGGTGCGTGACGCGCCCGTCCCGCTTGAGGAGGCAGCGTGAACAAGGCCAAGATCATGTATAGGCCGTTGGGGCTGGCGATGGGGACGCTCGGCGGACTGGTGGCCGGGCTCCTGTTCAAACAGCTGTGGCAGATCATCGGCGGGGACAACGACGCACCGGACGCGCTCGACGAATCCCGTAGCTGGCGCGAGGTGCTCCCGGCAGCCGCCCTGCAAGGTGCCGTGTTCGCGGTGGTGAAGGCCGCTGTCGACCGGGGCGGGGCCGTCGGCGTGCGCCGGCTGACAGGCACTTGGCCCGCGTAAAGGGTGTTTCGGAAGGCCGGTCGCGGCCGGCCGGGCCGACGTGACGGCCAGGTGCGTGCGACGTCGAGGACGTCCTGCGCGTTCACCGAAACCCGCCAGATGCGGTGAGGCCGATCTTCAGGTCACGCACGGGGTGGTGCACACCCCAATGCCTGCGCATCCGGCACGGTTCCGCTCGATGGCGCGCCGGACAGGTCGTACGGACTGCGCGGTTGGGTGACGTGACGCGGGGTAGGCGCGCCGGTGGCACCGCAGGCTCGCCTCCGACGGGCTCTGCCTCATCGAAGGGAGTGATCTCAATGCGTACCGCAGCGGCCAGGGTGATGGGCATGGCCACTCTCGGCTATGGGGTCGCGGTCGCCTGCCGTCCCGGGTTGCTGGCCCGCCCCTGCGGTCTGCCTGAGCATGGCTCTTCCGCTCTGCTGATCCGGGCTCTGGGGTTCCGGGACGCGGTCATCGGCGCCGTGATGGTGGCGGTTCACGACGGCGCGGGGTTGCGTACGGTGACGCTCGGCCGGGTGGCTGTGGACGCTGGGGACGCCCTGTTCTTCGGCACCCTCCTGGCCGGCCGCACCGAGCGGGCCAAGGCGGCCTCGGCCGCGCTGGCGTGGGCGGCACTGTGCGGCTGGACCCTGACCGACGGCGATCGGCAGGCCGCACCGCTCGTGGGAACGCTGCTCGACATCCGGTAGGCCAGGTCCTCCACGCGCGCCTTTGGTTGGTTCGCGGCCTTCCTGAAGCTCCTGGCCGGTAACGGTGGCTCCATTCGGGACGTGACTGGCTTTCAGCGCCGGCGCCGGGCCCTGCACCACAGGACGCGGAGAGGGCGAGTGGGGCGGGCCGTGTGGCTCAACAAGACGGCTCCTTCGGTGTGTGCCGCGCGCGGGTCGGGGCAGGCGCGCCTGTACAGGGCACCGATGGAGTGCCCCGCCCGGAAACCGCTCATGACCGAGCACCGGGTCCGGGCCCGCAATCAGACACCCCAGGAGGCTGAACGTGTCGCAGGTCAAGGAATCCATCGAGGTCAACGTCCCGGTCCGTGCCGCGTACGACCAGTGGACGCAGTTCGAGTCGTTCCCGCAGTTCATGGACGGCGTCGAGCGGATCGAGCAGCGCACCGACACGCTCACCCACTGGGTGACGAAGATCGCCGGCGTGCAACGCGAGTTCGACGCGGAGATCACCGAGCAGATCCCCGACACCAAGGTCGCCTGGGTCTCCGTCGGCGGCGAGACCGAACAGTCGGGCCTGGTGACCTTCGTACCCATCGACCCGTCCCATACCCAGGTCACCCTGATGATGGACTTCGACCCGGAAGGGATGGCGGAGAACATCGGCGACAAGCTCGGCTTCGTCGACCGGCAGGTCAAGGGAGACCTGAAGCGCTTCAAGCACTTCATCGAAGACCGCGGATCCGCCACCGGCGGGTGGCGCGGACAGGTCTGACACCACGCCGGCGGGGCTGTACGCACCCGCGCCGGCCGGGCACACAGCCTGACGGTCATCGCCGCCCCGGGGAACTGCGGAAGCGGCCTACCCTCACGAGGGCGGCAAGCGTCCAGCACCGGCCTCTGCTGCCCGGCCGGTCCCGCCGGCGTGGTCCCGGCCTGCTCAACAGCACGCTCGCGAGAGTCAGCTGAACAGCAGGACGAGCGCCTTCGCCGCCGAACCGGCCATGGTGCCGACCACGGTCGCCGCTGGTGGCCGGCCGGACGCCGCCGGGCCAACGCGTCCCCCGCGCCTCTCGATCCCGGCCGCACCCGGTGCACGAGAGCCGCGGGGCGCTTTCTAGGCTGACCCCATGTCCGACGAGTCACCTCTCATCCGCAGCCTGCGGGCCGCTGTCGCCGCCGCTCCCGAAGACGTGCCGCTGCGGCTGCACTTCACCGAACTGCTCCTCGCGGAGGGGAGGCACGACGAGGCCGTCACGCAGGCCGCGGTCGCGCTGCAGCACGCGCCCGGCGACGAAGCCGTACGGGCCCTGATGGCCCGCGCCATGCAACTGCCCACGGCCGGCGCCCAACCCCCTGTCTTCGACTGCACCGCCGCCGAACAGGAAGTCGCCGGCGTCGTCGGCCCCCGGTTCGCCGCCGATCCCACCGGCCCCGCCGATCCCGCCGATCCCGCCGACGCGGGCTACGCCACCGCGGCCCCCCTGACCGCGGACGGCAGCGGCGACCCGGCCGACGCGGCCGCGTGGGACATCGACGCCCCCGGCGACGTACGCCTCGCCGACGTCGGCGGCATGCAGCAGGTCAAGGACCGGCTCGAAGCCGCCTTCCTCGCCCCCATGCGCAACCCCGAACTCCGCAAGCTGTACGGCAAGTCGCTGCGCGGCGGCCTGCTCCTCTACGGCCCGCCCGGCTGCGGCAAGACGTTCATCGCGCGGGCCGTCGCCGGCGAACTCGGTGCCGGCTTCATGTCGGTCTCGCTCTCCGACATCCTCGACATGTACATCGGCACCTCGGAGAAGAACGTCCACGACATCTTCGAGGCCGCCCGCCGCCAGGCGCCCTGCGTGGTCTTCCTCGACGAGCTGGACGCGCTCGGTGCCAAGCGCTCGCGTACGCACCACAGCGGTCTGCGCAATGTCGTCAACCAGCTCCTCACCGAGCTCGACGGCATCAACTCCGTACGGAACGAAGGCGTCTTCGTGCTCGCCGCGACCAACGTCCCCTGGGACGTGGACCTCGCCCTGCGCCGCCCCGGCCGCCTGGACCGCACCCTGCTCGTGCTGCCGCCCGACGCCCAGGCCCGGGAGGCGATCCTCCGCTACCACCTGCGCGAGCGCCCCATCGAGTCCGTCGATCTCGGCAGGATCGTCAAGGTCACCGAGGACTTCTCCGGCGCCGATCTCGCCCATGTCTGCGAGAGCGCGGCCGAGTACGCGCTCCTGGACTCCGCCCGATCCGGCACCGTCCGCATGATCGGCACCAAGGACCTCCTGAACGCGGCCAAGCAGATCAAGCCGTCCAGCGAATCCTGGTTCGCCTCGGCCCGCAACGTCGCCATGTTCGCCAACGACGGCGGCGTGTACGACGACCTGGTCGCCCACCTGAAGAAGAAGCGCAAGCTGTGAGTGGAACGTCCCTGCACCCACGGGTCGAACAGGCCCTCGTCCTCTACGACATGGATCGGCACGAGGAGGCCCTCGCCCTCCTCGACCGGCGTCTCGCCGAGGCACCCGACGACCACACTGCGTGGACCACACGCGCGCGCTGTCTCACCGCCGACGGCCGCAACGAGGAGGGGCTCGACGCCGCCGACCAGGCGCTGAAGCTCGAACCCGAGCTCGCCGACGGACACTTCATGCGCGGATTCGCCCTGCGCAGGATGAGGCGGCTGCCCGAGGCCGAGCAGTCGCAGCGCGAGGCCATCCGCCTCGCGCCGGAGCGCTGGGGCCCGCGTGCCCAGCGCGCCGAGATGCTGATCTTCGTGGGTACGAAGGAGGAGGCACTCCAGGAGGCCCAGGAGGCCGTACGGCTCGGCCCCGACGTCGTCGACACGTGGCACACCATGTACAAGGTGGCCGCGTTCAACAGCCGTTCCGACCTGGTGCAGGAGTCCGTGCGGCAGCTCCTGCGCATCGACCCGACCGACCAGCTCGCCGTCAGCGAGGTCACCGGGCGCGAGGCCCGCAAGCCCGGCACGTCCGCCGCCCGGGCCGCCGACCTCTACGCTGGCGCACTCGCCGTCGCCCCCCACTCCGAGTCGCTCCGCTCCGACCTCGACAGGGCCGTCTACCGGATGCTGCGCGGCACCCGGTGGCTGGCCCTGCTCTGCCTGGTCCTGGCCGCCGTCACCGTCGACGTCTTCCCCACCGGGGGCGAGGCGAAGGAGCTGCCCGTCCATCTCGGCAGTCGGCTGTGGGCGCTGACCCTGATGGCCGTGGTGTGGGGCTTCGGCGCCTGGCGCCGCTACCGGCGGCTGCGGACCGGGGCACAGCTCACCGTGTTCGCGCTCGTGCGCCGCTCGTACTGGCCCAGGGTCGTGCTCGGCCAGGCCACCTGGGCCACCCTGTGCGCGCTGCTGCTCGTGGCCCTTCCGTGGAGCGAGCGCACGGTTCCTCAGGTCCTGTTCTGGCTGGCGCTCGTACCGAACCTGCTCAGCATCACCCATGACCGGGACAAGGTCTGATGGGCCGGGCCCTGCAACAGGCCGACGCCCTCTTCGACCTGGGGCGCTACGAGCGGGCCGCCGCACTCGCCACCGAGCACCTCGCCGGCGACCCCGACGACGCCACCGCACTCGTGCTGCTCGCCCGCTGCCGGCACCGTCTCGGCGACGAACAGCAGGCGCTCAGCTCCGTCGAACAGGCCCTGCGGGTCGCACCCGAGTCGGTGAGCGCCTGGCTGCTGCACACCCACGTCCTGCTCGCCCTGAAGGAGTACGGGCGGGCCGAGACCTCCGCCCGGCGCGCCGTCGGACTCGCCCCGCAGTTCTGGGCGAGCCACTACACCCTCGGCATCGTCCTCGACCGCGCCGGCCGCGGGAAGCGCAAGCGGGCCGCAGCCGCCTACGAATCGGCCCGCACGGCCGTCGCCCTCGCCCCCGAGGAGAGCGACGCGCACATGCTCGTCGGCCTGACCGCCCAGCACACCCGCAAATACCGCGTCGCCCAGGAGGCCTACGAGACGGCGCTGCGCCTCGACCCGGACAGCAGCGCGGCCCACAACAACCTCGCGCTGCTCCATCTGCACCGCAGCCTGCTCCGTCCCGGCTCGTGGACCCGGGCCGCCGAGGGCTTCGTCCAGTCCGCCGCCCTCGATCTGGACGACCGCCACGCCCGCCACAACCTGGAGACCATGGCCTTCGGAACGGTCTCAGGCTCCCGCTGGGTGGCCCTCACCGGAATCATCGCGGTGTCGTTGGGCTCCGCCCACCTGCGTGCGGGCGCCGCCGGCACCGACGCCCTCGTCACCTACCTGATGTGCGCGGCCGTGCTCGTCGGCAGCTGGGGAGGCTGGCTGCTGTGGCAGACCCGGCGGGTCCCGCCCCACCTGCGCCGCCCCCTCCTGCTGGTGTCGCGCGGCTGCCGGCAGGTCCTCGGGATGTCGTCCGCCATCGCACTGCTCATCGTCCACTCCTCCCTGGCACTGGTGCTGTGGCACAGCGCCCTGTTCAGCGCACTCGCGATTCCGCTGTTCTTCTTCGCGATCGTCACGTCCGTGGCCGGCCGTACCGCCCTCCAGCAGCGCGCGCCGAAGCCGTAGGCCGGCCGCAGCCCGGCTCACGCTCACGCTCACAGCTCAACGGGCGTAGGCCGTACGGGGCGCCTACGCTGATACGGCAACCCGTCGGCCCACCCAGTCCGGCGATCGGGGGTGGCACGTCCGGCTCAGTTCAGCACCGAAAGGCGGTTCCGACATGGCCACCAGGTCTGACGCCCCAGTTCTCGACACGCTCGCCGCGATGACCGTCGACTCCATCGAGCACTGCGGCATGGACGAGAAGACACTCATCACCACCCGCATCGCCGCCCTCGTCGCCATGGACGCGCCGGCGATCTCCTACCTGGCTCACATCAACCCCGCCGTCAAGGCGGACTTCACCGTCGAGCAGCTGCAGGACGTGCTCGTCGCGATCGCCCCTGTCGTGGGCACAGCACGCGTCATGTCCGCCGCGGGCCACATCGCCCAGGCATTCGGCGTCGCCATAGCCATGGCAGATGCCGAAGCCGAAGCCATCGCCAACGCCGAAGCCGAGAGCCGCAAGATGTCCTGACCCGCCGGGCATGCACTGCCCTCACCCTGGCCCCCGGCCGGCTTCGCCGGCCGGGGGCCAGGACGGCGTTCTCGGTAGTGTGACCCTCTGCTGCAAGGAGCGTCCATGCGTCCGGCCGGTCCGTGCGGAGACGTGCGAGGACGTGCGACGGAGAGTGATGGAGCTGCGATGAGTGGACCGACGAAGCCCGAGGTCGTCGTTCCGGAGGGTGACGCTCCTGCCGAGCTGACCATCCGGGACCTGGTCGTCGGGGACGGGGCCGAGGTGAAGCCGGGCATGGTGGTCAGGGTCCACTACGTGGGGGTGACCTTCGAGTCCGGGAAGGAGTTCGACGCCTCCTGGGACCGGGGCGAGCCGTTCAAGTTCGCCCTGGGCAGCGGCAGGGTCATCAAGGGCTGGGACCGGGGGGTGAGGGGGATGAGGGTCGGCGGCCGGCGCGAGATCATCGTTCCCCCGCGCCTCGGCTACGGCAACCAGTCGCCCTCACCGCTGATCCCGCCCGGCTCGACCCTCGTCTTCGTGGTGGACCTGCTCGACTCGTATTCCGGCACAGCCGGGTGGAGCAACACCCGGTGACCCCGGCCGCTCCTCCCTTGTTGCCGTCGCCTGCGGGCGACGGCGACCTCTTGTGACGGGGCCGGCGGGCCCCGCCCTCTGCGTCAGCCGTTCGCACGGCGCCAGGGGATCTCCGCCCACACCTGCTTGCCGCCGCTGAGCGGCACCGAGCCCCAGGCCATCGTCGTCGCCTCGACGATGAACAGCCCTCGACCGCCGGTCGACTCCCAGCTCACCGACACCGGTTTGACGGGGCTGCGCGGCGACGCGTCGTTCACGGCGATCCGCAGCCGGTCCGCCGAGAGGGTCAGATCCATCCCCACCTCGCCCTGCGTGTGCGCGATGGCGTTGGTGACCAGCTCGGACACGACCAGCAGAGCTACGTCGACTTCCTCCACCAGCCCCCACGACCGCAGGGTGCGCGCGGTGAAGCGGCGCGCGTGCATGACCGCGTCGGGCAGCCGCCACACCGTCCAGTGGCTCCGCACCGGCCGGTCCCGTGTGCCGTCGTAGCGCAGCAACAGCAACGCGACATCGTCATCGCGACGGCCCACAGCGACGACCAGCTCGTCGGCCACCCCTCCCACATCGACCGGGTCGGCCGCGGCGAGCACATCGCGCACCCGCCGCATGCCCACCTCCAGAGGCAGCCCGGCGGACTCGACCAAGCCGTCCGTCAGCAGGACGAGCAGGGTTCCGGGGACCAGCCCCACCTCGGTCATGGGGAACTCGGCTTCCGCGAGCACTCCCAGTGGAGGCCCGCCCTCGACCGCCATCTCCTCGGTGACGCCGTCGGGATGGCGCAGTATCGGCTGCAGATGGCCCGCCCGTACGACCTTGGCGATGCCCTCCTCCATGTCCAGGTCCACGTACCCGCAGGTGGCGAAGAGATCGGTCTCCATTCCGACGAGCAGCCGGTTGGCCCGCGCGACGACCACATCGGCCGGGTGGCCCTCCACCGCGTAGGCCCTGACCGCCGTACGGATCTGGCCCATGATGGTGGCCGCTCCCGCGCTGTGCCCCTGGACGTCCCCGATGACGAACGCCACATGACCGCCGCTGAGCGGAATGACGTCGTACCAGTCACCGCCGACCTCGAGTCCCGCCGTCGCGGGGAGGTAGCGGGCGACGGCGACCCCGCCCGGCAGCTCCGGGAGCTTACGGGGCAGCAGGCTGCGCTGGAGCATGGTGGCGAGTTCGTGGCCGGCGTCCAGTGCGTGGGCGCGCACCAGCGCCTGCCCCACCAAGCCCGCGGTCGCGGTCAGCAGCGACCGCTCCTCCGGTCCAAACCGGTGCTCCTCGTCCCACCCCACCAGACAGGCCCCTACCATCCTCCCCTCGGCGGGCAGCGGCAGCACCGCGAGACCCCCGGGTCCGACGCCCAGCAGGCCGCGCTCGAGAGCCGCGCCCGGCGGCCACAGACTCATGTGCCCCTCACGCAGCGCGCGCTGCAGAGTGGGCAGGTCGCCGAGCGACACGTCGGGCCACTCGGACCGCCATTCCGAGCGCCAGACCTCGGGCCAGGCGTCGGGCTCCGGCGGGTCGAGGGCGGTGACGATGAGCCGCTCCGGCTCCAGGTCACCGACCGCGACCCGGGAGGCGCCGAGGGGCTCGCGCAGGGCGGAGACGACCAGCCGGCTGACCTCCCGGATGGTCGCCGCTCCCGCCAGCGTGGCCGACAGCCGCTGCACGAGGGAGACCTCGTCGGCGCTGGGCCGCAGATAGGCGGCATCGGCCACCACACCCAGGACGCGCCGCGGCGTGCCGTCGGAGTCCACCTCCACCCGGCAACGCAGCCCCAGCCAGCGCAGCTCACCGTTCGGGCGGCGGATGCGGAACGCCAGCTGCTGTCCGTCGGCGGCCAGCCGGTCCGGCTCCACGATCGCCATGAGTGCGGGCATGTCGTCGGGGACGGCACAGGCGAGCAGGGTCTCCACCTGCCCGTCGAACTGCTCGGGAGGCAGACCGAGCAGTTCCAGCACGTGCGCGTGCGCCTCCATGCGGCCGGTGCTCAGTTCCAGGATGAACGCGCCGCCCTGGTGCGGCACCAGGGACTGGCCCAGGTGCACCTGCTGGGCTCTGCGTCCGGCGGAGCGAGCGGCGACCGATTCGAGTCCGGCGGCCACCTGGTCGGCGTAGAGCTCCAGAAGGCTGCGGTCGTCGGCGCTGAAGCCTCCCTCGACCTCCCCGGCCACGATCAGGCACCCGAGCTCCTGGTCTCCGTGTCCCAGTGGCAGAGCGCCCAGCGAGATCCTGGCCGGCGAGTTGGGGGCACCGTCCCGGACCCCGGTGGGGACGTGGTGGGGGTCATCCTCGATGAACGTGGCGAGTTCCTTGGGAGCCAGCCACAGCGGGCGGCCGGAGCGAAAGGCATTGGCGGCGGGCGAATGGCCGGCCACGGCGAGGACCGCGGGCAGTCCGTAGAGGACGCCGCGATTTCCGGTCAGCTCGGCCAGATGGAGTTCCCTGCCCTGGTCGGCGACCACATAGACAGCGGCTAGCTCAGCGCCGCAGAACGCAAAGCCACGACTGGTCACCGTCTGTACCGCCTCCTCCCGGGGACGTCCCGCCCACCGTCCTCTCTCCATGCTGTCGCTCCCGGGACGGTCCGGGCGAGCGGAACGCGGGCCGGGGGCCGGTGGCCGCCGGAAGTGCCCCACCGGGGTGTCAGGGCGGGGGATGTTCCTCGGGCGGGTACTCGTACGACCCGGGCCGTGGCTCCATCCGGGCCACCATCTCCGCGAGCCGCCCGCAGGCCCGTTTGACCTCCTCGTACGTTCTGTCGCGTTCGGTGATGACGGCCGCGAGAAGGAGGGCCGTCAGCGCCGTCGTGCCGTTGAAGGCCTGGAGCGTGACCATGTTGGCGAAGACGTCCTCGCCGACGAAAGGGCCCCTGTCGCCGGCGGCGGCCAGGATCGCGAGCGTCGACACCGCGAGCGCGCACGGCGCTGCGCCGGGCAGCCGGAAGCGGAAGGCCGCCCAGATCAGGAACGGCGAGACGAGGAAGAGCAGGTTCGAGTCGGGCGTGCGCGTCACCAGGAGCGTGATGGAGACCGTGCCGACCGCCAGCGCCACCGCCTCGAACCATCGGCCGGGCCCGGCCCGGGACGGCCACCGGGCCTTGCGCAGGACGAGCAGGAAGGGTGTGACGACGAGGATTCCCATCGCGTCACCGGTCCACCACACCGACCAGGTCGGCCAGAACTCGCTCGCGTCCAGGGCTCCGGAGAGGACCAGTACGCCGCTGCCGATGGACGAACTGATCAGCATCCCGAGGAGCGCGCCGAGGAAGACCAGCGCCAGGACGTCCCGCAGGCGGTCCAGCTCGTTTCTGAACCCGGCTCTGCGCAGCATAAGGCAGGCGCAGACCGGCGCCAGGGTATTGCCCGCGGTGATGGCCAGTACGGCGATCAGCGACGGCCCGAGGAACACATTGACGAGGAACGCGCCCAGTGCGATGCCCGGCCAGACGCGCAGCCCCAGCACGAGCAGCCCGGCCAGCGCGACACCGGTCGGCGGCCACAAGGGCGTGACCTGGTCACGGACCAGCTGGAGGAGAAGGCCTACCTGTGCGGCCCCGTAGTAGACGGCGGCGACGGCGAGGATGCGCAGCGCGGTGGACCCGAGACGACCCGTTCCTGCGCTGCCCACGACAGCAGTCTGCGCTCGGATCCCGCCACCGGCGACCCCAGCCCCACCCGCCGGTCAGGCCGGCTCCTGCGGGCCGTCGTAGCGGACGACGAGGACCGCGGCATCGTCGCGGTGTCCCGTCAGGTCGGCCACCTTGACGACGGCGGAGGCCAGCACGTCTGGATCGGCGTCGAACCCCGCGCGCGCCAGTTTGGCCACCTCGGCCAGACCGGACTCCATCGGGTAGTGCGGGCCCTCCACCACTCCGTCCGTGAGCAGCACGAGGACCCCTGCCTCGGTCAGCCGCCGGTGGGTCACCGGATACCGCTGGCCCGCCACGATGCCGAGCGGCGGCCCGCCGCGGTCGAGTGCTATGCCACATCGGCCTCCGGCCGTGGCCCAGACCATCGGGACATGACCGGCCCTGGAGTCCGTCAGCTCGCGACTGACCGGGTCGAAACGGAGGAAACAGCACGTCGCGAACAGGCCACACCCCATGGCGATCAGCAGATCGTTGGCGCGGCCCAGCACCTCGCGGGTGTCGCTCGTCGTCTGTGCGAGGGCGCGCAGGCTGGTACGCACCTGCCCCATGAAGGCGGTGGCCTCCACGTCATGGCCCTGTACGTCGCCGACCGTGAGCCCCAGTGACCCGTCGTGCATGACGAAGGCGTCGTACCAGTCGCCGCCCACGTCCAGACCACCTCGTGAGGGCGCGTACCGGGCGGCCATGTGCAGCCCGGGCAGCTTCGGCAGCCCGGGCGGGAGCATGTGGCGCTGCAGAGCCACGGCCAGCTCGACCCGGGCCCGCTGGTACTCGACCCGTTCCAGGGCCTGATCGACGAGCTGTCCGAGTGCGACCAGAAGTTCTTGGACATTGTCGGACGGCTCAGGACGGTGTCCGCGCATCACCGCTCCCGGCTCTCCCACCGGCTTCTCACCTCACCCTAGCCGCCGCTGCCGCACGCCTCCACACGCAGCCGCCGCCCGGCTGAAGCAGGCCACGGAAACACCCCGGGTGGAGCAGCGCCCGGTGATGCCGGCCGCCCGCTTCCTCCCGGACCGTCGATGACGGGGACCGCGACTGGGGTGTCAGACCGCTGACGTACCCTTCCGGCTACCGCACATCGACTCGAAGGAACAAGAGAATTGACCGGCCTCTCTGCTTTCCCCCTGCCCTTTCAGGCATCCCGTTCCATATCGTTCGCGACGCCCCGAACGCTGCGGGAACTCGAGATGATGCAGTGCAGCGCACACATTCGGGCGAAGCCGGGCTGGTTCGACAAGATGAACGATGCCGAGGTCGTCGCCAAGTGGACGCAGGAGGCGGTCGCCCAGGGGCTCACTGAAGCGCAGGTTCGTTACGTGCTTGCCGAACTCGCCCATTACGCATCGCTGCGGGACGGACGAACCGGCATCGAGGTGTCCGCCGTCGACGGGGTGTGGCAGTCGGACGCACTGGTCGACGACACGCTCAGGTCCCGGCTGCGTGGGGCGGTTCGGGTTCTGGAAGAGGTGCCCGAAGCAGAAAGGGACTGGCATCCCGGATCCGACGGCCAGGTATTGGATCTGGTTCATCCCTCACTCTTCTGTCTGGTGCGAGGGGCGAGTGGCGCGCCCGAGGGGGCTTGGCGGAACCCGACGGACCGCTACTCGAAGCACGAGTTCTCGGAGAAGTTCCAGTGGCTGCCCACAGACGTCGACGTGAGTGAGGACGGCGACGTCGCCTTCCGTTCGTACGTCAACAACGTCCACCCCGAGAAGCACAGCGACCTCGCTTCCGTCCTGCCGGACTTGTTCGCGCGCATGCTCCCTCTGCTGGAGAACGTGCTCAGCGATCTGCGCGAACCCCGGCCTCTGCGGATCAAGGCCGATCCGTACGGGTGGTACGACTCGGAGCCGGAGTATCCGAACAGGTCCGACTACAGCGATGACGAGGCGTACGCCGAAGCCCGTCGCGTGTGGGGCAAGGCCCAGGACGAATGGTGGGAGAACCGCCGCCCGGTCGTCCCGGACGCCCCGGCCTTCACCCCGCCGGAATTGCCGGACGCATCCACCCGGGTCGGCCTGCGCGGGCGCCGTCTGCAGGTCATCGTCAAGCTCGCCACCATTCACCTCACCCCGGAAAAACCCGAGTACGCCGGCGGCTCCTGGCACGTCGAGGGGATGCTGAACGAACGGATCGTCTCGACCGGAATCTACTACTGGGACAGCGAGAACATCACCGAGAGCCGGCTGAGTTTCCGGACGGCACTCGACGACCCGGACTACGAACAGAACGATGACCAGGGCCTGCGTGAGGTCTATGGACTGGAAGACGAAGACGCGCTGAACCAGGTGCTGGGATCGGCATCGACCCCGGCCGGCCGCTGTCTGGCGTTCCCGAACGTCCTGCAGCACCGCGTCGGGTCGTTCCGCCTCGCGGACGCCACCCGCCCCGGACATCGCAAGATCCTCGCGTTCTTCCTCGTCGACCCGTCGGAAAGGATCGTCTCCACATCCGATGTGCCGCCGCAGCAACCGTGGTCCGACACCCCGACCATGACGCTCGAAGAGGCAAAGGCCTACCGCGAGCAGCTCATGCAGGAACGCAAGTTCTTCGTCGACGAACACAACGAGCAGCTCTACGAACGAGAGTTCTCCCTCTGCGAGCACTGATCTGCCCCGCCCCGCAGATGCCGATGCCGATGCCGGCAGGGTGACGCGTGGGCCCCGGCGGTGCGCCCGTGCGAGGCGGTGGTTTCGGCCACCGCCTGGCAGCGTCCCGGTCAGTCGGCCGCCCGGCGCCTGCCCCGTGGGCGGCGCTCGTACGGGAAGATCCGCGGCGGGCGTTTGGCGGCCACGTCCTCGACCCAGCCGAAGGTCAGCACGAGCAGTGCGGCCAGTGGGATCGCCACCAGCAGCGTGAACCACTGGCTGGCCAGCAGCCACCGGAAGTGCTCGTAGACGAAGGGGACGCTCCAGAGGGGGTCGATCAGCGGGATCGCGGCCACCAGCGCCATCTGGTGCCAGAGGTAGACGCTGACGGCGCGTGCGTTGAGGAAGGTGATCAGGCCGTTCCAGCGTTCCAGCGCCCTGGGCCACCGGTCCCAGGACGGGCTGATGTGGAGCAGGAGGGCGACGAAGCCGAGGGACCACAGGGACTGGGCGATCGGCCACGCCTCGATGTCGGTCTGCACGGTCGGGTCGACCGGCCGGGTCTGGAGGTACCAGAAGCCGGCCACCATGACGAGCGGCGCGACGGACGGCAGCACGTACTGCGGGAGCTTCTTGAGCAGCCCCTCCTGGTGGGCCATGCCGAGGATCCAGCAGGAGCCGAACATGGCGAAGTCGCTCGCGGTCTCCCACACCCGGTAGTAGACGAACTCCTGGTCGGCGAGGAACGTGTGCATCGCGACCGTCAGCGCCAGCGGGGTGAACAGCGTCACCCACGGGAGTCGTCGCAGTGCCCGGAGCAGCAGCGGGGAGAACAGGACGTACCAGAGGTAGGCGCGGAGGTACCAGAGCGGGACCACGATCTGCGCGGCCCAGGACCCTTCCACGAGACCAAAACCGGTCAGCTCGTCCGCGTACGGCGGGGTGCTCAGCGGCAGGATCCAGAAGGCCAGCTTGCCCCACCACCAGTTGGGGTGGCCCTCGGAGTCGGGACCCCAGCCGTCGATGATCTGGAGGGTGATCATGATGGCGCCGAACAGCCACATCGGGGGCAGCAGGCGGCGCAGCCGGCCGCGGATCACGCCGAGGGCGGGACGGCTGAGCGAGCGGGCCATCAGCGAGCCGGCGAGGGCGAACATCACGCCCATCGACGGGAAGACGAGGGGCAGCCAGCCCCAGACGAAGTTGTGGTAGAGCACCACGCGGCCGAGCGCCAGCGCGCGCAGGAGGTCGAGGTAGCGGTCCCGGCCGCCCGTGGGCCGGGACGGTGCGTCCGGAGTCCCGGCCGCCTCGGGTGCCTCAGGTGCTTCCGGTGCCGGCTCGGGCCAGGGCTCGGGCCACCGCCGGTACGCCGCCGCCGGCTGGGGCGACGACCCCGGCTGCGGTCGCGGCACGGGCGACACGGGCGGCACGGGCGGCACCCTCAGCTTGAGGGTGTCCTGGTTGCGTCCGAAGTGCATGGGTGCGGTCACGGTCAGGCCTCCACCGGTGCGGCGACCTCGCCGGTGCGCCGGAGCTTCTGCCAGCGCAGCCGGCCACCGGTCATCGCCGTGATCGCGGACTGCAACAGGACGATGTACATCAGCTGCCGGTAGACCAGTTGCTGGACCGGCAGGCTGATCAGGTGCCAGGGCTTCTCGCGGTCGAGCCGGAAGGCGTACCAGGACAGTGCGGCCTGGAGCAGGATGAAGCCGCCCCAGCTGGTGAGGGTGATCGGGGCGTCCCCGAACAGCACGCCGTACAGCAGGAACATGTCGACCAGTGGCGCCAGCAGCGGGGCGACCACGCCGAACAGCACGATGAGCGGCAGTCCGAGCCGGCCGAAGCGTCCGGCCGGGCCGCGGGAGGTCACCGCGCCGCGGTGCTTCCACATCGCCTGCATGCTGCCGTAGCTCCAGCGGTACCGCTGGGACCAGAGCTGCGGGAGGCTGGCGGGAGCCTCGGTCCAGGCGCGGGCGTACTCGGCGTAGACGATCCGCCAGCCGTCGCAGAGCACCGCGATGGTGATGTCGGTGTCCTCGGCGAGGGTGTCGTCGCTCATCCCGCCGACCCGCTGCAGGGCCTCCTTGCGGAAGGCGCCGACCGCGCCGGGGATGGTCGGGATGACGCCCAGCATGTCGTACATCCGGCGGTCCAGGTTGTGGCCGAGGACGTATTCGATGTGCTGCCAGGCGCCGATCAGGCTGTCGCGGTTGCCGACCTTGGCGTTGCCCGCGACCGCGCCGATCGCCGGGTCGCCGAAGGGCTGGACCAGCTCGCGCACGGTGGAGGGCTCGAAGACGGTGTCGCCGTCCATCATCACGATGATGTCGTGCGAGGCGGCCGCGATGCCGGTGTTGAGCGCGCTGGACTTGCCGCCGTTGACCTGGCGGATCAGCCGGACGAACGGCAGGTCCATCTCCTCGACGATGTCCGCGGTGCCGTCCGTGGAGCCGTCGTCGATGACGATCACCTCGATCGGATGGTCACTGGCGGCCAGCGAGTTGAGGGTGTTGGCTATGCACTCGCGCTCGTTGTAGGCCGGGACCAGTACGGTGACCCGCTCGGTGACGGGTGGCCCCCAGGCGTCCCGCCGCTTGGAGCGTCGGGCGTGGATCGGTGCGAGAACGATCATCAGCCCGAACCGGCCGAAGTTGAGGAATCCGACGACGGCCAGCAGCCCGACCAGCACCGGCAGGGTGAGCACGGCGCACTGGGTGGCCCAGAGGTATCCCTTGCCCGCCCACAGCTGGAAGCCGTGCACCGGCACAGTGGCGCTGGAGGCGCCGAGGGCTTCGGAGATGGTGGTGAAGCGGTAGCCCTGGGCCTGCAGCCGGTCGATGATCTGCCCGAGCGCTGCGAGGGTCTGGGTGCGGTCGCCACCCGCGTCGTGCAGCAGGATCAGCGCGCCCGCACCGGGCCTGGACGGCATCGCCGCCTTGACGATCGCCTCGACGCCGGGACGCTTCCAGTCGTCGGTGTCGCGGTCGACGAACGCGGTGAGGTAGCCGCGCGCGCCCACGTACTTGATCACCGGGTAGTTCCAGTCGTCCATCGCGGAGG
Organism: Streptomyces sp. NPDC048603; assembly: GCF_043199475.1. Classification (NCBI taxonomy): domain Bacteria; kingdom Bacillati; phylum Actinomycetota; class Actinomycetes; order Kitasatosporales; family Streptomycetaceae; genus Streptomyces; species Streptomyces sp. NPDC048603. Next base: position 419,928 of record NZ_JBICVY010000005.1, on the reverse strand, counting down.
CGTCGGAGGAGTACGGCGGCCGGAACAGCGCGCTGTGGACGCCCGCGACGCCGGCCAGCGCCAGCTGCGTCTGCGCCAGCTCCCAGCTGATCCGGGCGTGGGACTGGTACACGAGGTCGGGGTGGGTGAAGGTGTGCACGCCCAGTTCATGGCCGCCGGCAACGATCTGCCGGATCAGCTCCGGCCGGCGCGTGGTCATGGCGCCGGTCACGAAGAAGTCCGCACGGACGTCGCGGGCCGCGAGCAGCTCCAGGATCTTCGGGGTCCACTCCGGCGAGGGACCGTCGTCGAAGCTGAGGACCGCGGTGCGGTCGGGGATGCGATAGCTGACGGGCTGCTCGTTCCTGCTGCCGCGCGCGTCGATGATCGGACCGCCCTTGAGCAGGTGGCCCGGCACGGTCGTCTTGTCGACGGAGATCGCGATCCGGGAGTCGTGGAACGCCTCGTTGGTGGCGAGGCCGCGCAGCACGAGGAGCGCGAGCAGGCAGGCCAGCAGGGACAGCGGCATGAAGAAGCGCAGCGGCGGCGCGGCCAGTCGGCGCGGCCTCAGCAGGGACTGCCGGCGGCGCTGGTGGCGGGACAATGACGCTCCTGGAGATGGGTGGTGCGGGAGATCAGGGGTGCTCGGCCGTCTGGCCCGATGGAGTTGCCCCGCGCGGCGAGGCGGTGGTGGGCTTCGGTGGGGTGGCCGTGCGCCTCGATGTGCCGGCCGAGGTCTTCGGCGTGGCGGCCGTGAGTTTCGGTGTGCCGGCCGAGGGCTTCGACGTGGCGGCCGGGGGCTTCGTCCGGGGTGTCGCAGACCGCGTGGCCGTCCGGGGCGAGGCCGAGGCGGAGGGCACGGACGAGGCGGATGACGCCGAGGACCGGGTGGGCGACAGCGAGGGCACGGGTGAGGGCGACGGGGCGGGCGGCCACGAGGGCTGCGCGGGTACGCCCATCGCCGGGGCGTCCGCCTGCACACCGATCAGGCTGCTGCCCATGGCGACCGCGAGGATCGCGCCGACCACGGAGACCGGCCAGCCGAAGCCCCGCAGCAGACGGCCGCGCAGACCCGACTGGTCGACGAACACCGGTGCGGGAGCGGGCTCTTCGAAGCCCGACCCAAACATTTCGGGCTGTTCCTGGTACGCCGTTCCGCGTTCGAAGGAAGTGACGACTGGGCGCACCTTGCGAAGCCTTTCAGTGCAGGGTACGTAGACCGCGGGATGGCAGGGCGAACGCTAGTGCACCGGCCCGAATCGACTTGGGCCCGTTATATGCATTTGGCGCGATCTGCTCTGGTGCCGTAATCGGATCGAAATGCCAATTGGCAGTACCCGCGGGTAGTTCTGCCCGCGCGGCCGCCGATTACCGATTGGTACGCGTTCAGCCGGACCGTTTCGCCTGGATCCCGGAGGCCGGGATCATGATTGCCACCCCGGCGGTCATTAACGCAGCCGGCCCGGACCTTAGGATGACCTCCTCATCCGTTCGGAAATTGATCTTCATGCAAAAGGCGTGCCCCGGTAACGCCTCCGCGCCCCAAGGAGCCCGTGTGAGCCAGCCCCGCCGCACTTCCCGCCGCCGCGCGTGGACAGCGCTCGCACTGCCCGCCCTGCTGTGCGTACTCGCCGCGTGTTCCGGCGGCCCCGGCGACGATGCCGCCGCCCCCGCCCCCAGCGCCTCGCCGACCCCGTCCGGACCGCCGGGCACCCTGTTCGACAACTTCCACTACAGCGGCCCCGACGACCCCTTGCTCACCGCCCACGGCTGGGAGGTGCGTACCGGTGGGGGCGGCCCGGGCATCAAGGACACCTGGTCCGCGGCCGGTGCCGGCTTCCTCTCCGACACGACGGCCCAGGGGGGCAGGGCCATGCGGCTGCAGGCCTCCACCGACGGCACCGAGCAGGGCACCAGGCAGGTCGAGGTGCAGAGCACCGGCAAGAACCTCTTCACCGGGACCTTCGCCGCCCGGGTCCATTTCGGCAACAGGCCCACGAGCGGCCGCAACGGCGACCACGTCGTCCAGGCCTTCTTTCCCATTTCCCCCTCGGACGCCTCGACCGACTACAGCGAACTCGACTACGAGTACCTGCCGAACGGCGGCTGGGGTTCGGTGGGTCCGCGACTCGACACCGTCAGCTGGTACAAGGCCGATCCGCCGGACCGGGTCAGCCACACGCTCAAGCGACGCCTCGAGGGCTGGCACCTGTTGATGATCACCGCCATGAACGGAAAGGTCACCTATTCCCTGGACGGCAAGGAGCTGTTCACCAGCTCCGGCAAATACGTCCCGCGCGAGAAGATGGACGTCCACTTCAGCAGCTGGTTCATCGATCTTCCCTTCACCGGTGGTCCGCGCACATGGGAAACGAAGATCAATTGGTTCTACTACAAGGCCGGCGAGGCCGTTTCCCAGGCCGATGTCCAGAAGACGGTGGACGGCTTCTACAGTGACGGCACCGACTACATCAACACCGTGCCGACGTCCTGACCCCGGTCCGGGGTCCGGCGGCCGGGTCCGGTGTGCGGAGGGGATGGGGGGAGAGCCATGACGGACCACGACCTGACCGGCTTCGAGCAGGACTCGTTCACGCACGAGGGGACCCGACGCCGGATCCTGCGGCGCGGCAACGGCCCCGCCGTGATCGTGATGGCCGAGATACCCGGCATCACCCCGAAGGTGCTGGAGTTCGCGGAGAGGGTCGCGGAGATCGGCTGTACGGCTGTGCTCCCGGTGCTGTTCGGCGAGCCCGGCCGCGACCCCCATCCCGATGCGCACGGCCTGGCGGCCACCGCACGGTACGCGGCTTCGTCGATCCTCAAGGTGTGCGTGAGCCGGGAGTTCACCCTGCTGGCCACGGGCCGCAGTTCCCGGGTCGTGTCCTGGCTGCGCGCACTGGCCGCCCACGAGCACGGGCGGTGCGGCGGCCCCGGGGTCGGAGCCGTCGGCATGTGTGTGACCGGGGGCTTCGCCCTGGCCATGGCCACCGACCCCCGGCTGGTCGCCCCGGTGCTGTCACAGCCGTCGCTGCCGGTGGCCGTCTCGGCGGCCCGGTCGCGGACGATCGACATCAGCCCCGAGGAGCTCGCCGTCGTACGGGGGCGCTGCGAGCGGGAGGGACTGCAGGTCATGGGACTGCGGTTCCAGGGCGACCGGTTCGTACCCGGGGACCGGTTCGCGTTCCTGCGGCGCGAGCTCGGCGACGCCTTCGTCGCCGTCGAGCTGGACGACGGCGCGGCCAACCCCGACGGCGTGCTCCCCCCGCACTCCGTGCTGACCGAGCACCTGATCGACGCCCCCGGCGAACCGACCCGGGCCGCGCTGGACCGCGTGCTCGGCCTGTTCCGCACGCGGCTGCTCGGGGGCGGCGAACACTGAGCCTCCGCCCGGTCACCGACCGGGCGGGCCGGCCCCCAGGCCTGTCGCAGCCCCGCCCGCGCGCGCATCATCGGAAGGGGAACACCTGGGAGTGGTCATGAGGCTGTCGTTCCTGGAACCGCTGTACACGGAGCCCGGCCCGTTCGCTTCCGTGTACCTGGACACCTCACGGGATGTCGAGCATCCGGACCGGGCCATCGCACAGCGCTGGCACCGGCTGCGCGAGAAGCTGAGCCGCCAGGGTGCGGACCGGCCGCTGCTCGGCGTACTGGAGGAGGCGGTGGGCGCGGACGCGGAGGTGCCCGGGATGCACGGACAGGCGATCTTCGCGGCCAACGGCTCGCTCGTCCTGGACGGCGAGCTGCCCAGCCCGCCCGCCCGCGACTCGGCCCGCTACGGCACGCTGCCCGAGGCGATGCCGCTGATCAACCAGCATCTGCCGGAGATCCCCTACCTGGCGCTGGTGGTGCACTACGGCGGACTGCCCACGGCCGAGACGCACGGCTGGGTGAAGGTGGAGGCGGAGTCCGGCACCTGGCCTGCCTCCGCCGTGACCCCGGGTGAGCGGCTGCACCGCAGGGTGCCGGTGGCCACCTGGCACCACAGCGCGGCCCGGCTGGGGCACCTGCTGGACGCCTGGGCACGGCGCACCCACGCCGACGCCCTCGTCGTCGCCGGGGACCAGTGGGCCGGCAACGTCCTGGTCCGCCGGCTGCCGCACGCCGTGCGCGACAAGGTCATCAGGGTCGGGGGCCCCACTCCGACGGACACCGGACGGGCCCTGCTGGAGCCGCAGCTCGGCAGCGTCTTCCGTGGCCGTATGGCCGCGCACGACCAGGACCTGGTGAACATCTTCATCGGCCGCCGGGCCCTGGGCGGGCCGGCGGCGGAAGGGCTGGCCGCCGCCGTCGCCGCCCTGCAGCGCGGCCAGGTCGCGGCGCTGCTGCTGAACCACCCGCCTGACGCCTCGCTGCGGCTGTGGACCGGCCCGCACCCCACCCAGCTCGCCCTGACCGAGGAGGAACTGCTGTCCTGCGGGGTACGGGCGCCCCGCGAGGAGCCCGCCGACGAGGCCCTGGTGCGGGCCCTGGTCGCCACCGCCGCCGAACTGGTCGTCGTACCGGAGGACGTGCTGGGGCTGGACGGGGGCGTGGGGGCGCTGCTGCGGTACGCCGATCGTCCCGGGACCCCGGCCTGATCGGCGAGACACCCCCTGGGACACCCCCTGGAGCGGATGGTCCTCACGGCCCGTTCCGTTCACCCCTGCGGCACCCACGGCTGTGATGTGGGCAGCTCCCGGTGCCGGTGCCGCTGGTAGACGCCCACCAGGGTGCCGCTCGCGAGCGTCTTTCCCCGAACGGCGCTGTGTACGGCGTCCACTCCGGGCCGGCCGTGCAGCCGGACCGGCTGCGCGAGTGCGTACAGGCGGAAGGAGTAGCGGTGCGGCTCGTGCCCCGGCGGTGGCATCGGCCCGCCCCAGCCCGGCCGTCCGAACCCGTTGGGCCAGGAGTGCCCGCCGTGCGGCTCCTGCCCTTCCTCCACCCCACCGGTCCATGGGTCGATGCCCGTGACCAGCCAGTGCAGGAAGCTGGTCCCCGGCACGTCCGGGTCCTCGCACAGGAGCAGCAGCTCCGCGGTGCCCTCGGGCGCGGCCGTCCAGGTCAGGGGTGGTGAGACGTCCTCCCCCTCACCGCTGTACCGCCGGGGGATCTCCGCGTGGTCGGCGAAGGCGGGGCTGGTCAGATGAATTCCGGTCACGGCCGCCGCCCTACCCGCCCCTCGCGCGCCCCTACCGCTCCGGGCCGGAATCCACCCGCCCGCACCCGCCGAAGCCCTCCCGAGACGCTGCCGGAGGCGGCGTTCCCGTCTGGCGGTACGGGAGCCGGTACGGGCGCCCGGCGACCGGGCCCACACCCCGCCGGAGGTGTGGGCCCGAGCTCGCCCGCCGGAGACGCGGCGGCTACCAGGACGACTTGGTGACTCCGGGCAGGAATCCGGCGTGCGCCTGCTCACGCATCCGGACGCGTGAGAGCCCGAACTTCCGCAGGTGTCCGCGGGGGCGGCCGTCCACGCCGTCCCGGTTGCGCACCCGGGTGGCGCTCGCGTCGCGGGGCTGCCTTCGCAGCTCCGCCAGCGCCGCGCCCCGCTCGGCCTCCGTCGAGGACGGCCGCCGGAGGACCTCCTTCAGCTCGGCGCGCCTCGCGGCGTACCGCTCGACGATCGCCTTGCGCTTCTCGTTCCGGGCGATCTTGCTCTTCTTGGCCATCAGACCTTCACCCCCCGGGCGCGGATCCGGGCCACGGCGGCCTCGATGCCGATGGTGTCGACGGTCTTGATCGCCTTCGCGCTCAGGGTCAGCCGGACATGACGGCCCTCGCTCGGCAGCCAGTAGCGCTTGCTCTGGATGTTGGGGTCGAAGCGGCGGGACGTACGCCGGTGCGAGTGGGAGATGTTGTTGCCGAAGCCCGGCTTGGCGCCGGTCAGCTGGCAGTGGGCGGACAAGGTGCTACCTGCCCCTCTCTGGACGGAGGTGGTTATTGGAAACGATTTCCATTCCCGTATAGTAGCGGCATGGCACGCAACGAGATACGTCCGGTCATCAAGCTCCGCTCCACGGCGGGGACCGGCTACACGTACGTCACCCGCAAGAACCGGCGGAACGACCCGGACCGCATGGTGCTGCGCAAGTTCGACCCGGTGGTGCGCCGGCACGTCGACTTCCGCGAAGAGCGCTGACCCCCGCCCCCCTGCCCAGAAGGACACCCACATGAAGCCCGGGATCCACCCCGCCTACGGCCCCGTCGTCTTCCGCGACAAGGCCGCCGACTTCGCCTTCCTCACCCGCTCGACCGCCACCAGTGACAAGACGGTGGAGTGGGAGGACGGCAACACCTACCCCGTCATCGACGTGGAGATCTCCTCGCGGAGCCACCCCTTCTACACCGGCACCGCCCGCGTCCTGGACACCGCGGGCCGCGTCGAGCGCTTCGAGCGCCGCTACGGGAGCAAGGCGTGACCCTGCCCGTCGTCATCGTCGGCGGGCTCCACTCCGACGCCCGCAAGGAGGTCGTGGAGCGGCTGCTGCACGCCGTACCCGGCAGCATCGCCCTCCACCACGACCTGGCCACGGCCGCGGCGGGCACGGTCCTGCGCGTGGTGCGCGACGCCTCGGGCGAGCTGTCCCGGGGCGAGACCCCCCTCGTCAACGACTGCGCCTGCTGCGCACTGCGCGAGGACCTGGTCCCCGAGCTGGAACGGCTGGCCGGCAGCGGCCTGACCCGGCTGGCCGTCGTCGAACTGTGGGACTCCGTCGAGCCCAAGGCGATGGCCGAGGTCATCGCCGCCCACGGCACCGGCGTACTCGATCTCACCGGCGTGATCACCGCGGTGGACCCGGCGCTCGTCCTGCCCTATCTCGTCAACGGCGACGACCTGGCCGACGCGGGCCTCGCGGCGGCCGCCACGGATCGGCGCACCGTCGGGGACACATGGGCGCGGCAGCTCGAATACGCGCCCGTACTCGCCCTCGTGGACAGCGGGGAAGCCGACGAGGAAGACCGCGCCCTGCTCGCCCAGCTCCACCCGACCGCTCGACGGGTGGACGCCGGCTCCGGCGAGCTGGCCGCACTGGCCTTCGCCGGGTTCGACGTGGAAGCGGCGGCCGCCGCCCAGCACCCGGCCTGCGCCCTGCTGCCCCAGGAGGCCGAGGAAGCGGGAGTCACCACGGTCGTCTGGCACCGCCGCCGCCCCTTCCACCCCGAGCGCCTCTATCAGGCCCTGGAAGACCTCTGCTGTGCCGCCGCCCGCAGCCGCGGCCGGTTCTGGCTCGCCGACCGCCCCGACACCCTGCTGGCCTGGGACGCCGCGGGCGGCGCGCTGTGCGTGGAGAACGCCGGCCCCTGGCTGGCGTCCCTGCCGGACGCCGCCTGGGAGCTGGTCCCGCCGATGCGGCGGGCCGCCGCCTCGCTCGACTGGCATCCCGACCACGGCGACTGCTGCCAGCACCTCGTCTTCACCTCCCCCGGCCTGGACCGTGACGGCCTGGAGCGACTCCTGGAGTCCTGCCTCCTCACCGACGCCGAATACGCGGCGGGACCCGAGGCATGGAAGACCCTTCCCGCCGCCTTCGACTCCCTCCTCGACCCCGTCTCGTAAGCCCCGTACGACCCGACGCCCGCAAGGACCTCACATGGCACGCCGCCAGAACCCCCACAAGCCGCTCAAGGCCCGGCCCAACCCGCTGGACGCGGCAGGGATCACCTACATTGACTACAAGGACACCGACCTGCTGCGGAAGTTCGTCTCCGACCGCGGAAAGATCCGCAGCCGCCGCGTCACGCGTGTCACGGCCCGGCAGCAGCGACAGCTCGCCGCCGCCGTGAAGAACGCCCGCGAGATGGCCCTGCTCCCATACGCCGCCCGGTAGAACCCGGCGGCGGGTGGGGGCTCCCCGACGATGCGCCCGTGCGAGGCGGTGGTTCCGACCGCCGCCTCGCACGCGTGCGACGGGGCTTCACCCCGATTCGGGCTCGGGCACCGCTCGGGTCCGCCGAAGCTCCCCGTGCTGCGTCGCGGCCCGGAGGAGCGTCCTGGTGAACGCGTGCTCCGGCTCGTCGAGCACACGGTGTGCAGGCCCCTGCTCCACCACGCGTCCCGCCTCCAGGACCGCGATCCGGTCGGCCAGTGCGGCGGCGGCCGGTACATCGTGGGTGATGAACACCAGGGTGAGTTCCGCCTGTTCCCGGAGCCGGGCGAGTACGGCGAGGATGGTGTTCCGGGTGAGGGGATCGAGGCCGGAGGTGATCTCGTCGCAGACGAGGACCTTCGGCTCGGCCAGCAGGGCGCGGGCGAGCGCCGCCCGCTGGAGTTCGCCGCCGGAGAGCGCTCCGGGGCGGCGCTCGGCCAGGCTCGCCGGGAGGCCCAGCTCTTCGAGGGTCCGTACGGCGGTCCTGCGGGCATCGTCCGCGTGTGCTCCGCGCAGCCGCACGGCGGTGCGGGCGATCTGGTCGAGGACGGGCCGGTGTTCGTCGAACGCGGCCTTCGCGTCCTGGAACACGTACTGCACGGCCGCCAGTTCCGTACGGCTGCGGGAGCGCAGGCTGCGCGGCAGCGGGGTGCCGTCGAGCAGGACCGTTCCGTCGTACGCGGAGTGCAGCCCCGCCAGGCAGCGTCCCAGGGTGGTCTTGCCGCTGCCGGAGCGGCCGACGAGCGCGAGGCACTCCCCCGCCGCGGCCGCGACGCCGATGCCGGTCAGGACCTCGACGGCGCCCCGCGGGGTGCGGTGCCTCGCGGTGAGTCCCCGGGTCTCCACCCGCGGGGTCCCCCTCCGGACGGCCGCTCGCGCCGCGACGGGCGCCGGCCGCACCGGGCCGGTGAGCACCGACTCCGCCGTCCCGTGGTCCACGACCCGGCCTTCTCGCATGACGATCACCTCGTCGGCCAGCTGTCGCACGACGTCGAGGTCGTGACTGAGCAGGACGACCGCGATGCCCTGTTCCGCAACTGCCGCCAGTTCCGCCACGATGCCCTGCTTGGTGAGGACGTCCTGGCCGGTCGTGGGCTCATCGGCGACGATGACGCGGGCACCCAGCAGCAGGGCCTGGGCCAGGACGACCCGCTGCTGCTGGCCGCCGGAGAGCTGGTGGGGGAAGCGCCGCAGGACGGCCGGGGGGTCCGGGAGCCGGGCCAGGCGCAGGGCCCGGTGGACCCGTTCACGCCTCTGCGCCCGGGTGCCGCCCTGGCGGGAGGAGATGTCGCCGAGCAGGGCGCTCACACGGCGGGCGGGGTTGAGGGCGGCCGCCGGGTGCTGGGGCACGTATCCCACCGCGCCCCCCGGTGTGCGGACCGTGCCTTCGATGCGGGCACCCGGCGGATACTCGCCGAGGAGGGCCAGGCCGGTGGTGGTCTTGCCGCTCCCGGAAGGTCCGACGATGGCCGTGATCCTCCCGGCACGGGCCTGCAGACTCACGCCGTCGACGAGGGCGCGTCCGGCGATCTCGACCCGCAGGCCGTGTACTTCCGCGACGGTGCTCACCGCGTCACTCCCTTCCGGCGGCCGTCCTGCAGGGCCGCGTCGAACAGCAGATTGGTGCCCAGCGACAGCGCCGCGATGAGCAGGGCCGGCACCACCACGGCCCAGGGCTGCAGGAACAGCCCGGTCCGGTTGCGGTCGACCATCACCGCCCAGTCGGCCGCGTCCGGTTCCACGCCCACGCCGAGGAACGCGGCGGTGGCCACCAGGTAGAGGGCCCCGGTCAGCCGGATTCCCGCGTCGGCGGCGAGGGCCCGGCGCATCGAGCGGCCCACGTGGCCGATGGCCGTGCGCCACCATGACTCGCCCTGCATCCGCAGCGCCTCGACGGCGGGCCGCGAGGAGATCTCCAGGGCCGCCGCGTGGACGACCCGTGCCGCATCGGGCACGGCGGCCAGCCCGACCAGCACGGTCAGCCCGACGGGACCGGGGGTGAGGGTGGCCGCGACGAGCAGCACCAGGAGCAGGGAGGGCACGGCGATGAGCACGTCCAGAGGCCTCATCAGGATCTCCTCGAGCCAGGTGCGGCGGGTGAGCGCCGCCGTGAGACCCAGCGGAAGGGCGACGAGATAGGCGAGCAGTGTGGCCGCGAGCGCCACGAGCACGACGGACCGGCCGCCGAGCAGCACCTGGTGCCAGACGTCGCGGCCGGCGAAGTCGGTGCCGAGCCAGTGTCCTTGACCGAAGCTGAAGGAGACGGTGCGCGGACCGGCGGGACCCGCGGCCGGCGGGCCCAGGAGGGCGAGGAGAAGAGGTACGGCGATCAGCCCGAGGGCGAGCGCGTACCCGGTCCGGCCGTGCTTCATGCGGCCACCTCCGAGCGTGGGGCGAAACGGCGCGTGACCAGGTCGGCGACGAGGTTGACCAGCACGGTGACGACACCGAAGACGACCGCCATGCCCTGCACGACGGGCACGTCGCGAGCGGCGACCGCCTCGATCAGTACGGTGCCCAGGCCCGGCAGGGCGAAGAGGGCCTCCACGACGATCACCCCGCTCAGCAGCCAGTCGCAGGTGCGGGCCAGTTGCTGGGTGGCCGGCGCCAGGGCGTTGGGCAGGGCGTGGGCCCAGCGGACACGGGAGTCGGAGAGGCCGTAGCGGCGTGCCTGGGCGGCGTAGGGCGAGGCCATCGCATCGATCATGCCCGCGCGCACCAGGCGGCTGATGGTGCACACGGGCCGGGACATGAGGACGAGGACCGGCAGGACGAGGACGGCGGGATCGGAGAAGGGGTCCGTGCCGACGGCCGTGGGCGGCAGCCAGCCGAGCCACAGTCCGAACACGGCGGCCAGCAGCACTCCGAAGGCGAACTCCGGTATGGCGTGCACGGTCAGGGTCACCGCGCTGACGGTCCGGTCCAGCGGGCTCCCCTCGCGGCGGGCCGCCAGGACGCCCAGCCCGACGGAGGCCGGCACCAGGAGCGCGAGGGTGGCGGCCGCGAGGAGCAGGGTGGGGCCGAGTCCGGCCGCCAGGTAGCCGGTGACGGGGCGTCCGGTGACCACGGAGGTGCCCAGGTCTCCGTGCAGCAGGCCGGTGGCCCACTCCAGGAGGCGTTCGGGAGCCGGCCGGTCCAGGCCCATGGCCTCGCGGATGCGGGCGATCCGCTCCGGGTCGGGCTGGTCCCCGGCGAACGCGACCGCGGCGTCACCGGGCAGCGCCTCGGTGAGCAGGAAGACGAACAGGACGACGGCCGCCGTCTGCCCCAGGCCGAGGAGCAGACGGCGGCCGGCCCATGACAGGTGGAGCCTCACGCGAGCCAGATCTTGTCGAAGCGGGCCCAGTCGAGGGTGTTGGCCGGGGCCTCCTTCGACACTCCGCGCACGGTGGGCGCGGTGGCCACGATCCAGTCGGCGAATCCCCAGATCAGGAAGCCGCCCTCGTCGTGCAGCCGCCGCTGCATCCGGTCGTAGAGTGCGGCGCGCTCCTTCGGGTCACGGGTGGACTGGGCCTGCCGGTACAGGTCGTCGAAGTCCTTCTGCTGCCACTTGGTGGCGTTGGTGGTGGAGCCGGTCAGCAGGCGCTGGGAGATGTGGGACTCGATGGGCATGGCGCCGGACCGGTAGGAGGCGAAGGTTCCGCCGGAGAGGATGTCCTTCCAGTACGTGTCCTTGTTGCCGACCTTGACCTCGACGGTCACCCCGGCCTTGGCCGCCTGTTCCCTGAAGATGCCGGCGGCCTCGATGAAGCCGGTGGCGGCGGGGGCGGTGTCGAGGGTGACCTTGAGTCCTTCGGCTCCGGCCTCCTTGAGCAGTGCGCGGGCCCGCTCCAGGTCCTGCGTGCGCTGCGGCAGGCCGTCGGCGTAGTACTGGTAGCCCTTGCCGAAGAGGTCGTTGCCGATCTCGCCCGCGCCGGAGAGGGCTCCGTCGACGAGTTCCCTGCGGTCGGCGATGAGGCAGAAGGCCTGGCGGACCCGCTTGTCGTCGAACGGCGGCCGGTCGGTCTTCATGACGAATCCCTGCATGGCGCTGCCCGGCAGCCGTATGACGCTGATCCGTCCCTTGCCCTCGTGGGCGCGGGCGGTGGCCGGGTTCAGTTCGTGTGCGTACTGGACCTGGCCGCCGAGCAGGGCACTGACACGCGCCGATTCCTCGGTGGCCACGACGAATTCCAGCTCGTCGAGGTGGGGTGCGCCCTCCCAGTAGTCGGGGTTGCGCCTGACCACGAGCGAACTGCCGGGCTTGAAGGACACGAAGCGGAAGGGGCCCGATCCGACGGGCTTCTGGAAGCCGGCGGCGTCCTTGGGCACGATGTACGCGCCGAAGGCGGCGAGCACGTTGGGGAACTCGGCGTACGGGCGCTTGAGCCTGAACTCGACGGTGGAGGCGTCCAGCGCCCGGCTCGCCTCGAGATCGATGGGTTCGAGCGAGGCCTTGGCCCGGAACGTGCCCTTCGGGTCGGCGATGCGGCGGTAGCTGTAGAGGACGTCCTCGGCGGTGACCGGCCTGCCGTCGTGGAAGGCGGCCTTCCGCAGGGTGACCCGCCACGTGTCGAGGGTGTCGCTCGGCTCCCACCGTTCCGCGAGCCGGGGAACCGGAGCCAGATCCGCGCCGAAGTCGGCGAGCTTGTCGAAGAGTGCCTTGGCCCGCGCCGCGTCGACGAACAGGTTGGCGGCATGCGGGTCGAGGGTCTCGTTCGCGCCGCCGCCCGCGAAGGCCGCGCGCAGCCGGCCGCCGGACTTGGGAGTGCCGGCTCCCCCGTTCCCGGCGTCGGGCCCGGTGGATCCGCCGCTGCCGCAGCCGGCGGCGAGGGCCAGCGCGGTGGCGCTGCCGGCGATGATGAATCCTCTGCGGGCGAGGCCCCTGGACCGGTGGTTCATGAGGTGCTGTCTCCGTTGCTGTGAAGGGGTGTGAGGCGGGCTACGAGGTGCAGGCGGTCGGACTTCGCGGTCCGCCACGGGGCCTGCCCTTCGCTCCAGGGGGGTTCGGTGCGCGGGCCGGGGCCGTCGTGGAGGGCCAGGACCTCGAACCCGGCGGTGGTGAGGAAGTGGCGGATCTCCTGCGGGAAGAGCAGCCGCCAGGCGGAACGCTGCTCACGGGGCGGTGAACCGTCGTCGGCCGTCCAGATCCGGCGGCGGCGCAGGAGCTGCGCGGCGTGGTCGACGTACAGGGTGGTGCGGGAGGTGTACGTGGTCCCGTGCCACGGGAACGTGGCGGTGCGCGGGCCGTCGAGCAGCTCGGTGTTGCCGAGGAAGAAGGCCCCGTTGCGCATCTCGGCGACGAGCAGGCCACCCGGGGTGAGGTGGGCGCGGCAGCGGGCGAGGAAGGCGGTGAGGTCGTCGTTGGTGTGGCAGTAGAGCAGGGCGCTGTCCAGGCAGACCACGGCGTCGAAGGGGGTTCCGAGGTCGAAGTCCCGCATGTCGGCGAGCCGGTAGGCCGGACCCGGATGCCGGCTGCGGGCGTGCGCCAGCATGGCTTCGGAGGTGTCGATGCCGGTGACCTCGCGGCCCGCGCGGTGGTGGAGCCAGGCCGCGTCACGGCCGGTGCCGCAGCCGACGTCGAGGACGCGCGGGCCGGCGCCGTGGCGGAGCAGGACGTCCTCGGTCCAGCGGGCCGCGAGGTGTCCGGGGTCGGGGAAGCGTGCTTCGTACAGCTCGGGGTGGTCGGTGAGGAGGTTGTCCGCGGTCATCGGGTCTCGCTTCGGGGGCGGGCGCCGGTGCGTGGGGGCGCGGTTTCCGGGGCGGGGCCGCAGGGCAGTGCGCCGCGGCGGTGCAGTCGTACGACGGCCGCCGCCGAGGCCAGGCCCAGGGCGAGGCAGCAGGCGTGGGGCAGCCAGGTCAGGCCGGTGTGCCCGCCGGTGTCCATGGCCCAGCCGATGCCGGCGCTGCCGGCGGCGGCCGCCACACCGGACACCGCGTAGAAGATTCCGTAGGAGGTGCCGGTCAGGTCCTGGCGGCCGAAGGCCGGTATCAGCTCCATCACGAAGGGCTGGGCGATCATCACCCCGAGCTGGAGCAGCAGCGTTCCGGCGAGCACCACCAGCAGGTACGCGGGGTGGGCGGTGGCGGCGCCGGCCACGAGCATCGGCGGGACGAAGCCCAGGCCCATCAGCACGAGGCCGGTGGCGATCCAGCGGGCGCGGCTCCCCCTGGCGGCCAGCGCCCGGGTGATGCGCAGCTGGAAGAGGATGCCGGCGACGGTCCCGCCGAGGAACAGCAGGCCGGTCGAGCCGTCCCAGCCCGAGGCCCGGACGGCCGTATGGGGCAGGAGCAGGTAGAGCTGGTTCTCCAGCCCGTACATGCCGACCATGGCGAGGGAGAACGCCGTGAACCCGGGGTTCCCGGCCACCTCGCGCCAGTCGCCGAGCAGCCGGGTGGCGGGGGCCCTGACTTCGCGGGCGGGCAGGACGAACAGCTGCGCGAGGGTGAGGGCGGCGAAGAGACCTGCCGCGGTGACGGCGGCCGCCCGGAAGTCCACGAGCAGCAGGAGGCTGCCGAGGAGCGGGCCGAGCAGTGCCCCGGTGGTGGCGAAGACGTTGAACAGCGCGAAGGCCTCCGCCTTGCGCTCGCCCGCCTCCTGGGCGACGTAGGTCCGTACGGCAGGGTTGAACAGGGCCCCGGCCAGCCCGCTGAGTATGGACGCGGCGAGCAGCAGCGGGAGTGCGTCGCCCAGCGCGAACAGGGCGAAACCCACGGTGCGCAGGGCGCAGCCGGCGATGATCACACTGCGCGGGCCGAGCCGGTCGGCGGCCGAGCCGCCGATCAGGAACAGGCCCTGCTGGCTGAGGTTGCGCAGCCCGAGGACCACGCCGACGACCGCCGCCGACAGGCCGAGGTCGTCGGTGAGATGGGTGGCGAGGTACGGGATCAGCAGGTAGAAGCCGGTGTTGACGCCGAGCTGGTTGACGAGGAGGAGGCGCACGGCGGCCGGAAAGCTCCGTACGGCGGCGATCGTTCTCACCGCAGGGCCTCCCGGTGGGTGCGTCTGACGCCCAGACCGGCCCGGTCCGCGGCCCGTACGGTGCCCTCGGACCCGCCGATGCCGTCCCAGGGGTCGTCGGTGAGCAGGAGGTGGCCGTCGAGGTCCACCCAGCGGGCGCGGTCGGCGAGGTGCACGGCGGGGGCGATGCCCAGCGAGCTGGCGGTGAGGCAGCCGAGCATCAGGTCGGTGCCGCTGCCGCGCAGGGCGTCGTGGATGCGCAGCGCCGCCCTCACCCCGCCGCATTTGGCGAGTTTGACGTTGACGCCGTGGACACGGCCGGCGAGCGCCACGGCGTCCTCGTAGGAGACCGCGTCCTCGTCGGCGATGACGGGGACGGGCGATTCCTTCGCGACCCGGGCCAGTGCTTCGGGGCGGCCCGGCGCGATGGGCTGTTCCACCGCGGTGACGCCGAGCCCGGCGAAGCGCGGCAGCAGATCGAGGGCCTGGCGTTCGGTCCACGCCCCGTTGGGATCGAGCAGCAGCCCGGCACCGGGGGCTCCGGTGCGTACGGCCTCCACCCGGGCGAGGTCCACCGCCGGGTCGGGGGATCCGGCCTTGACCTTCAGAACCGTGAATCCGCTCGCCGCGAGGCGTGCGGCCTGCGCGGCCGCCGTCACGGGCGGGACGATGCCGATCGTACGGGCGGTCGCCGCCGCCGGTGCGGCAGGCGTGCCCAGCAGCTGGTGGGCCGCCTGGCCGGCCCGCTTGCCGACCAGGTCGAGCAGGGCCGCCTCGACCGCGGCGAGGACACCGGCCGGCAGGGCCTCCAGGGCCCCCGCGCCAGGGTCGTCCCATGCCGTCTCCGGGTCGGGGAGGCGCTCGATGCCCGGGCGCGAGGCGGCGAGGTGCTTCACGATCCGGTCGGTGGGCAGTCCGAGGTAGTCGCTGCTGAGGGCTTCACCCCAGCCGCGCAGTCCGCCGTGTTCGATCGCGACCCAGACGGCGTCGCGGCGGGCCATCACCGAGCGGGAGATGCGCAGCGGCTCGGCCAGTTCCAGTTCCGTGGTGTGCCAGGTGAGCTTCATGCGATACCGCCGGCGTGGGCGGGTGCGGGAACACGGGGACGGGCGGACGGCACCGGGTCCACGACGGTGCGGCAGCGGGCCCAGCCGCTCGCCTCGGCAGCCCAGGGCCGGCGGATCTCCAGCGGACGGACCGCGAGTTCGGTCCGGTCCAGGCCGTGGGTGTGGCAGAAGTCGTCGTCGTAGACCGTACCGAGGTAGCGGTGCGGACCGTCGGGGAAGACCGTCGCGACGACCGCACCGGACTCGACCCGAGCGGCCCAGGCGGAGACCAGGGCGACGGCTCCGGTGCTCCAGCCGCCGCTGACGAAATTGCCCCGGGCGAGCCTGCGGCAGGCGTCGACGGCCTCGGCCGGACCCACCCAGTGCACCTCGTCGAAGGCGTCGTACGCGACGTTGCCGGGGTGGATGCTGCTGCCGAGCCCGCGCATCAGGCGGGGCCGGGCGGGCTGGCCGAAGATGGTCGAACCGACGGAGTCGACACCGATGACCTTCAGCCCCGGCCAGCGGCGTCTGAGCGGACCGACCAGTCCGGCGCTGTGGCCGCCGGTGCCGACACTGCACACCAGGATGTCCAAGTGGTCGAGCTGACCGCACAGTTCGGTCGCCATGGACCGATACCCGGCCGCGTTGTCGGGGTTGTTGTACTGGTCGGGCCAGTAGGCGTCCGGCAGCTGTCGCAGGACCTCACGCAGGCGCGAGATCCGGGCCGCCTGCCAGCCTCCCTCGGGGGCGGGCCGTTCGACCAGCTCCAGCCGGGCACCGTATGCGCGCAGCAACTGGCGCATGGACGGTTCGAGTTCGGTGTCGCCGACCAGGATGACGGGGTGGCCGAGGGCCTGGCCGGCGAAGGCGAGTCCGACGCCCATCGTGCCGGAGGTCGACTCGACCACCGGGGCGCCGGGGCGCAGGTCGCCGCGCCGCCGGGCACCGAGGAGCATGGAGACGGCGGACCTGGCCTTCATGCCGCCCGCGCCGAGGCATTCGAGCTTCGCCCAGAAACCGGGGTGGGCATAAGGGAGTTCGGTACGGACCCTGGCCAGCGGCGTGCGGCCGACCAGCGGAAGCAGGTCGGGGTTGGCGGCCCCGGCCGACGGGCGGTGCAGCAGAGGTGCGGCGGCGATCACCGGGCACCTCCGTACCGGTGGATGACTCCGGGACCGCCGTCGAGCCAGAAGAAGGGGTACGGCTCGGCGCACACGGCGCTCACCCCGGCTCCGAGGAAGCGCGGCAGGACGGCGCTGCCGGTCTGGGCGAACATGACGAGGGGCTTGCCGGTGGCGGCGGCGTGGTCGAGCAGCGGCTGGAAGGTGCCGTTCCCGAGGGTCATGCCCGAGGCGAGGATCGCGTCGCCGCGCTCCAGCTCGGCGAGGGCGTCCGTGCGGACGGGCTCCCCCCATTCGGTGGTGCCGCCCTTGAGGTCGCAGGGCACGTAGTCGACACCACGGGCGCGCAGTTGTTCCAGGAGGGAGTTGACGACGCCGATGACCAGTACGGTTCGGGGCCGCTCCGTCGGCAGCAGGTCGACGACCGCCCGGGCCCGGGCCCGGGACCGCTGGAGCGAGCTGCCGCCCGGCACGGTGTGGGGCCGGGCACCGTGTTCGGGGGCGTGGGGTCGCGCGTGCATCAGGTAGGCGTCGAGCGCGGCGATCCGCACCGGCAGGAGCGGGTGGCCGAGGAGCTCGGCCACGGTGGCGCCGACGCACTCGTCCAGCGCGGACGCGGGCAGCGCACCCGGCTCCACGGCGCAGGATCCGACGGCCGCGGCCAGCCGCAGGCTGAGGACCTCGTTGCGGTATCCGTGCGAGCGGCCTTCGTGGCGTACCGCCTGGGCGGTGGTGAAGGCGAGCGCGATGCGTTCCCGGTCCGGGTCGGGGCCGTAGTCGCCGGTGCGTACGCTGTCGATGAGCTGGTCGACCGTGTGGACGCACGGTGCGTGCAGGGTCGGCGCGGTCACGCGGACACCACCGCCGCCGGCAGCTCGTCCGGACACTCCGCGTACGTGGGGCGCAGGCCGGCCAGCAGCCGCTCGGCGCTGCGCCGCGCGCCGGCGCCCTCGGTGTCGGCGGTCATGACGTGTCCGAGGTATTCGTTGTTGCTCGTGGCGGCGCGTACGGTGCGTCCCGGCTCGGTGAGGGTGAGTTCCAGCACCTCGGGCTGGTCGCGGACGCCGTCCGCGCCCTCGATGCCGGTGAGGACTCCGGAGGCTTCGGGCAGCAGGAAGGCGATGGCGGCGCTCGCCACGCCGGTCGGCCGCGGAGTGAGGTCCGGGGTGTGGCCGAGGGCCACGTCCACGCAGGCGGCGGCGAGGTCGATGCCCGTGACGTGGCGGACCAGCTCGGTGATCCGGTTGCCGGCCGGCCGGGGGTTGACCTCGACCACCTTGGGTCCGGCTGGAGTCAGCTTGATCTCGGTGTGGCAGACCGCCCGGTCCAGTCCGAGGGCCTTGATGGCGCGTACGGCGGTCCCGGCCGCGTCCGCCGCCTGCGACGGGCCGATGGCCGCCGGGAACATGTGGCCGGTCTCGATGAAGGCGGGAGCCCCGCCGATGCTCTTGTCCGTCACGCCCACGACGTGCGTGGCGCCGTCGAACGAGACGGTCTCGACGCTGACTTCGGGCCCCGTGAGGAGCTCTTCGAGGAGGAACACGGGGCTGCGGTCCTGACCGCGCGCGTTGACCGGGAACCCGGACAGCGCCCGGCAGGCCAGGTCCAGTTCTCCGGCGTCGCGGACCTCGCGCACCAGCATCCCGGCGCACAGGTCCACGGGCTTGACGACCAGCGGGTAGCCGATCTCCCGGGCGGCCTTCGCCGCCTCCGCCACGTCTCCGCAGACCGCGAAGCGCGGCCCGGACACCCCGGCCTGCGCCAGCACCCGGCGGGTCAGGTCCTTGCGGCACGCGGCCTCGACCGCCTCGGGGGTGGGCCCGGGCAGGCCCAGCCGCTCGGCGGTACGCGCCACCGCCGGCAGGTAGTAGTCGCAGGAGGAGACGACACCGTCGAAGCCCAACACCCCGTGCAGCCGCTCCAGGTGCGGCAGCAGCGTGTCCGTGTCGTTGGTGTCCGCGGTGACGAGGTTGCGTGCCGCGAGCAGCGGATGCGCCCCGTCGGCGGGGGCTGCACGCAGGTAGTGGTGCAGGTCCCGGGTGACGAAGGTGAACTCGTGCCCGCCTTCTCGGATCGCCCTGGGCAGCAGCCTGCTCATCGACCCCACCCAGCTCTCGACAACCAGCAGATGTCCCACGGGACTCCTTCTCAGATCGCCATCACGGCTCTCGGGCATGCGTGCGGCACGGACCACCTGGCAGGAGGCGTCCGAACCGGCGAAGGAGACGTTATCTGAAAGCGTTTTCATTTCCAATAGGACGCTTCCCGGGATAGCCTGCCGCTCCCGGAACCGGAGAGGGAGCGGAGCGATGAAGGATCTGACACAGGATCAAGAAGTGGGCCCGTACGTGGTACGGCACGCAGAACCGGGAGACGTCGACGGCGCGCGCAGCGTCATGCTCGACACCTTCTACCGGGAGTTCGACTACGGCTACGCCCCCCAGTGGCACTCCGATGTCATCGACATCCACGGCACCTACCTGCGCCACCCGCGCCACACCCTCGTCGTGGCGGTGCACTCCGGCCGGGTGGTGGGCACGACCGCCGTGCACTCCCGGGGCCCCGCGCACCCGCCGCACCCGCGACGGCTCGCCGAGCTCTACCCGTCGGGCAGCACGGCGCAGCTCCTCCGCGTGTACGTGCGCCCCGGACACCGCCGGCACGGACTGGCCCGCGCCATGGTCCGGACGGCCTGCGCGTTCGCGGCGGGCGTCCCCGGATACGAGCGCATCTACCTGCACACGAACGTCGACATCCCCGGCGCGGAGGGGTTCTGGCGCAGCCTCGCCACCGAGGTCTTCGACGCCCGCACGACGGGCGAGCACGGCGGCTACGGAACGGTCCACTTCGAGATCCCGATGCCCACACCGACCCCCGCCCCGACCCCCGCACCGATCCCTGCCGGCGAACGCAATTGGTAATGGAATCCATTTCCATATAGTGTCGCCGACGACACCTCACCACTCACCCAGGAGCTCCCCATGGCTGTCCCCAAGCGGAAGATGTCCCGCAGCAACACCCGGCACCGCCGCGCGCAGTGGAAGGCCACCACGCCGCAGCTCGTCCCGGTCACGGTCGACGGCTCCGTGTACCGGGTGCCGCAGCGCCTGGTGAAGGCGTACGAGCGCGGCCTGCTCCGTCCCGAGGACTGAGCCGGCCATGACGACGTACGACCGACTGCCCGTGACCGTCCTGTCCGGGTTCCTCGGCGCGGGAAAGACCACCCTGCTCAACCACGTCCTCGGCAACCGCGAGGGGCTGCGGGTCGCTGTCATCGTCAACGACATGAGCGAGGTCAACATCGACGCCGCGCTCGTCCGCGGCGGTGAGGCCGCCCTGTCGCGCACCGAGGAACGCCTGGTCGAGATGACCAACGGCTGTATCTGCTGCACCCTGCGCGACGACCTGCTCGAAGAGGTCGACCGCCTCGCCCGCGAGGGCCGGTTCGACTACCTGCTCATCGAGTCCAGCGGCATCTCCGAGCCCATGCCGGTCGCCGCGACGTTCTCCTTCCCCCGCGACGACGGAGCCACCCTCGGCGACCTGGCCCGCCTCGACACCATGGTCACCGTCGTCGACGCGGCGAACTTCCTGCCGGAACTCGCCGGCGGCGACGAACTGGCCGCGCGCGGCCTCGACCAGTACGAGGACGACGAACGCACCGTCAGCGACCTCCTCATGGACCAGGTCGAATTCGCCGACGTCATCGTGCTCAACAAGCTCGACCTGGTCGGGCCGAACCAGGCGGCACGGCTGCGTGCCGCTCTGGCCCGCCTCAACCCCGAGGCCCGGATCGTGCCGGCCGTACGCGGCCACGTGGCCCTCGAACAGGTGCTGGGCACCGGCCTGTTCGACGTCGAACGTGCCCAGCAGGCACCCGGGTGGGTCAAGGAGCTCAACGGAGACCACGTTCCGGAGACGGAGGAGTACGGCATCTCCTCCCTCGTCTTCCGCTCCGGCCGGCCCTTCCACCCCGGCCGCCTGTGGACCTTCGTCACCAAGGGCCTGGACAGCGGCACCTTCGGCCGGATCCTGCGCTCCAAGGGCTTCTTCCGGCTCGCCAGCCGCCCCCGGGTCACCGGCCTGTGGTCACAGGCCGGCTCGGTGGCCCGCTTCGAACCCTCGGGCGCCCTCGGCCCGGACACCGCCCAGGGCCAGGAACTCGTCTTCATCGGCACCGGACTGCGCCCCGAGGCCTTCCGGGCAGCTCTCGAAGCCTGCCTGCTCGACCCCGGCGAGCCCGTGCCCGCCGAGGACGACTTCCCGGCCTGGGAGACGTACGGGATCGACGACGCCTGCGAGCACGAGCACACCGCCCCGGAGGCCGCCTGAGACTCCGGGCCGGGATGGGGGTCCCCCCTGCTCGAGCGAAGCCGAGAGCTTGGGGGAGGTCGCAGCCACGGCTACACGGAGGACCGCGGCAGCGTGACCGATACCGTCAGGCCCCCGGTGGGGCGCAGGTGCGCGGTGACGTCGCCGCCGTGGGCACGGGCCACCGAGCGCACGACCGACAGGCCGAGGCCGGCGCCCTTCGCGGTGACGAGGCGCTCGGTGCCGAGGCGGCGGAACGGTTCGAACAGGGTGGGCACCTCGTACAACGGCACGTCCGGGCCCGTGTTGCTCACTTCGATCTCGGCCCGGCCGTCCTCGCGGGTGCGGCTGGCGACCCGCACCCAGCCGCCGACGCCGCTGTTGTGCCGGATGCCGTTCTCCACGAGGTTCTGGACGATCCGTTCGAGCAGCAGGGCGTCCCCGGTGGTGGGGGCCGGGCCGGCGTCCTCGTACAGGGTGATCCCGGCCCTTCCCGCCTCGGGGCCGCTCTGGACGGTCACATGGGCGACCACGTCCGCGAGGTCGACGGGCTGCCGTTCCGGGACGCGGTGCTCGGATCCGGCCAGCAGCAGCAGTCCGCTGATGAGCCGCTCGTGCCGGGCGTTGATCTCCAGGAGGTCCTCACCGAGCCGTTTCACGTCGGGGGAGGCGGTCTTGCGGTGCATGGCCAGCTCGACGAGGGCACGGCCCACGGTCAGCGGGGTGCGCAGTTCGTGGGAAGCGTTGGCGACGAAGCGGCGCTGGCCGTCGAAGGAGCGGTCGAGCCGTTCGACCATGAGGTCGAAGCTGTCGGCGAGGTCCTTCACCTCGTCGTCCCGCCCGTCGAGCGCGATCCGCTCGTGCAGGCCGCGGTCGGCGGCCGGCGCGGAGGCGATGCGGCGAGCGGTGTCGGTGACCCGGTGGAGGGGAGCCAGCACCCGGCCGGCGATGAGCCAGCCGAAGCCCGCCGCGACGCCGCCGACGAGGGTCAGCGCGATGCCGCCCTGGGTGATGAGCGAGGCGGTCGCGGCGTCGTGCAGTCTCTTCTCCTCGCCGGCCACCCAGTTGAGGTTCTCGGGCGGGGTGTCCTGCCTCGGGGCCTCGTTGCCGCCGGAACCGGAGCCGGAGGCGGAGTCCGAATGGACGCTGAGGTCCGCGCCTCGGTCGAGCTGCTGGGCGAACAGGACGTAGGTGACACCGAGCAGGACGACGCCGGCGGCGAAGAACAGCCCGCCGTAGAGCAGGGTGAGCCGGGCGCGCAGGGTGATGGGGCGCTTCTTCACGGAATCCGGTACCCCACGCCCAGGACGGTCTCGATGACGGGCGGGTCGCCGAGCTTGCGGCGGAGTTTGAGTACGGTGAGGCGGACGGCTCCGGTGAAGGGGTCCGTGTGCTCGTCCCACACCTTCTCCAGGAGGTGTTCGGTGGAGACGGCCGCACCGTCGGCACGCAGCAGCTCCGTCAGGACGGCGAACTCCTTCTTCGCCAGCGGTACGTAACGGTTGTCCCTGAACACCTCGCGGCGCGCCGGGTCCAGCGTGATGCCCCGGCGGCGGAGCACCGGTGGTGCGGCCGGGCGGGAACGCCGCCCGAGTGCGAGGATCCGGGCTGCGAGTTCCGGGAAGGCGAAGGGCTTGGTGAGGTAGTCGTCGGCGCCGAGGGAGAGCCCGGCGACGCGGTCAGTGACCTCGACGGCGGCGGTGAGCATCAGCAGCCGCGGCTGACCGCCGGATGCGACGAGCCGGGCGCAGACCTCGTCGCCGTGCACCAGCGGAAGGTCCCGGTCCAGGACGATCACGTCGTAGTCGTTGACGCCGGCTCGCTCGAGCGCCGCCGCGCCGTCGTACGCGACGTCGACCGCGTGCGTCTCCTGCCTGAGCCATTCCGCGATCGCGTCGGCGAGCAGCCGCTCGTCCTCCGCCACCAGGACCCGCATCCGTCGCCGTCCTTCCCCCGGGGCCACCGCCCGTCCGGCGGGCTGCGGCTTCTCGTGTCCATGGTTGCCCAGGGGATCGTTTCCTTCCCGTAAGGGATCGTCCACAGCGTTCTCCGGGGTCGGGGGTCCCGACGGGGAAACAGTGGGGTAACGGCGCCGGGTGTTGCATCCCGTCCGTCGGCCGGCACCCCGCCGGCCCATCGGCAAGGAGATGCCCCAGATGTCTCGCACACGTACCCCCGGCCTTGTCGCGGCCCTGTCCCTGGCCGCCCTGGCCCTGACGCTCACCGCATGCGGGTCAGGGCCGGACGGCAGCGGGGTGGCCTCCGCGAACAGCAGCGCCAAGAGCCCGAGGAGCAGTTCGGCTCCCGGTCTGAGCAGGGACGACATGAACCTGAGGTACGCGCGGTGCCTGCGGCAGCAGGGTCTGGACGTGGCGGACCCCAAGCCCGGCCAGGGCATCGGGCTCTCCGTCGACGGCTCGAACAAGGAGAAGGCCGATGGGGCCGTCGAGGCGTGCCGCCCGCTCGCGCCGCCGGCCCCCGCCGAACGGAACGACTCCGAGGACCGCAAGGCCATGCTCGACCTCGCGCGGTGCATGCGCGGGAACGGCGTCGCGGACTTCGCCGACCCCAAGGAGGGCCAGGGCATCGATATCGGCCCCGAGCAGGCCGAGGACCCCGACTTCGAGAACGCCTGGAAGAAGTGCGGCGGCGCCCCGGGCGAGCGCCGGAAGGCGGGGAGCGCCCAGTGACGGTCACCCACCCCGACGAGCCCTTCGACGAGCAGCGGGGGGACCCGGCGCCGGCCCGGCCCGGCCGGCGGCGACACCGTACGCGACGGCCCACGAAGGTGACGGCCGCCGTCCTCGTCCTGGCCGCGGCCGGCGCGGGAACGGTCGCCGTCCTCGCCCCGGACCGCAGCGGAAGTGCCGGTGGCAAGGCGGCGGACGGCCTGCCGCCGGCGACGGTCGAGGTGCTCCGGCAGACGCTCACGGACACCAGGAGCGCCGACGCCCGGCTTGGTTTCGGTACGGAGCGGACCGCGTTCGGACGGCTTCCCGGCACTCTCACCCGGCTGCCCGGCCCGGGCACGGAGATCAACCGCGGCCAGGCCCTGTACGCGGTGGACAACCAGCCCGTGGTGGTGCTGTACGGATCGCTGCTGGCCTACCGTGCCCTGGCGAAGGGCTCGGAGGGACCCGACGTCAGGCAGCTGGAGGAAAATCTCTCCGCACTCGGCTACTCCGGGTTCACGCCCGACGAGGAGTACACCGGGGCCACGGCGAAAGCCGTGCGGCGATGGCAGGACGACCTCGGCCTGAAGAAGACCGGAACCGTGGAGCCCGGCAGTGTCGTCTTCACCGCCGACGCGATCCGGGTCGCCGGCCTGAAGGCGGAGCCGGGGGAACAGACCGGACCGGGCCGGAGCGTGCTGACGTACACCGGCACCGCCAGGGCCGTCACGGCGGAGCTGGACTCCTCCGACCGGCGGCTGGCCGAGCAGGGTGGTCCCGTCAAGGTCACGCTCCCGGACGGAGCCGTGGTCGGCGGCACCATCACCGAGGTGTCCACCGTGTCCAAGCCCGCCGAGGGGCAGAAGAAGGCGGAGACGAAGCTCAGGGTCATCGTCGTTCCGGCCGGTGCCGAGGCCCGCGAGGCCGTCCGCGCGTACGACGAGGCCGGAGTCCACGTGGCCTTCACCGCGGACACCCGCGAGAACGTCCTCACCGTGCCGGTCTCCGCGCTGCTCGCCCTCGCCGAGGGCGGCTTCGGGGTGGAGCTGGTGAAGGGGACGACCTCGGCATACCTCCCCGTCACCACGGGGCTCTTCGCCGAAGGCCGGGTGGAGATCTCCGGCAGCGGCATCTCCCAGGGCGTCAGGGTGGGTGTACCCAAGTGATCACCTTGACGGACGTGACCAAGACCCACCCCGGCGGTGTGACCGCCCTCGACGGGGTCTCCCTGAGCATTGCCCCCGGTGAACTCACCGCCATCGTCGGGCCCTCCGGCTCCGGCAAGTCCACCCTGCTGAACCTGCTCGGCACCCTGGACCGGCCCACCACCGGTCGCGTACACGTCGCCGGCCACGATGCCGGGGCGCTGTCCGACGACGCGTTGTCCGCGCTGCGTGCCTCCCTGATCGGGTACGTCTTCCAGCAGTTCCACCTCGCCGCCGGGACATCGGCCCTGGACAACGTGGCCGACGGGCTGCTCTACCGCGGGCTGCGGCCCGCCGGGCGCAGGCGCCGTGCGGCGGCGGCACTCGAACGCGTCGGGCTCGGTCACCGCATGGACCATCACCCGCACGAGCTGTCCGGCGGCGAGCGCCAGCGCGTGGCCATCGCCCGTGCCGTGGCGGGCGACCCGGCGCTGCTGCTCGCCGACGAACCGACCGGGGCACTGGACTCGGCCTCCGGGCAGACGGTGATTGGCCTGCTGCGGGAGCTCCACGCCTCCGGCACCACCGTCGTGATCATCACCCACGACCGTGCGCTCGCCGCGTCCCTGCCCCGGCAGGTGCGCATGCGCGACGGCCGGGTCATCGGTGAGGTACGCCGAGCGCAGGCCCCGGCAGTGGACGTGAGCCGATGACCGCCGGCGTCCTGCGACCGTCACGGATGAGGCCCGCAGACGTGGTCAGGGTCGGCGCCGTGGGCCTGCGGACCCGCCCGACGCGGGCCGTGCTCTCCGCGCTCGGAATCGCCATGGGCATCGCGGCCATGGTCGCCGTGGTGGGGGTCTCCTCGTCCTCCCGCGCCGAGCTCGATCGCACCCTGGCCACCCTCGGGACCAACCTGCTCACCGTGGCCCCGGGTGACACCCTGACCGGAGGCACGGCCCGGCTCCCGGCCACCGCGGAAGGGATGATTTCCCGCATTCGGCCGGTCACCTCCACGTCGGCCATCGGCGAGCTTCCCGATGCCGACGTCTTCCGCACCGAGAGGATCCCCGAAACGGACAACGGCGGCATCACCGCGTACGCGGTACGGACGGGCCTCCCTTCCGCCACCGGGGCCCGACTGCGCAGCGGCACCTGGCTCAACGCGGCCACCGGCAGGCACCCCGTGACCGTGCTCGGAGCCGGGGCCGCCGAACGCCTGGGCATCGGCGGCCCCCACCCGGACACCCGCGTGGTGATCGGCGGGCGGTGGTTCACCGTCATCGGGATCCTCGAACCCGTCGTCCTCGCACCGGAGTTGGATTCCGCGGCCCTCGTCGGCTGGCCTGCCGCCGAGACCGTACTGCGCTTCGACGGCCGGCCCACCCGCGTCTACGTCCGCAGCAAGGACGCCGATGTGGAAGCGGTCGCAGCCGTCCTCGGCACCACCGCCAATCCCCGGGCACCGAACGAGGTCAAGGTCTCCCGGCCTTCCGACGCCCTCGTCGCCAAACAGGCCGCCGGTCAGGCCTTCACGGGCCTTCTGCTCGGCCTCGGCGCGGTGGCCCTGCTCGTCGGAGGCGTGGGAGTGGCCAACACCATGGTCATCTCGGTCCTGGAACGCCGTGCCGAAATCGGCCTGCGCCGCTCCCTGGGCGCCACCCGGGGGCACATCCGCACCCAGTTCCTCGCCGAATCCGTGCTGCTGTCCGCCCTGGGCGGGGCGGGCGGCGTACTGCTCGGAGCCGTCCTGACCACCGGGTACGCCGTCTCCCAGGGCTGGCCCGCGGTGATACCCGTCCGGGCGGTCCTCGGCGGCATCGCCGCCACCCTGGCCATCGGCACCCTGGCCGGCCTGTATCCGGCCGTACGCGCCTCCCGGCTCTCGCCCACGGAGGCCCTGGCCGCGCCGTGACACGCGCACCCACCGGAGGCGGGACGTGGCGGTCATCCCACCCGCCGCACCCGCCATCCCCACCTGATCCCGCCGAGAACCTGCACGACGGCCCGGCCCGATCGGTCCCTGTTGCCGGTGTCGTGCGTCAGGAAGGTCTCGGCCAGGAACTCCTCGTCGAGGTCGACACGGGCGTCCAGCGAGATCTGCGAGGTGTCGTGGAAGTTGCAGACCTCGGTGCCGTGGATCGAGGTCAGCCCGCCGTCCATGTAGAAGGGGTTCGCCCTGCCGATGTTGTCGACCTCGTGGCGGTTCCCGATGGTCCCGGACTGGCGGACCACCTGGATCCAGCGCAGGGTTTCGTGGATGTCCGGATCGCCGGCGCGCGTGTCGGCCTCGTACACGACGTACAACCCGCCCCCGAACGTGGCTCCCGGCTGCTCCTGTGTCCCCTCGGTGGCGAAGACGCCGTACGACTGGACGCGGAACTCCCCCTGTCCCCGGAATCCGCCCGTGTAGCGGAATGCGTAGTGCGCGCCGAACGCGGCGGCGAGTTCCTTCTCGAAGCCGACGGCCGGGTCCGCGGGAACGCCCTCGTAGACGGGGTCGGTGGAGGCCCCGTTCCGCCCGGACGGGAGGAGGGCCACGCGGTGCGGGACTCCGTTGAAGGTGAAGTCCGCGGAAGCGGTGTGCCCGCCCAGCGTCCCGGGCGCCTTGCCGGGCATGTCCGGCCAGCCGGTGGGCTGGCTCGGTCGGTAGTCCAGGACAAGGTGACCGTCTGCCGGGTGCCTGCGCTGCGGCGCGGCGGCAGCCGGCACCGACAGCACACCGGGCAACCCGACGGCTGTACCGGCAGCGAGCAGGGACCTGCGCGACACTCGTGGACGACCGGCAGAAGAACCCATGGCGAAACCTCGCGATCACGACGCGGACTCGACGCCCGCGGCGGGTCACCGTGACCCGCCGCGGCCATTCGAGCCGACGGAATGTTTCCCGGGCGTTACCAGGCACGAGCTGTCGTCCGCCCCCTGCGGCGAGCCCTGTCCCCTGCCGGGAGGCCGCAGCGGTGCGGCCGTCCGCGACGCGCTGCCCCGGCCCGCCCGGCCCCCCGCCTCCCACCACCCGCACGCGCCGAACCACGGCAAGGCCCCACGTGGAGGCTGCCGCCGGAACCGGGCGGTAGGAGGATGGGATGAGGGCCGAGGGCGGGTGCGGGACCGGATGATCAGGTCCCGGCCCCGCCGCAGTGGGTGAAGGAGGTCCCGTCGTGGCCACGTCCGAGGCGTTCCGGGCCGGGCCCGGCCCGGTGAGAGTGGTTCCCTCCGAGCCGGGCGGACTGCTGGACGTGCTGAGCGTGGCCGCGGTGGTCCTGGACGCCGGCGGGCGGATCACGTTGTGGAGCCCCCAGGCGCAGGAGCTGTTCGGCTGGTCGGCCGAGGAGGCGCTGGGCCGCCACGCGGCCGGACTCCTGGTGGCCGACGAGTACGTCGGTCTGGTCGTCGAACTGTTCGCGAAGGTCATGGCCGGTGACGGGGCCTGGGCAGGCGTCTTCCCGGTGCGGCGCAAGGACGGCTCCACACGGCTGGTGGAGTTCCGCAACATGCGGCTGCAGGACGAGCACGGCGGTGTGTACGCCCTGGGCATCGCCTGCGACGAAGCCGTTCTGCGGGGCGTGGAGCGCGAGCTGGCCCTGTCGGTGCCGCTGGTGGCGCAGTCGCCGCTCGGGCTGGCGGTGCTGGACA
Organism: Streptomyces sp. NPDC048603; assembly: GCF_043199475.1. Taxonomy (NCBI): domain Bacteria; kingdom Bacillati; phylum Actinomycetota; class Actinomycetes; order Kitasatosporales; family Streptomycetaceae; genus Streptomyces; species Streptomyces sp. NPDC048603. Next base: position 391,228 of record NZ_JBICVY010000005.1, on the reverse strand, counting down.
CCGACCTGCGCTACGTCCTGGTCAATCCGACGCTGGAGCGGATCAACGGCGTGCCCGCCGGGAAACATCTGGGCCGCACACCCCGTGAGGCACTGCCCTTCCTGGACACGGACGTGATCGAAGCCGCCATGCGCCAGGTGCTGGACACCGGGGTACCGCTGCTGGACCAGTACGGAATCGGGCTTACGCCCGCCGATCCGCATCAGGAACATGCCTGGTCGGGCTCCTACTACCGGCTGGAGGACCGGAGCGGCCGGGTGATCGGTCTCGCCGTGATGGTGGTGGACGTCACCGACAGCTACCGCGCGGCCGGAGAGGCCGTCGAAGCGCGCAGGCGCCTGGACCTCATCGCCCGGGCGTCGGTGACCGTCGGGACCACACTGGACCTGGTGCGCACGGCCCGCGAGCTCGCCGACCTCGTCGTGTCCGACCTGGCCGACCTGGCCTCGGTCGACGTCCTCGACTCCGTCCTGGAAGGCAGTGAGGCCCCGGCGCCCGGCCCTCGGACGGGGGAGGCCCTCTTCGTGGCCATGGCCGTGGCCGCGGCCTACGAGACGGACTCCGTCCGCGCCGCCGACCCGGTGGGCGAGCGCATCACCTATCCGGCCGAGCGGCTGGTCACACGCTGTGTGAGCACCGGACGTCCCGTGCTGGTCTCGCACATCACCGGCACGGACCTGGCGCACATCGCGCGCGACGCGGCCGCCGCTGACCTCCTGGCCCGGGAGGGCGCACACTCCTACCTGGTCGTACCGCTGACCGCCCGCGGCCAGGTGCTCGGCGCCCTCGGCCTCCTGCGCGCCCGCAATCCGCTCGCCTTCGGCCACGACGACGTCACCCTGGCGGGCGAGCTGGCCACCCGCGCCGCGATCGCCATCGACAACGCCCGCTGGTACCAGCACGCCACCGACACCGCCCTGACCCTGCAGCGGCACCTGCTCCCCCGGCCCCCGCCCCGGTCCGCGGGCCTCCAGATCGCCTACCGCTACCAGCCCGCGGCGGCGGCCGCCGGGATCGGCGGCGACTGGTTCGACGCGATCCCCCAGCCCGGGGACAGGACCGCGCTCGTGGTCGGCGACGTCATGGGTCACGGTGTCCACGCGGCCGCGACGATGGGACAGCTGCGCACGGCCACGCGCACCCTGGCGAACCTCGGCCTCGACCCGGCCGAGGTCCTGGGCCACCTCGACCGCATCACCGCCGACCTGGAGGGGACCTTCGCAACCTGCGTCTACGCCACCTGGGACCCGCACGGCTCCCGCTGCCGCGTCGCCCTCGCCGGGCACCCTCCCCCCGTGATCGTCCGGTCGGGCATGGCCCCCGAACTGGTCGGCCTGCCCGCCGGCGTGCCGCTCGGCACGGGAGGCCTCAGCGGCGCCGGCTTCGAGAACACCGTCCTGGACCTGCTCCCCGGGGACCGGCTGGTCCTGTACACCGACGGCCTCGTGGAAACCCGGGACGACGCCCTGGACGAACGCCTCGACCTGCTCCTCAGCCTCCTCACCGATCCCGGCCTCCCCCCGGAGGCGACCTGCGACAGGCTGCTGGCCGCGCTGCGCCACCCCGACGCGGCCGACGACGTCGCCCTGGTCATCGCCCGTGTACGGCCTTACCCGCCCGCCGTCGGATCACCGCCTGCGGCAGCTTGATTTCAATCCGTGACAGCGCTTCCTGACTGAATATTCGTCAATGCTCCACCGGCGCAAGAGATTTTATTTCGATTCGATAACGGAGCGGAAACCGCGAGCCGCACAGCTCGCCTCCCGTCGAATCAACCCCCTTGATTTGCAACACACTTGACTGTCCGTCAAGTGTAGTCGTCAGGTAACGGTCCGGCATCTCGGCACGCATTTCCATTTGTCCGAATTCTCCGGCGCTCTCCTCTGGCACCCTTTCGCCAACCCCTCGTCCAATCCTTGATACTTGAGGTGCTGATGGTGACCGAAAGACGCAGGTCCAGAGTGCTGACCGCTGCCGTCGTGCTGTCGCTGGCGGGTGCCGGTGCCGGGATCGCCGTGGTCGTGACACCGCACGCCTCGGCCATCACGCCGCCGGTGTCCTTCACCGCCGACAACCTGCCCGCCTGGCAGACCAACGGCATCGTGTGGGCGATGACCCAGGTGAACGGGACCGTGTTCACCGGCGGCACCTTCTCCGAGCTCCGTCCGCCCGCCGGCGCGTCCGGCTCGCCGCAGCAGGCGGTGAACTTCGCCGCGCTGGACGCCGCGACGGGGAACCCCACCTCGTGCAAGCTCTCCTTCACCGCCACCAGCAGTACCGCCACCGTGCGCTCCCTGGTCGTCTCGAAGGACAAGAAGACCCTCTACGCGGGTGGACGGTTCGGCGCCGTCAACGGAGTGAAGGTCTCCAACGTCGCCGCGATCGACATCGCCGGCTGCACCCCGAAGGCGGCCTTCCACCCGGGCTTCTCCGCCACCGTGCGCGCGCTCGCCGTATCCGGGGACACGCTGTACGCGGCCGGCGACTTCGGCACCGTCCAGGGCCAGTCCCGCCAGAAGTTCGCCGCGGTCGACGCCGCGACCGGCGCCCTGCGGCCCTTCACCGCGAACGCCGACGAGTCGGGGCGGGCCATCGAGCTCACTCCGGACGGCAAGAACGTGCTGCTGGGCGGCGACTTCTTCACCCTCAACGGCGCGAACAGCCATGCACTCGCCGTGGCGGACGCGGCATCCGGTGCGGTGAAGAAGACGTACAACAGCTTCCACCCCCTCTCGGTCGTCATGGACATCGCCACCGACGGGACCAGCTTCTACACGGGCAACCAGGGGAACTCCGGAGGCGTCTTCGACGGTCGCGCCGCCTTCGACCTCAGCGACTTCGGGGAGCGGTGGCGCGACCGCTGCCTGGGCGCGACCCAGAACGTGCTGCCGTACGACGGCGTGCTGTACATCTCCTCCCACGCGCACAACTGCGCCACCGAGGGCGAGTTCCCGGACGACGGGAAGCGCCGCTACCTGATGGCGCAGCCCACCCACCACAAGGGCACCGCACCCGCTCCGGTGGACGGGTTCGTCCCCGGTACCCGCAAGCTCGGCTGGTTCCCGGCCGTCAACGGCGGTATCGGCGAGGGTGTCGGCCCGCGCGTCATGGCCGTCGCGGCGAAGGGCGACACGAAGTACATGTGGGTCGGAGGTGAGTTCACCACCGTCAACGGCAAGCCCCAGCAGGGCCTGACCCGCTTCGCGTCCACCGGTGACACCGGCGTGCCGACCACCCCGGTCGTGAGCGCCGGCAGCGTCCGGCCGGGCGAGGTCCAGCTCCGCTGGCGCACCAGCCTCGACGCCGACGACAGCAAGCTGACCTACCGGATCTACCGCAACGGCGCGGCCACGCCCGTCCACACGATGACCGCCGACTCCCTGGACTTCGAGCGCCGGCAGGCTTCCTGGAACGACACCGCGGTCACGGCCGGAAAGACGTACACCTACCGGGTCACGGCCACCGACGGTGCGGGCAACACGAGCGCGCTGTCGGCCACCGCCTCCGTCACCGTCCCGGCCTCGGTGCAGGCGTACCCGAACCAGGTCCGTGCGGACGGAGCCACGCTGTACTGGCGCTACGACGACACCGTCAGCCCGTACGTGGCGGACTCCTCCGGCGGCGGCAACACCAGCGGTGTCCAGGTGGGTGCGCCGGCGCTGCGGCAGACGCCCGGCGCGGTCACGGGCAGCAGCACGGCCATGGGCTTCAACGGCACCAGCCAGCAGGTCTACAGCGACCACCGCGAGACGGTGGGCGGCTCCTACACCCTGGAGACGTGGTTCAAGACCGGCACCACCCGCGGCGGCAAGCTGATCGGGTTCGGCAGCCACACCACCTGGCAGAGCGGCCAGTACGACAAGCAGCTCTACATGACCGACTCCGGCCGTCTGGTGTTCGGCGTGTACTCCGGATCGCCCTACACCCTCGCGACGCAGTGGTTCGAGACGTACAACGACAACCGCTGGCACCACGTGGTCGCGACCCAGGGGCCGGCCGGAATGGCGCTCTACGTCGACGGGCGGCCCAAGGGCACGCTCGGCGTCGCCACCCACGGGGCCTACACGGGCTACTGGCACGTCGGCGGCGACAACCTGGCCGGGTGGCCGGGCCGTCCGGTGAGTGACCGGTTCGCCGGTCAGCTGGACGAGACCGCCGTCTACCCGAAGGTGCTCACCCCCGCCCAGGTCAAGAACCACTTCGACCTGGCGACGGCACCCTCGGCGTGATCCGTGCCGCCGGCCCCGGCGTCCGGTGCGTGCAGCACCGGATGCCGGGGCCTCACACGTCCTGGATGCGGCGGAAGGGGCGGTCGGCCTCCAGCTCGAACGCGAGCTCCAGGAGGGTGCGTTCGGCGCCCGGGCGGGCGGAGAACATGACGCCGATCGGCAGCCCGTGCTCGGTGGCGTTCGGGGCGGGCAGCGAGATCGACGGTGTCCCGACCACGTTGTTGACCGGGGTGAACGCCACGTAGGAGAGGAGCCGTTCGACCAGCGCCGGGTAGGGGACGGCCGGGCTGAGGTGGCCGATCCGCGGTGTGGTGTGGGCGAGCACGGGCGAGAGGACCAGGTCGAGCCCGCGGAAGGACGCCGCGTACGCCTCCCTCGTGCGCTTCAGCCGGCGCAGCACGCCGGGGGTCCGCCGCCAGGTCGCCAGGTAGGACTCGCGCAGCCCGCGGCTGAGGCTGTCCATCCGGCGGCGGTCGAAGTCCGTGCCGAGGGTGCGCCCGGTGACGCCGAGGAGGAAGGACAGCATGCCCCAGTACGTGAGGAAGTCGTCGGTGAAGCTCGGGTCGACGGCCAGCTCGACCGGCTCCACGGTGTGGCCGAGGCGTTCGAGCGCCGCCACGGTGTCCTTGACCGCCGCCCGGGTGGGGTCGTCGGAACGGACGCCGTTCGGGGAGTCGATGAGGAAGCCGATGCGGAGGCGGCGTGCCGAGGGTCCTTCGACCAGGCCCAGGGGTGGCAGCTTCGGGTTGCGCCGGTACGTCTCGGCGGCGGCGAGGAAGGCGGCGGCGTCCCGTACGGAGCGGCTCACTATTCCTTCGGCGACCAGGTCCAGGGGCAGTTGACGGCTCTGGGCGTTGGCCACGGTCCGGCCGCGGGTCGGCTTGAGGCCGACGAGTCCGCAGCAGGCGGCGGGTATCCGGATCGATCCGCCGCCGTCGTTGGCGTGCGCGATCGGCACCGCTCCGGCGGCCACCAGCGCCGCGCTGCCGCCCGAGGAACCGCCCGCCGAGTGGTCCGTGTGCCACGGGTTGCGCACCGGCTCGGCGTCCTCGTACTCGGTGGTCGGGCTGAACCCGAACTCGGGCAGCCGGGTCTTGCCGAGCACCGTGACACCGGTGCTCAGGAGCTGCCGGGCGAAGGGGGCGTGGCGCCGCGCCGTCTTCGGGGTGAAGGCCGCGCTGCCGTGGCCGGTGGGCAGTCCCCGGTAGTCGGTGTTGTCCTTGACGTAGGTCGGCACCCCTGCGAAGGCACCGCCCGTACCCGTGGCGGGCGCCGGGTCGTCGAGGTGCACCTGGACCGCGTTCAGCCGTGCCTCGACCGCCCGTACCCGCTCCGCCGCGTCGCGGGCGGCCTCGGCTGCGCCGACCTCACCCCGGCGGATCGCCGCGGCCAGGCCTACGGCGTCGTGCTCTCCCAGGGCGTCGTCCCGGAAGGCGTGCACCCTGGTCGTTGCGTCGAAAGTCGTCACCGCTGCCTCAGCCCCCGCCGTGTGGATGGTCGCCCGCCATCATTGCTTACCGGCCGGTAACAGGGGAGGGGTCCGACCGTTCCGGTTTCGCGGTTCCGGTCTCGCCGGTCTCTCCGGTCTCGCCGGTCTCAGCCGAGCGGGGCCGCGAACTCCAGCAGCAGCCGGTTGACCGCCTCGGGCTTGTCGACGTGGACGGCGTGTCCGGCTCCCGGGACGACCTCGGCGCGGGCCAGCGGGCTGAGCTCGGCTGTGGCCTGCGCGTGCCCGGCCGGCCAGAACTGGCTCTGGTCCCCGGCGACGACCAGCGCCGGGACGGTGATCCGGGCGACCACGTCGCGCCAGTCCTGGCACACGTGGTCGAACAGCAGCGGGAAGGTGTCCGCCGTGATGTCCGGTTTCGCCCCCCTGCCTCCGGCCGCGCGGATCCGGGCGTCCAGCTCCAGCGGGTCCTGCCACAGCCGGCCGTGTCCGGTGTCGAACACGTTCTCCGGGCTGAGGAAGAACGTCCCGAGGTTCTCCTCGGTCAGCCCGTAGAAGCCGTAGTCCCAGCCGGAGCCGTTGAGCATCCTCGGGGTCTGGTCGAGGGAGACGATCCCGGCCAGGCGCGCGCACCCGTGCAGGCCGGCGTACGCCCAGATGTGACTGGCCCCCATCGACTGGCCGACCAGCAGGACGCCGTCCAGGCCGAGGTGCGCCAGCAGCTCCCCGACGTCCTGGCCGCCCCGTGACATCCGCAGCCCGTACGGCGGCCGGTCCGAGCTGCCGGCCCAGCGGCGGTCCAGTGAGACCACCCGGTACCCGGCCCCGCGCAGCGCCCCCCACTGGAGCGCCCAGTCGTCGGCGGGCTGTCCGTAGCCGGAGATCAGGACGACGGGCCGGCCCGTGCCCTCGTCGTAGAAGTGCAGGGAGACCTCGTCGGACGTGACGAAGCGCGGCATGGGCCGACCTCCAGGGAAGCTCGCCGGCGGGCGCACGCCGAGGGCGATCGTGTCTCCGACCACCCTCGCCCACCCCCGTCCCCCCGGGCCGCCCGCCACGCCCGACGCACGGCTGCCGGAGGGTGTCTCACGGATCGGGGGAACCGGGGCTTTCGGCCGGCAGGTGGAGGGCCGGGGTCGGCTCGGTCCAGGGGTTGGGGAGGTCTCCGGTGACGGGGCCGGACACCGCCGCGCCGCGCTCGCGGGCCGTGCGCACGGCCAGCGGTGCCAGGGGCGCGGGCACGCCGTAGACCAGGTGGCAGAACCGTTCGGGCGGGTGGCGGAGGGTCCAGGCGGGCCGGCTGAACGAGGACACGTACGTCGACCAGTGGCCCTCGAAGGTGACCACCAGGTCCGCGAGGCGGAGGTACCCGGGCGCCGGGTGGACGCCCGGGTTCAGCACCACGGTCCCCGCGCCGAGCCGGCGCATCGAGCGGACCAGCCGGCGGCAGGCGCGCAGCCCCTCCCCCGACGGTGTCGCCCGGTCCAGGAAGCAGCCGTCGACGCCGTACCACTCCCGGTGCCGCAGGAACTCGGCGGTGTTCTCCGCCGCCGGCCGGGCGCCGTACGCACTGTCGACGTAGCCCAGCAGCCGGGCGCCGGCCGCGCGCAGGGCGTCGGCCGCCGCCCGGAACGCCGGATCGGGGCGCGGGCCCGGACCGTTCGCGGGGTTGAGCACCACCGCGTAGGTCCGGTCCGCGGCCCCGATCAGCCGGGCCCAGGCTCCCGGGTCCTCGGCCGGGTGGACGTACAGCGGCACCAGGAGCCTCACGGGCCGGTGCCGTCGTCGCGGGCCGCCGCCTCCCACAGCGCGTCGGCCATGTGGTCCAGCGGGTGTTCCGGCCGCCAGCCCAGGGCCCGTGCCGCGCCGGTGACGTCGGAGCACTGCCACGACACCGCGGCTGAACGGGAGGACCCCGCCGCCTCCCCCGAGTCCTCCTCGATGCGCCCCGGGAAGCCGGAGCGGCGGACCAGGGCCGCCACCAGGTCGCGGACCGGGACGGCCTCGCCGGTGGAGACGTTCAGCACCGGCGGCACCGGCCCCCGGGCCGTGACCGCGAGCTCGGCCGCCCGGGCCACGTCCCGGACGTCCACGAAGTCGCGGTACGCGGACAGGTCGCCCAGCCGCAGCACCGCGGCCGGGTCCGCGCCGGCCTCGCGCAGCAGGGCGGTGATCCGGCCGGGCAGCCCGGTGGCCGGTGCGCCGGGCCCCACCGGGTTGCCCACCCGCAGCACCACCGCGTCCAGGCCGGAGGCCGTCACGGCGACGGTCCCGGCCAGTTTGGACGCGCCGTACGGGGTGACGGGGCAGGCGGGCTCCGACTCCGCCACCCGGGTTCCGGGCGTGCCGGGCCCGTACTCGGCGGCCGAGCCCAGGTGGACCAGGCGGGCCGCCGGGGCCGCCTCCCTCAGCGCCGCGCACAGGACGGCGGGGCCGCGGGCGTTGACCTCGGCGAGCGCGACCGGGTCGCTGCCCGTCGCGCCCGCGCAGTTCACCACGGCGTCGGGGGCCGCCGCCGCCAGGGTCTTCGCCAGGCGCTCGGGACGGTCGAGGGCGAGGTCGACCGCGAACCCGGCGCCCGGCGAGCGGCCGCCGTCGAGGATCACGGCGTCCGGCAGGCCCCGGAGCCGGTCGGCGACATGGGCGCCCAGGTAGCCGGTGCGGCCCAGGACGAGGATGCGCACGATGTGCTCAGGCCCCCTTGAGGAGGAGGGACTTGCGGCTGGTGAACTCGGCGTTGGCCCGGTCGTAGTCGTCGGGGCGGCCGATGTCCAGCCAGTAGCCGTCGAACTCGTAGGCGTGCGGCGGGTTCGCGTCCCTCAGCAGGTCCAGGACGAGCTCGTCGAAGCCCAGCGGCAGGCCGGGGGTGTAGCCGTCGAGGGTCGTCCGGCTGAGGCCGTACACGCCCATGGACACCCGGTAGTCCATGCTGGGCTTCTCGGTGAAGCCGACCACCCGGCTGGCGTCGGTGGTGAGCACCCCGAAGTCGATGTGGACCTTGCGGGGGTACGTGGCGATGGTCAGCGGTGCTCCCGAGGCCTCGTGCCGGCGCAGCACGTCGGCGTAGTCGAGGTCGGTCAGGACGTCGCCGTTCATCACCAGGAAGTTCTCCGGGAGCCGGTCCTTGAGGTTGAGCAGCGGACCCATGGTGCCCAGCGGGCTCTCCTCGGTGGCGTAGTCGATGCTCATGCCCCACTGGGAGCCGTCGCCGACGTAGGCGCGGATGATCTCGCCCAGGTGGCCGATGGCGATGGTGCACCTGGTGAATCCGGCCGTGGACAGCTGGCGCAGCACGATCTCCAGGATGGCGTGCTGGTCCCCGATCGGGACGAGGGGCTTGGGCAGGGCCGTGGTGTAGGGGCGCAGGCGGACTCCCTTGCCGCCCGCCAGGATCACTGCGTACACGTGTTTCCTCCTTGTCGGTGCGTCGGTGCGGCAGGGTCAGACGTTGTAGATGCCGGTCTTGTAGCGGGCCAGGTTGGCCGGGTCGCGGAAGAACTCCGCGGTGTGCGCGAGTCCTTGCTCCAGGGTGTGGGCGGGCTCCCAGCCGGTGGCGGCGGTGAGCCTGCTCGCGTCCGCGACCAGCCGCATCACCTCGGAGGCGGCGGGCCGGATCCGCTGGGAGTCCTCGCGCACGTCGATCGGCGCGTCCATCACCTTGCCGATCAGTGCCACCAGGTCACCGACCGAGATCTCGGTGCCGGTGCCGGAGTTGAAGGTGTGGCCGACGACCCGGTCGGCGGGCGCGGTGCCGACGGCCAGGAAGGCCGCGGCGGTGTCCTTGACGTAGCTGAAGTCCCGGGTGGGGCGAAGGTCGCCGAGGGTGATGACGCGTTCCCCGGCCGCGACCTGGCCGATGACGGTGGGGATCACCGCGCGCATCGACTGGCGCGGGCCGAAGGTGTTGAAGGGGCGCAGGGTCACCACCGGGGTGCCGAAGCTCGCGTGGTAGCTGTCGGCGAGCCGGTCGCCGCCCGCCTTCGAGGCGGCGTACGGGGACTGGGTGTTGATCGGGTGGTCCTCGCTGATCGGGACGGTCTGCGCGGTGCCGTACGTCTCGCTGGTGGAGGTGTGCACCAGGCGGGGGGTGCCGAGTGCGCGGACCGCCTCCAGCACGTTGAGGGTGCCGGTGACGTTGGTGTCCACGTAGCTGTGCGGTGCCCGGTAGGAGTACGGGATCGCGATGAGCGCGGCCAGGTGGTAGGCGCAGTCGGCGCCGTCGAGCAGCCCGCGGACGGAACCGGGGTCGCGGACGTCGCCGAGGACGATCTCCACCTGGTCCAGGACCTCGGGGGCCAGCGTCTCCAGCCAGCCGTACGAGGAGAAGGAGTTGTACTGGGCCATGGCCCTGACCCGGTGGCCCGAGGCGACCAGGGCCTCGGTGAGGTGCGAGCCGATGAAGCCCTCGGCTCCGGTGACGGCGGCGAGCGGTGTGGAGGTCAACCGACCTCTCCTTTCGGTGGTGGTGCGTGCGGGTGCGGAGTGCGGGTTCCGCCGTACGAGGTGCGAGGTGCGAGGTGGGAGGTGCGTGATGCGGCCGTGCGTGGTGCGGTCGTTCGTGGTGCGGTGGCGCGGTGCGGCCGTGGGTGGGCCGCGGGGTGGGCCGGGCCGGCGGGGTGGCGGGTCCGGCCGGGGGCTCAGGCGTGTGGGGCGGGACGGCCCAGGAGGCGGACCACGCACCCGGTCAGACACAGAGCGGCGGTTCCGCTGCACAGCGCCAGAACGGATGCCGGTGGGGGGTTCGGCCCGGCGAGGGTGACCGCGCCGGCGGTGCCCGCGGCGGCCAGACAGATCAGGGCTGGCGGCCAGGCCGCTCCGAACGCCTGGAGCAGCAGGGCGGTCCACAGCGCGGCCGCGAGCAGCGGAAGCGTGGCGGGGCCGGCCCCGGTGAGCAGTGCGGCCGGCACCAGGGGAAGGGTGTAGGCGAGCAGGCACAGGGCCAGCACCCCGGCGGATCGCAGCAGGAAGGCGCGGGGGGTCGCGGAGGCGGCGAGCGCGGCGGCCGACAGGCTCCGGTAGCGGTAGAGCAGCCATTCGGCCGGTCCCATGCTCACCGTCAGGACGATCACCGCGTACGGCTCCCGTACGCCTTCCATCAGCACCAGCAGGCCGGCCGCCAGGCCGAACAGGCCGTAGGGCAGGGACCGCAGTGGTGACGGACCCGCCGCGTCGCCGGCGGCGGCCGGGACGGTGAGGCCCGCGCGCAGGGTCCACCCGGCCGCGAGGACCGTGGCGGCCAGGGCCAGGCCGGGCAGTCCGGCGCGGAGCACCGGTCCGGGCTCCCACCAGGGCAGTACGGCGGCACCCGCGACGATCGGGGACAGGGCGGCGAGCAGCCGGTACTCCCCGCCGGTGACGAGCAGCACGCCGGCGGCCGCCAGGTACAGCGACTGCGCGGCCGCGGCCCAGGTCGCCGGGGAGCCCTGGGCGGTGACGGCGGCGGCAGCGGTGGCGAGGAGGGCGCCGAGCGGGGCGCCGCGGAGCAGGGTGCGGGCGGCCTCGCGGCGGCCCGCCGCCATCCGCGCGTAGGCCCGGTGGCCGAGCGCCTGCCCCCAGGCCCAGGAGAGGATGCCCGCGATGACGAGGGCGGCGGCGTGCTCGCCGGGCTGCCAGAGCGGGGCGGTGAGCGGGTACGCGAGGGCGGGCAGGGCGAAGAGCACGCCGCGCAGCAGGCAGCGCAGGGTGTCGGGCCGCCAGGGGTCGGGGGTGGGCGCCGGTTCGGCGAAGACCCGTGGCACCCGCTCGTACAGGGCGGCGGCGAGGGAGAAGATGTCGGGGTGTCCGTAGCGCTGCCGGATGGTGTCGGCGGAGAGGCCGTCGGCCTCCAGCAGGGCGGCCACTTCGTAGGGGTGGACGGCGGGGCCGATCCGGTCGGCCATCTCCGCGGCGAGCCGGTCGACGGCCGCCTCGTCGCGGAGGGGCTCGTCGCGGAGGGGCCCGTCGCGGAGGGAGCCGGGCAGCCGCAGCCCGAGGGTCACCGGGTCGGGCAGCCGCATCGCGAGGGTGTCGCGGTCGCCGGGCCGGGCGGGTTCCGGCCGTCGGGGCCGGGCCAGCCGCAGCATCAGGGTGTCGTCCTGCCCGCGGCGCGGTTCGAGGTCCATCGGCCCGCTCATCCGGCGAGGCTCTCTGTGCCGGTGTCCACTCGACTCCCGCTCGCGGTCGTGGAGTCGTGCTCCCCTGAGGTCCGGTGGACCGGCGTGGTGCCGCGGTCCCCGCGCTCCCGCTCCTCCGGGTGGCCGTGGCGACCCGGGTCCCCGGGATCCTCCGGGGCGTCGGGGCGTGCCCAGGAAGGAACGTGCCGGCCGGTCCGCGGGCCGGCGGGCGCGGACCGGTCCGCCGCCGGGCTCCCGGCCGTACCGACGCCGGCGGTCGGGGGTGCCGCGGGTGCGGTGGCCGGTACGGCTTCGAGCAGCACGGACGGGGCCTGCGCCCCCGGCCGGTACGCGTCGGCGGCGGTCCGGGCGCCCGGACCCGGCGCGGCCGTCACCCCTGCGCCGTGCGATCCGGAGGGGAGCCGAACGGACCCGGCCGGTACGGCCGTCAGTGCGGCGGGCGGGGTGACCGGTGCCGGGGCGGATGCTCCAGCGGCGTACGGCCCGGCCGGGACCGGTACGGGCTCGGCGGGCGGTACGGCCGTGTGCGCGGCGGGCCGTGCGGCCGGTGCCGGGGCGGGCGTTCCCGCGGTGGGCGGGGGCGTGAGCGGGAAGGAGTTCGCGGCGGCCCGTCGTGCCGCGTGGGCCGGACCGGGGATGACGACGAGCGGTACCTCGGTGATGGGTGCCGGTGCGGGCCCGGCCGGGGCGGGGGTGCCGGCTCCGGCTGCCGCGGCACGGGCGGCCGCCGGTACGGAGGCGGCCTCCGCGGCCGGGCGTGAGGTGTCGACCGGCCGGCGGGCGGTCGGCGAGCCCAGCTCCAGGTAGATGGACCGGAAGGTGTCGATGGTCTGGCGCAGGGTGAACTGTTCGATCACCCGCAGCCGGGCCGCCTCCCCCATCGCCGCACGGCGCGGCGCGTCGCCCAGCAGTTCCACCGCGGCGGCGGCCATGGCGGCCGGGTCCCGCGGCGGCACGACCAGCCCGGCCTCGCCGACGGCCTCGCGTACGCCGCCCACGTCGGTGGACACGGTCGCCCGGCCGCAGGACATGGCCTCGATGAGGGTGAACGGGAAGCCCTCGCTGATGCTGGAGAGCATCACGACGTTGCCCGCCGCGTAGGCGTCCTTGATGTCCTCGACCCGTCCCTCGAAGACGACGGCGTCTCCGTGCCCGAGCTCCGCGGCCAGTGCCTCGCACCGCTCCCGGTAGGCCTCGCCGCCCCGCGGGGTGCCGCCGAACAGGCGCAGCCGGGCCTCCGGCACCTCGCGTCTGACCTGGTCGAAGGCGCGTATGAGGGTCTCCAGGTCCTTGATGGGGTCGACCCGGCCGGCCCAGCTGAGCGTGGGGACGTCCGGTTCCGGCCCGGCGGGCGGGAACGCGGCGGGGTCGACGCCGTTGTAGACCGTGCGGATGGACTGGGGGTCGGCGCCGCCCTGTTCCTCCCACAGCCGGTTGTAGCGGTTGCCGGGGGTGATGAGGGCCGCCCGGCGGTAGCTCTCCTCCGCGAGCAACCGGAAGAAGCCCAGGACGACGGCCTTCACCGGCCACCGGTAGGGCGCGGTGCGGTAGCCGAGGTAGCGCTCGCGCAGGTAGACGCCGTGCTCGGTGAGCAGCAGCGGGACCTCGTAGCGTTCGAGGCCGGCCAGCCCGGGCAGGACGGCGACCCCGCCGCTGACCGCGTGCGCGACGCCGTGCCGCGGGGGCGGCGTGGCGAGCGGGCGCAGCGCGTGCTCCAGCAGGGTGGTGGCCGTGAGCGCGTCGCGGAGGGTCGGGCGGGCCTCGCGGACGGCGAGTCCCGGACGGTTCCACACCGAGGCCAGGATCGTGATCGCGTGGTCGCCGCGCAGGAACGGGCTCAGCTCCCCGTCCGCGGCGGCGCGTGCCATCGCGTACAGGGCCGCGGGGAAGCCGGCCTCGGCGCAGGGGTCGAGCAGCGCCGTGAGGAACCGCTCGTACGCCTCGGCCAGCCTTCGCAGGGCGCGCCCGCGCGGCGGCCGGCCCTCGGGCGGGTCCCCCCACATCGGTACCGAACGCACGCTCAGGACATGGCCGGGCAGGTCCCAGGCCACGGCCTCCCGGCCGGTGCCGGTGACCGCGATGACGTCGAAGTCGAGGTCGGGCATGCCCTGGACGAGCTGGTCGCACCAGACGCTGACACCGCCGTGACTGTGCGGGTAGGTGCCTTCGGTGAGCAGGGTGACACGCGTCGCCGCAGGGCGGCGCGTGCCGTGGTGAACGTGCATCGGTGTGCTCCACGGCCGGAATGTGGGGGTGGTCGGACCGGTCGGCCCGGCCGTCCCGGCCGCGGCGAGCACGGCCGGGAACCTGCCTGTGCCGGTCAGCCCCGGAGCGCCTCGGAGCCGCGTTCGCGCACGGCCTCGGGGAGGTGGGTGCGCGGGGCGGGGACCGTCGCCGGGGCGACGGGGGCGACGGCGGTGGCCGTCGCCCCCGCCTGCTCGGCCTGCGCGGCCTGCGGCAGGGTGAAGGCGAGCGGGGTGCCGGCCGATGCCGTCCAGCCGGAGACCCGGCCCGCGTAGGCGCTGCCGAAGGCCTCGTCGCCCAGGCGGGTGCCGTCGGGGAGGGTCGCGGTGACCTGCAGGCCGCTCGGGGCCTGGACGGTGACGGTGTTCCCGATGCGGTAGGCGGCGGCCTGCCCGGTGCGCACGGCTTCCTTCCAGGCGGCGCGGCGCTGGAGCTCGCGGCCGATGTCCTTCATCCGCAGGTTGACCAGAGGGGTGTTGTCCGCGAAGAGGGCGGTGTAGGTGTCCAGTACGCCGTCGAGCACGGGGTAGGCGATCCGCTCCTCGGCGAGGTTGGACTGGTGGATGAAGTGGGGCTTCAGGTCACCCGCGAGGATGTGTCCGAGGGCGGTGCGGATCTCCTGCGGCACGATGTGGCCGGCGTATCCGGTGGCCGTGTCCAGCGGTGCGGGCAGGCAGGTGGTGGTGTGGGCGAGGTCCTCGCAGATGCCGCTGCCGCCCTGGGACCGGCGGGTGTAGATCCAGTTGTACTCGTCGACCTGCTCGGCGGCGCGGCCCGCGTTGTAGAAGATGTTCATGGGGTGACGGGCCACGGTGGACGCCTGGCCGACGAGCCGCTGTTCGGGGTCGCGGGAGTTGTCCGAGGCCAGCCAGGCGACGCCGTTGTCGGCGAGGGCGGGCGCCAGGTTGGGGTTGTCCTGGGGCTGCTGGGGCAGCACCGCCATGCCCGAGTGCTCGCCGGTGACGAGTTCGTCGTTCTCCAGGGGCAGTCCGGAGGTCTGGCCCCAGACGCGGTTGAGGGCGATCTCGTCGCTGATGGCGGTACGGCTGACCCACTTGGTGGAGCCGCCGGGGTTGGTGGCGCACCGCCAGGGGACCACGCTGGTGTCCTGCTCGCAGCCGAGGTAGGCGTGGGTGTAGGTGTGGTTGATCCAGCGGAAGCGGTTGCGCTCGGCGATCAGCTTGTCGGCGAGCGGGTCGGCACCGTTGTTGTCCTCGCGCTGGTCGAGGCTCCCGGCCCCGTTGTAGGCCATGTCGAGGGTGAAGCCGCGGCGGTTCTGCCAGTCGATCGCGTGGTCGGCGTCGGCGGCCGTCATGCGGATCGGGTTGGGGGTGCCGGCGCCGTTCGCGCAGTCCACGTCGCCGGGGGTGCAGTTGAGCACGGTGTCCCAGCGGTCGTCGGCGGCGAAGACGTCGTCGACGTGGACGGCGAAGTGGTTGCGGGTGGAGCCGAGGTGCACGCCTCCGGTCATCCATTCCACGATGCCGCGGGCCAGCAGCCGGAACTGCTGCTGGTGGCGGTTGTAGACGAAGGTGACGACGAGTTCGCGCCGGCCGTCGTGCCGGTACTCGCCGACGAGGGAGCCCCGGCGGGGGGTGCCGGGGATGGGTGCGTCCACGTAGGTGGTGAAGTCGGCTCCGGGAGCGGGTGCCGCCAGGTAGGCGTAACTCTCGCCGACCGTGGGCGAGTTGTCCTCGAAGGGGACGGAGCCGTCGAGGTAGCCGAAGGGGCCGCCGCGGCCGGCCGCGGTCACCGTGGCCTGGACGCCGTCGAGGCTGCCGCCGTAGCCGCCGGCGGCGAAGTACTGCAGGCCGACCGCGGGCCGGGCGTAGGTGTAGGCGTCGACCTGCGGGATGCCGTAGGTCCGCTCGTAGGACGCGAGGGCCGTCATCTCGGACGATCCGGCCGGGAAGGGGTTGTCGTTGGGCAGGACGACGGCCTGGTACTTGGCGCGCGGCCGGCCGTCCACGGTGTCGGCGAGGAAGGCGGCGTCGATGGTGGGCCGCCCGGCTCTGGTGAGGTCGACCTCGGTGTACGGGGTTCCGGCGGTGTCCAGTTCGGCCGCGATGGCCGCGGTGGCCGGTCCGCCGTCGCTCACGACCAGCACCCGCAGGTCGGTGCGGGGGGCCGGGGTGTCGGCCTGTGCCGTTCCGGCGGGCAGGCCGAGGGCGGCGATGAGTGCGCCCGCCGTGAGCACGGCGGTGCGTATGGTCCGCTTCATGCGGTGAAGTCCCCTCCCAGACAGGGGGGAGCACGGCTCGCGCGGAGCGGACACCCCCCTTGCGCGACGCCGGCACCCCCTCAGAAGCCAGTCGTCGACGCATTCGTCGCGTCACATGGTGGTGTCTCTGTGTAGCGTTTGTGGTGATGTTGCGAAAACCGGCGGAAAAGAGCGGGCGCACAGTAGGCGCACAACTGCCGTGATGTGGAGCGCAGTTGAGATGAGGAAAGGATTCCGCTCGATTCTCGGACAGGGGTCCCGGGGCGGCGCGGGGGGCGTGGCGCGCTGGTCCGGGCCCCATGGGGCGCCCCGGCGGACCGGGTCGGTCCGCCGGGGCGGGTGCCTGTCGGAGAGACCACGGTGGCACCGGGCCTGCGATCGTTTCAGGCCACCCTCGGGACTGTGGCTTGACGGTTCGTCAGGCGCAGAGTACGCGCGTCTCGGGGGTGAACACCGGGCCGCCGCTGGTGCTGCTGCTGTCGCTGAACTCGGCGTAGTAGTAGCTGTAGAAGCCGATGTTGCCGTTGCAGCCGGAGTCGGCGGCCACCTGGAGGGTCAGCGTGACGGTGCGGCTCTGGCCGGGCGGGATGGTGGCGCCGTAGTTCCCGCCGAGGTTGGCCGGACCGGTGCCGGAGCACGGGGTGTCGCCGGAGGCGGTGGCCAGGCTGCACCCGGTGAAGCTGTACTTCAGGTCGGGGCGCTGGGTGGTGAGCCAGGTGGGGTCGATGGTCTGGTAGACGAACCAGATGTCGTAGGTCTTGTTGTTGGTGATCGTCATCGACAGGTTCACGGTGCCACCGGGGGTGGTGGTGGCACTGCTGGTGCTGAACGAGAGCGCGGCCGGCGCCGGATCGGCGCTCGCGGCGGGGGCGAAGCCGAAGAGGGCGAGGACGAAGGCGAGGGCGGCGGCGAGGCCGAGACGGCCCGTCAGAGGTGATCTCATGGCCCGGGAGGCTAGGCAGCGCACGAGCACGCCGTCTGCCCCGCCGGGAACGGCGCGAACGCCGATCGGCCGGAAGTGATCCTCCTGTGAAGACCCTGTGTGGGACTCGTGAAGGAAGATCACACAACGTACGCGCCAGCATACGGGCCGTGTCGCCCGGTCGGGGCGGGAACCGGGGGCCGTGTGGGGCCCCTGCGATGTTTTGGCGCACACCCGACGTGCGTTCGGGCGGTCCGCGCCGCCGTGGCGCGGCGCGGACCGTGGATTCCCGGCCATCACGGCCGGTTCCGGCCTTCGGTCACGCCACCGGCTGCTGCTGGGTGACGCAGTGGATCCCGCCGCCGCCGGTGCCCAGCCGGTCGATGTTGAGCTGTTCGACGGTGCGGCCCGGGAAGAGCCGGGTCAGCTGGGCCTTGGCCGCGCTGTCCGCCCGGGTGTCGCCGAAGTGGGCGGAGATGACAGCCCCGTTGCACACGTAGTAGTTGGCGTAGGAGGCCAGGAAGTCCGGGTTGGCCGACCTGATTTTGTAGTAGTCCGGGCCCTGGAGCTTCTCGACGGCCATGCGGGCTCCGGTCGCGGTCGTGGCCGCCGAGAGGATCTGGTACTGCTGCCGGGCGTCCTTGGCGTAGACGTCGTTGTCCGAGGCCAGGGGCATCTGGACGAGGGCCCTGCCGGGGGCGAGGAAGCGGGAGGTCGCGTCCACGTGGTCGTCGGTGATGTCCTGGCCGTAGACCCCGTCGAACCAGATGACCTTGGAGGCGCCGTAGGCGGTGCGCAGCGCAGCCTCGATCTGCGCCTGCGACTTGCCGGGGTTGCGGTTGCCGTTGACCAGGCTGCTGCGGGTGGCCATGAGGGTGCCCGCGCCGTCCTGCTCGACCGCTCCGCCCTCCCCGACCAGGCCGGCGGACGTGTACGGCACTCCGACGTGGGCGGCGATCCGTTCGGCGACCAGCGCGTCCCGGGCGTGGGTCTGCTTGTTGCCCCAGCCGTTGAAGTTCAGGCCGACCGCGTCCAGGCCGCCGGATCCGTCGGCGCGGAACACCGGACCGGTGTCGCGCATCCAGCAGTCGTCCACGGGGATGGTGGTGATGACGGTGACCGCGGGGCCGCACAGGGACCGCGCCCGGGCGGCGCTTCCGGCGTTGGCGCAGAGGTAGACCGGCTCGTACTTGGCGATGGTGCGGGCGATCAGGGCGATGTCCGACTGGACTCCGCCGAGCCTGCCGCCCCAGATGGAGCTGCTGTCCGGCCAGGCCATCCAGGTACGGGTGTGGCGGACGTCCTCGATCGGGACACGGAAGGCGCCCGCCGCCGTCGCGGGGCGGGCCGCCGCGGCCCGCGCCCGGCCCTCGGCCGCCGCGAGCGCGGCGGCAGCGGCGGTGAGTCCGGCCGCGGTCAGGAACCTGCGCCGGTTCATGCCGGCACCTCCGCCCGCGGGACGGTCGATTGCGTGGTCGTTCACGATGACTCCTCGGTCTCTCCAACTCCCCGCGGTTTCAACGGGGTTGGCCGGAAAGCTAAAACTGGCCAAGCGCTCGGTCAATAGTTCGCGCACGGCCGTTCCGGGGGATCCGGGAAAGCCGCAGGTGGCGGTGGCCGGGCTGGTTAGAGTGACGGCATGGCAGCTTCCCCGAAGGACTCCGCACCCGTGTCCGCCCTCCCGGCCCGCGAGCGGCGGCCCCGGGTCTCGGCGAAGGGCGTGCAGACCCGGGCGCGGCTGATATCCGCCGCGCGGACCCTGCTGGCGGGTGGCATGGGCGAACGGTTCACCACCCGCAACGTGGCGGCGATGAGCGGCGTTTCGCACGGGATGTGCCACTACCACTTCCAGGACCGGACGGATCTGGTCCTGGCGGTCATCGCGGACATGCGGCCCGAGTGGATCCTGCCCCTGGAAGAGGCCGTCTCGGCTCCCGGGACCTTCGCCGAACGGGCCGACCGGGTGGTCGGCCTGCTCTCCCGCCCCGAGGGCACGGAACTCTCCCACCTCCATTCCGCTTTGCACTGGCACGCCCTGCACGACGCCCGGGTGCGGGAGTGCCTGGAGGCCGAGTACCGGCGCTGGCGCGGCTGTTTCACCGCGCTGTTCCACGTCCTGGCCGAGGAGCGCGGCGGGGACTTCGACGCGCGGCTGCTGGGCGAGGCGGTGGCCGCCGCCGTGGACGGCCTGGCGGCCGTGGAGTCGCTCGGCGCCGATGTGGACGCCGGTCCGGTCCTCCGCACCCTGATCCGCACCCTCGCCGCCGGAGCCTGAACCGGGCGGCCCCCTGCGCCGCCCGGCGTGATCGGCGAGACACCCCCTAGAGCGCCCGCCGGGCCGCGGCGATCGCCTCCGGGTCCCACCCCGCGCGGGGTACGGACTCCAGCAGCAGCCGGGTGTACGGGTGCCGGGGGGCGGCCAGTACCTCCTCCGTCGGGCCCTGTTCGACCACCGCCCCGCAGCGCATCACGACGATCTCGTCGGTGACGCACCGGACGACACCGAGGTCGTGCGTGATGAACAGGTACCCGATCCCGGTCTGCTCCCTGATGTCCGCCAGGAGGTTGAGGATCTGAGCCTGCACGGAGACGTCGAGGGCGGCGACCGCCTCGTCCAGGACGAGTACGGCCGGCTCCACGGCGAGGGCCCGGGCGATCGCCACCCGCTGGCGCTGCCCTCCGGACAGCTGCCGGGGCAGGGCGTCCGCGGCCCTGGTGCCCAGGCCCACCTGGTCGAGCAGTTCCCGTACGCGCGCCGTGTGGTCCCGGTCCGGGAAGTGCAGCCGCAGGGTCTCCCGCAGGGCCGCCTCGACGCCGGTACGCGGATCGAGCGAGAGGTAGGGGTCCTGGAAGACCATCTGGACCTCCCGGGCGCGGGCGAGCCGCGCGTTCCGGCCGCGGGTGCGGCCGGCCCGGGTCCGGCCGCGGACCAGGACGTCTCCCGCGTCGGCCCGTTCCAGGCCGACGACGATGCGGGCGGTGGTCGTCTTGCCGGAGCCCGACTCCCCCACGATGCCCAGCGATCCGCCCTCCGGGAGGACGAAGGACACGTCGTCCACCGCGTGGACGCTCCCGAAGGTGCGGCGCAGTCCCCTGACCTCCAGGACGTGCGGGCGGTTCCCGGTCCGGTCAGTGGTGCCGTGCATCGGCGTTGCTCCCTTCGAGCCGGTCGCTGTGGTGGCAGGCGGCCCGGTGGTCCGGCCGGTCCGGGGCGGCGGCCGGCAGGGGGGCCCGCCGGTCGCAGACCTCCGTGGCGAGCGGACAGCGGACCGCGAAGGCGCAGCCGGGCAGTGGTTCCCGGAGGTCCGGTGGCTGCCCCTCGATGGCGGCGAGCCTGCCCCGGGGGCCGTCCATCCGCGGGGTGGAGGCCAGGAGGGCGGCGGTGTACGGGTGTCTGGGGCGGGCGAACAGGGTCTCGGCGGGCCCGCTCTCGGCGATCCGGCCGGCGTACATGACGTACACCCGGTCGCTGATGGCCGCGGCCAGGTCGAGGTCGTGGGTGACGAACAGCAGGCCGGTGCCGAAGCGTTCGCGGAGCCCGGCCAGCAGGGCGATGACCTCGGCCTGGCTGGTGACGTCCAGTGCCGTGGTGGGTTCGTCGGCCAGCAGCAGCGCCGGGTCGCCCATGAGGGCCGCCGCGATCACCACGCGCTGGAGCATGCCCCCGGAGACCTGCCCGGGGTACTTGTGCAGCACCGAGTCGTCCAGGCCCACCGCGCGCAGGAGTCCGGCGGCCCGGGCCGCGGCGTCCGCCCGGCTCATCGCCTTCGTCAGGGTGACGCTCTCGGTGAGGAAGTCGCCGATGCGGCGCAGCGGGTTGACGGCGGCGCGCGGGTCCTGGAAGACCATGGCCACCTTTCCGGCGCGTACGGCCCGCAGCTCGGCGGCGTCCATGGTGAGGACGTCCCGGCCGCCGACCCTGACCTCCCCTTCGACGGCCGCGCGGGGCGGCATCAGGCGGAGCGCGCTGCGGGAGGTGAGGCTCTTGCCGGAGCCGGACTCCCCGACGAGGGCCACGGTCTCGCCGGGACCGACGGTGAGGTCGACGCCGTCGAGGACGGGCCGGGCGGTGCCGGGCAGGGTGATCCGCAGTCCGCGGATCTCGAGTGTGTTCACCGGTGTCATCGGTCCCTCCTGGCGACCCGGTCGGCCCAGCGTTCCCCGGCCACGTTGAAGGCGACCACGGTCAGCACGATGAAGGCGCAGGGCAGGATCGCGGACAGCGGGTAGCCGTGCTGGACGGCGGTCTGCCCGTCGAAGACCATGCGGCCCCAGTCGGGCGTGAGCGCGGGCACGCCGAGCCCGAGGAACGACAGTCCGGCGAGGTCCATCAGGGCGTATCCGAAGTTGATGGTGGACTGGGCGAGGACCACCGGCGCGATGTTGGGCAGGATGTGGCGCAGGCAGATCTGCAGCGCCGAGTGGCCCTGGACCCGGTAGGCGCTGACGTACGGGCGGGCCCGTTCGGCCAGGACCAGGGAGCGGGTGAGGCGGCTGACGTAGGGCAGGTAGGCCACGGCGAGGGCGAGGACCGGGGCGAGGAGCCCTTCGCCGTACACCGAGATGATCAGGATGGCCAGCAGCATGCCGGGGAAGGCGAAGACCAGTTCCGTACCGCGGGAGAGGACGGAGTCGAGCCAGCCGCCCCGCCAGGCCGCGGCCGTGCCGACGGCCACTCCGGCGAGGGTCGAGAAGACGACGACGCCCAGCGGTCCCAGCAGGGAGGTGCGCGCGCCGAGCAGCAGCCGGGAGAGGGTGTCGCGGCCGGCGGCGTCCACGCCGAGGGGGTGGTCGGCGGAGGGCGCGGCGAGGGCGTTGCCCAGATCGACGGCGTTGGGGTCGTGGGGTGCGAGCCAGGGCGCGAGCAGTGCGGCGAGCACCACGAGGCCGGCCAGCCCCAGGCAGGTGAGGTGGAGCGGGGAGCCGGCGGCCCGGATCCGGGAGAGGCCGGGGCGGCGGGTCAGGACGGCGGTCATGCGGCGGCTCCCCTGGTGCCGAGGGTGACCCGGGGGTCGACCAGCGGCAGGGCCAGGTCCACGAGCAGGTTCACGGCCATGAAGAGGGCGACGATGATCAGGGAGATGGCCTGGACGGTGGGGAAGTCCTTGGTGGTGGTGGACAGTTCCAGGAGCTGGCCGATGCCTCCGACGCTGAAGGCGGTCTCCACCAGGATGGTGCACACCAGCAGGGTGGAGACGATCAGGCCGCCGGTGGTCAGGACGGTGCCGAGGGAGTTGCGGAACACGTGGCGGCGGATCACCTGGCGTTCGGGGACACCGCGGCTGCGGGCGACGGTGACGTGCTCGCTGTCGAGGGCTTCGAGCATGGCCGAGCGGGTGACCCGGGCGAGCATGCCGATCAGGTAGAGGGCGAGGGCGATCGCGGGGAGCGTGAGGTGCCAGAGCTTGTCCGCGAACCCGTCGCCCGCGCCGCTGCTGGGGAACCAGCCGAGGTTGACCGCGAACAGGCCCTGGAGCAGGACGGCCGCGACGAAGGACGGGGTTCCGACGGCGAAGGTGGTGCCGACCAGCACGGCCGAGTCGGTGGCGCCGCCGCGGACGGCGGAGAGCCGGCCGAGGAAGAGGCCGGCGGCGACCACCACGACGAGTGCCATGGCGATCAGCAGCAGGGTGGTGGGGAGCCGGTCGGCGAGCAGGCGGGAGACGTCGGTGCGGTAGGTCAGGGAGCGCCCGAAGTCGCCCTGCAGCATGTCCCCGAGCCAGTGGAAGTAGCGGACGAGGAACGGGTCGTCCAGGTGGTACCGGTCGTTGATCGCGGCGAGGGCCTCCGGTGAGGCCGACCGGCCGGCGAGCAGGAAGCTCGCCGGACTGCCCGGTGCCAGGTACATGGCGCCGAAGACCACGAACGAGGCGACGAACAGGGTGGCGGCCATCTCCGCCACCCGTCGCAGAGCGAATACGGCGAAGCTCACTGCGCGGCCCCCACGGCGGCGGCCCACGGGTGGTACATGTAGGAGATCGTGGTGGGGGCGCCGGTGATCCTCTTGTTCAGGAACAGGGCGGTGGGCCACTCGGCGACGGGGATCCACAGCAGTTGCTCGGCGGCGTGGCGCTGCAGCCTGGCCTCGATGTCCATCCGCGGCCCGGGCTCGTAGGCGGCGGTGGCCTCGTCGACCAGCCGGTCGTAGGCGGGGTCGCTGTAGCCGGCGAAGTTCATGTACGCGCCGGTCTTGAAGTTCTGCAGCAGGTCGAGCGGATCGGTGATCGAGTCGTAGTACGTGAGCGGGAACATGTCGATCCCCTCGCGCGCCTGCGGGTCGGTGAACAGGGCGGTGAAGGCGTTGGGGGCGATCGTCTTCAGCCGGATGTCCAGGCCGATCCGCGTACCGGCCGCCTGGACGGCGGTGGCGAGCAGGGACACGTCCTGGCCGATGGAGCTGGTGGCCACGGTCAGGGTCTTGCCGGTGGCGCCCGCCTCCTTGACGAGGGCCTTGGCCTTCTCGATGTCCTGGCCGGTGGGGGGCAGGCCGTCGAAGGCGGTCTTGAGGGTCCGCTCGGGTGCGGCGGCCCAGGCGGCCCGGGTGGTAAGGGAGTTGGTGACCGTTCCGGCCCCGCCGAGCCCCGCCTTGACGAAGCCGGAGCGGTCCAGGGCCAGGGAGAGGGCACGGCGGACGCGGACGTCGCCGAGCGGGCCCTTCATGTCGGTGATGCTGACGTTGACCGTGCTGAGGCCCTCGCCGAAGTACAGGGTGCCGGTACCGCTTCCGCGCAGCCGGGCGTAGCTCTCGGTGGGGATCAGGTAACCGCCGTCGATCTCCCCGCTGAGCATGGCGTTGGTGCGGGCGGAGGGGTCGGTCAGGAAGCGGAAGACGGCCTTCTTGGACTTGGCCCTGGTGCCCCAGTAGCCGTCGAAGCGTTCCAGTTCCACGGACTGGCCCTTGTTCCACGTGCCGAGCTTGAAGGGGCCGGTGCAGGCGAGACCGCCGCTGGTGCCGTAGTCCTGGCCGGCCGCCTCGACGCCGGCCTTGGAGGCGACGACTCCGGCGGAGGTGGCCATGTACTGGGGGAACTGGGAGTCGGGCTTGCCGAGCTTGACGGTGACCTGCAGCGGGCCGGTCTTGGTCACGGAGGCGACGTTCTGGAACACCTGGGCCCAGGCGGCGGCGTTGTCGGGGTCCGTCTGCCGGCCGAGGCTGAACACCACGTCGTCGGCGGTCATTTCCCGGCCGTCGTGGAAGCGCACGCCCGGGCGCAGGTCGTACACCCAGGTGGTGGGGTCGGAATTGGTCGCCTGCCGGGCGAGGCCGGGCTCCGTGGTGAGGCCCGGGGTCCAGCGCATCAGGCTCTCGCACACGTTGGACAGGATGGTGTTCTGCGGGTAGTCGAAGGCCACCGTGTAGTCGAGGGTGGGCGGTTCGGCGTAGAGCGCCCAGGTGAAGGAGTCGATCTCGCCGCGCGCCTCGGGGGTGGAGGCGGAGAGGCGGACGTCGGCGACGTTGCCGCCGGTGCCCTTGGGCGGGCCGGAGCAGGCGGCGAGCAGGGCGAAGGAGGTGAGGACGGCCGCCATGGCCGCGGCGGCGGAGCCGGGCCGGCGGCGTCGGGCGCGCGGCGGTCTGCCGGTGCGGGGTGGGGAGGTGGTCATCGTCGCGCTCTCTTTTCCGTGAGGGATGCGGGGGGAGGAGCGGGCGGACCGCCGGGGCGGTCCGCCGTGAACGGCCGGTGTCAGGTCACCGGGCGGCGGGGATCTGCTGGGTGATGCAGTGGACCCCGCCGCCGCCGAAGGCGATGGCGAGCGCCCGCACCCCGACGACCTTGCGGCCGGGGTACGCCGAGGCGATGACGGCGAGGGCGGCCTCGTCCTGGGGCAGCCCGGCCACCGGGACGACGACGCCGCCGTTGGCGACGTAGTAGTTGAGGTAGGACACCTCGATCTCGCCGTCGGCGAGGTCGGCGAAGGCCGTCTGCGGTACGTCGATGATCTCCAGCCGGCGGCCCCTGGCATCGGTCACGGACTCCAGCACCGCGCGGTTGGCGCGCATCCGTGCGTAGTCGGGGTGGGCCGGGTCGGCGGGCAGGGAGACGACGACCGTGCCGGGCGCGGCGAACGCGCAGACGCCGTCGACGTGGCCGTCGGTCTCGGTGTCGAGCAGGCCGCCGTAGGGGAGCCAGATGACCTTGGTGACACCGAGCCGGTCCTTGAGCTCGGCCTCGATCTCCGCGCGGCTCATCCCGGGGTTGCGGTTGGGGTGGAGCAGGCACTGCTCGGTGGTGATCAGCGTGCCCTCGCCGTCGACGGTGATCGCACCGCCCTCGAGGATCATGCCGGAGGCGATCCGGTGGACCCCGAGGTGGTCCAGGAGGAGTCCGCTGATCCGGTCGTCGGCGTCCCACGGGTGGTGCTTGCCGCCCCAGGCGTTGAAGCGGAAGTCCACGCCGGCGCGGTTGCCGTCCCCGTCGAGGACGAAGAGCGGGGCGGAGTCACGGAACCAGGAGTCGTCGAGGGGCAGTTCGATCACGGTGACGCCGGCGGCGTCCTCCCCGATGCGGGTACGGGCGTCCGCGCCGTGGCCGGGCGGGGCGACCATCGTGACGGGTTCGAACGCGGCGATGGCGCGGGCGACGTCGGCGTACTCCTCCTTCACGTCGTTCAGCACGCTGCCCCACAGGTCCGGGCGGGTGGGCCAGGCCATCAGGCAGCCCTCGTGCTCGGTCCACTCGGCGGGCATACGGAATCCGGATTCGGCCATCGGGTGTCTCATTTCTTGCGTTGGCGGAGTCTTGCACTCAACTGAAAATTCAGTCAATAGAGAGGTCGCGGGAAGTGGAACCGGAGGAGGTGCCCGCCGCCCGGGCGTGGGGTGTACGCGGGACCGGGCGCGGCATGTGCGAGGGGGGCCTCTCCCGCCGAGGGAGGAGCGGGGGCCTGCGGCGTTGTCGCGTCGACTGACGCCACTCTGGCACTGACTGAAAATTCAGTCAATAGAAAGAGTGGCGAAAGGTCCCGGCCTTGTGGAGTTCACGGCCGGGACCCGCGTCGTCAGCTCTGCCGGAGCCCTGCCAGCTCGGCCTCGATGGCCCCGCGCATGAGCTCCTGCGCGTGCTCGATCCGGGTGCCGCCGCTGAGCCAGCGCATGCTCAGGCCCTCCAGGAGGGCGGTGAGCCGCTCGGCGGCAGCGGCCAGCGAGGAGGCCGGCGCCATCGGCTGGACCTGGCCGAGCAGGGCCGCGACCTCCTGGACCCACACCAGGGTGGCCCGGGCGAGGTCCTCGCGCAGCACCTCGTCGAAGACGGCGCTCGCCCGGAGTTCGCCCCAGGCCGAGCTGTTCTCCCGCACTTCCACGGTGTCCTGGAGCTCCAGCAGGAGGGTCTCCTCCAGCTCCTCCCGGGGGGTGAGCGGCGGGGCGTCGGGGTCCCGGTCGGTGGTGTAGCGCTCGGCGCGGTCGTTGATGAACTCCAGCGTCTGGCGCAGGACCCCGGTGCGGTCCTTGAAGTGGTAGTAGATCAGGGCCGTGGACACCCCGGCCTCGGCCGCGAGTTCCTCCACGCGCAGCCCGCGGACCCCGCGCCGGGCGATCACCCGGGCGGCCGCTTCCAGGATCTGAGTGCTGCGAGACGCCATGGTCCGCACCCTACCGGGGTGATCCGGGCCTCGGGCAATCGGCCCGTCACCGGCCGGGGCGGGCCGGCCCGCGCGCGGGCGGCCGGCCGGCCCGCCCGCCACCTCAGACCGCCGGGGGCACGGCCGGGTGGGACTGGGTGGCGCAGTGGATGCCGCCGCCGCCCGAGGCGATGCCGTCGATGGCGACCTGCACGACGCGGAGGCCGGGGTAGGCGGCCTGCAGGACGGCGTGGGCCACGCCGTCGGCGTACCCGTCACCGAACTGCGGCGCGATGACGGCGCCGTTCACCGTGTAGTAATTCGTGTAGGTGGAGAGGAACTCCGCGCCCCCGCCGCGGATGAGGCGGCGGTCCGGGCCCGGGAGCTCGGTGATCGTCAGGCTGCGGCCGCGGGCGTCGGTGGCGCCGGCCAGGATCTTCCTGGTCTCCTCGTAGACCGCGACCCACTTCGGGTCCGTGCCGGGCCCGGGCTTGTCCAGGATGACCCGGCCCGGGGCGGTGAATCGGGCCAGGCAGTCGATGTGGCAGTCCGTGATGTCCTGGCCCGCGAGGCCCGGCACCCAGATGACCTTGTCCATGCCGAGCGCCGCCTTCATCGCCTGCTCGACCTGGTCCTGGCTCGTTCCGGGATTCCGGTTGGCGTTCACCATCGAGCTGACCGTGGCCAGCAGGGTCCCCTCGCCGTCCGTCTCCAGCGAGCCGCCTTCGCCGGTGAACCCCGCCCGGACGCGGCGCACTCCGTACTCGTACAGGAGCGCGCCGGCCGCGGCCGCGTCGTTCGCGAAGGGCTGGGCGTAGGGCGTGCCGGTCTTGCCCCAGCCGTTGAAATTGGTGTCCACGCCGGCGATGGCGCCGGGCGCGACGACGAAGGTGGGGCCGAAGTCCCGGATCCACAGGTCGTCATTGGGGATCTCGACGACGTCGATGCCGTGATAGGCGCCGCGTCCGCACTGGTACCGGGCCTCGGCCGCCTGCCCGGGGCGGGCCAGCACCACGACCGGCTCGTAGCCGGATATCGCGTGCGCGACCTCGGCGATGTCCCGGCGTACGGCGCCCAGACCGGTGCCCCACACGGAGGAGAGGGCGGGCCAGGCCATGTACGTACGGATGTGACGGTCGGTCTCGGCGGGCATCCGCAGCGGCGCGGCACCGGGGTCGGCGGCCGTGGCCGCGCGTGCAGCCACGGGGAGGACGGAGCCGAAGGCCGCGAGCGGCACGGCCGCCGCGCCGAACCGGAGCAGACGGCGGCGGGAGGTGCGGGGCATGTCCATGGGGACTCCCTGATGAGGAGGAAGCGGAACGCCCACATCCTGGCGTTGACTGAAAATTCAGTCAAGCATGGGGACGCGGGTGCGCGCGGTGGCGTGGTTCCGCCGCTCCCCCACTCACTCACGCCGGTACTGGTCCACCCGGATCGTGACCGGCCCGTCGGCGGCCGCCTCCACCAGCCGGACGACGGCGATCCGGGTCCCGTCCGGGCTGCGGACGCAGAACGGGCGCCGCTCCGCCAGCGCGGTGAAGGGCAGGGCGGTCACCGGTCTGGTCTCGATGCCCTTCTCGCATTCGGCGGCCGTCGGCGACGCGCCGTCGGCCAGGTGCACGTCCGACGCCTCGGAGGGCACGAAGGACCGGCCCTCCAGGGCGAGGTACCAGGAGGCCGTGTCCGCGGGCACCACCGTCCCGGCCTCCAGGTCGAACTCGTAGCCGTCGTCGGGTGCGGTGAGCGTCGTGCCCGGATACCCGGGCAGGTAGGAAGCGGCGCCGGGGTCGTCCTGACCCGCATCCTCCACGTCGAACCAGTACACGGCTCCGCCGCAGGCCAGCAGGGTCGCGGCCACCGCCAGAGCCACGGCGGGCAGACGCCGCCGGGGGCGCCGCTGCCTCCGGCGGCCGTCCCCCGCCGCCGGGACGGGGAGCGGAACGCCGGCGGGCACCGCTCCGGCGGGGTCCGGCCCCGCGCCGTCCGCGTACCGCGTCGCCGCCGGTGCCGCTGGAGCTGCCGGTGCCGCCGGTGCCGCCGACGCCGTGGGGGCGGACCACCCGCTGTCCCGCCCCGCTCCGACCTCCTCCCGGACCGGCGCCGGCAGCCAGCCGTCGGTGAACTCCGGCCCGGGTCCGACGCCGGGGTGGGTGCGGACGTACGCGATCAGTTCGGCGGTGGTGGGCCGGTCGGCCGGCTGCTTGGCCAGGCACCAGCGGACCATCTCCTCCAGCTCCGCGGGAACCCGGCCCAGGTCGGGGTGTTCGTGGACCACCCGGTAGAGGGCGCCGGACTCCGGTCCGCTCCCGAACGGCGGCTCGCCGCCCGCGACGTGCGCGGCGAGCGCGCCGAGGGCGAAGACGTCGGTGGCCGGGGTCACCGGGTGGCCCAGCGCCTGCTCGGGGGCCATGAACGCGGCGGTGCCGATCCTCAGCCCGGTCCCGGTCAGGGCCGTGGAGCCGGCCGCGTGCGCGATGCCGAAGTCGATCACCCGCGGGCCGTCCGCCGCGAGCAGTACGTTGGCCGGTTTGAGGTCGCGG
The DNA here is from genome assembly GCF_043199475.1 of Streptomyces sp. NPDC048603. NCBI lineage: Bacteria > Bacillati > Actinomycetota > Actinomycetes > Kitasatosporales > Streptomycetaceae > Streptomyces > Streptomyces sp. NPDC048603. Next base: position 361,954 of record NZ_JBICVY010000005.1, on the reverse strand, counting down.
TGGACCACGCCCGCGCCGTGGATGGCCTGGAGCGCCTCGGCGATGCCCGCGACGAGCAGCAGCACCGTACGGACCGGCAGCGGGCCGTGCCGCCGCACCACCTCGTGCAGCGAGGGGCCCGGCACATAGGCGGTGGCCAGCCAGGGCGTGCGTTCGTCCACCCCGAAGTCGACCACCTGGGCCGTGAAGAGGCCGTGGATCCGGCGGGCGCTGGCCACCTCGCGGGCGAACCGCTCCCGGAAGGCGGGATCCGCCGCGAACTCGCCGCGGACGGCCTTCAGGGCGATCGGGCGGCCGCCCGGGGTGTACGCCAGGTAGACCACGCCCATGCCGCCGGCGCCGAGCCGAGCGTGCAGGCGGTAGCCGCCGATCTCGTGGGGGTCGTCGGCGGACAGGGCCGCGAGGGCCGGCTGCACGCCGGAAAGCTGAGCGGACATGGGGTGGCTCTTTCAACGTGGCGGAAATGACCTGTCGGCATCGTCGCCCCTAACTGAAGTTTCAGTCAATGTGTGACAATGCGAGACGCGACATCGCCAGGAAGGGATCACACCGTGACGGACCGCAGACGCACCATCCTCGAAGGTGCCGCCCGGGTCATCGCACGCCGGGGCGTCCGGGGCCTGCGGGTGAGCGAGGTGGCGGCCGAGGCGGGCGTGTCCACCGCCCTGGTCTACTACCACTTCAAGGACCGGCCCGGCATCCTGCGCCACGCCCTCGCCTTCATCGGCGACCGGGCGGACCGTTACACCTCGGCCGCGCAGGAGCCGACCGCCGCCGGCCCGGAGGATCCCCGGGAGCGGCTGGAACGGATGCTGCTGCTGGAGTTCCAGGACCTGCCCGAGGTCCGCGAGAACAGCACGGCCTGGGGGGAGCTGCGGGCGCACTCGGTCTTCGACCCGGAGCTGCGGGAGGAGCTCGCCACGGCCGGAGCGGCCTGGGCGGCCGAGGTGGCGGAGCTGCTCACCGTCGCATGCCCGGGCGCGCCCGGCCCCGCCGCCGGGGCCGCCGCCGAGCGGCTGACCGCCCTGCTGGAAGGGCTGAGCGTCCGCTGGCTCAGCGGGCTGGTCCGGCAGGCCCACGCCCGGGAACTGCTGCGGGCGGCGGTCCGGCTGGAGGTCGACCGGCTGGCCGCGACGATCACGTAGAGCACGACGTCGACCGTGACACCGACTGCCACGTCGACCGTGACACCGACTGCGACGCGGTTTGACTGAAAATCCAGTCAGTGTCAGAGTGGCGGCAGGCGGCCGTTCCGTTTCCTGCCGGGCGGCCGACCGCGTGAGGAACGCGCACCCTTGTCACAGGAGCCCGGGACCCGCGCCCCTGGCCGCGTCCCGCGCCCGCTCCGGCCGGACGAACCCGTCCCGCCGGTCCACGATCGGAGTTCTCCCGTGCCGCATCAGCCCCCCACCCGCCGGACCGCTCTCCGCACCCTCGCCGGGCTCGGCGCCCTCGCCTTCGGCGCCGCGGCCTGCGGCCCCGCCGAGACGGGCCTGCGGTCCGGATCCCCGGCCGGCTCCGCGACCGGCGCCTCCCCGTCGGCGTCCGCCGGCCCGAAGCGCCGCCTGGGCGCCGAGTGGGAGAGCCACACCCGCACCTTCATGTCCTGGCCGGCCCTGTCCGCGGTCTGGGAGGACGACCTGCCCTACGTACGGCAGGACATCGCGCGCATCGCGCGGGCCGTCGGCAAGTACGAGGCGGTCGTCATGATGGCCCGCCCCGACCAGGTGGCCGCCGCCCAGCGGGCCTGCGGCTCCCAGGTGGAGGTGATCCCCCTGGCCGTCGACGACCTGTGGGCCCGCGACACCGTGCCCGTCTTCGTCGAGGAGGGCGGCAAGGTCGTCGGGGTCGACTTCAACTTCAACGGCTGGGGCAACAAGCAGCAGCACGCGAACGACGGCAAGGTCGGGCGGACCCTGCTCCCGAAGTACGGGATTCCCCGGGTGCAGGCGCCGCTGGTCGCCGAGGGCGGTTCCTTCGAGACCGACGGCGAGGGGACCCTGCTCGTCACCGAGAGCTCGATCATCAACGACAACCGCAACCCGGGGAAGTCCAAGGCCGCCATCGAGACCGAGCTCAAGCAGAGCCTGGGTGTCGAGAAGGTCATCTGGCTGGCCGGCGTGCGCGGACAGGACATCACCGACGCCCACGTGGACAGCCTCGTACGGTTCACCGAACCCGGCGTCATCCTGCTGGACCGGGCGCACCCGAGCACCCCGCCGGACTCCTGGTCCCGCTCCGCCGACCAGGCGAAGTCCGTCCTGTCCAAGGCCACCGACGCACGCGGCCGGCGCATGGAGGTCATCGATCTGCCGCAGCCCGACCTGAACCGGATCACCGGCGAGGGCGACGACTTCGTCTCCACCTACGCCAACTTCTACGTCGCCAACGACGCCGTGTTCATGCCGCGGTTCGGCGACCGCAAGGCCGACGACCGGGCCCGCGGCATCCTGCAGGAGCACTTCCCCAAGCGGGACATCGTGCCGGTCGTGATCGACACGATCGCCTCGGGCGGAGGCGGCATCCACTGCTCGACCCACGACCAGCCCGGCAAGCCCGCCGCCTGAGCCCGCGCCGCCCTTTCGGCTCTCTTTCACCGGCACCGCCACGGCCCGCCGCCCGGGGAACCCTCCCACTCGGCGCACGCCGTGGCGATCGGCCGTTTACTCCCGGTTTGTCTCGCCCGTGATGTATGGCGGGCCAAAATTTCGGAACGGATTCCAAAAAGTTCGTTATTACTGACCGGTTTTCCGTCCGTGCCTTTCGATCAGGTCGGTAGCATCCGGATCGGGGTGGGTCGTCAGGGGGACGGCTCCACTGTGCCGGGGGTGCGAAGATGCAGGTGCTCGTGGTGGAAGACGACACACGGATCGCCGAGGCACTGACCGAAGCCTTGCAGCGGTTCGGGCACGACGTGGACTGGGTGGGCAGCGGCGCGGAGGCTCTCAAGGCCGCGCCGGACACCGAGTTCGTACTGCTGGATCTGGGGCTGCCCGACCTGGACGGTCAGGAGGTCTGCCGGCGCGTCCGGGAGACCTCGGCCGTGCCGATCATCGCCGTGACGGCCCGCAACGAGGAGCTCGACCGGGTGCTGCTGCTCCAGACCGGTGCGGACGACTACCTGGTCAAGCCCTACAGCATGCGTGAGTTACTGGCGCGGATGGAGGCGGTCGCCCGCCGCGTGCACGCCCCCACACCCGTGCCGGCGGCACCCGGCGGCTCCGGCGGTGGCGGTGAGCACTGCGCCTTCGGGCCGCTGATGGTGGACATGCGGACGCGCCAGGTGGAACTGGACGGTGAGCAGGTCCATCTGACGCGCCGGGAGTTCGACCTGCTGGCCGCTCTCCTGACGGACGCCGGCGCGGTGTGCGGGAGGGAGGACCTGATCAACGAGGTCTGGGATCCCAACTGGCACGGCTCGACCCGCACGCTGGACGTCCACATCGGTTCGCTGCGCACCAAGCTCGGCGCGCGGGAGTGGATCCAGTCGGTGCGGGGCGTCGGCTTCCGCCTGGTCCTGCCAGACCAGCAGTGACCGGCCGGCTGCCGCGGGCGGGACGAAGGGGGGTTCTGGCGTGCGGCGTCATCTGGTGGCCGCGTTGGTGGCCTTGCCCTGCGCGGTGATCATGGTATTGGGCCTGCCGCTGGCCCTGCAGCAGAGCGACGAGGCGCTGCGGGAACTCGCCGCCACGCGGACCGCCGAGGCGCGCGAGCTGGTGCCCGTGGCGGTGGAGGCCCTGGAGGAGGGTGAACGGGCCGGATTACGCCAGCGGATCGCCGAGTACCAGGACGGCACCGGCGCCCGGGCGCACGTCTACGACGACCGGGGACGTTCGGTGGAGGGGGCGCTGTGTGCGCTCTCCCCCGAGGAACTCGCGCGGGAGGGGGTCGTACGGACGGCGCTGGAGGGCCGGTTCACCGACTCGTCCGACCCGCAGGTCTCCGAGGTCACCGATGAACTGATCGTGGCGGTGCCGGTCATCCACGAGCGCACGCTGGTCGGCATCGTCGTGGTCTGCTCGGAGCTGGACGACCTGCAGCTGGAGCAGTGGACGATCTGGGCGGTGGTCGCCGTGATCGGGGCGCTGGCCCTGGCGATGAGCGGATTCCTGGCCGAGCCGCTGGCCCGCTGGATCCTGCGGCCCGTGCGCTATCTGGAGGCGGCCGCACGCCGGTTCGCCGACGGGGACCACACCGCGCGCGTGCCCGTCCATCTCGGTCCGCCGGACCTCCGGGTGCTCGCGGAGACCTTCAACCACCTGGCCGAGCAGGTCCAGCACCAGGTCACGGTGCAGAAGTCGTTCGTCTCCGACGCCTCCCACCAGCTCAGGTCCCCGCTCGTGGCCTTGCGGCTGCGCCTGGAGAACCTGGAACCCCACATCGAGCCGGACGGCAGCCGCGGGCTGGAGCAGGCGCTCGACGAGGTGGACCGGATGACCGGCATCCTCAACGCGCTGCTGCTCCTGGCCCGGGCCGAGTCCGGGACCCGGGCCGCGGAAGAGGTGGACGTGCTGGCGGTCGCCGAGGAACGGGTGGCGTCCTGGCGGCTGGTGGCGGAGCCCCGGGACATCGCCCTGACCGTCGACGGCGAGGGGGACCTCGTCGCATCGGCGGTGGCCGGCACCGTCGACCAGATCCTCGACGTGTTCCTCGACAACGCCCTGCGCATGGCACCGGCCGGTTCGGCCGTACGGGTCCGCCTGGTCGAGGAGGCGGGCATGGTGGTGGTGCGGTGCATCGACGCCGGTCCCGGGATGACCGCCGCCGAACGGGCGCGTGCCTGTGACCGCTTCTGGCGCGGGGCCCGTGCGGCCTCCACCGAGGGATCCGGGCTGGGCCTGGCCATCGCCGCCAGCCTGGCCCGCGTCAACAGCGGGCAGGTGCTGCTGGAGGACGCCCCCGGCGGCGGGCTGAACGCCGAAGTGCGCCTGCCCGCCCGCGGTTCCGGCGTCCCCGCCGGCCTCACGGGCCAACGGGGGTGATCTTGGGTCGAGTCTTGCACCTCTCCTGTATCTGCCCTGCCGGACCGCTGCAGCGCCGGTTCCTACGCTGACGCCCGGCACCGGCACGCGCGGCCCGCCCGCCCGGCTCTTGCCGTACGGCCCCTGAAAACCCCCTCGTGTGCGGCTCCAACCGGCCGCTCGCCCGATCTCACCTCCAAGGAGGAGGCGTGGGTACCCAATCCACCGTCCGCAACGCAACGCCGCCCAAGGCCGCACCGCCGGCTCCCCCCAAGGGCCTGGCCGCACTCGGCCACTGGCTGGCCCGGCGCAGGCTCGTCGTCCTGCTGATCACCCTGGCGGCGCTGGTGGTCGCGGTGCCATTCGGCTCCGATGTGGAAAGCCGCCTGTCGGAAGGCGGCATCACCGCCCCGGCGTCGGAGTCGGCCCGCGCCGACGCGATTCTCAACACCCGCTTCGGGGGCGGCTCCCCCCACCTGGTGCTGGTCACCTCCGCCGGCGCCGGTGTCGACGACCCCGGCATCGCCAACGAGGCGACGGCGCTGACCGACCGCCTGTCCCGGGAGCGGGGCGTGGTGCAGGCGGCGTCCTACTGGTCGCTGGACAAGCCGGCGACGCTGCGCTCGAAGGACGGCCGCACCGGACTCATCCTGGTGCGCCTGTCCGGCGACGAGGACGAGATCAGGAAGACCGCGGCACGGATCGTGCCCGAGGTGGTCGGCGAGCAGGGCTCGCTGAAGGTCACCGCGACCGGTGTGACCGCCGTCCGCATGGAGATCGAGCGGATCAGCGAGGAGGACCTCAACAAGGCCGAGCTGCTGTCCGGTCCGCTGGTCCTGATCATCCTGCTGCTGGTGTTCGGCAGCGTGGTGGCCGCGAGCATGCCCCTCGCCGTCGGCATCTTCGCCGTGATCGGTTCCTTCGTCATCCTGCGGATCCTGGACATGTTCGTCCAGGTGTCGGTGTTCGCCGTGAACATCACCACCGCCCTGGGCCTCGGTCTGGCCATCGACTACAGCCTGTTCATCGTCACCCGCTACCGCGAGGAGCTCGCCCGCGGCCGCACCGTCCACGAGGCGATCGGCGAGTCCGTGCGCACCGCGGGACGCACGGTGCTGTTCTCCGCGCTGACGGTCGCCGTGTCGCTGTCGGCGATGCTCGTCTTCCCCATGTACCACCTGCGGTCCTTCGCCTACTCCGGGATCGCGGTCGTGATCCTGGCCGCGCTCGGCTCGGTCGTGGTGCTGCCGGCGCTGCTGGCCGTCCTCGGCCACCGCATCGACGCCCTGAACGTCCGGCGCCTGTTCCGGCGCGACGCGAAGCCGGCCGCCACCCACACCGACAAGGCGGGGTTCTGGCACGGCCTGGCCACGGCGGTGATGCGCCGCCCGGTGCCGTTCGCGCTCGCGGTCGCGGCGGTCCTGGTGGCGCTGGGACTGCCGTTCATGCGGGCCACGTTCGGCGACAGCGACGACCGTGTGCTGCCCGCGAGCTCCCCCGCGTACCAGGGGGCCCAGGTGCTGCGCGAGCAGTTCGACAACCGGGAGAGCTCGCCCCTGAACGTGGTCCTGCCGGACATCGACGCGGCCTCGGCCTCGGGCAAGGTGGCCGACTACGCCAAGCAGCTGTCCACGGTGCCCGGCATCACCCGGGTGGACGCCCTGACCGGCTCCTACAGCGAGGGCGCCCAGGTCGCTCCGCCCGGCCCGTCCTCCGACCGCTTCAAGGGTGACCACGGCACCTGGCTGTCGGTGGTCTCCGACACCGAGCCGTACTCCGAGCGCGGCATGGACCTGGTCAAGACCCTGCGTGCGCAGCCCGCACCGGACCACGTGCTCGTCGGCGGGCAGGCCGCGCTGCTGGTGGACTCCAAGGACACCATCGGCGAGGACCTGCCCTGGGCGCTGGGCATCATCGCGCTGTCGACGATCGTGCTGCTGTTCCTGTTCACCGGCAGCCTGCTGATCCCGGTCAAGGCCATCGTGCTCAACCTGCTGAGCCTGACGGCCACGTTCGGCGCGATGGTGTACATCTTCCAGGACGGCAACCTGAAGTGGCTGGTCGGCGACTTCTCGGTGACCGGGATGCTCGACATCGACACACCGATCCTGATGTTCTGCGTGGCCTTCGGCCTCTCCATGGACTACGAGGTCTTCCTGCTGTCGCGGATCAAGGAGGAGTACCACCGCACCGGCGACAACGTATCCGCCGTCTCCTGGGGCCTGGAGCGCACCGGACGGCTGGTGACCGCGGCCGCCGCCCTGGTCGCCACGGTCCTGCTGGCCTTCGCCACCTCCTCCCTGCTCCCGATCAAGCTGCTCGGCATCGGGCTGGCGCTGGCCGTCATCGTCGACGCCACACTGGTCCGCGGCGTCCTCGTGCCGGCGTTCATGCGCCTGGCCGGCCGTGCCAACTGGTGGGCACCGCGGCCGCTGGCCCGGCTGCACGAGAAGATCGGCCTCAAGGACTGACGTACGACCGGCATATGACTGGCGTACGTCCGGCGTACGGACGCCGACGGGGCGCGGGCCGACACGGCCCGCGCCCCGTCGGCGTTTCCTGCGTTCCGGTGTTCCGGCGTTCCGGCGCCCCGAACCGGAATCCCGGACGGAGGACGGGCGGCCGGGTCAATGTGCTGGATGAACAGGACACCCGGGAACTCTTCACACCCCGGCATGAGGGCTTCACGTGCGGGTTCACCCACGCGAGAACGTGTCGAACTCCTGAGCGGAACCTTGACTTCCGCTGCATGGGCGCTGCATCTGGAGCTCATAGCGTGGGCCGTGCCGCTGGGACGTCCCGACCGAGATCCACCCGCAGGGCGTCCCGACGACGGCATACGTGTCGAGCGACCAGTGGGGGGTCCCGGTCCATGCGGTTCCTGCAGCGTGAACGTACTGTCCTCGAGCGAGTGCTGCCCGGCCTCGACGAGCACCTGGCCGGCACCCCGCTGGCCGATCTGGAGGCAGCCGGCGGCCCGGGGGTGAAGCTCTTCCGTGACGCCGACGGTCCGGGCCTGCTGGTCCCGGCCGAGCATGGCGGGCGCGGCGCCGACCTGCGGACCGCCCTGAACGTGCAGCGGGCGCTCGGCTCCCGCTCCCCGTCCCTGGCCGTGGCGACCACCATGCACCACTTCTCCGTGGCGTCCATGGTCGAGGCGGCGGCCGCGAGCAACGGCATGGAGTGGCTGCTGCTCGCCGCCATCGCCAAGGACAACCTGCTGCTCGCCTCCGGCTTCGCCGAGGGACGGACCGGTCAGGGCATCCTGAGCCCTTCCCTGACCGCCCGCACCGAGGGCGACAAGGTGTTCCTGAGCGGCTCCAAGAAGCCGTGCAGCCTCGCCCACTCCATGAACCTGCTCACCGCGTCCCTGCCGCTGCCCGGCCCGGACGGCACCGACCGGCTGGCCTTCGCCCTGATCCCCGCCGAGTCCCCCGGGTTGTCCGTCAGGCCGTTCTGGGGCAGCCCGGTGCTGGCCGGCGCCGAGAGCGAAGAGGTCGTGCTGGACGACGTCGAGGTCCCGGAAGAGCTGCTGGTCCGTACGGACGTCACCGCCGACGGACGCCTGGACCAGCTGCAGACCGTCGGCTTCGTCTGGTTCGAGGCCCTCATGACGGCGAGCTACCTCGGGGCCGCCTCCGCCCTGGTCGAGCGGCTCCTGCGCGACGCCCGCGCGGACGCGACCGTCGCCGCCGAAGCGGTGACCTCCGTCGAGACGGTCGCCCTCGGACTGGACGGGCTCGCCGCCGAAGTGGCCGGCGGCAACGTCACCGAGGACACCCTGACCCGTTCCCTGATGTGCCGTTACTCCGCCCAGGACACGATCGGCCGGGTCCTGTCCCTGTGCGTGGAGGCGCTCGGCGGCATGGCCTTCATCGGCTCCGGGGACATCGCCTACCTCAACTCCGCCTGTCGCGCGCTGTCCTTCCACCCGCCGTCGCGGGCCCGGATGGCCGCCCCGCTGACCGAGTACTTCACCGGCCACGCGCCCCTGCGCATCCCCTGATCCTCCGCTCGGGAACCCGGGCCGGCGCGCCCTTCCCGCAGCCGGGAACGGGAGCCGGAAGGGACCTTCGCTCACCTCCCTTCACCTCCCGGTCTTCCCGCTCTCCGCTCTCCGCTCGCGGTTCCCGGCCGCGTGCCGCGCACGCACGCCGCGACCGCTCCGGCCGTGCCACCGCCGGCCGCGACCCGGCTTCGATTCCCGTACGCCCACTGACCCGTCCGTGAGGTGCCCGATCGTGCCCAGCCATCCCACCGTTCTGCTCACCGGCGCCTCCGGTGTCGTGGGCAGCGCACTCCTTCCCCAGCTGTCCGACTGCCATGTCATCGCCCTGATCCACCGCACCCCCGCCGCCGGCGCCGACGAGCAGCTGGCCGGCGACCTGACCGCGCCCCGGCTCGGCCTCGACCCGGACGCCTACCGCAGGCTGGCCGCGCGGGTCGACGTGATCGTGCACTGTGCGGCCGTCACCGGCTTCTCCAACGGCCCCGAGGCCACCCACGCGCTCAACGAGGCGGGCACCCGCCGGATGACGGAGCTCGCCGCGGACGCCGGCGCCGTGCTCCACCACGTGTCCACGGCCTTCGTGGACCGCACCGACCTGACCCGGGCGCAGCTCGGTCAGGACCACGGGGACGCCACCGCGCGGCCGGAGGACTACCTGGACTCCAAGCGGGCCGGCGAGGACGTGGTGCGCTCGTCCGGGGTCCCCGCTGTGATCATCCGCCCTTCGGTGGTCATCGGGGACTCCGTCACCGGTGAGATCTCCGCCTTCCAGGGCATGCACGGCATCATCCACGGCCTGCTGCGCGGGCTGCTCCCGCTCGTGCCGGTGCCCGCCGATTCACCCGTCGACTTCGTGCCGCAGGACCTGGTCGCCTCCACCATCGCCGGTCTGATCCGGCAGGACCGGCGTGACGGCGAGGTCTGGGTCACCGCCGGGAACAGCGCGCTCAGCACCGAGCGGGTCATGCAGGTCATCGGTGACACCGCCGACGAGCTCGGCCTCAACCCCGTGCGGCCGCGCATGGTCGGCCCGGAGATGGTCGACCGGCTCATCCGTCCGGTGTTCATCGCGAACCTGCACCCCAGGGCGCGCCGCCGGTTCGACGACATGCTGGCCATGACGGCGCTGTTCGCCCACGGTCACGTGTTCCCCAGCAGCCTCGGCCGGGTCGCCGGCGTCCCGGCGGCGCCGCGCCCGGACGGGCTCGAGGCGGCCCTGCGGACGTCGGTGGGCTACATGGCCCACGCCAAGGGCATGGTCCGCCGCCTGCCGGAGCCGGTCCTCGCAGGCGGGCAGGTCCCGGCATGAGCGAGCTGACGCTTCCCGCGACCGGCACCGGCACCGGCACCGGCACCGGCACCGGCACCGGCACCATGACCGGCCCGTCCGGCGTACCGGCCCCGGAGGTGCTGGGCATCTACCGCCGGCACCTGAGCAAGGGCCGGGCCCGTCTCGCCTCGCTGACCGGCGCCGTCATGGAGGTGGCGTCCGAGGGCAGCCGTGTGTGGGACGCGGACGGCAAGGAGTACCTGGACTGCGGCGGCTACGGCGTGTTCCTCCTCGGCCACCGCCACCCCCGCGTGGTGGCGGCCGTGGTCGACCAGATCCACCGGCACCCCATGGCGACCCGGATGCTCCTGGAGCCGGTCGCGGCCACCGCGGCGGCGGAGCTCGCCTCCGTCACACCCCCCGGCCTGGAGCGGGTCCACTTCGTCAACTCTGGTGCCGAGGCCACCGAGACCGCGATCAAGCTCGCCCGCGCCCACGGCAGGCACCGGCTGATCTCCGCGGTCGGCGGGTACCACGGCAAGACCACCGGCGCGCTCGCCGTCACGGCCAAGCCCCTCTACCAGGACCCGTTCCGGCCCCTGCTGCCGGCCGAGCACGTCCCGTACGGCGACGCCGACGCCCTCGGGCGGGCGCTCGCCGCCGGCGGCCCGGCCTGCGTGATCCTCGAACCCGTGCAGGGCGAGGGCGGGGCCGTCCTGCCGCCGCCCGGTTACCTCACCCGGGTGCAGCGGCTGTGCGCCGAGCACGGGGCGATGTTCGTCCTGGACGAGATCCAGACCGGCCTCGGCCGCCTGGGCACGTGGTGGGGCGCCGACGCCGAGGGGCTGCGGCCGGACGTACTGCTGGTCGGCAAGAACCTCAGCGGCGGTGTCATCCCCGTGGCCGCCGCGGTCGCCACGCCCGAGGCGTACGCGCCCTTCGACAAGGACCCCTTCCTGCACACCTCCACCTTCGCCGCCTCCCCGGTGGCGATGGCGGCCGCCGCGGCGGCCGTCGCCGCGATCCGCGAGGAGGGCCTGGTGGAGCGGGCCCGCGCCCTGGGCGAGGACCTGCTGGGCCGCCTCCGCGGTGCACTGGCCCCACTGCTCGGCGGGGTGGTGGCAGACATCCGCGGCCGCGGTCTGCTGCTGGGCATCGAGATGCGCGACGAAGGGGCCGCCGGCCAGCTCGTCATGCACCTGCTGGAGTCGGGCCTGCTGGTCAACCACTCCCTGAACGCCCACCGGGTCGTGCGGCTGACCCCGCCCGCGGTGCTCACGCCCGACGACCTGGACCGGATCACCGACGTCTTCACCTCCGCGGCCACCGCTCTGGCCCGGACCTCCGCACCCACGAAGGGGACACGCTGACATGCCCGAGGTGACCCTCGACGCCCTCGTACCCGACTCGACCGCTCCGGCCGTCTTCGAACGCCTGCGGGACTTCTCCGCCTACCCCACGTACACGGACGCCGTCCGCGAGGTGGCCGTCACCGACAACGGCAGCGACGTCCTGGACTCCGAGTGGTCGGTCAACTTCCGCAACGGCATCCTGTGCTGGACCGAACGCGACCGCATCGACGCCGACAACCTGACCATCGAGTTCACCCAGACCGACGGTGACTTCGACCGGTTCGACGGGGCGTGGACCGTGGACGGCCACGCCGACGGCACGGTCACCGTGCGGTTCGCCGCCCGCTTCGACCTCGGCATGCCGACCCTCGCCCCGATCATCGACCCGATCGCCTGCGAGGCCCTCGTCGAGGCGATCGGCCTCATCCTGCGCGGACTGCTGGGCGAGCACATCACCCTCACCACCCCGGAGGCCGAACCCGTCGGAGCCTCGGCCGGAGCGGACGCGGCGTGAGCGGCGCCCTCGCGGCCGCCGCCGTCGCCCCGCACCGGAGCGGTTCCGCGGCGCCGGTGACGGCCCGGGAGTTCAAGGAGGTCCTGGCACACCTCCCGTCCGGTGTCACCGTGCTGACCACCGCCGGACCCGACGGCAGCGGGATGGCGGGCATGACGGCGAGCGCCGTGTGCTCCCTCTCCCTCGACCCTCCGATGATCCTGGCCTGTGCGGCGAACCGGAGCCGCACCCTGGCCCGGATCCGCAGCACCGGAAGGCTGGCCGTCAACGTCCTGCGCGAGGACCAGGGGCATCTCGCCCGCCGGTTCGCCGACCCCGAGGTCGGCCAGGACGCCCGGTTCGCGGCCACCGCGCACCACCTGGAGGACGGCCTGCCCGTCCTCGACGACGCGCTGGCCTGGCTGGCCTGCACCGTCGACGCCGCCCATCCCGGCGGAGACCACACCATCCTCACCGCCGGAGTGCGCCGGCTCGGCCTGGGCGGCGGGCATCCGCTGCTCTGGCACAACCGCGCCTTCCGCATCCTCGCCTGACCCACCGCCGCATCCACATCGCCGCACACACATCGGCGCGCTCCCATCGCCACGCACCACCCGCCCCGTACCGACCGGCACTCTTCTGGAGGCTTCCCACCGTGCCCAGGGACATCAGGAACAAGATCGTCGCGATCACCGGCGGCAGCCGCGGCATCGGCCGTGCCACCGCCGAGCAGTTCATCGCCGCCGGCGCCAAGGTGGCCATCGGCGCGCGCAACCACGACTTCGCCGCCAAGGTCGCGGCCGACATCGGCGCCCGGGCCTACCCGCTGGACGTCACCGACCCGGCCGGCGTCCAGGCCTTCTGGAACGCCGTCGAGGCCGACCTCGGCGCGATCGACATCTTCGTCAACAACGCGGGCGAAATGATCGTGGGGCCCTTCGAGAAGGAGTCCGACGAGGACACCGCCCACCAGCTCGGCGTCAACCTCATCGGCACCCTGAACGGCATGAAGACGGCCATCGGCCCGATGCGCGCCCGGGGCCGCGGCCACATCATCAACATGGTCTCGGCCGTCGGCATGATCGGCCTGCCCGGCTGCGCCACGTACTCGGCCGCCAAGCACGGCGTCGTGGGCCTGTCCGAGGGCGTCCGCGCCGAACTCCGCGGCAGCGGGGTGGACCTGTCCATCATCCTGCCCATCCCCGCCCAGACCGAGCTGACCTCGGGCGTCGGCAAGGGCCGCTTCGTGCCGCTGCTCACCCCCGACGACATCGCCAAGGCGGTGCTGCGGACCGCCCGCCGCCCGGTCTACAACCGGTACGTGCCGGGCTGGACCAACCCGGTGACCCGCTCGCTGTTCCTGCTGCCCCAGCCGTGGCGGGACGCGATGGGCCGCTTCCTCAAGGCGGACCAGCTGCTGCGCACCACCAACTACCAGGCCCGCATCGCCTACGAGGCCCGGGTGAAGGTCCCCAGCGCGGAAGGAGCCGGTGCGTGACCTCCGCGACACCCGCCCGCCCCGACAACTACAAGGGGGCCGTCCGCCGAGGGAAGGCACCCGCGGTCGTCGGCGTGCGCTGGCTGGACCACCTCATCCACGTCCACCCGGTCACCACCGTCGTCATGTTCACCCCGGTGATCGCCGCCTGCGTGTGGTTCTCCCTCGGTGAGGCCGGCGGCTGGGCGCTGGCCGGATGGGCGGCCGCGGGCTACCTGACCTGGACCCTGTCGGAGTACTGGGGTCACCGCATCGTGCTGCACTACGAGCCCGAGAAGGGCTTCGGAGCGCGCCTGCACTACATCCTGCACGGCATCCACCACGACTACCCCACGGACCCGCGCCGCTCCATCCTCAGCCCGCTGCTCAGCATCCCGATGGTCGGCGGAACGATCTACCTGGCCTCGGGCGTCGGCTCGCTGCCGCTGGTCTTCGGCGCCGGATACACCTTCGGCTACCTGACCTACGACCTGTTCCACCTCTACCTGCACCTCGCCACCCCGAAGAGCAGGCTGATGCGGCACCTGCGGTCGCTCCACATGCGCCACCACTTCCGCGACGACACGAAGGGCTTCGGCATCTCGGCCCCGTACTGGGACGAGCTGTTCGGGACCTCCATCGCCCGGGAGTCCCGGTCCAAGGACCTTGCCGCCTGACGTCCGTCCCTGCCGGTCCTGCGACCCGGCCCCCTGCCGGCGCGGGCACCCCGCGGCCCACGACTGACCCCCTGTCGTCGTCGATGCCCCCGCGTGGGTGCCCGCGCCTCCGTCGCGCCACCGCCGACCCGGCACGCCCGTCTGCCTCAAGGACCGGATGCCGGAGCCGAACGCCATCCGCGAGGAACTGATGAACTCCGAAACGCTTCTGGCTCGCATCTACACCCTCGACACCGTCACCGACGACACCGGCATGCCGGTTTCCCGGCCCGCGCCGGTCAGCCGGCCGCACCCCGCCGAAGCCGACCGGGACGAAGCGGAGGAGTTCGTACGCCTCCACCACGGCGAGCACCCCGACCAGGCCGTGCCGCTCGCCGCACGGCTCCAGCAGGTCCGCGCACAGATCGACGGGACCGGCACCTACACCCACACCGCCGACGAGCTCGCCTTCGGCGCCCGGGTGGCCTGGCGGAACTCCAGCCGGTGCATCGGCCGCCTGTACTGGAAGAGCCTGCGCGTCCTGGACCGCCGCGACGCCACCACCGCCGAGGACGTCCACCGGTACCTGTGCGAGCACCTGCGCCAGGCCACCAACGGCGGCCGCATCCGGCCGCTCATCTCCGTCTTCGCCCCGGACACCCCGGAGCGCCGGGCGCCGCGGGTGTGGAACGACCAGCTCATCCGCTACGCCGGATACCGCCAGGAGGACGGGACGGTCCTCGGCGACCCCACCTACACCGAGTTCACCGACTCCGTACGGCGCCTGGGCTGGCAGGCGCCCGGCGGTGCCTGGGACGTACTGCCCTGGGTCATCGAGGCAGGGGAGGACAAACCGGAGCTGTTCGAGGTCCCGCGGGACCTCGTGCTCGAAGTGCACCTCACCCACCCCGACCGGCCCACGTTCGCCGACCTCGGCCTGCGCTGGCACGCGGTCCCGGCCATCTCCAACATGCGGCTGCGGATCGGCGGAGTCGACTACCCGATGGCGCCGTTCAACGGCTGGTACATGGGCACCGAGATCGGCGGCCGCAACCTGGTCGACGCCGACCGGTTCAACCTGCTGCCCGTGATCGCCGAGCACCTCGGCCTCGACACCGGCAGCGAGGCCACCCTGTGGCGCGACCGTGCCCTGGTCGAGCTCAACGTGGCCGTGCTGCACTCCTTCAACCGGGCCGGCGTCAAGATCAGCGACCACCACACCGAGTCCCGGCACTTCATGACGCACCTGGCCAAGGAGGAGAAGCAGGGCCGGAGCGTGCCCGCCGACTGGAGCTGGATCGTGCCGCCCGTGTCCGGCGGCATCACCCCGGTCTTCCACCGCTACTACGACGAGGCCGACCAGCGCCCCAACTTCTACCTGGACGAGGACGCCCGGGAGCGTGGCCGCGGCGGATGCCCCTTCGGCCACGGCTGACGGACGCGCTGACCGACGGGCTGACCGACGGGGCACCGGGCGGGCCGGGCGGGAACCGGCCCGCCGCCGCGTGCCCGGTCGGCCTCAGCCGCCGTCCGTTCCCGGCGTGCACGTGCCCCGGGGCCGGAACGGCTCGGACAACTGGGCCAGATAGGCCGTCGGATAGCGGGGCTTGGCCGCGATGCCCAGGTCGTCGCTGGAGAACCGGCGGCCGGGGTCGAAGGAGTAGGTGCCGAGCATCCGGTCCCACACCAGGGTGAAGAGACCGAAGTTGACGTCGCCGATCCCGGCCCACTTCAGGTGGTGGAAGCGGTGGCCCTCGTTGAGCGACAGCACGTAGCGCAGCGGCCCGACCCGGTAGTCGGCGTTGGAGTGCTGCAGGAGCAGCTGCACGGCGACGGTCAGGGCGAGGGCGGCGGCAACGTCCACGGGCATTCCGGCGAGCAGGAGGGGCGCGACGCCGGCGGCCAGTTCCACGCTCTGGTGCAGGGGGTGTTTCATCAGCCCGTTGAAGCCGTAGAAGCGCTTGACCGAGTGGTGCACGGCGTGGAACCGCCACAGCAGGCCCACCTTGTGGCTCGCGAAGTGCACCAGGGTGATGCCCGCGTCGGCCACCAGCACCGCCAGCAGCACCTGAAGGGGGAACGGCCAGGCGGAGGGCCACACGCCGGCGGCCGTGACGGCGCCGGCGAGCAGCGGCAGCGAGGCGACGCTCGCCAGGATGAGGGTCTCGTTGACGACGGCGTGGAGGACGTCCCGGCGGCGGTCGGCCATCGGGACGTTCCACGCGTCCGCGTAGGGAAGCAGCCGTTCGGCCGCGAACGAGGCGGCGACGGCCGCGCCGAGCAGCACGAGCAGCCACACCTTCGACGCGCCGGCGGCCGCCAGCGCGATACCGGTCCCGTTCACACCGACCAGGAGCAACGGGACGTATCCGTACCGGATGAGGGGTTCGACCATGCCGCCAGCGTGCGCTCCGTCGGCGCCCCCGGCTTGTACGGATCCGCTATCCCGCGTGCGTCCCGTGCGGCGCCGCCTCCGCGCCGGCGGGCCCCTCCCACCGCAGACCGCGCAGGAGTTCCGAGGGTGCGGTGCCGAACATCTCGTGCACGACCCGGGTGAGGTGCGAGCTGTCGGAGAAGCCGGCGCCGTGCGCGGCGCGGGTGAGGGTCGAGCCGGCCCGGACGAGTTCGATGGCTCGGCGCAGGCGCGCCCACCGCAGGTAGGTCGGGAAGGACATGCCGACCTCCTGCGCGAAGAGGTGCCCCAGCCGGCTGGGGGAGATCCCCGCGGCGGCCGCCACGTCCTCCAGCCGGATCGGCCCGCCCAGGAGGGTCCGGATGCGGGCGGTCGCCGCGCGTACGGCGGGGTGGGCGGGGCCGGCCGGGTGCTCCCTGGCCACGAGCCGCGCCAGGTCTCCCGGTCCGTCGGGCGGCCCGGCCCCGACCCAGTCGGCGATCCGGTCGCCCGCTGCCGGGCGGGACCGCACGGCGCGGCCGAGGACGGAGTCCGTGTCGCAGTACACCAGGGTCCCCCAGGCGTCGAGGGCGCGTACGGTGTGCAGCGCGCGGGCGGGGATGACCGCGCCGCGGACCGGGCGGGCGTGGCCGTGCCGGTCGGTCAGTTCGACCGTGCCGGACGTGACGATCACGATCTGCACGGCGGCGTGGGCGTGGGCGTGGGCCGACCCGATCCGTCCGTGGAACGTGAGCCGGCCGGGCTCCAGGAACACCGTGCCGTTCCACCTCTGCGTCACCGGCGACACCCGACCCACCCGACCTCACACGGGGCAACGTCATCGACGGTGGGGTTATCCCCGGACACGCGGCGCTCTGAACGGCGTTGGCCGGAGGGCGCCCGGGGAACGGCCTGTTCCCGCCGCTCCCCCGGGCCGCTCAGGTTCCCGCGTACCGGCGCCTGACCAGGGTGAGCGCGGGGGCGGTGAGCACGGTGGACACCAGGGCCATGATGACGAACATCGTGAACACCGTGGGGGTGATGACCCCGAGGTCCAGGCCGACGTTGAGCACGACCAGCTCGGTCAGTCCACGGCAGTTCATCAGGGCGCCCAGGGCCATGGAGTCCTCCCGGCCCATGCCGCAGCCCCGGGCGGCGAGGGTGGTGCTGCCCCATTTCGCGGCCGTCGCCACCACCACGATGGCCAGGCACCAGAGCCATGCCTGCCGGCCGTCGAGCAGTCCCACCGAGGTGCGCATCCCGGAGAAGACGAAGAACAGGGGCAGCAGCAGTGTCTCGGTCACCGACCGCAGCCGGCCGAGGGCCCACTCCAGGGGGGCCGAGCCGCGGGGGGTGACCGCCCCGAGCAGGAAGGGGCCGAAGATCGCGTGGATGCCGATCTCCTCGGTGGCCAGGGCGCAGAGCAGGATGGCCGAGAAGAGCACCGGGAGCACGGAGGTGCCGCGCGCCTGCCGGGTCCCGTTCAGCATGCGCCTCAGCAGGGGACGTACGGCGAAGTGCAGCAGCGCGCAGAACAGGGCGGTGAGGACGAGGATCCACACCACGCCGGCCGGGGAGGAGCCCGCGGCGGTGGCGACGACCACGGCGAGCAGGCACCAGGCGGTGACGTCGCCCACGGCGGCGCAGGAGAGCGCGATGCCTCCGACGCGGAGTTCACCGGGGCGCCGTTCGGCGATGATGCGTGCCAGGACCGGGAAGGCGGTGATGCTCATGGCGACGGCGATGAACAGGCCGAAGGGCGTGAAGCCGAGGCCGTCCGGGGCGTAGGACCCGTACATGCCCAGGGCCAGGAGTGCTCCGGCGAGCAGCGGTACGGCCACGCCGACGTGGCTGATGGCCAGGACGGCCTGCCCGCGGCCGCGCACCTCGCCGATGTCGAGCTCGTAGCCGACGACGAACATGAAGCAGACCAGGCCGAGTTGGGCGAGGATGCCGACCGGCCCGGACAGTTCGGCGGGGAACAGCAGGTCGTGTCCGCTCGGCCACAGCAGTCCCAGCAGCGAGGGGCCGAGGAGGACGCCGGCGACGATCTCGCCGATGACGGCGGGCTGGCCCATCCTGCGGAAGAGGCCGGCGGTCAGGTGGCAGACGAGCAGGATCACGGGCAGGGCGAGCAGCAGGGCGGCGAAGGTGCCGGAGGCTGCCGGCGCCTTGCCGGCGGCGCCGCCCGACGCCCCGCCCGACCCCCCGTCCAGGCCGGCGATCTCGGCGCCGAACCGGAGCACGGCGAGCACCAGGGCCGCCGGGACCAGGGCGAGGAGCAGGTAGACGTACCGGGGGCGGGAGCCGGTGCCGGTGCCGGTGCCGGTCGGCGGTCGCCGGCGCTCCGTGGACGCCAGTGTCAGATCCTCGGCCACGACGCTCTCCTCCTCGGCCCGTGGAACAGGGGGGACCCGGTCACCACGTTCTCACCCGGCGTGCCGCACCGGCCTGGTCCCGGCCCACGCCCGCCGTGGCGAGGAACGTCCGTGTCCGGTGCAGCATCTGGTCGTGCACCTCGGTCCGGGCGGGGTGGTCCATGGCGCGCCGCCGCAGCGCGGGCGCGTCCGGGATGCCCGCGTCGCGGTAGGCGGCCGGGTTGTAGAGGGTGCCGATGCAGTGCTGCAGGTGGGCTTCGAGGTGCTCCGCGATCACCGGCAGCTCGGCCCGGTCCCGTCGGGCCACCTGGCCGAGCAGGTTTCCGAGGACCATGCGCCCGAAGGCGATGTGCCGGCTCTGGTCGCGGTGGTACACCCGGTGGATCTCGCGGACGACGGGCGGCAGCGACGGGTCGGCCGCCATGTACCCGCTGTGGTGGTCGACGATCTCCCGGAGGATCAGGACGTGTGCGAAGGCGGTCAGTTCGCGGGCCGCCGGCGAGAGCCGGTTCAGGTGGTCGGCCCTCAGCGCCGGCGGGGCCGGATAGAGCTTTCCGCCGTGGCGCAGGCAGAACCGTGCGAGGAGGCGCATGTGTTCGTTCTCCTCACCGATGAAGCGGTGCAGGAGTTCCGAGACCGCCGCGTACGGGCGCTCGTGGACGCGCGCCACCGCCACGCCCACCGAGGCACGGCCGTTGTGGACGCCGAGGCTGAAGAGGCTGATCGCCTCGTACTTGGTCAGGGCGATCTGCTGGGTGCGGGTCAGCTCGTCCCACATCGGGGTGCCGGCCGGCGTGGTCAGGATCTCGCTCATCCACGGACGGCCGGGCTCGATGGTTCCGGGCCGGTCGGACATCTCACGTACCGTCATCTTCGTTCGCCCTTCCGCGCGGAGCGTTCGGGAGGTCTGCCTTCCCGGAGTTCCCGGCGGCCGGTTGCCGCGAACCTGGGTTCGCTCCGCGACCGCCGGGAGCCCGGTGGCGCCTGCCCCTGTTCGGCTCGGGTGCCGGCCTGGTGGGGACCGGGCCGTGGGGCTCGCCGGGGCCGGTCTTCCCGCGTCCTCCGGGACGCCGTCACCACCGGCCCCCATCCGCTCCCGCACCGCGCCTAGTCCCGGCCGGGGACCGCGCCACGGGCGTCCGGTTCCGCCACGGCCTCCGGTGCGGCGGTGCGGGGCAGGACGGCGAGGGCGATGAGCACGGCACCCAGCACGATCACGGCACCGATCGTCATGGCGAGCGCGTACCCGTCGTTGAGGGCTTCGAGCGTGACACGGTCTCCGGTGCGTTCGTTCGCGGCGGTGCCGAGGGCGGCCAGTCCCAGTGCGGCGCCGATCTGGCGCGTGCTGTTGAGCAGGCCGGACGCCGCGCCCGACTCGTGGGGCTCGACACCCGCGGTGGCGAGGGAGACCGCCGGCGCGAGGCAGAGTCCGATGCCGATGCTGGCGATGATCGACGGGCCCAGGATGTCGCCGGTGAAGGAGCCGTCGGCGCTGATCATGCCGAACCAGGCGAACCCGGCCGCGGTGAGCACGCCGCCCACGATCAGGATGTTCCGGGGGGCGACCTTGAGGCCGAACTTGATGGCGAGGACGGAGCCGATGATCACGCCGATCGCGAACGGCAGGAACTCCAGACCGGACTTGGCCGGGCCGGTGCCCAGTACGCGCTGCAGGTAGAGGGAGACGAAGTAGAAGGCCGAGGCCATGCCGCCGCCGAGGAACAGGATGAAGGCGTTGGCGCCGGCGACGGAGCGGTTGGTGAACAGGCCGAGCCGGATCAGCGGGTCGCGGGAGGTGGTCTTCTCGACGTAGACGAACGCGCCCAGCAGCAGGACGGCGACGGTCAGGGTGGTCAGGGTCTGCGAGGAGGTCCACGGGTGCTGGTCGGTGCGGACCACGCCGAACACGAGCAGGCTCATGCCCGCTGTGGCGAGGACGGCACCGAGCACGTCGGGGCGTCCGCGGCGGGTGGAAGGTCCGTCGGGGGCGACGCGCCAGGCCAGGGCCAGGGCGACGGCAGCCATGGGCACGTTGACGAACATGACCCATTCCCAGCCCGCGTACTCGGTGAGCAGGCCGCCGATGAGGACGCCGAAGGCACCGCCGGCGGCGTTCATCGCGCTCCACACGCCGAAGGCCTTCACGCGTTCCTTGCCGGAGGGGAAGGTCGCGGTCAGCAGGGCCAGCGCGGCCGGCGCGAGGGCCGCGGCACCGACACCCTGCACGGCGCGGGCGGCCACCAGGTGGCCGGGTTCGGTGGCGAAGCCGCCGACCAGGGAGGCGAGGCCGAACACCGGGAGGCCGAGCATCATGAGCCGCTTGTGGCCGAACAGGTCGGCGATCTTGCCGCCCAGCAGGAGCAGTCCGCCGAAGGTGAGGGCGTAGGCATGGATCACCCAGGTCAGGCCCACCTCGCTGAAGCCGAGGCTGGTCCTGATCTCCGGCAGTCCCACGTTCACGACCGACAGGTCGAGGGACACCATGAACTGGACGACGGCCACCGCGGCAAGGGTGAGCCCTGGACGGGCGTCCCGGCTGGTGACGGTCGATCCGCTAGTTAAGTCCGTGTTTGTCACAGCAAGCCAGTCCTCTGCGCTCTCGTATCAGTAGAGTTTCCGAACTCGTTCTGAAATTAACACCGCGCCCGCCCCGCTGTCGAGCGACGAGGAATCGGAGATAGTTCGAAAATGCTTCGGAGAGGGACTGGCCACGGCGTTCGGCTAGGGCATGATGGGACGATGTCTCCCAACACACCCCACGGCCGCGTCGGCCGACCCCCCGTCACATCGCGCACGCAGATCCTGACCGCGGCACGCCGGCTCATCGACCGAGACGGGTGGGACAAACTGACCATCCGCCGGCTGGCGGCCGAGATCGGCATCGGGGCGACGACCCTCTACCACCACGTCCGCGACAAGGAGGACCTGCTCCTGCTGCTGATCCGCGAGTACGCCGAGCAGATCCCGCAGCCCGAGCTGCCGCCCGAGCCGCGCGAGCGCATCATCACGGCCGCCGCGGCGATCCACGACTCGCTCGCGGCGTGGCCGTGGGCCGCGGAGGTCCTCACCACCGACGGCTTCATCGCCCGGCTCGGCGACTCGGCCCTGTGGCTGGTCGAAGCCATCCTGTCCGGAGCCGTCGAGCACGGCTGCACCCCGGAACAGTCCGTGTACGTCTTCCGCAGCATCTGGTACTACACGGTCGGCGAGATCCTCGTCCGCGCGCACTCCGCCCGTGCGCAGGCGGTCGACGAGCTGCCCACCGCCGCGGACTTCGCGCACCTCGGCGACACGTCCCAACTGCCGCGTCTGGCAGCGCTCAGCGAGCAGTGGATCAAGCTGGCCACGCAGGACACCTTCACCCTCGGACTCCGCGCCTTCACGGACGGACTCCTGGCCCAGTCCACCTCGGTGACGCCACAGCCACAGGCCGGGTGACCGGCGCGGCTGACCCAGCACGGCCGAACCGTCCCGGCGCCGCACCGCCGGCACCGGCCGTACCGGGCGAGCCGCGGACCCGGAACCCGGGCCCGCCGCACCGCACTTCCACGCCCCCGTCAGCCGAGACGGGCACGGGCCAGCCAGTGGTGGTCGCGAGGCGGGCACAAGCGGGCCGGCGGGGTGGGGAGCCAGGGGCAGGCGCCTTCGGCGAGGGCGTGCAGGGTGTACGCCTCCGCCTGCCAGCCGTGTCGGCGCAGGAAGCCGCCGAAGTCGTCCAGGCCCAGCCGGAAGGCGGACCCGCGGGACTCCATGAAGGCCAGGAAGCTCTCGTTCGCCGGGTCGGTGAAGTAGTCGGCGTGCGGGGCGTCGACGAGCAGGACCGAGCCGGAGGCGGACATCTCCCGGATGCGCGCGATCAGTTGGGTGAAGTGGTCGAGCCGGAGGTACGGGAGCAGGCCTTCGACGATCCAGACCGTGGGTGCGTGCGGATCGTGGCCGGCGGAGTGCAGCTCTCCGGGCCAGGTGTCGTGGCGCAGGTCGGCGCTCAGGCCGATGCGCCGGCATGACGGCCGGTCGCGTACAGGATCCAGCAGCGCTTCCTTGGCTGCGAGTTGGCCCGGCAGGTCGACCTCGAAGAACGTGGTGCGGGCAGGGAGGCCGAGGCGCCAGGCACGGGTGTCGCCGCCCGCCGCGAGGCAGACCACCTGGGTGATCCCGTCGGCGACGCTCCGGGCCAGGGCGATGTCGCCGAACCGGCCCCGTACGATCACCGATCCGACCGTGCCACCGGCGGCCAGCGCCTCGTCCGCCATCGCCCGCGACCTCGGCGTGCTCAGCAGCTCCGCATGACGGTCCACCAGGTAGGGGTCGGGACGGTCGTTCTCGATGGCCCTGATCACCGCGGTGATGAAGCCGGTTTCCTTGACGGCCTCGGACGCCGTGTCCTGCCGGTCTGTGTCTGTCACTTCTCTGCTCCACGTCGGCGGACGGACAGTGAGGGCCTCGAGTTGACCCATTCCTGGTCGAATTTCCCGGTCTCGGCATAGCCGCGGGAGATCTCGGCGAGTTCCTCCTCGCCGAAGACCTCCCGTACGTCGGCGAAGCCGCCGGGGGCCCGGTGATGGGCCAGGGTGATGACCCGCTCCGGGCCCAGGGAGCGGTTGCTCCGCTGGAGTTCCGTCATCTGGGGCCGGCGTTCCTCCTCGTACGCCCGCAGGGCCGCGCCGGGCTCGGAGTGCCGGGCGAGGTGCGCGGCGAGCACGCGCGCGTCGATGACGGACTGGGTGGCCCCGTTGGATCCGGCGGGGTACATGGCGTGGGCGGCGTCGCCCAGCAGCGTCACGTGGCCGGACGTCCATCGCGGGAGGGGGTCCCTGTCGGCCATCGGGTGGCGGTGCACCTCCGGGGTGTCCCGGAGGAGGCGGGCCAGGTCCACTCCGGGGGGCGACCAGCCGCCGAAGTGCCGCAGCACCGGCGTCCGCCCGTCCGTTCCGTCCGCGTCCGTGTCCGTGTCCGTGTCCGCGTCCGGGAGGGCGGCCACCCAGTTGATCAGGGTCCGGCCGGTGCTCCTGTCCGTTTCGATCGGGTACAGGACGAGCCGCCGCCGGTCGTCCCCCAGGACGGCCATCGAGCTTCCCGTCAGGAACGGGTCTCCCCAGGCGGTTCCCCGGAGGATGGTCATGCCGTTCGCCGGGGGCGGGCCCTCACCGGGATGGAGGGCGGCCCGCACGGCCGAGTGAATGCCGTCCGCGCCGATCAGCAGGTCCGCCCGGACGGTGCGCGGCGAGCCCGCCCGGTCTGTGAAGGTCGCGGAGGTCCCGCCGGTACCGGCGGAACCGCCGAGGCCGACGAGCCGGGCATCGGTGACGAGGGCACCGTCACCCAGGCGGCGGCGCACCTCCTCCGCCATGACCAGGACGAGGTGGGAGCGCGAGATCGAGAGCTGCGGCCAGCGGTAGCCCGCCCGCAGTCCGCGGTCCTCCCGCCAGACGAGGTTCCCGTGCGGGTTGTACATGGCCAGTTCCCGGGTGCGTACGGCCCGCCGGTCCAGCGCGTCCAGCAGGCCGAGTTCGGCGAGCTCGCGCACGGCGTTGGGCAGGATGTTCAGTCCGAAGCCGAGCGAACGGACACGGGGATCGGCCTCGTGGACGGTGACGTCGTCGAACCCTGCCGCGTGAAGACTGAGCGCGGCGGCCAGGCCGCCTATCCCGGCCCCGGCGATCGCGATCCTCATGACGTGAGGGCGGAGCCGATCACGGCGCCGTTCTCCCGGGTGAGGGTGAGGATCTCCTCCAGGAGGCCCACGCTTCCCCCGCCACTGCCCAGTTCGTAGAGCCGGACCTCCTCGTGATAGGCGCGGCGCGCCATCACCAGGTGTTTCCCGCGGAAGGCGGTGAGCGACCGGAGGGCCTGCCGCAGCCCCCTGGCGCCGGCCTGGACCGCCTCCGACCCGGACGCCGTGCACGGGTCGCAGAGCGCCTTGGCGATCCGGGAGGTGAGGGACGGCATCCGCACCCAGTCGACGTAACGTTTCTGCCAGTCGGGCAGGGTGTGCAGGGCGACCTCGCGGCAGAAGTCCAGGTACTCCGGGCTGCCGCGGTCCGACGCCCACAGCAGGAGGTCGATGAGGAAGAGCGGGATGTGCGCCGCGGCCGGGCCCATGTACGTCCGGCCGGCGATGTCCACGTCCTCGAAGAACGGCCTGAGTTCGAGGGCGAAGAACTCGGGGGTGACCGTCGCCATCACCTCGCCCATGGCCCGGTCGGCCGCCGTCACGTGCGCCGCCAGACGGGCCAGCATCTCGGCGTGGGCGGGACTGCCCGGATCCTCGTCCTGCAGGGAACAGCCCACGGCGACGGCGCGGCCCAGATGCGGAACGCACCGCCGTACGGCGTCGATGAGGCTGCGCTCCATCTGCTGTCCGCTGTACAGCCGTTCACGGTCGCCCACCGGGTTCCAGCACGTGTAGTGGTAGACCGTGTCCCGCGGGATCATCCGCGTACGCAGGCCCAGCAGCTGGAAGGACCGGGTGGCTCCGGGGACGACCTCGAAGGCGCAGACCCCGTGCCGTTTGAGGCTGCCCAGGTACATCCCGAGGTCGCGCATGGCGGCGAGGCACTCCGGCACCGTGAAGGCGGAGACCCTGTCCTCGCACGGGAGCGCCTCGCCGAGCACCCGCGTTAACGCGGCCACGTCCCCGGCCTCGTTCATCTTCGCCAGCGCCCGGAGGTCCTCGTCCAGCCTCAGCGGGTCGAGCCCTCTGACCACCTCGTTGCGTTCCTCGGACGTCACATCGATGTCAGCTTGCATGTGGATCCACTCTTCCGGTGAAGATCGACAGTCCCGTGCCGGAGGACGCGCGTCTGCGCGACGGGGGCCGGGGCGTCCGGCGCCGTGTGCGCCGACCCGCCCCGGCCCCCGCCCCCGCCCCCGCCCCCGGCCGGATCAGGCCCCGGAGGGCAGCCATCCTTCGACAAACATCTCCCGCGCTTTCGACCGCTGCAGCTTCCCACTGGTCGTCTTGGGGATGCTGTGCTTGGGCACCAGGTGGACCGCCGCGGCCCGGACACCGGTCCGGGAGCTGACGGCGGTGCCGACGGCCCGGCGCAGCTCCTCGTGCCGCTCTCTCTCCAGCTCCGTCTCGACGACCAGGTGCAGTTCCTCCGAATCGCTCCGGTCGTCCCGGTACCCGACCGCGATCACATTGCCCAGGCGCACCCCGGGCACGGTCTCCGCGGCCTGCTCGAAGTCCGACGGGAAGTAGTTGGCGCCGCGGATGATGACCAGGTCCTTGGCCCGGCTGGTGATCCGCAAGCCGCCGTCCCGAAGGTAGCCGACGTCTCCGGTCTTCCACCAGTCCGGTGCGTCCACCGACGCGGCGGTGGCCTCCGGAAGGTTGAAGTAGCCGGCCGTGCGCGAGGGGCCGCGGAACTGGATGTGGCCGATCCGGTCCTCGCCCAGGGTGTTGCCGTCGTTGTCGACGATCCGCACCTCCGTGCCGGCGACCGGCCGGCCGCAGTCGACCACCTGCAGCGCCTCCGCGCTCTCCGGGTCGACGTCGACCACCCGGCCCTCGCCGGCGGCCGCCTGCCGGTCGATGCAGTCGTACACCAGCGGCGCCTCCACCCCGGTGTTGGTGATGGCCACGGTGGCCTCGGCCATGCCGTAGCAGGGGGTGAACGCGTTCTCGGGCAGCCCCCACTTCGTGAAGCGCTCGACGAAACGCCGCACCGTGGCCGGCTGGACGGGTTCCGCGCCGCAGACCGCCACCCGCCAGGACGAAAGGTCCACGCCCTCGAGTTCCTCGTCGCGCACCCGGCCGGCGGCGTAGCCGTACGCGAAGTTGGGCGCGGCCGCGATGGCACCGCGGTGCGCGCTGACCAGCCGCAGCCACTCCCCCGGCGCCCGCAGGAAGCGCGTGGTCGGCATGAGCACCGTGCGCGACCCGACGAAGACCGGGCACAGCAGGCCCGTGATCAGGCCCATGTCGTGGTAGAGCGGCGCCCAGCTGACCACGGTGTCGGCGCGCGACCAGTCGATGGCGCTCGCCGACTGCTCGCAGTTGGCGGCCAGGTTGGCGTGCGAGATCATGACGCCCTTGGGCGTGCCGGTGGACCCGGAGGTGCACTGGATGAGTGCCAGGTCGTCACCGTCCGGCAGCCGGACGGGGTGCAGCGGCGCGTCGGCCGTCATGGCGCGGGCGAGGAGCCCGGCGCCGTGGAGCAGGTGGGTGTCGCCGAGGTGGGGGATGGCTTCGATCACCTTCGACGTGGTGATGACGGCCGCGGGCCGCAGGTATCCCACGAGGTCCTTCACCTGGCCCTCGAACCCGGCGGCACCGCCGAGGCTCATGGGGAGCGAGAGCGCCGTCGGCACGGCCCCCAGCAGTTGGGCCCCGAAGAAGGAGACGATGAACTGCGAGCCGGTGGGCAGGCAGAGCAGCACCCGGTCGCCGTGGCCGACACCGTGTTCGGCAAGGTGGGCCGCGCACCGCCGGGCGGCCTGCAGGAGTTCGTCGTAGCGGAGCGTCTCCTCCCTGCCTGGCTCCGGTACCAGGGTCACCCCGGACGCGTCGGAGCCTCGTTCTGCCTCTGCCGCCAACGCGTGCAGGATGCTGGGGAAACGCGGGCGAAGTGCGGTCATCCGATGTTCTCCTCGATAGCGCCGGTGAGCTGATCGACGATCCACGGTTGTACCGAGACATCGTCGGAGACGATGCGGGCGGGATGCAGGCCGTGCCGGACGGCCAGGTCCCTGGCGGCGAGCACGCCCGCCGAGGAGAGACCGCCGTACGAGGGGCTGGGCGTCCCGGGTTCGAGGCCGAGCAGGATCGTCTCGGCCAGGCAGGAGTAGACGATTCCCGGTGGCAGCGTGATGCCGGGGAAGCGGGGGGTCTGTCCGCCCGGGAGCCGGATGCGGCCGCCGGAGACCAGGTCCACGCCGGGCAGCCCGGCCACCGCCGGGTGCACGTCGCCGGGGACCGCGAGGTCGCAGACGAGGACCTTGCGGTCACCGGAGAGGTGGTTCGGGAGGATCACCGGGTCGGCCGAGTTGGTGGCGCTGACCACGATCGGGCAGTCGCGCAGCGCGGCCATGTCCTCGGCCACCTCGACGTCCGTCAGGTGGGAGAAGCGGTCGGCGACGGTGGCGAGCCGGCGGGCCGAACCGGGCCGGCCTACCAGGACCAGTGATTCGCAGTGCGGGGCGACGAGTTCGGCCATGACCGCGCCGATGTTGCCGATGCCGCCGACGACGCCGACGCGGCGTTCGCCCGGACCGGAGCCGGCCAGCTGCTGGAGCAGCAGGTCGTAGGCGCAGGCGGCGGTCAGCGAGTTGCCCGAGGTGACCCGGACGTCGCACTCCACCACGTCCCGTGCGGCGTTGGTGACGATCGAGGTGTGGCCCCCGAGCCCGATGACCTCGGCGCCGAGCGAGACGCCCAGTTCCACCGCGTCGAGCACGGTGCGGCTCAGCCAGGCCCGCTGCCCGGCCCGGAGTGCGGCATTGGCCTGGGCGGCGGTGAACGGCGCCGCGACCAGGATGACCTCGACCTCTCCCCCGGCCGCGGAGGTGATGCGGTGGCGGGCGACCTCGTACGGGTCGAGTTCGCCCCACATCCGGTCGAGCGCCGCCTCGCACTGCTCCTCCGTCCACGCCGAGAGTTCCGGCGCCATGGACGACAGCTTCCCGGGGACGTCCAGGTTGGCGAGGAAGGCGACGCGCCGTACGCCGGAGCGCTTGCCGCCGTGCTGAGCCGCCCGGTCGCGGCGGGGCACCGGGACGTGCTGCCGCGGCTGCCACTCGCCGGCCGGCGGTACGGTCAGGTGCTCCAGCAGGGTGGCGTAGTCGCCGCGGGACAGCAGGCCGGCGACCTCGTCGAAGGCGGCGGCGACCCGGTCCACGTCGGCCGGCTCCAGCAGCGCCGAGGGCTGGACGCGGACGGTGGTGGGGGCGGACAGCGTGGGCATGACCCGGATCCGGTGCGCGTGCAGCAGCCGGCCGGCAATGACGAAGCCGAGCGACTCGGAGTCGAAGACCCCCTGCAGCAGGGCCGATCCGGGGTTCGGCAGGGCGAACTCGATGCCCAGGAGGAGCCCGCGGCCGCGTACCTCGACGACGGCGTCCGGCCACCGTGCGGCGACCTCCGTCAGCCGGTCGCGCAGCAGCGTGCCGGTCTCGGTGATGCGGTCGCGGTAGGTCACGGAGAGGTCCAGGGCGGCCGTCGCGATCCTCGACGAGAAGTCGTCGTCGGCGAAGGTGGACGTGTGGTGGCGGCCGAAGTCCGGTACGTACCGGTCGGCGGCGACCAGCATCGCGGAGACCTTGGCGAGGCCGCCCCCGAGGGACTTCGAGAACAGGTAGTAGTCGGCGGTCACACCGGAGGTCTCGGAGGCGAGGAACGTGCCGGTGCGTCCCATGCCGCACTGGATCTCGTCGAAGACCAGCGCCGCGCCGTGCCGGTCGGCGAGCTCGCGCAGGGCGGCGAGGGTCGCGGCCGGGACCTCGTGCACCCCGGCCTCGCCCTGGACGGGTTCGGCGAAGCAGGCGGCGAGCGGGGACAGCCGGAGGACCTCGGAGTGCGGCACCCCGGCGGCGTCGACCCGGAGGGTGTGCACCGCCACGCATTCGGCGTCGAACGCGGTGGCCACCGCCTCGGGCGTCCAGTCGTGCAGGCGCAGGTGCCGCGGGCCCGGTACGTGCAGGTCCGCGGGTACGTTGCCGCCGTGCGTCAGGGTGGCGGCGCCGGCCGTCTTGCCGTGGAAGGCGTTCCGCAGGGAGGCGAAGACCGGCTCCGCCCGCCGCATCCCGGCGATCCGGTCGAGGGTCTCGGTCAGTACCTCCGCGCAGGGACGTCCTTCGGCCGGCCCGGTCGCGCAGGGGACTGCGGCCAGACCGTCGCGGCGGATCCGCCGCAGGGACACCTCGCACTCCTCCTGCAGGGCGCCGAGCCGCCGGCGGTGCTCGACCGTCGCGTGCTTGACCGCGGCCTCCACCGCGTCGGCTCCGGTGCTGCCGAGGGTGACCACGTAGCTCGATCCGGTGGTGGCGCCGACCATCGCGGACAGCCGTTCCGCCAGCTCGGCCGCTCCGGGGCGGATGCTGGCCTGGGCGTGGAACGGGGTCCGTTCGTCGAAGCAGCTGCGGGCGACGGCCAGCAGGGCCGGGTGGTTGTGGCCGAACAGCGAGGACCCCGCGCCGCCGACGAGGTCGAGGACCCGGTCGCTGCCGTCGGTGCTGTCGGTGCTGTCGGTGCTGTCTGCTCCGTGGG
Organism: Streptomyces sp. NPDC048603; assembly: GCF_043199475.1. Lineage (NCBI taxonomy): Bacteria > Bacillati > Actinomycetota > Actinomycetes > Kitasatosporales > Streptomycetaceae > Streptomyces > Streptomyces sp. NPDC048603. The sequence continues at coordinate 331,757 of NZ_JBICVY010000005.1, read as the reverse complement.
CTCCCCCGGCTCCGTCCGGCGTTGCCAGGGTGAGGTGGTCGCCCTGGCCGGCCGTGTAGGTCACGTCCAGGTGCAGCGCGCGGAAGAGCCGGGCGAACTCCGGCCGGGCGTACCGTGCGAAATCGGCTCGGGCGTTCACGCGTCACCGTCCCCGTGCCCGACCGTGACCGCCAGCGACGCGGTGACCTGGTCCACGACCTCGCGCAGGGTCTGCATGGAGGCCGCCTGCTCGTCCGAGATGTGCACGTCGAACCGGGACTCCATTTCGACGATCAGGTTGATCGAGCGGATGGAGTCCAGGCCGTAGTCCACCAGTGGGACGTCGTGGTTGATGTCGGGTACCTGCAGTTCTCGACGGAACAGTTCGTCGACGACCGCGAGAATGTCGTGGCTCATTGCCTTCCTTCCCCGTTCGGACGCCTTTCCTTCGGCCGGTGCGGGCTCAGAAGGAGGAGGCGCATCGCGGAGTTCAGCGCCGTATCGACACGGCGAACGAGAGATCTGCTTCCGAGCGGACCCACACCGGTACCGGTTCACCGCGGTACGACGCGGTCAACCCGGCGTCCGAGCTGCTGAGTTCGATCCGCCAGAACACGAACTCCCCGAGTGCGCCCATGCCGTTCAGGGCCTTGAAGGCGGCCTCCTTGGCGGCGAACAGATCGCGCGGGGTGTACGGCCCGGCGGACGGGAGCAGCAGGCGCCGCTCCCGCTCGCGGAGGACGAACGCGGCCGCCCGTGGACTGACGGTCGCGTTCTCGATGTCGACCCCGACCGCCGCGGCACCGGGGACCACCACGGCGACCGCCAGGTGATCGGTGTGGGAGATCGAACCGGCGAACCCGCTCGGGAAGCGCGGCCGGCCGCCGGGTTCCCTCGGCACGGTCCGCTCGGCCGACCCGGCCGCCGCCAGGGCCGCGGCGGCCGCGCGGCGGCCCGCCGTGAACTGCTCGGCCGGACCGTGGGGCCAGGGAACCGGGCGGCAGGCGACCGCCGTCTCCGGTGCCACGCCCGCGGGGAGTTCCAGTTCGACCGCCACGGTACGTCCCGCCCTGCCGGGGCCGTCAGCCGCGCAGCGCCAGGACGTGGCCCGCGAGGGAGTCGATGGAACGCAGTACCTCCGGCTGGACGTCGTCGTCCCATTCAAACCCGAACGCGTCCTCCATCGCCACCAGCAGACTGACCAGTCCGGTGGAGGGCAGTCCGGCCTCGCGCAGGGACACGGAGTCCGGGATGCCGTCGGCGAAGCGGTCCCCGCCGAACAGCTCGACCAGGAGGTCGCGGATCCGCTGCCGGACCTCGGTGTCAGTCACGCGCTTCCACTTCTTCGATGAGCTTGTGGATGACCGCCTCGAAGCCGTCGGGGTCGTCGAGGAAGGGCACGTGGCCGGCGTTCGGGACGAGTTCCAGGCGGCCGTCGGGGAACAGGGCGGCCACGTCCCGGCCGCGCCCCGGGCTCAGCAGGATGTCGTCGTCGCCGAGGTAGATCACCGTCGGTGCGGTGACGCGGGTCAGCAGCTCGGGGTCGGTGTCGCCGGTCTGGACGAGGGAGAGGCCGTTCGCCAGCTCCTCGGGGGTGGACATGGCCATGAAGCTCTCGCGGAACCCGAGGAAGGCCGGCGTGCCGCCCTCCTCGTTCATCTGTCCGCTGATCACCTCGGCGTAGATCTGGCTGTACAGCGCGGCCATGCCGTGGTTCTGCAGCGTCAGCAGCCAGGACTTGTTCAGCTGCCGGTGGCGCCGGAAGCCGCGGAGGCCGTAGACGGGGCCAGCCAGCACCAGGCCCTTGACCCGGTCGGGGTGGGCCAGCGCCACGTCCCGGGCTATCTGGGTGGAGGCGGAGGTGGCGACCAGGTAGGCCGATTCGATGCCCAGGCCGTCGAGGAGGCCGATCACGTCCGCCGCGTGCTCTTCCCAGGTGGGCTCGCGGTCGAGGCGGGTGGAGCGGCCGTGGTTGGCGAGGTCGTAGCTCACGACCCGGTGGTTCTGGATGAGCGACTGGGTGTGGGACCGCCAGAACGGGGCGGTGATGAAGAAGTTGTTGAGGGTGAGGACCGTGGTGTCGCCCTCGCCGTGGGACTCGTAGTAGAGCTCGACGCCGTCCCGGGTGCGGATGCGCTCCGTGTCCTCCAGGTAGGTCAGGTCGTAGGGGCTCTGTGGCGCTTCGGTGTCCGTCATTGTCCTCGTCCTTCGCTAGTTCTTGACCTCGGTGGAACCCGGGAGCACGCCCGCGAAGCGGGCGACGACCTCGGCGGCCGGTGTCCGGGCGGGGATCGCGCCGCAGGAGAGGCCGCAGTACAGCGCCATCTCCTCGATCCGGCCGGTGGTGGCTTCGGTGGGAACCGCCGCGCTGAACCGCGGCACCAGGTACGGCTTGCCCTCGACCACCGTCTTGCCGATGAACTTCTTCGGCTGTGCCGGGTCGGCGGTCACGGGCGTGGAGAGGACCCGGTGCCGCCGGCCCGGCCAGCCGATCTCGTAGACGTCGGTGATCACGGTGTCGCTCTCGGCGGCCGCGGTCACCAGTGTCTTGAAGCGTTCGTGGGCCCGTGATTCGTGCGCGACGACGAAGGCGGTGCCGAGCAGTACGCCGTCCGCGCCGGCCTCGACGGCCCGGGCCGCCTCCTCGGGCGATCCGATGCCTCCGGAAGCGGCGATGCACGCCGCGGGCAGCTTGGCGCGGAGCCCGGCGACCAGCTCGTCACGCGTGGACGTGCCGAGCAGGTGGCCGCCGGCCTCGATGCCCTGGGCCACCACCACGGCGCCCAGGTCGGCAGCGTGGACGCCGTCCTCGACGGTCCCGACCTGCACCACCAGGTGCCGGCCGGCGGCGGCGACCCGGTCGAACACCCTGTCGTCGGGCATGCCGAAGAGGGATACGTACACGTGCCGCGGTGTCTCTTCGAGCACCTGCGCCAGCTGGCGGTCGAGCTCTTCCGGGCCGACCACCTCGGGGATCAGGTTGATGCCCACGGGCCGGTCGGTGCCCGTGGCCAGCCGGTCGAGCATGGCCGACAGCGCGCCGCCGGAGAGCTTGTAGCCGCCCGCGCAGCCCGCCGCGCCGGCGTTGGACACCGCGCAGGCCAGCTCCGCGCCGGCGACACCGCCCATGCCCGACTGCAGCAGGCCCACGTCCAGGCCCAGCACCGCCGCCAGTGTGGGGCGCATCAGCTCAGGCTCTCGACCGCGGACAGGGCGGCCTCGGCGCTGCCGAACCGCTCGGTGAGGGTGTGCACCCACCGCTCCAGGCCGAAGGCGAGGCAGCTGGTGTGTGCCGTGGTGTCGCCGGCCTCGATGGAGCACCGCTCGCCGAAGAAGTTCCGGTGGTAGTTGACCGAGCCGATGGACAGGCCGCCCACGATGAACTCTTCCTTCACCGGGAACAGCCGCTGCATCTTCGCCTTGCCGCTGTTCTTGTCGAAGAACGGGTCGGTGGCGACCTCGATCTTCATGTCCAGGCCGAGTTCGGCGCAGAGGGCGGTGACGGCGTCCTTGGCGCGGAGCAGGTGGTCCTTCGTCCGGTCCTCGGGGCCGATGCAGACGATCTCCCGCATGGAGAAGCCGAGCAGCCGCTGCAGGCCCCGGTAGTGGTCCTCGTTGCGGAAGCAGGTGCCGACCGTGGTCACCATGGTGCCCTCTTCGGGCAGCTTGGAGCCGGCCAGGTCGACGTAGACCGAGTAGCAGGCGGCCGAGGGGAGCGCGAACGCGGTCGGCTCCATCACCTCGGTGGGCATCCGGTCCACGGGCCGGGACGCCCCGCCCAGCAGGCCGCCCAGGCGCTCCGGGTCGAGCCGGGTCGCGGTGAGCCCGAGGTGCGGGAAGTTGTCGTAGTAGTCGAAGGTGTCGAGGTCCTGACACCGCATCAGGAACGGGTAGCGGAACTCCGGCGCGTCCCAGCCCTCGGCCAGGCGCAGGAACACCGCGTCGGTGGCCCGGAGCAGCTTGAGCTGGGTGCCGCCCAGAACTCCGAGGCCGTTGTCGGTCGCTGTGGTCATCTGGCCGGCTCCTTCTTGAAGAATCGTGCTTCCAGCGCGTCGAGGGTGCGGAAGTCGTCCAGGTCCAGGTCTTCCGGGTCGATCGGCTCCCCGGTCAGCTCCTCCAGCAGGAAGATGAACTCCACGAAGGCCAGGGAGTTGATGGCACGGCTGTCGATCAGGTCCAGGTCGTCGGCCAGTTGCCCGAGTCTGGGGTTGCGGCCGGTGATGAACTCGCGGACCGCCTGCATCGGTTCGGTCGTCACTTGATCACCTCACGGCCCACGCCGGACTTGGACAGGAATTTCCGGGTCCGCTTCAGCACCTGGTCGTGGGCCTCGATCCGGGCCGGGTGCTCCAGCGCGCGACGGCGCAGGGCCAGCGGGTCCGGGATGCCGGCGTCGCGGTAGGCGGCCGGGTTGTAGAGGGTGCCGATGCTGTACTGCAGGTAGTTCTCCAGGTACTCGGCGACCACCGGCACCTCGGCCGGGTCCCGCTTCTCCACCTGGCCGAGCAGGTTGGTGAAGATCATCCGGCCGAACGCGACGTGCCGGCTCTCGTCCTGGTGGTGGACGCGGTTGATCTCTCGGGCGATGTGCGGCAGCGACTCGTCCGTCGCCATGTGCGCGTTGTAGTAGTCGACGATCTCCTCGAAGATGAGGATGCGCGCGAACACGATCAGCTCGCGGGCCACCGGCGAGAGGTGGTCGACGGAGTCGGCCTTCAGCGTGGGCTGCGCCGGGTAGAGCTTGCCGCCGTAGCGCAGGCAGAACTGCGCGAAGAACCACATGTGCTCGTTCTCCTCACCGATGAAGTGGTGGAGGAATTCCGAGACGTCGGCGTAGGTCCGCTCGTGGATGCGCATCACGACTTCGCTCATCAGCTCGCGGATGCCGTGGATGTTGAGGCTGAAGAAGTTGATCGCCTCGTACCTGGTCAGCGCGATCTGCTGTTCGCGCGTCAGCTCGTCCCACATCGGGGTGCCGGCCAGCGTGGTCAGGCTCTCGCTCATCCACGGCAGGTCGGGCTCGATCTTCTCGGGCCAGTCGAACATCGTGTACGGGTTGTAGTAACCCGACTCGGCCAGCTGCTCCAGCCGGTTCAGCTCCAGCACGACCGGTTCGATCTCACGTACCGCCATCTTGACTCATCCTTCCAAACGAGAGTGGCTCGAGAATTCAGCTTCAACGCACCGATCGAATATCCGCGCGCACATGGACCGGCAGCGGTGAGCCACATTCGTGATAACCGAAGGACCCGTTACCGGAAGCGGTGGACGGAATCACCTTGTTGTAGATCGACCCGATGCACAGTTCCTGGAAGTCCCCGGTGTCCGCCGACAGCCGGGCCGCCAGCTGCGCCTTGGCGATGTCGACGGTCTTGAGCACGCCGTCCTCGTCCTCGACCTCCACGCAGGCGTGCGGCAGGTCCAGGGCGCCGCCGAGCACGCCGCAGAACCAGCCCCGCTTCGCCTCGGCCCGGTACCCGGCGGCGCGGAACCGCTCGGCCAGAAGCAGGCTCGCCGCGATGCAGCTCGTCGCGCCCAGGTCGTGCACCAGCCGGTAGTCGGCCTGCATGGCCACGGGGATCATCTGCCAGCGGTAGCCGGCCCCGAGGTAGTCGCGGGTCAGCCCCCGCAGCTCGGAGGAGACCAGCGGGGTCCGCGCGCCGGTCGTGGTGACCGTGGCCGCGTACTCGGCGGACCCGGCGCTCGGCCCGGGGGCCGTACCGCCGTCGACGCGCCCGCCGAAACGGACGGCGTCGGGCGCCTCGAACCGCCACGGCGCGACCCCGTCGCACTCCGTGCATTCCAGGTGGACCCGGAATTCCCAGGTCTTCTCGCGGAGCAGGTCGTCCATCGAACGGCCGGCGAACCGGAAGAGCATGCGGAACGCGAGCTCCGGCTGAGTGTTCGACCTGCCCGAGTACATTCCGAGGTTGTACAGGTCGTTCGCGTCGAAATGGCGCACCCCCGACCGCTCCTCGAAGGGCAGTCCCGCCCCGACGAGCCCGTCGATCTCCGCCGGCCCGCAGCGCAGCATTTCCCGCGCCACGGATTCCGGCTGGGTCCTGACGGCGTATTCGGCGGGAATGAACTCGATCGAATCCGCCACTTTCTCCCAGGGCGTATCCGTTGCTACAGCTTGGTCTGGCACAGTACCGGCCCCCCTGCCTGAAATCTGCGGAACAATCCCGACCGTATCAGCCGGAGTTCGCGTCGCGACAGATTAACTTCACATACGTCACCGTGCATTTCACACAAACGCAATGGAGGAATCAACGCCGGGCAGACTACCCGTCACCGGGCCCTTTCACCCGCGGCGTTCAGTTCCCCGTTCTCGTAGCGCCGCCTGCACTCCCGGCGCTGCACCTTGCCGCTGGAGGTCTTCGGCAGCGCCCCGCGCCGTACGACGAGGACCTCGTCCGGGGTGATCCGGTGGCCCTCGCGCACCGCGTCGTACACGCGGCGGCGAATGGTTTCCGCGCCGGTGGTGTTGAGCAGCCGGCCGTCGGCCTCGACGACCAGCACCAGCCGCTCGCGTTCGCCGTCGTCGCAGGAGAACGCGGCCGCGCTGTTCGGGTGCAGTCCCGGTACGGCGCGTTCGGCGGACAGTTCGAAGTCCTGCGGGTAGTGGTTGCGGCCCTTGCGGATGATCACGTCCTTCAGCCGCCCGGTGACGTACAGCTCACCCCCGTACAGGAAGCCGAGGTCGCCGGTGCGCAGGTGGGGATCGGTGGGGGCACCGGGTCCGGCGACCCGCGCCCGGAAGGTCTGCTCGCTCTCCGCCTCGCGGCCCAGGTAGCCGGCCGCCACGCAGGGGCCGGTGATCCAGATCTCGCCGACCCGGCCCTCGGGGAGGTTCCGCCGGGTCACGGGGTTCACGATCCGTACCCGGGTGCGGCCGACCGTGCCGCCGTTGTTGACCAGCGGCACGGCCCCCTCGGCGTCTTCGGCGGCGGGCAGCGCGGTGCCGTCACGCAGGGCGGCGGCGGACACCCACAGGGCGGCGGGCTCGTCCTCCGGACGGGAGCCGGTGGCCTTGAGGGTGTTCTCCGCCAGGCCGTAACCGGGGCACATGGCGCGGGAGTCGAAGCCGTGGGGCGCGAACGCCTGGGTGAAGGCGCGGATGGTGGACCAGCGGACGGGTTCGGCGCCGTTGGCCGCCAGCCGCCAGCGGGACAGGTCGCCCACCGAGCCGGCCTTGCCGTCCGCGGCGGCCCGCGCGCACAGCTCGTAGGCGAAGCTGGGGCCGCCGGAGTGCGTTCCGCCGAACCGGGCCATGGCCTCCGGCCAGCGGATCGGGCGGCGGATGAAAGCCTCCGGGGGCATCAGATAGGAGGGAATGCCCGCCCACAGGGGCATGACGATGCCGAACAGCATGCCCATGTCATGGAAGTGCGGCAGCCAGCTCACCACGGTGCCGTCCGGCTCGCACGGGCCCACCTCGTCGGTCTCGGCCACGTTCGCCAGGAAGTTGGCGTGGGTGACCACGACTCCCTTGGGGTTGCCCGTCGAGCCGGAGGTGTACTGCAGGAGCGCGGTGTCCTCGGGACCGGGCGGCGCCGGCAGGGGCGTGGCCGCGTCGTAGCGGAGGGTGTCGGTGGCGAGCAGGGTGAGTCCGCCCAGGGCCGGCATGTCCCCGAAGTTCTCCAGGAGGTCCCGGGCGATGTCGGTGGTGGTCAGCACGGTCGTGGTGCCGGCGTCGTCGGCGATCCGGCGCATCCGCTCGACCTCGTCGCGTCGCCGGGGCACCTGCACCGGGGCGCCGGCCACCCGTCCGTACATGCACCCCAGGAGGGTGCGGACGAATTCCAGTCCCGCGGGGTAGGCGAGCACGGCGCTCCGGCCGGCGAGGCCTTCGGCCGTGAAGGCGGCGGCCCGTAGGCCGGCCTGGTGGTGGAGTTCGCGGTAGGTGAGCGTCTCCTGCGGATACTCGCCGTCCTGGAGGAACACGAAGGCGGTTTCGTCGGGCTGCTTCTCGCTGCGCAGCAGCAGGGCGTCGCGGAGGGTGCGCACGTCCACGGTCGTATGCGGTCCGGTGGTGCTCACGGTCAGGTCTCCTTGTTGGCCGGTCGTCGTGCACGCGGGCCGGCGCGCGCCGTCCGGGTGCACCGTCTGCCCGTCAGGGCCGGGGAAAGCCGGGATGGTCCGGAAGAGTGAGGAAGCCGGGAAGGCTGTGAAGACTGAGAATGCTGAGGAGGCTGAGGAGGCCGGGAAAGCCGGGGAGGCGGGGAGGCGGTCCACGGCGCGCGGCGGGGCGCCGCCGGCCGGTGGGTCGGAAGTCTCCGGAAGCCCTACGGGCCCGGGCCACGCCGGCGCCGGGCAACCGGCACGGCGCCCGGGGCTGCAGGACTGGGGCCCCCGGCCCGGGGCCGGGGGCCTGGCTAGTGCGGCACCGCCACCGGGGTCAGCGCGTGCTCGACGGCGGCCAGCACCCGGCCCGTCGCCTCCGCGGCGGCGGGGACGACATCAGCCAGCAGCAGGTACCCGTGCACCAGCCCGGGCGCCGGAACCTGCTGCACCGCGACGCCGTCGGCGGCCATCCGCGCCGCCAGGGCGACGCCGTCGTCGTGCAGCGCGTCGTACTCGGCGGTGCCGATCACCGCCGGCGGCAGCCCGCGGTGATCGGCGCGGAGCAGGTCGATCGCCGGGTCGGTGCCGCGCCGCGGCTCCGGCACGTACTGCTCGTAGTACCAGCGCAGGTCGTCGGCGTCGGACAGGTAGCCCGAGCCGTACGCCGTGACGGACTCCGACGTCAGGTCCGGATCGGCCGGGGGGTACACCAGCAGCTGCGCGGCGAAGCCCATGGTGCCGTGGTCGCGCGCGTGGAGGGCGATCCCCACGGCCAGGCTCGCGCCGGCGCTGTCGCCGGCGATCACGTGCTCCCGCCCGGGGAAGCCGGCGTCCGCCCATTCGGCGGCTGCGATGCCGTCCTGGAGGGGGCCGGGGTGCGGGTGTTCCGGGGCGCGGCGGTAGTCGACGGAGACGACCACCGCTCCGAGCGCGGCGGCGATGCGGCGGCAGACCCCGTCGTGGGTGTCGACGTCGCCGACCACCCAGCCCCCGCCGTGCAGGTAGGTCACCAGGCGGCCCCGGTCGGTGACCGGGAGGTAGACGCGCACCCCGAAGCTGCCGTCCCGGGCGCCGATCAGCCGGTCCGACACCGCGGCGACCGCTTCGGGCGCGGCGCCGCCGCGGGTGCGGGCAGCGCTGTCGGCGTACCGGCGGCGGGCCTGCTCCACGGTGAGCGTGCGCACCGGTGCCGGTCGGTCGACAGCCTGCCATTGGATCAGGGCACGGATGAAACGGTCGAGGGGCACGTGTCTCTCCTCGGGTCACGGATACGGCGGGGTGCGAGGGAGGTGCCGAAGGGCCGTCACGGCCGAATGGGCGCGACGGGCGCGACGGGCCCGGGGCAGCCGGCGCTCGCCCCCGAACGCCGGCTGCGGTCTCAGCGGGCGACGTCGGCGGGCAGCTCGAAGTCCGTGGTCATCTCGGTCCACTCCGGCAGCGACTCGATCTCGACGACCGCCGCGGTCAGCGAGTATCCGCCGCCGGCGCCGACCAGGAGCACGTGGTCGCCGGGGCTGACCTCCTTGGTCTCCACCAGGCGGGCCACGGCCGCGGTCAGGTCTCCGGCGCCCAGGTGTCCGGTGTAGCGGCCCCAGTTCCACAGGGTGCGCTCGGCGGTGATGCCCAGCGGGTTGTAGAACTGGACGTGCATCATCAGGTTGCCCATGTTGGGCAGCAGGACCTTGGCGAAGTCGTCGGTCTTGTGGCCGGTCTTCTCACAGACCGTACGGACGACGCTGAGCAGTGCCTCCTCGGCGCGCTGCAGCACCGACTCCTTGCCGACCTCCTCCAGGTAGGACTTCTTGGCCACGCGCAGGTTCTCGTCGATGACCTCGCCGTACGAGGAGGTGAACGGGTCGGTGCCCCGGTGCAGCGGCTCCAGGGTGGCGTCGGTGAGCGAGGCGATGGCCTTGATGCGGGCGAAGCCGCCGGTCGTGGAGAGCACCATGCCGGTGGAGCCGTCGCCGAAGACGATGCCGTACGAGCCCCGCCAGCGGTCGAAGCCGGGCGGGCAGAACCGGTCGGCGGTGGTGATCAGGGCGCTCTTGGCACGTCCGGTCTCGAGCTGGGCCACCGCCAGGTCCATGGCGGCCATGCCGCCGTTGGACATCCCCTCCACGTTCAGCGCGAAGGCGTCGGTGATCCCCAGCTCGCGCTGGATGTAGGGGGCGGAGTTCCAGTGGTGGTCGCGGCCCTGGTGGTAGATCGAGGCGTGCAGGATCAGGTCGACCCGCTCCCCGACCACGTCGGCGGCGCGTTCGAGGGCCTTGCGTCCCGCAATCACACCCATGTCCGGAACAGATATGCCGGCCGAGGCCACCGGGAGGCAGGGGATGTCATTGACTTCGTTCTCTTCGTCGCTGTACCTGCCCTCGGCCAGCGCGTCCTTGCACGATTCCGCGGACGGAATCCAGGTCGCGGCCGACGTAATGTAGACAGGAATGCTCATGCTGTGGTTCCTCCCAGTTCGATGCCCGCCGAGTCGACAGTTCCCGGGCACTCAAATGCCGGACCGATCCGGTTGTGACGGCATCGCGCCATGGCTCTGACCAGGGTCAACCGGCACGAGCGCGCTCGGCGGTCCGGCTCGTCAGCTCGCGAACACGACGCGCGAAGCTGTGAGACTTCCGCCGACGGATACCGTCACGTATCTGTTTCCGCCGCCCAAGCTACAACGTCCGCCCCGGTCATTCGCATATGCGTTTCTCACGACTTGCGGTTAATCCTGCACGGCGTCCGGAGAGGCCCGGGACGGGGCTCGGCCCGGCCGGCTTCGGCGGATTGCGGTCGTCGAATTTGGAGCGTACCTGCGAGTAGCGATCTCGTGAACCCCGAGACATGAACACGCTTAATGGCGCACTGCCGACACGCGTGGAAACACCGGCATTCCGAACGCGGGCGGCGACGGGGGACGGGGCGGTGTGCGCACCCCGGTCCGGGGCGCGCCGGGGCATCCGGGGCAGCGCCCCCGCACCCCCACACCTCCGGTCCCCCACTCCGCCCGGGCGGCCCCGCCGCCCCGCCCGGCCAACCCGCCCCCGCCATTTCGAAACGCGTCCGAATATTACCCTACCGCGCCCGCATGGCTGATGCCCCGTCAACTTGCGCAGAGGCGCCGGGGACACGCCGGGGACACGCCGGAGGAAGGGGCGATCGGCTCGTGGCCGGCGCGGGTCGGCGGTCACCCGGACCCGGCCCGTGGCCTGCGCGGAGAGCCGCCCGGGCCCCTGCGACCGACCGCCGGCCACGCTGATCGCGGCCTCCAACACACCTACATATAGACCGAGTTGAGGCATCGAGAAGAGTACGCTTGCGCCTCGAGCAGGAGGGGTGACAATCAGCCGCCCCACCGCTACCGTGTGACCGCGTACACCTATACGGGTGGAAGACGGGGGAAACGTGCTCAGTCAATCTTTGACTGGTGGTTTACTCGGGGGCTTTGTGTACCTACGCCAACACATGGAAGCATGGCGACCGTTGCAGGACTCCACAGCGCCCGGACTGCCGCGCGAACCGTGCAGCAGCTCCAGCATGAGTTGATCCGGCGATAACCCCTGGCTGACCTCAGCGCACCACCCGGCTGCTGCGCCCATTCCCGCGTCGCCGTCACAGCATCACGACTGCGGCGCCGGTTTCGCTTTTCCGCGTACGCGGGACACGCGTTGCCGCCACCCGCGAGGTACGCCTCCTTCTGCTGAACGCACCCGAGGGCAGGAGCCCTGGTGCGACTGCCACACCCGAAGGAGAGAAATGAACGTGCGTTACCAGGCGGCGCGACGGGATCGACCTCGCGGGCGGACTCACCGCCGCGGATAGCCGCACCCCGCACGGCGTTCAGGGGGAACCCGACCGCACCGGATCCAGCCCATGACCAGGGCCGGCCGGCGGGCGGGGTGACCGACCGTGCGCGCACCGAGCCCGGGGGGGACCAACCCCGGGACAGGCATTCCATCCGGAACCGGAATTGCGACTGCTGTTCACCGATCCGGTACCGGCCGATTCTGTTGCGTTGCAGCAGTTCGGTGATGCTGGCAGGGCCTCCGGGCACGCCTCGAAACGCATCCGTTTCACTCCAGGGCGGCTCCGCCTTTCCGCAATTCACGCCTCGGGTGGGAGTGCCTGCTTCAAATTTTCGCACGCGTTCGCTATTCTCGGACGCGAGTTGCTACTTTCGGCCCGACCGGCCGGTCGAGGAACTACTTTGGGGGATCCAGTGGGAATCGATGTACTGGTGTCCGATGACCTGCACCTGTCCCGATTCGGACTCACCGCACTACTCGAACGACACGAGGAGATACGTGTCGTCGGTTCAGCGGAAAGCAATCTCGATGCACTGCAGTTCGCCGAGTCGCACAAGCCGGACGTGGTGATCATCAGCTTCGAGGGAGCGGACAGCGACGCGATCGTCGTCGCGGAGAAGATCGCGAGCCTCCCGGGCTGCCGGAGCATGTTACTCGCGACCGCGTTCACCCGGTCCGTGGTCCGTCAAGCCTTCGCGGCCGGCATCGGCGGCATGGTGGAGCGCAGCGTTCCGCCGCGCCAGTTCTTCGAGGCCATCCACCGCGTGTACCAGGGCGAGCGGGTGTTCGACGCCGAACTGACCGTCGCCGCACTGGTCAACGAGAACTGCCCGCTGAGCCTGCGCGAATTCTCCGTGCTCGAGCACGTCTCCCGGGGCGACACGGTGGTCGAGATCGCCGCACGGTTGCACCTCTCCCAGGGCACCGTGCGCAATTACCTCTCGTCGATGGTCACGAAACTGGGAGCACGCAACCGGATTGACGCCTTACGGATCGCCCGCGATTCGAACTGGATCTGATCCGCCTCACGTGCCCTCTCGCAACTCCCCCCACTCCCGACCGTCGCGACTCGTCCCCATAAGGCGCAGACTCGAAAAATACCATCCGGGCCCCCGCTCAGGCAATGCCCTGGAACCTGTCTCCTTGCCGAGAAATGACAGCTTGATAATCGAATGCTCGGTTTTTCACGGAACAGGACGTGACGGCCAAGCAGGCACCCCAGAAGCCTGCTTGTCCGCCCATATCCGTACCTGAAATTGCAAGCCGCCGTTCCGCTCCCCGCCGACCGCCCTCCCGCTCCGGGCGTCGCGGCGGGCGCCGGCCGGCCGCCAGGAGCCTGCCCCCGAGTCCCGAGTCCGCCCCTGGGCTGCCCCTGGGGCTGCCCCTGAGGCCGGCCGGCGAGAAAAATCTTCACAAGACCGGACAAAAAGGTTTCGATGGCCTGTGACGGGCAATGCTTGATGTAAGACCTACGAAGCGAGCGAGGGAGTCCGACCGGAGTAGCCGACTGTGGCGGAAGCAGGTTTGCCGCCCTGGCCGACTGCAACGGTAGGGCTGAGAGGCCCGACGGTCCCCGACCCGAAGGCGACCCCCATCACCTGATCCGGACCATGCCGGCGCAGGGAGACCGTTTCGTAGGTCGCTTTCGCGTGCCGCGACTCCGGCCCGTCCGGTCACACCGGCCAGAGCCCCTACGGTCACGCGTCCAGCCGGTCGACGAGGAGGATGGCCACGTCGTCCGAGAGACGGCCCCGGGTGTGCAGGATCAGGGCCTGGCGCAGGCCCTCCAGGAACGCCTTCCGGGTATGGCCGCCCATCCGCTGCATGGCCCCGGCCAGGTCGAAGAAGGTGTTGTCGCCGTCGCGGGCCTCGATCACCCCGTCGGTGTGCAGCAGCAGCCGGTCCCCGGGCAGAAAGGAGTAGCTGTCCAGCCGCCCGGGCGGCCCGGTGATGAACTCCTCCAGGCCCAGCGGTGGCAGGGGGGTGCTGGGGGTCAGGGAGTGGACCGTGCCGTCGCGCAGCAGCAGGGGCGCCGGATGCCCCCGGTTGATCAGCTCGACGCCGTCGCCGTCCGGGATCTGGGCCACGACCGCGGTGACGAACCCCTCCATCAGGGAGTCCTCACCGCCCGACCGGCCCGAGCCGGCGAGTGCGGCGTCCCGCCGCAGGGCCGCTCCGCAGTGGTTGACGACCTCCACCAGGTCGTCCTCGTAGTGCACGGCCTCGCGGAACGCGCCGAGCACGACCGCGGCGGCCCGCACGGCGGGCAGCCCCTTGCCCCGGACGTCGCCGACGATCATGCGTATCCCGTAGCGGGTCTGGACCGCGTCGTAGAGGTCTCCGCCGATCTGGGCTCCGGTCTCGGCCGCCAGGTACATGCTGGCGGCCCGTACCGGGCCCAGCCGGGCCGGTACGGGCCGCAGCAGGACCTCCTGGGCGGCCGCGGCGATCCGGCGGATCTGGTTGAGCTCGTTCTCCCTGCGCCGGCTCACCGCCCGGCTGGTCATGAAGCTCGCCACCGACACGAGGGTCAGGGCGAACAGGTTCGTGTAGACCTGCTGGCCGCCCCACGCCTGGTTGTGGGTGGCTGTGATCACGCTGACCACGACCGCCACCCCCGCCGCGGCGAGCGTGCCCCGGGGGCCCATGGTCACCGCCGCGAGAGCGGGTGTCGCGACGAGCATCGGACCGGTGTACACGATGTGTGCGGGCGTGAGCTCGATGACGAGCACCAGCAGGGCAATCGCGAAGGGCACGGCCTCCGCGAGTCGGAAGAGGACCTGGTGGTGGCCGCCGGCTCCCGGTCCCGGGGGCGCGCGCAACGGCGCTCTCATGAGTCCAGCCTGCCTCCCCCCGGTCCGCGCACGCCACTCGTCGCGGCTGTTCACGGCGCTTCATGGCGCTACAGGGCGCTTCACGGCCCCCGCCACCGGACGCTCACCGGGATGTCCGGCCGCCGCCCGGACCGGGTAGGGATACAGGAGTGAGCACCGACCCCGCGGAGCCTCCCCGGGTCTCCCGTCAGGAGTTCGACGCCCTCTTCGCCGCGGTCCGCACCTGGGGCCGCTGGGAGCGGGCCGACCGGGGCGCCTGGAACCGGGTCACCCCCGACCACGTGCGGAGGGCCGCCGGCCTGGTCCGGGACGGGACGGCGGTACCCCTGGGGCTGCCCTGGAACACCCGGCCCGGCCCCGACAACCCCAGGCCGGCCCTGCACTACATGTCCGACCTCGGCGATGTGGAACCGCCGGAGCCTGCCACCCACAAGGACTTCCTCGCCGTCGACTACCACGGCAAGTCCGTCAGTCACCTCGACGCGCTCTCCCACGTCGCCTACCGCGGGCAGCTCTACGGGGGGCACCGGGCCCGCGAGGTCATCGGCGCGGACGGCGCCCGCTTCGGCTCGGTGGCGGCGCTCGGCCCGCTCGTCACCAAGGGCGTGCTCCTCGATCTGCCCGCCGTGCTGGGGACGGACTGGCTCGAGCCCGGGCAGCCCGTGCACGCCCGCGACGTGCGGGCCGCCGAGGAGGCGCTCGGGGTCACGGTCGACGAGGGGTGTGCGGTGCTGCTCCGCTCCGGCCGCTTCCGGCGCCTGCGCGAGGCGGGACCGTGGGACGTGGGCGCGGCGAGCGCGGGCTTCCACGTGGACGCGCTGCCGCTGCTGGCCGGGCGCGGGATCAGCCTGCTCGGCGCCGACGGGGACAGCGACCTGCGCCCCTCCCCGGTCGAGGGGGTGCACTCCCCGGTGCACGCCCTGGCCGTCGCGGCCATGGGGGTGCCCCTGCTGGACAACCTGGACCTGGAGGCGCTGTCGGCCGCGTGCGCCGCGGCGGGTCGCCATGAGTTCATGATCGTCGTGACGCCCCTCAACGTCCCCGGCGGGACGGGATCCCCGGTCGATCCGGTCGCTCTCCTGTGAAGGTGCAAATCGCCGGGAATATACTCAAAGGCGCTGATTCAACTTCGCGGCACAGACCCGGCCAGGGGAAGTGATGCAGATGGGGGTCACGGGAGAACAGATCGGCCCCGCACGCTCCCGTGAGCTGTTCCTGGGGGGCGAGCCGGTCGGAGCCGGGGTGCGGAATCCGATCCTGAACTCCTGGCTGCGCTGCCGGCTGCTGGGGCTGTCCGCGGAGCAGAGCGAGCTGCCGTACCGGGACGACTTCGATCCCGACAGCCGGCTCGTCCGGGCGGCCGGACCCGTGCTCGACCAGCTGCAGTCCCGTTTCTCCGGCAGCCAGATGAACATCTCCGTCGCCGACGGGAACGGCACGGTGCTGCAACGCCGTTTCGGTGACCCCGCGCTGGCCCGGACCCTGCCCCCGATCCAGAGCGTGCCGGGATTCGTCTTCGCCGAGCGGTACGCCGGCACCAACGGCATCGGTCTCGCGCTGGCGGAACGGCGGCTGGTCCAGGTGTACGGCGCCGAGCACTTCGCCGAACGCAGCCAGACCAGCGCCTGCTGCGCCGCCCCCATCCGGGACCAGCTCAGCGGGCACATCGTGGGCGTGCTCTGCTTCGGTTACCCGCACGCCTACGAACGCCCGGCCCTGGCCGTCCTGGTCCGCCGGGCCGCCGAGAGGATCGAGCAGCGGCTGACGGAGCAGAGTTCGGAGCGCGAGCGCGGACTGCTGCGGACCTACCTGGACGCCGAACGGCGCGCCGCGCCGGGCGGGGCCGCCCCGGACGGGCGCCACGTCGGGCCGGCCGTCCCGGCCGCGCCGGACGGACTGGAGGAACTGGCCGAGCTGCCCGATCTGGAACTGGATCAGCACGACCGGAGGATCCTCCAGGAGAAGGCGACCGAGCTCATCGCCCTGTCGCGGCGGGGCGCCGTCGACGTGACCCTGCCGCACGGCCGGGAGGCGACCCTGCTGAGCCACCCGGTCACCAGTCCCTCCGGGGTGGAGGGCATGGTCGTCGAGGCCGTGATCGGCAGCAACACACCGCCCGTCCACCACCTCTCCGTCGCACCCCGCAGCGGCCCGGCGGCCGCCGGGCCGGGTGCCGGCACCGGCGCTGCGCGCCCCGGCAGCGTCCGCGGTCTGGTCCTCGTAGGCGAGCCGGAGGTCGGGAAGTACGCCGTGCAGGCGCGGCGCCGGCTGGAGCTGCTGGCCGAGGCCAGTGCCCGGATCGGCACCACCCTGGATGTGACCCGGACCGCCGAGGAGCTCGCCGAGCTCGCGGTACCGGGCCTGGCCGACTACGTCACCGTGGACCTGCCCGAGGCCGTGCTGCGCGGCGACGAGACCTTCGACCCCGAGACCGACCTGCACCGAACGGTGGTCCACGGCATCACGGACGACTGCCCTCTCTACCGGGTCGGGGAGCAGCTGGACTTCCGCCCCGGCACCCCCCACATGCGCTGTCTGACCAGCGGGCAGACGGTCCTGGAGCCCGAGCTGAAGGACGCGGCCGGCTGGTTCGCCCAGAGCCCCGAGCGGTCCGGCCGGCTCCTCGACTACGGGGTGCACTCGCTCATCGCGGTCCCGCTGCTCGCCCGCGGCGCCCTGCTGGGCATCGCCAGCTTCTACCGCCTGCGCGACCCGTCCCCGTACGGGGAGGACGACAGCCGGCTGGCCCAGGAACTCTGCGCCCGGGCCGCCCTGTGCATCGACAACGCCCGCCGCTACACCCGGGAGCACACCCTGGCCCTGGCCCTGCAGCGCAGCCTGCTCCCGCGCGGCCTGCCCGAGCAGGGGGCCGTCGAGGTCGCCCACCGCTACCTGCCCGCCGAATCCGGGGTGGGCGGCGACTGGTTCGACGTCATCCCGCTGTCCGGCACCCGGGTCGCCCTCCTGGTGGGCGACGTCGTCGGCCACGGCCTGCACGCGGCTGCCACCATGGGCCGGCTGCGGACCGCGGCCCGCAACTTCGCCGAGCTGGAACTCGCCCCCGACGAGCTCCTCACCCACCTGGACAACCTCCTGGTGCGGCTGGACCGGGAGGAGGGCGACGACGGCCCCACGGGCAGCAACGGCATCGTCGGCGCCACCTGCCTCTACGCCGTCTACGACCCGACCTCGCGGCACTGCACCATGGCCCGGGCCGGTCACCTCCCGCCGGCGCTGGTCGGCCCTGACGGCACCGTGACCTTCCCCGACCTGCCCGCCGGTCCCCCGCTGGGTCTGGGCGGCCTGCCCTTCGAGACGGCCGAGATCGAGCTCCCCCGGGACAGCACGCTCATCCTGTACACCGACGGGCTGGTCGAGGACCGCCACCGCGACATCGACCTCGCCCTCGACGAGCTGCGGCACACCCTGTCGCACCCCGACCGGCCCCCCGAGGACACCTGTCAGGCCGTCATGGACGCGATGGCTCCCGAGCACCCCTCCGACGACATCGCCCTGCTGGTCGCCCGCACCCACACCGTGCCCGACGACCGGATCGCCGTGTGGGACGTGCCCGCCGACCCCGCACGGGTCTCCGACATCCGTGCCGCCGCCACCCGCCGGCTGGCCGACTGGGGGCTGGAGGAGCTCGGGTTCGCCACCGAGCTGATGCTGAGCGAGCTGGTCACCAACGCGGTCCGGTACGGCGGCGAGCCTATCCGGGTAAGGCTGATCCGCGACCGCACCCTGATCTGCGAGGTCTCCGACGGCAGCAGCACCGCCCCGCACCTGCGGCGGGCGGCCGGCACGGACGAGGGCGGGCGCGGCCTGTTCCTCGTGGCACAGCTGTCCCAGGCGTGGGGCACCCGCTACACCCCCGAGGGCAAGGTGATCTGGGCCGAATGCGCCCTGGATGCCGCCTGACATCCACCGCGCGTTCCACAATGCACGGAGATGCCGCTTTCCTCCCAGTAGCATCCACCCTGTCCCACGCTCCCGAGAGGGAGGTCCGAGGCCGGCCCCGGAGACGTCCGTGCATGACGCCCAAGACCCATCCGACACCCCGACGGGCCCCCGGCCCCGGCACCCCGGCGGGGAACCCCTCGTGCGGATACGGGGTCTGGGCAAGCGGTTCGGCGGCACCGTGGCACTCGACCGGGTCGGCCTCGACCTGTACGGCGGCAGCGTGCTGGCCCTCCTGGGCCCGAACGGCGCCGGGAAGTCCACGCTGATCAAGGTCCTCGCCGGGGTGCACCGGGCCGACGAGGGCGAGGTGACGGTCGCCGGGCACCCGCTGGGCTCCGAGGCGGCCTCCGCGGCGATGTCCTTCATCCACCAGGACCTCGGCCTGGTCGAGTGGATGACGGTCGCCGAGAACATCGCCCTCGGGACGGGCTACCCGTGCCGGCGCGGCCTGATCTCGTGGCGGCGTACCCGGGAGAGCTGCGCCGAGGCCCTGGCGATCGTCGCGGGCCACCTCGACCCCGACTCGCCCGTCGTGGACCTGCCGCCCGCCGAGCGCTCCCTGGTGGCGATCGCCCGGGCCCTGGCCCTCCCCCAGGCTCTCGGCTCCGCTCGAGCAGGTGGGGGTACCCCCGGCGAAGCCAGGGGGAGAACCCCCACGGCGACGCTCTTCGTCCTGGACGAGCCGACCGCCACCCTGCCCGCCGCGGACTGCACCCGGCTCTTCGAGGTCCTGCACCGGCTGCGGGACCGGGGGCACGGCATCCTCTACGTCAGCCACCGGCTCGACGAGGTGTACCGGGTCGCCGACGCGTTCGCGGTGCTGCGCGACGGCCGCCTGGTCGGCCAGGGACGGCTCGAAGGGTACCCGCCCGCCCGGCTGGTCCGGGACATCACGGGCGGCCTGCCCACCGGGCGCGGCCCTGCCTCCGCCGTGCCCGCGGGCCGGCCGCCCGTGCTGAGCCTGGACGCGGTGACCACCGGGCGCACCGGGGCCGTCAGCCTGGACCTGGCGCCCGGGGAGATCCTCGGCATGGTGGGGCTGACCGGAGCCGGGCACATGCACCTGGGCCGCGCCCTGGCCGGTGTGCTGCCGCCGCCCGTCGGGCGGGTGCTGCTCGACGGGCGCCCGTACCATCCGCGGTCGGTGGCCGCCGCCCTCGGCCGGGGGGTCGGTTTCGTGGCCGCCAACCGCCAGGAGGAGGGCTGTGCCCCCGATCTGACGGTCCGGGAGAACTTCCTGGCCAATCCCCGGGCGGCCGGTGTGCCGGGGTGGCGCCCGCTCCTCCCCCGGCGCGAGCGGCGCGAGGCGGCGGCCCTGATCGAGCGGTTCGCGGTACGCCCCCGGAACGCCGAGGTGGCCATCGCCACCCTGTCCGGCGGCAACCAGCAGAAGGTGGTCCTCGGCCGGGCCCTGCGCGGGAGGCTGAAGCTGCTGGTCCTGGAGGAGCCGACGGCGAGCGTGGACGTCGGCGCCAAGGCCGCGATCCACCGGCTGCTCGACGGCGCGGCCGGCGCGGGGCTGGCGATCCTGCTGGTGTCCACGGACTTCGAGGAGGTCGCCGACCTCTGCCACCGCGCGCTGGTGTTCGTCCGCGGCTCGGTGGCGGCCGAACTCACGGGTGCCGCCCTGACGCCCGCCGCACTCACCCGTGCCGCCTCGGCGATGCCCGCGATCACCGGGGACACCGCCCCGTGACCCGCTGGTCGCCGCGCGGGCACCACCTCCTCGGCAGCTACGGGCTGCTGGTCCTGACCGTCGTGCTCTTCACGGTCTTCTCCGCCATGCTGCCGGACACCTTCCCCACGCGGGACAACGTGTCCTCGATCCTGTCCGGGCAGTCGATCCCCGCGCTGCTCGCGCTCGGCGTGACGCTGCCGATCGCCACCGGCAAGTTCGACCTGTCCGTCGGATACGGGCTGGGCCTGGCGCACGTCCTGGTGATGTACCTGATCGTCGACGCGGGAACGCCGTGGCCGGCCGCGTGCCTGGCCGTGGTCCTCGGCGGGGCGCTGGTCGGCGCCGTGAACGGGGTGATCGTCGAGTTCGCCCGGATCGACTCCCTCATCGCCACCCTCGGCACCGGCAGCATCATGTACGCCCTCACCGGATGGCTGACGGACGGTGGCCGGATCGTGCCCGGCCCGGACGGCCTGCCGGCCGCGTTCACCGGTCTCTACGACGCGCGGTTCCTCGGCCTTCCGCTGCCCGCCTTCTACGTGGCGGCCGCCGTGGCCGTCCTCTGGGTGGTGCTGGAGCGGCTGCCGCTGGGCCGGTACCTGTACGTCGTCGGCTCCAATCCGCGTGCCGCCCGCATCATCGGCATCCCCACGCGCCGGTACTCCGTCTACGCCTTCGCCGGATCGGGCCTGGTCGTCGGGGTCGCCGGGGTCCTGCTGGCCGCTCAGCAGCAGATCGGCAACCCGAGCGTGGGCCTGGACTACCTGCTGCCCGCGTTCGTCGGCGCGCTGCTCGGCTCCACCACGGTCAGGCCGGGCCGCGCCAACGCGCTCGGCACCCTGGTGGCCGTCGCCCTGCTCGCCGTCGGACTGGCCGGGATCGGGCAGCTCGGCGCCCAGTTCTGGGCCACCCCGCTGTTCAACGGGTGCACGCTGCTGCTGGCCGTCGGACTGTCCGGTTACACGGCCCGGCGGCGGCTGCGCGCACAGGCCCCGGACACCCACTGACCACCCTCGAGCGCCTCACCTCAGGAGCACCGTGTACCCGAACCGCAACAGCGTCCTCGCGGCCGCGGCCCTGTGGGCGGCCGTGTCCGTTCTCGCCACCGGCTGTGGAGGCGGCCGGGACCGGGCTCCGGCCGCGTCACCCGCCGCCCGCTGTCCCGCCGTGCTCGCCCGGGCGAAGGGGGCGGTGGAGCGGGCCGAACGGACCGATCCCGCCTGGAACGGGCCCACGGGCGGCCCGGCGGCGGTTCCCGGAAGGACCCTGGTGTACGTCGCCCAGACCATGACCAATCCCGGGGTCGCCGGGGTCGCGCAGGGCGTCCGGGAGGCCGCTGCGGCCATCGGCTGGCAGGTCCGGGTGATCGACGGGGGCGGCACCCCGGCGGGCATCCAGGCGGCGCTGAGCCAGGCGGTCACCCTGAAGCCCTCGGGCATCGTCATCGGGGGCTTCGATCCCCTGCTGACGGCGCAGCAGACGGCGCGGGCCGAGGCCGCGGGCATTCCGCTGGTCGGGTGGCATGCCGTCAGCTCCCCCGGGCCGAGTACCAGGCCCCGGCTCTTCACCAACATCACCACCAGGGTGGAGGAGGTGGCGGGGATCAGCGCGGACTGGGTCATCGCCCGGTCGGGCGGGAATTCCGGGACCGTGGTCTTCACCGACGACTCCATCCCGTTCGCCCGCAACAAGTCCGAGCTGATCAAACGCCGGCTGTCCGACTGCCCCGGGGTGCGGCTGCTGGCGACGGAGAACATCCCCATCCCCGACGCGACCCAGCGCACCCCGCAGCAGGTCTCCTCGCTGCTGTCCCGGTTCGGGGACCGGTGGACGGACTCCGTCGCGATCAACGACCTGTACTTCGCCGACGCCGCCCCGGCGCTGCGGGCCGCCGGCCGCCCCGGCGCGGGGCCGCCCTTCAACATCGGTGCGGGCGACGGCGATCCGTCCGCCTTCCAGCGCATCAACAGCGAGCAGTACCAGGCCGCCACCGTCCCCGAGCCGCTGAACCAGCAGGGCTGGCAGATCGTCGACGAGTTCAACCGCGCCTTCGCCGGCCGGCCCGCCAGCGGCTACGTCGCCCCCGTCCACGTGGTGACGGCGGCGAACAGCGGCGGGGCCACGTCCTGGGACCCGCCGGGCTACCGGGAGGCCTACGAGCGGATCTGGCACGGGCCGTGACCGGGGGGCGGCCGGGACCCGGCCGGGACCGGCGGGAACCCGGCGGGAACCCGGCGGGCGATCTTGCCGGGGCGAGCAGACAATGAGCGCCAGGGCACAGGCCCCGGGAAGGGACGGTCGGTGATGTCGGACGAGAGGGCCGAACGCATCGCGGAGTTCATCCGGCCGCTGCGGGTGAAACCGGGGTCGAAGGTGCGCCTGGACCGGGACTTCGACCCCCGCTACCGGGCCGGGCTGAAGAAGGCGGAGGGGGTCGAGCTGCTGCGGTCCGGGGTTTCGCTGCTCGCCGAGTACCAGGACCGGCTCGCCGCCGCGGACTCCTACGGCGTGGTGATGTGCCTGCAGGCACTCGACGCGGGCGGCAAGGACGGCACGATCCGCCACGTCATGAGCGGGGTCAACCCGCAGGGCGTACGGGTCAGCAGCTTCAAGGTGCCCTCCGCCGAGGAGCTCGACCACGACTACTTGTGGCGCTACGCCAAACGGCTGCCGGAGCGCGGCGAGATCGCCATCTTCAACCGCTCGCACTACGAGGAGGTCCTCGTGGTGCGCGTCCACCCCGAGAACCTCCTCCGGCAGAAGCTGCCGGAGCACGCCCGCGGCCCCGACGTGTGGAAGCGGCGCTACCGCGAGATCAACGACTGGGAGCGCTACCTCACGGACAACGGGTTCAAGGTGGTGAAGATCTTCCTGAACCTGTCCAGGGAGGAGCAGCGGATCCGCTTCCTGAAGCGGATCGACCTGCCGGAGAAGAACTGGAAGTTCTCCGCGGCGGACGTGCGGGAGCGGCGCCGGTGGGACGACTACCAGCTGGCGTTCTCCGCGATGCTGTCGGCCACGAGCACCGAGTGGGCCCCCTGGTACGTCGTACCGGCCGACCGCAAGTGGTTCGCGCGGATCTGCGCGGCGGCGGTCCTCGCGCACACGCTGATCGGCATCGATCCGCAGTACCCCGACGTGGGCGAGGAAGCCCGGAAGGAGCTGCTCGCCACCCGGCGGGAGCTGGAGCGGGAGGCCCCGGCCGGGGCGTCGGCCGATCCGTACGCGGAGAGGAACAAGGCGGACAGGAAGGAGAAGAAGGGGAAGAAGGGGCGGGGCTGACCGCGGACCGAAGGCGGAACCATGACGGTGGAGTCGGATTTCACGGGAGAACCGGCCCGGCCTCCGGACGACGGCTGGTACGCACGGACTCCGGAGGAGGTCGCGGCGGCGTTCGGCGTCGATCCGGCGGCCGGTCTGTCCGCGGCGCGGGCCGCGGAACTCCTGGCGGCGCACGGCCCGAACGCGCTGCCCGAGGAGGCCCGGGTACCGGCCTGGCGCCGGTTCCTCGCCCAGTACCGCAGCTACATGCAGCTGGTCCTGGTGGCCGCGGCCGTCGTCTCGATGCTCATCCGGGAATGGACCACCGCGATCCTGCTGATCGTGCTGACCCTGCTGAACGCGGTCGTGGGGCTGCGCCAGGAGGGCAAGGCCGAGAGCGCGATGAACGCGCTGAAGTCGATGATGAAGGCGACGGCCCGGGTGCGCCGGGACGGCACGGAGGCCGAGATCCCCGCCGAGCAGCTCGTCGTGGGCGACACCGTCCTGATCTCCGCCGGGGACCAGGTGCCCGCGGACGGGCGGATCGTCCAGGCCAGCGCCCTGCAGATCGACGAGTCGGCGCTGACCGGCGAGAGCGTGCCCGCCGCGAAGGACACCGTGATCCTGCCGGCCGGCAAGGCGGCTCCCGGCGACCTGACCAACATGGCGTTCATGAACACGCCGGTCACCCACGGCAGCGGTGTCGTGGTGGTCACGGCGACCGGCGAGGACACCGAGCTCGGCAAGATCTCCGGGATGCTGTCGGCCACCGAGAAGGAGGTGCCGCCGCTCACCAGGGAGCTCGACACCCTGACCCTGTGGATCACCGGGGCTGCCGGCCTGACCATGGTCGTGATGTTCGCGCTGGGGCGCAGCCGCGGCCAGGCCTGGGACGCCCTGTTCGTCAGCGCGGTCTCGCTGGCCATCGCGGCCATCCCCGAGGCCCTGCCGACCGTCACCCAGGCGATCCTGTCCGTCGGCAGCCTCAATCTGGCCCGGCGCAACGCCATCGTCAAGGAGCTGCCGTCGGTCGAGACCCTGGCGTTCACCTCGGCGATCAACTCGGACAAGACCGGCACGCTGACGATGAACGAGATGACCGCCGTCGAAGTGCTCAGCCCCACCGACCGGTACACCGTCTCGGGCACGGGCTACAGGCTCGACGGGAGGGTCCACCATGCCGGAGGTTCCGGCGCCACGGGGTCCGCCGCCTCGGGGATCGAGGACGCGATCCTGCCGTACGTGGTGGCCAGCGACGCGAAGCTGGTGGACGGCACGGTGGTGGGCGACCCCACCGAGGGCGCGCTGCTGGTGCTCGCGCACAAGGCCGGACTGGACACCGAGGGCACCCGGGCTGCCCTGCCCCGGCTCGCCACCCTCCCGTTCGACCCCGGCTACAAGCTGATGGCGACGTTCAACTCGGCGGTCGACACCTCCGGGCGGCCGGTCGTCCGCTGCTTCGTCAAGGGCGCGGCGCCCGCGGTGATGGCGCGGGCGGCGACCGCGCTCGCGGCGGGCGCGACCGTCCCGTGGGACGCCGACCTGAGCGCCCGGGCCGAGGAGGAGACCGCCCGGATGGGCGGCGAGGGCCGGCGGGTGATGGCCGCCGCCACCCGTGACCTGGACCCGGACGGGTTCGATCCGGACGGCGACCTGCTCGGGTACGTCACCGGCCTGCGCATGAGCAGTCTCGTCGGCATGGTCGACCCGCCCCGGGAGGAGGCCGGGGCCGCGGTGGCCGACGCCCGGTCCGCGCACATCACGGTCCGCCTGGTGACCGGGGACGACGTCACGACCGGGGCGGCGATCGCCCGGCAGCTCGGCATCCCCGGTGAGGCGGTGCTCGGCGCCGACTTCGCCGCGATGAGCGAGGAGGAACGGCTCGCCCGGATCGACGGCATCGGTGTGGTGGGGCGGGTCGCGCCGGAGCACAAGGTGCTGCTCGCCAACACCCTCAAGAAGAAGGGCGACGTGGTCGCGATGACCGGGGACGGCGTCAACGACGCGCCCGCCATCAAGGCCGCCGACATCGGCATCGCCATGGGCAGCGGCACGGACGTGGCGAAGAACGCCGGACGCATGATCCTCTCCGACGACAACTTCGCCACCATCGTCTACGCCGTGGAGCAGGGCCGGACGATCTACGACAACCTCACCAAGTACATCCGGTTCGTGCTGCTCCTGCTGGTCACGTTCGTGCTGACGTTCCTCGGTGCCACGGTGCTCAACATCGCCGCGGGCGAGCCGTTCACCCCGCCGCAGGTGCTGTGGATCCACTTCGTCGTCAACGCCTCCTTCGGCTTCGCGCTCGGCTTCGACCGGGAGAGCCCCGGACTGATGCGGCGCAGACCGCGTCCCCGCGGGGAATCGGTGCTCACCCGGCCCGTGCTGGTCACCGTCGGGCTGGCCGGACTGGCGATCACGGTGATCCTGCTCGGGCTGATCCGGCTCGGTCAGGACCACTTCGGCAGCACCGGGACCGGCCAGTCGATCGCGTTCACCGCCTTCGCGCTCTGCCTGGTCGTGGCGGCGTTCGAATGCCGCAGTGAGACGGAGTCCGTGCTGACGACGTCCACGTTCGACAGCAAGCAGATGAACTGGGTCGCCCTGGCGCAGATTCTCCTGGCGGTGATGGTGACCCAGCTGGACGGCTTCCGGCGCATCCTCGGGACGACCGAGATCAACGCGCGGCAGTTCGGCTGGGCGCTGCTGTCCGCCGTCGTGCTCCTGCTCGTGTGGGAGCTGGGCAAGCTCCTGGCCCGCCGGGCGAGGAGCTCCTGAGCGGGAGGACCGTCCGTGACCACCGAGCACAGCGGCCACGGGGCACTCGCCCGGCTGCGGGCCGTGCCCGGGGTCCGCGCGGTGGCCACGTACCGGCGCGAGTGGCTGGTCAAGGACCTGGTCGCGGGGGTCGTGCTGACCACCCTGCTGGTGCCGCAGGGCATGGCCTACGCCGAGCTGGCGGGTCTGCCGTCGATCACCGGTCTGTACACGTCGATCCTCTGTCTGCTCGGGTACGCGGTGTGCGGGCCCTCCCGGATCCTGGTGCTGGGCCCTGACTCCTCGCTGGGGCCGATGATCGCGGCCACCGTGCTGCCGCTGGTGGCGGCGGGCGGGGATCCGGACCGGGCGGTCGCCCTGGCCTCGATGCTGGCGCTCATGGTGGCGGTGATCATGATCCTGGCCTCGGTGGCCAAGCTCGGTTTCATCGCCGACCTCATCTCCAAACCGACCATGATCGGGTACATGAACGGGCTGGCCCTGACGATCCTGATCGGCCAGCTGCCCAAGCTGCTCGGCTTCTCGGTGGACGCGGACAGCCTGATCGGCGAGTTCACCGGCCTGGTCCACGAGATCGCCGAGGGGGCGGTGGTGCCGGCCGCCGCCGCGGTCGGCATCGGCGGGATCGTCCTGATCCTGGTCCTGCAGCGGTTCCTGCCCAAGGTCCCCGCGGTGCTGGTGATGGTGGTCCTGGCGATCGCCGCGGCCGCCGTCTTCGACCTGGGCGAGCGCGGCGTCGGCCTGGTCGGGGTGCTGCCGGAGGGCTTCCCCCCGTTCACCGTGCCCGACGTACGGCTCGCCGACCTCGCCCCGCTCTTCGCCGGTGCGCTGGGCATCGCCCTGGTGTCCCTGGCCGACACGATCTCCAACGCGTCGGCCTTCGCGGCCCGGACGGGGGCGGAGGTCCGCGGCAACGAGGAGATGGCGGGCATCGGCGCGGCCAACCTGGCGGCCGCGTTCTTCCAGGGCTTCCCGGTCAGTACGAGCGGGTCCCGGACGGCGGTGGCGGAACGCGCGGGGGCCCGGACCCAGCTCACCGGGGTGGTCGGGGCGGCTCTGATCGTCCTGATGCTGCTGCTGGTCCCCGGGCTGTTCCGCAACCTGCCCCAGCCGGCGCTGGCGGCCGTGGTCGTCACCGCCTCGCTGTCCCTGGCCGACGTGCCGGGGGCGGTGCGGCTGTGGCGGCAGCGCCGCACGGAGTTCCTGCTGTGCGCCTCGGCCTTCGTCGGCGTGGCCCTGCTGGGTGTGCTTCCCGGCATCGCCATCGCCGTGGCGCTGTCCGTGCTCAACGTGTTCGGGCGCGCCTGGTGGCCGTACAACACGGTGCTGGGGCGGGTGCCGGGGCTGGAGGGCTTCCATGACGTGCGGTCCTACCCGCGGGCCGGGCGACTGCCCGGCCTGGTGATCTACCGGTTCGACGCGCCGCTCTTCTTCGCCAACGCCGGGGCCTTCCGCGACGAGGTCCGGCGGCTGGCCGCCGCGGACCCGAAGCCGAGCTGGATCGTGGTCGCGGCGGAACCCATGACCGACGTGGACACCACCGCCGCGGACGTGCTCGAGGAGCTCGACGAGCAGCTCAACGCGGACGGCGTGCACCTGGTGTTCGCCGAGCTCAAGGATCCCGTACGGAGGAAGATCCAGCGGTACGAGCTGGACCGCACCATCGACCCCCGTCATTTCTTCCCCACCCTGGAGTCCGCCGTCACCGCGTTCCGTACGCGCACCGGAGCGGAGTGGACCGTCCCGCCCGACGGGCCCGGCGGGCCCGGGGAGCACGCTCCCGGAGGTCAGCCATGACGAACGAACCTCATGTGTCCCCGCCGGGACCCCCCGCGTCCCCGCCGGAGGAGCCGGCGCCGGGGAGGCTCCGCCGGCTGTTCCACTTCACGCTGCCCGGCTGCTGGGGCGCGCTCCTCCTGGCGTGCGTGTCCTTCACGCCGTCGCTGCTGCCCCGCGGGGGCGTCCTGCAGGGGGTGGTCTGCGGTATCAGCGCGGCCATCGGGTACGGGCTCGGCGTGCTGGCGGCCTGTGTGTGGCGCGCCTTCGCCGACCGGGAGGCACGCGTCCCCTCGCGCCGGTCGTGGCTGGTCCTGCTGGTCGCCGGGATCGTGCTGTTCGGCGTCGCCTTCGGGCTCGGGCAGTACTGGCAGCACGAGATCCGCGAGCTGATGGGGATCACCGAGTACAACGTGTTCACCGCCGTGGCCTGCCCGTTCGTCGCCGTGGTCGTCTTCTGGCTGCTCCTGCTGGCCGGGCGGGGGCTCCGGGCCGCGTACCGCTGGACCGCCCGGCTGCTCGACCGCTGGATCGGCGAGCGGGCGGCGCGGGTGGTCGGCTGGCTGGCGGTGGTGGTGCTGGCCTGGACGGCGTTCAACGGGCTGCTGCTGCAGGGCTTCGTGAACACGGCCAACGAGGCGTTCTCCCTCCGTGACACCGAGACGCCGGAGGGCGTGCACCAGCCCACCACGACCCTGCGCTCGGGCGGGCCCGGTTCGGTCGTCCCGTGGGACACGCTGGGCCGGGAGGGACGGGCCTTCGCCGGCAGCGGGCCGTCGGCCCAGGAGATCGGTACGTTCACCCACCGCGCGGCCCTGGAGCCGATCCGCGCCTACGCCGGCCTGGAGACCGCCGGGGACGCGGAGACCCGGGCGGCCAGGGCTGTCGCCGACCTCGACCGGGCGGGCGGCTTCGCACGCGAGAACCTGCTGGTGATGACGACGACCGGGAGCGGCTGGGTGGACCCGGCCGCGGTGGACACCTTCGAGTACCTCGGCAACGGCGACTCGGCCACCGTGGCGATGCAGTACTCGTACCTGCCCTCGTGGATGTCCTACCTGGTCGACCAGTCCAAGGCTCGGGAGGCCGGCCGCGAGCTCTTCGACGCGGTCTACGACACCTGGTCCAAGCTGCCCCCGGACCAGCGCCCGCGCCTGTTCGTGGCGGGTGAGAGCCTGGGGTCGTTCGGCGGGGAGACGGCCTTCAGCGGGGAGTACGACCTGCGCAACCGCACCGCCGGCACGCTGTTCGCCGGCCCGCCCAACTTCAACGCGCTGTTCCGCGAGTTCAGTGACGGGCGGGACGCGGGGAGTCCCGAGGTGGAGCCCGTCTACCGGGAGGGGCGGACCGTGCGGTTCACCGACGACCCGGCGACCGGGATCACTCCGGCGGGCAAGCCGTGGGACGGCACCCGGGTGCTCTACCTGATGCACCCGTCCGATCCGATCGTCTGGTGGAGCCCGAGCCTGGTCTTCTCCGAGCCCGACTGGATCGGCTCCGCTCCCGGGAACGACGTGCTGGAGTCGATGGTCTGGATCCCCTTCGTGACGTTCTGGCAGATCACCGCCGACCTGCCGTTCTCCACGGGCGTGCCGGACGGGCACGGGCACACGTACAAGGTCTCGTACGTCGATGGCTGGAACTCGGTGATGCGGCCCTCCGGGTTCACGGCGCAGGACCTGGACCGGCTCAAGGAGATCGTCGGGCCTCAGGGGTGAGACCGCCGGGTTCCTGCTGCGCCGGCCCGCCGGCCGGCGGGTCAGCGCAGCAGGAACCCGAAGAGGTAGCCGAGGGCGTTGACCGCCCAGTGCAGGCCCATGGGAGCGAGCAGGCTGCCGCTGCGGCGGCGCAGCTCGCAGAACAGGACGCCCGCCGCCGCCGTGAACAGCACGGCCGCCAGGACGGCCAGGGCGGCGCCGGCCGCGGAGTCCCCGAGGGTGCCGCCCAGCGCGGGTTTGGCGGTGGCCAGCCCCAGCGAGGGCAGTACGTGCCACAGGCCGAACAGCACGCTCGACACGGAGGTCGCCCACACCGGGCCGCGGTCCCGGTCCACCAGCCCGTAGAGCACGCCGCGGAAGGCGGTCTCCTCCAGCAGGACGGTGCCGACGGGAACCAGCACGAGGACCCGGAACAGCACCTCTCCCCCGGTCATCGCCTCGTGGCGGCGGTCCTCGAACAGCACCCGGGTGGCCGGCAGCAGAGCCCCGGCGAGGTAGACGGCGGCGACCAGCCCGATCAGGACCAGCGCCCACCGGGCACCGCGGGCGAGGGTGCCGGGGGCCAGGCCCGCGTCCGCGCGGGTGCCGCCGGCCCACCGGAGCACGCCGAGCAGCAGGGCGGTGCCCACGACGGCCGTCAGCAGGCCGGGGCGGCCGGGCCACCGGTGCACCGCCAGGTTGGCGGCGAGCAGGACGGCCAGCGTGAGTACCACGGCCGTCCGGGTGCCGATCCGGGCCGGTCCGGCCATGCTCATCACCGCCTCGCCGGGGCGCCGCGCCGCAGGCCCCCTGGGGACAGTGTCCAGGCGGCGCGGCGACGCGACCACCGGCCCGCGTCCGGGGACGCGGTTCAGACCAGTTCGGGCTGCCGTTCCGGCTGCCGCGGCGCGGGTACGACGGCCTTCGGTTCCCACCGCTTGGTGGTCCGTACGTAGCCGAAGATCACCGAGGCGGTGGCCAGGACGAGGAGGGGGCCGAACACCCACGGGTGGCGGGACATCTCCACCGGCAGGTAGCGGTAGGACAGCAGGAAGGCGGTGAAGACCGTGGTGCCGTGGACGACCAGTCGAATTCCCGCCCGGTCCCAGCCGCGTGCCTGCGCGCGCAGAGCCGTTTCGATCGTGAGCGTGAAGACCACGCCGGCGATGATGTCCGCGCCGTAGTGATAGCCGAATCCCAGCGTCGCCCCGAGCGTGGCGATGAGCCAGAACGTGCCGAAGAACCGCAGAACGCGCGGGCCCTTTCGGGAATGGATGAATATCGCGGTGGCCCAGGCCGTGTGCAGGCTGGGCATGCAATTGCGCGGAGTGATCCCGTCGAACGGCATGGGGCGCGGAGTGGCGGACGGCTGCGGCATGATGTCCGGCCACAGGTTCGCCACCGCCCAGTGCGCGCCCGCCTCGGAACCGTAGGCGTAGATCGGCCCGACCACCGGGAAGATCATGTAGAACGCGGGGCCGAGGAGGCCGATCACCAGGAAGGTGCGCACCAGGTGGTGGCGCGGGAACCGGCGCTCGGCCGCGACGTTGCGCAGCGCGTAGAGGGAGACGAGGACCGCGGCCACGCCGAGCTGGGCGTAGACCCAGTCGAGTATGTGGAAGCCGACCGGACCGGTGGCGTTGACGAGCCGGCCCGCCAGCCAGGAGGGGTTGCCCAGCGCGTGGTCGGCGGTCGCGACGTACTGGTCGAGCACCATCGGACGGCTGTTCGAGGTGATGAGCAGCCAGATGTCACCGACCTTGCGGCCGGTCACCAGCAGCAGACCGAGCCCGACGCCCTTCAGCAGCAGCATGCGTTCCGCGCCGGTGCGGCGGGCCAGCGCGACGACCCCCCAGCCGAGGACCACCCACAGCGCACCGTTGCCCGGCATCATCTTGGCGTCCGTCGCCAGGCGCACCAGGAAGAAGACGAGGTCGATGCCGATCGCGGTGCCGATCGAGAGGAAGCGCTGCCGCCAGGTGAGCACCGTCATCATCAGCGCCATGCTGCCGTAGAGCAGCGGCGCCGATTTGGGGGCGAACACCACCTCGCGGACCTGGTTGGTCATCGGCCCCCGCAGGCCGTAGTGGCGTGCGGTGATCTCCAGCGCGATGAGGAATCCGAGGACCACCACCCCCGCAGCGGCCCAGAGAACCACCCGTGCCCGACGCCCCCCGACCGTCATTTCGCCGCCTATTCGAGAAAACAACCGCGATACTTTTGTTATCAATTGTTTGGCCGATTTGTTAGGTTTTGGTCAAATAAGCCACTCATCGACCGGATGACATGCTCCCCCCGATGAAGGGTGGGCGACGAGGGCGTGTCGCGAATCCGAACATGCTAACGGAGTGCGCGGGTTGCCCAGGGGTGTCCGGGGGCCGCATCCCGCCGGGACCCCACCGGCCGGCCCGGCCGGGCCCGTCCCGGGGGCCGCCAGATGCTGCGGTTCCACGCCGACTGAGCGGACAATAAGACTCAAAGGTGTGAAACCTCTCACAAAGCGGCATAACGAAGGTCCTATCGTCAGCCGTCAGCCGGTTCCCACCCAGTCGAGGCGGAGGAGGGGAAGATGAGTTCCGGACCGCGTTCAGAACGTCCTACGGGACCGCCCGCCGGGCCCCTCTCCGGCCGCCCTTCCGGTGATCCGGCGGGCTCCGTGCCGCCGCCTCCTCCACCGCCCACTCCGCCTCCGCCGCCTCCGCCGCCGCCGACGCCACCGCCGTCCGGCGGCGGAGGGGGTGGAGGGGGCGGAGACGGCGGAGGCGGGTCCGGGCGGCCGCCCGGGAACGGAGGGAACGGCCGCTGGTGGAGGTCGGTGCCGCGGATCGCCACGGTCACCACCGCCGTGGTGGGCGCCGTGGTCCTGGCCGTCGTCCTCACCCGGCCGGACGGCGGTCCGGCCGTGGCCGGAGAGATCATCCTCCAGCCCACGAACACCTCGGGGCCCGATCCCTACACCCCGTCGACGGCCAACACGACGGCGGCACTGCCCGGCGCCCAGCCCGACGCGCCTCCGACCGCGGCCGCCGTCCTCGCCAGCGTCACGGGATCGGAGCCCGGTCTGTACGGCGGGAGCCGCAACACCGCCAGCTGCGACGTGGAGAAGCAGGTCCGCTTCCTGAACGCCGATCCAGCGAAGAACCGGGCGTTCGCCACGGTGCTGGGGGTCCGGGAGACCTCCGTTCCCGGCTATCTGCGCTCGCTGACGCCCGTACAGCTTCGGTCGGACACCCGGGTCACCAACCACGGCTACCGCGACGGCACCCCGATCAGCTACCAGGCCGTGCTCCAGGCCGGTACGGCCGTGCTCGTGGACAACCACGGGGAGCCGAAGGTGCGGTGCGCCTGCGGCAACCCGCTGAGCCGTGCGGTCGCGCAGCAGGGCACGCCCGCGCAGAAGGGCACCTCCTGGCCCGGATACCGGCCGCAGAGCGTCGTGGTGGTCAACCGCGCGCCCAAGCCGGTCAAGGTCTTCGTCCTCTTCGACCAGAAGGACAAGCACTGGGTCAACCGGAACGTGGGCGACCAGCGCGGAGAGCACGACAGGCGGGCGCCGGCCCCGCCCCGGCACTGGCCGCTGCCCCCGACGAAGTGGCCGCCGCCCCCCGAGCCCTCCACCGGCACGGGGACGCCGGGTACCGGGACGCCCACGGACACCAGGCCCCCGGGTACCGCACCCCCCACGGACACCGAGCCTCCCGGCACCGAGACGCCCACGGACACGAAGAGCCCCGGGGCCGAGACGCCCGAGGACACCAAGAGCCCCGGGGCCGACACGCCCAAGGACACCAGGACGCCCGGCACTGACAAGCCGACCGAGACCAAGGCCCCCGCCACCGAGAAGCCCACCGGTACCGAGAAGCCCACCGAAACCAAGCCCCCCGGTACCGAGAAGCCCAAGGAAGACGAGACTCCCAAGACGGAGGCCCCGGCAAAGGAGTCCTCTCCCGCCGAGACCCCCAAGACCGATGAGCCCCAGAGCGAATCCCCCAGGACCGAGACCCCGAAGACCGAGACGCCCAAGACGGAGACGCCGGAGTCCGAGACGCCCAAGACCGAGACGCCGGCCGGCGAGACCCCGGCCGAGGAGTCCTCTCCCGCCCCCGGCGAGTCCCCCACGAGCGAATCCCCGCCGCCCGAGTCGCCGGCGAAGGAGTCCTCGCCCGCCGAGACCCCCGAGAGCGAGACGCCCAAGACCGAGACCCCGAAGACCGAGACCCCGAAGACCGAGACGCCGAAGACCGACACCCCGGCGCAGTCCCCCACGACCGAGGCGCCCTCCGCCCCGCCGCCCACCAGCGAAGCTCCCAAGACCGAGGCGCCGGCCGAGACCCCGGCGCCCGAGGCCCCGACCTCCCAGGCGCCCGACACGCCCGCCCCCGAGGTGTCCCGAACGGAGGAGGCACCGCGTACCGAGGCACCTCCCGCCGAGCAGCCCGGCGACGTACCCGGACAAGAGCAGGACCAGCAACAACAGGACCAGCAGCAACAGGAGCCGCAACAGCAAGAGCAAGAGCAACAGCAAGACCAGCAGCAGGAACAGCAGCAGGAACAGCAGCAAGACCAGCCGCAACAGCAACAGGAGGAGAACCAGCAGCAACAGGAGGACCAGCAGCAACAAGAACAGCCGGCCGACGAGTAGTGCACCGGCGGCCCGCACCGCCTCCGCGGCTCCTGTCAAGTGACGAATAGCCGGGGCTACGGCCCCGTCCCGCCTCCCGGCACGGTGGAAATCGACGCTCCTGCGCCCGAGCAGGACCGATTCGCCACCCGGACCGGAGGCACCCATGTTCCGTCGTGCAGGGGGATTCGCGACCCGTCGTCCCCGACTCGTCCTGCTCGCCGCGCTCGTGTTCCTCCTCGTCTCCGCCGTCTTCGGTGCGGAGGCGACCGGCCGGCTGAAGACCGGGGGATACGACGATCCGCGCTCCGAATCCAGCCGTGCCGCCCGGCTGGCGGCCGAGCACCTCGGCGCTTCGCCCAACCTGGTTGTCGTCGCCCGGACCGCCGGCGGCTCGGTCGACGATCCGGCCGCCCGGAGCGCCGGCGAGGCCCTGACCGCGCGCCTCGCCTCCCGTCCGCACGTGACCGCGGTGACCTCGTACTGGAACGGTGACGCGGCGGAGCTGCGCAGCCGGGACGGCCGCGCGGCCATGGTGCTCGCGCACGTGGACGGCGAGGGGGAGCGGCTCGCGGAGCGGGTCAAGCGGCTGGACGGAGAGCTGAGCGGTACGGCCGCGGCCGGACCGGCCCTGAGCGTGCACGTGGGCGGGCCCGCGCTGATCGACGCCCAGCTGCAGGACCTCTCGGAGTCCGACCTGAAGCGGGCCGAGGCCTTCGTCCTGCCGGGGACCCTGATCCTGCTGGTCCTGGTCTTCGGCAGTCTGGTGGCCGCCGCCCTGCCGCTGCTGATCGGGGGGCTGGCCGTCGCCGGGACGCTGCTGGTCCTGAGCGTTCTCGGCACCGTCACCGACGTGTCCGTGTTCTCCCTGAACCTGACCACGGCGCTCGGCCTGGGGCTGGGCATCGACTACGGCCTGCTGGTCGTCTCCCGGTTCCGCGAGGAGCTCGCGGGCGGACTCGCTCCGCGCGAGGCCGCGCTGCGCACGGTGCGCACCGCGGGCCACACGATCGTCTTCAGCGCCGCGACGGTCTCCGCCGCACTCGCCACGCTGCTGGCGTTCCCGCCGTACTTCCTGAGGTCCTTCGCCTACGCGGGCATCGCCGTGGTGGCGATCGCCGCGGTGAGCGCCGTGACCGTGCTGCCGGCCCTGCTGGCGCTCCTCGGCCGCCGGGTGAACGCCTGGGCGGTGCCGTGGCGCCGACGGGTCCACGGCGGCTCCCGGTCCCGCTTCTGGGCCGGGCTGGCGCGGATCGTCGTCCGCAGGCCGCTGCTCGCGGCGCTGCCGGTGATCGGCCTGCTGGTGGTGCTCGCCGGGCCGTTCGCACACGCCGGCTTCGCCACCCCCGACGACCGGGCGCTGCCGGTGAGCGCGTCCGGCCGGCAGACCGGCGACCTGGTACGGGACGCGTTCGACGCGGAGGGCGCGGGCGCGGTCACCGTGGTCATGACGGGCACCCCGTCCCCGCAGGCCCGGCAGGACTACGCCCGCCGGCTCTCCGCGCTGCCGCACGTCGACCGGGTCAACGGGCCCGAGGGCACCTTCCGCCACGGCGATCGCGCAGCCGTCACCGGCTCCGGCGCACAGGCTGCGTCCGCCGGACCGGCGGCCCGGCCGCCCGCCGACGGCCCGGTGCTGCTCTCCGTGGTGCCGCAGGCCGACCCGCAGTCGCGTGCCGCCCAGCGGCTCGTGCACGAGGTCCGCGCGGTTCCCGCCCCGGCGGGCGCCGAGGTCCTGGTCGGCGGACCGAGCGCGGTGCTGGTCGACGCCAAGGCCACGGTGGGGGACCGGATCCCGCTCGCCCTCGCCCTGATCACCCTCACCACGTTCGTCCTGCTGCTCGGGTTCACGCGCAGCGTGCTGCTCCCGGTGAAGGCGATCGTCCTGAACGCCCTGAGCCTCGCGGCCGTCCTGGGGGCCATGGTGTGGATCTTCCAGACGGGACATCTGCAGCACCTGCTCGGCTTCACCCCCGGACCGCTCAGCACGACCATGCCGGTGCTGCTGTTCTGCATCGTCTTCGGCCTGTCGGTGGACTACGAGGTCTTCGTCCTCGCGCGCATCAAGGAGGCGCACGACGCCGGGCAGGACAACGCCCGCTCGATCGTCTCGGGCATCGCGCACACCGGCGGGATCGTCACCACCGCGGGCGCCCTGCTCGCCTTCACCCTCCTGAGCTTCGGCACCTCCCGGGTCTCCCTCCTGCAGTTCTTCGGGATCGGCGCGGGCCTCGGCGTCCTCCTCGACGCCACGCTCGTGCGGGGCGTGCTCGTACCGGCGCTCATGCGCCTGGCGGGCGGCCTGAACTGGTGGGCGCCCCGGCCCCTGAGGCCACGCGTGCCGCGGCCGCCGGCGCCGCTGGTGCCGACGGCTCCGCCCGTGGCGCGCCCGGCCACCGGTCCTCCCCCGGCCGCCGGCAGGTGCCCGACCTCGGCCCTGCTCTCCGCACCTCCGCCCGCCCCCTCCCCCTCCCCCGCCGGCCGCTGACGGCCGGCCCGGACACCCCGCCCCGTACGAACCGTGAGGAAGACCGTCATGAGCGACATCGCCATCACCGGACTCGGCTGCCGATTCCCCGGCGCCCGCGACGTCCACGCCTACTGGGAGCTGCTGAAGAGCGGCGAGCGGCAGTTCTCCGCCGTCCCCCGGGAACGGTGGAACCACGCGCCGTTCCACGAGCCCGGCGACCCGTCGGCGGCCAACGCCTCGTACACCGACCAGGTCGCCTTCCTGGACCAGGTGGACCGCTTCGACGCCCTGCACCACGGGATCCCTCCCGCCCGCGCCCGGGCCATGGACCCGCAGCACCGGCTGATGCTCGACGTCACCCGTGAGGCGCTGGACGACGCGGGGCTGGGGCGGGGCGACTTCGACCGGGAGAACACCGGGGTGTTCGTCGGCGTGTCGGTGTCCGACTACAAGGATCTGATGTCGGCCCCCATCCGGGCCGTGGCCCTGGCCGACGCCGTACGCCCGGCGGACGCGGACGACCCGGACGGCCTGGCGGCCGTCAGGGCCGAGGCGGGTCCGCACAGCAGTGTCCAGACGTTCACCCTGCCGGGCAGCCTGCTCAACATGGCGGCCGGCACGGTCAGCCGGCAGTTCGGCCTCGGCGGCCCCGGCTTCGCCGTCGACGCCGCCTGCTCCGGGTCCCTGGTCGCCCTCGAACAGGCGGTCGCGCAGCTGCGCCAGGGCAGCTGCCGGATCGCCGTGGTCGGCGGCGTGTACCTCAGCCTGACCCCCGACGGTCTGGTCGGCTTCTCCCGGCTGCGGGCGCTGTCCGCCACCGGGGTGTGCCGCCCGTTCGACGAGGCGGCCGACGGCTTCGTCCTCGGCGAGGGCGCTGGCGCCGTCATCATCAGGCCGCTCGCCGACGCGCTCGCCGCCGGCGACCGCGTCTACGCGGTGATCAAGGGCATCGGCTCGGCCAACGACGGCGCGTCCCCCGGACCGCTGGTGCCCACCCCCGAGGGCCAGCTGCGGGCCCTGCTCCGCGCCTACGAGGACGCGGGGGTCGCTCCCTCGTCGGTGGCCTATCTGGAGGCCCACGGCACCGGGACCGCCACCGGCGACCGGGCCGAGATCGAGGCACTGCGCCGGCTGCGCACCGAGTACCCCGACGACGACCCCGCGCTGTGCTACCTGGGCGCGGGCAAGGCGCTCATCGGGCACGCCCTCTCCGCGGCGGGCATCGCGGGGCTGATCAAGACGGCGCTGGTCGTCCACCACCGCACGATCGTGCCCCAGCCGGACACCTCTCCCCATCCGGACCTGGGCGTCTCCGCGGCCGGGCTGCGCTTCGCCCGTACCGCGCTGCCCTGGCCGTCCACGGGTACGGCCGCGGGCACCCCGCGGCGCGCGGCCGTCAGCGCCTTCGGGTTCGGCGGCACGAACGTCCACGTGGTCCTGGAGGAGCGGCCCCGCCCGGCCGCGGCCCCGCCCCCGGTACGCGCCGGAGGAGTGGCACCCCAGCTCCTCCTGCTCTCGGCCGGCAGTCAGGAGCAGCTGGACCGGCACATCGGCGAGCTGCTCGACGCGCTCAGCGCGCTCGGCCCGGCCGGCCGGCCGCCGATCGCGGCGCTGGCCCACACCCTGGGCTCGCGCGCACCGCTGCGGACCCGGCTGGCGATCGTGGCCTCGGACACCGACGCGTTCACCGAGCGGCTGCGGCATGCCCGCCGGCAGCTCCAGGAGGGTGCCCGGGGCGACCTCGGCGACGGCGCCTTCGCCGCCGACGCTCCGCTGCCGGCCGCACGGCGCCGTACCGCCTTCCTCTTCCCCGGCCAGGGCAGCCAGCGCCCGGGCATGATGCGGCACCTGTACGAGCGGTTCCCCGGCTTCCGGGAGACCGTCGGCGCACTGAGCGCGGTGGCCCGGCGGGACGCCGGTCCGGACCCCGCCGATCTGGTGTACGGCCGGGCGGCGGCCGCCCTCGGGGACGCCGACGAGCTCAGGCGGCGGCTGACCGCCACCGATGTGTGCCAGCCGGTGGTCGGCACCGTCCAGATCGCGGCCACCCGGCTCCTCGCCGACTGCGGGGTCACC
Source organism: Streptomyces sp. NPDC048603 (assembly GCF_043199475.1). Classification (NCBI taxonomy): domain Bacteria; kingdom Bacillati; phylum Actinomycetota; class Actinomycetes; order Kitasatosporales; family Streptomycetaceae; genus Streptomyces; species Streptomyces sp. NPDC048603. The sequence goes on along the minus strand of NZ_JBICVY010000005.1, from coordinate 292,754 downwards.
CCCGACCTCGCCCTCGGCCACAGCGTCGGGGAGTTCGCGGCGGCCGCGGCGGCCGGGGCACTCACCGCCGAGGACACCGTCCGGCTGCTGGTCCACCGGGGCGCCGCCCTCCGCGAGGCCGAGAGCTCTCTGCCGGGCGGGATGCTCGCCGTGCAGACCGACAAGGAGACCTGCCGCCGGCTGCTCGACGGCATCGACGACGTCTGGCTCGCCTGCTTCAACCAGCAGCGGCAGGTCGTGGTGAGCGGCAGCCCGCGAGGGCTGGCCGCCCTGCGGGAGGCCTGCACCCGGGCGGGCATCGTCACCGCGGCACTGGAGGTGTCCGGCGCCTTCCACTCGCCGCTGCTGGCGTCCGTGGAGCACACCGTGCGCGCCGGTCTGGCCGAGCGCATGGTCGGACGCCCCGTCCTGCCGTTCGTCTCGTCGGTGAACGCGGCGCTCTGCGAGGACCCGGACGAGCTGCGCGAGCTGTGGGCCCGGCACGCGTCGGCGCCGGTCCACTTCGGCGATGCCGTGCGCACCGCCTACGACCAGGGGGCCCGGATCTTCCTGCAGGTGAACGGCGGCAGCTCGCTGCTCAGCTCGGTCCAGCGGGTCCTCTACGGCCACGACGACCTCCACGTGATCGCGGTCGACGGGACCACGGCGGACGGGGCGACCGGCTTCGTCCGGGCCCTGGCACAGCTGGCCGTCCTCGGCGCCCCGGTCGACCCGCGCGCCCTGGTTCCCGTGGCGGAGCGCCGCCTGCTCGACCTGCCGGTGGCGGGGCTGGACGCCCGGTCCTACTGGGTGCCGGGCGGGCGTGCGGCACAGGAGGACCCCTCCGCCGTCTCCCTTCCCTCCCGGCCCGCACCCGCGCCCACCCCCGCGCCCTCGACGGAGACCCCGATGAAGCACCCGATGAACCATCCGGCGAAGCATCCGGTGAACGGCCTGTTGAACGAGCTGCTCCAGCTGGTCCAACAGCAGGTGACGCTGCTCAGCGGCCTGGCCTCGACCCTCCCCGCACACCGGCCCGCGGCACCGGACGCACCGAACGCACCGGCAGCGCCTGACGCGCCGGAACCGGCGGCCTCGGGAGCCCCGCACATACCGGAGGAGGTACGAGAGGAGGCGCCCGCGCCGACCGGGGAGCACGACGAGGTCACCGGCTCCGTGTTCGCGCACGTGGCACGGATCAGCGCCTTCCCGGTGGCTCATCTGCGCGAGGACCAGCGGCTGGTCGATGACCTGGGCTTCGACTCGCTGATGCTGACCGACCTGTTCACCGCCCTGAGCCGGGAGTGGCCGATGTGCGCCCTCGGCGAGCGGGCTGCCGACCGGCCGACCGTCGGCGGCATCGCGGCCATGATCGCGAGCACCTCCCCGGGAGCCTCCCCGGGCGCCTCCGCCGGAGCCGCCGTACCGGCACCCCTCCCCGAACAGCGGTCCGGGGACGGGCACGCGGCCGCCGCACCCCCGGACCCGCATACGGACCGTCCCGCGCGGGACATCCCGGATGTCCCCAAGACCCCGGGTGTCCCTGAGACCGCGGGTGCACCGGACGCGCCCGACGCCGTCCCCCTCCCCGACGAGATCACCCGGATCGAGTGCTTCCCCGAGGTCGCCGCCCATGCCGAGCGCCTGGGCACGCTCGCCCGGCTCGGGCTGCCCAACCCGTACTTCCTGGTCCACGAGCGCGGGATGACGGACACGACCGTCGTCGACGGGCGGGAGCTCCTCTCCTTCGCCGGCTACAACTACCTCGGCATGGCCACGCACCCCCGGGTGACCGAGGCGGCCAAGGAGGCCGTCGAACGCTGCGGTACCTCGGTGTCCGCCAGCCGGCTGCTCTCCGGCAGCCGCCCGCTGCACCTGGAGCTCGAGGCGGAGCTCGCCGGCCTGCTCGGCAGCAAGGCCGCGGTCACCCTGACCAACGGCCACGCCACCAACGTCACCGTGATCGGGCACCTGGTGGGCCCCGGGGACCTCGTCGTCCACGACGCCCTGGCGCACGACAGCATCCTGCAGGGCTGCAGGCTCTCCGGCGCGACCCGGCGGCCGTTCCCGCACAACGACGCGGCCGCCCTCGACGCCGTGCTCGGACAGGTCCGCCACCAGTACCGGCGGGTGCTCGTGGTCGTCGAGGGCGTGTACAGCATGGACGGAGACATCGCCGACCTGCCCGCCTTCGTCGAGGTCAAGCGCCGGCACGGCGCGCTGCTGATGGTCGACGAGGCGCACAGCGTCGGAACGATCGGTGCCACCGGGCGCGGCATCGGCGAGTACTTCGGCATCCACCGCCCGTCCGTGGACCTGTGGTCGGGCACGCTCTCCAAGGCCCTGGCGAGCTGTGGCGGATACGTCGCCGGGACCCGCGCGGTCGTCGACTTCCTGCGCTACACCGTCCCGGGCTTCGTCTACAGCGCGGGCATGACCCCGGCCGACACCGCCGCCTCCCTGACCGCCCTGCGGGTACTGCGGGACGAGCCGCAGCGCGTGACCCGTCTGGCGGAGAACGCCGCGCTGTTCGTCCGCCTCGCCCGCGACGCGGGCGTCGACGTCGGGGACAGCCGGGACACGCCGGTGGTTCCGGCCATCGTCGGGAACTCGTCGAAGACCCTGCGGCTCGCGGAGGCCCTGTTCCGGCAGGGCGTCAGTGTCAACCCGATCCTCCACCCGGCCGTACCGGAGGAACTGGCCCGGCTGCGCTTCTTCGTCACCTGTGACCACACGCCCGGCCAGATCCGGCAGGCCGTGTCCGCGCTGGAGCACGAGCAGCGGCGCCTGGCCCTGGCGCCCGCCGCGTGAGCCGCCGCCATGGACACCGCCTTCCCGTCCCCGTCCCCTTTCCCTTCGTTTCCGCCGATCGTGCCCGGCCGCGTCCACCGGTGGGGTGGAGCCGGCGTCCTCGTGGCCGGGCGTACCGGCCACGACCGGGCGCCGCACCTCTCACGGGCGGAGCAGCACCTGGTCCGGACCCTGCCGGCCTGGCGGCAGGCCGAGTGGGTGGCCGGCCGCGGTCTCGCCAAGCGCCTGGTCGGCGAGGCCGTCGCCGCGCCGGCGGAGGAGGTGGAGATCCTCCCCCGGGAGGACGGCAGCCCCCGCGTCCTGGTGGGCGGCAGCCCGGTGCCCGGGGTGCACGTCTCCATCAGCCACACCGCCCGCCACACCGCGGCGGCCCTGGCACCGGAGCCGGTCGGGGTGGACCTCTGCGAGACGGTCTCGGCCGCCGCGGTGCGCCGGGTCGCGGACCGCGTCCTCTCCGCCGGGGAGCTCTCCCTCGTCGACCCGGACCGGCCCGAGGCGATGGCCGGGGTGTGGGCGCTGAAGGAGGCCGCGGTCAAGGCCGACCGGAGCAGCGTCTTCGGTGCCGCTCCCCGCCGTGTCGAGCTCCTCGGCCTGCAGCCGCCCGTCCTCGGCGGACGGCGCCGCGCGATGGTGTGGCGGGCGGGAGGAGCGGTCCTCGCCCTCGTCCTGGCGCCGCACTGCGTTGGTGCTCCCCGGCCCGCCGGATCATCCTGGTGAGTGGAGCCCCTGGCCGTGGACGTCCACGTGGGACAGCGGCTGAAGACGAGCGAGGGTGAGATGAGCGGCGATGGAGCGACTCCCCACCTCTCCGGGTGAGCGGCCGGAGGAGCCGGACGCCTCCCACGGGCCGGCGTACACGGCCACGGCCACCGTCAACGAGCAGGGCATCGTGACCGAATGGAGCGAGGACGCCAGTCGCCTGCTCGGCTACGCGCCCTCCGAGGTCGTGGGCCTGCCCGCCGACCGGCTGCTCGCCGACGGCACCGACGGCACGGCGCCGCCGGTCCCGCCCGGACAGGAGCGGTGGAGCGGCACGGTGGTGCTGCGGCACCGGGACGGCCGCCGGCTGGAAGTGGGGCTGATCGCGCACCGCTGGACCTCTTCCGGGGGTACGGCCAAGTGGTTCCTGGTGTCCGCCGTGGCGGGCGGTCCCAGCGCACCTCCGGGGGAGCCGCTGAAGGACTGGGCGTTCACCCAGTCCCCCTGCTTCCAGGCCATCTTCGACGCGGATCTGCGGCTGGTGCGGGCGAATTCCGGCATGGAGCGCACGCTGGCGCTCAGCGAGGCCGAGATGCGCGGCCTGCGGCTGCCGGAGATCGCCCCGGATCCGGTGAGCGACGAGGTCGAGCGCAGGATGCGGCTGGCTCTGGAGACCGGGGAACCACAGCACATGGAGGCCTTCGTCCGGCCCGCCGGTACGAGCGCGGAGCACGGCTGGACGACCTCGCTGGACCCGCTGCGGGGCGCGGACGGCCGGGTGCACGCCGTGTGCCTGACGGCGCACGACCGGCCCTCGACCGAGGGTGACGGGCCGCAGATGCTGCTGCCCGCCGGTGCCGGCTCCGGAGCCGCCCCGGAGGACGCCGGCCACACCGGCCGGGAAGCGGCGGAGGCCCCCGCCCCCCACCGGGCGCACACCACCACCATGACCCTGCAGCGCAGCCTGCTCCCGCACACGCTGCCCGACCAGTCCGCGCTGGAGATCGCCTACCGTTACCTGCCCGCCGGCACCGAGGCCGGTGTGGGCGGCGACTGGTTCGACGTGATCCCGCTGTCCGGGGCGCGGGTGGCGCTGGTGGTGGGCGATGTGGTGGGCCACGGCATCCGTGCCGCGGCCACCATGGGCCGGCTGCGCACCGCGGTGCGCACGCTGGCCGATGTCGACCTGCCGCCCGACGAACTGCTGACCCACCTCGACGACCTCATCATCCACCTGTCCGCGGACGAGACGGACCGGGACTCCGGGGACGCCGCGGGCGGTATCGGCACCACCTGCCTGTACGTGGTCTACGACCCGGTCACCCGCCGCTGTACGGTCGCCAGGGCGGGCCACCCGCCGCCCGCGGTGGTCTCGCCGGAGGGCTCCGTCTACTTCCTGGACGTGCCGGCCGGCCCGCCGCTGGGCCTGGGCGGCCTGCCGTTCGAGACCGTCGAGGTCGACCTCGACGAGGGCAGCATCCTCGCCATGTACACCGACGGCCTGCTGCAGGCCCGTGAGCACGACATCGACGAGGCCCTCGACACGATGTTCTCGGCGCTGACCCGTCCCGCAGCCACCCTGGAGACGGTCTGCGACCGGGTGCTGGCGGCCCTGCTGACCCACCGTCCCGAGGACGACGTGGCCCTGCTCATCGCCCGGACCCGGGCCCTGCACGCGGACCGGGTGGTCGTCTGGGACCTGGCCTCGGATCCGTCCGAGGTGGCCCAGGCCCGCCGGAACACCACCGACCAGCTCACGGCCTGGGGGCTGGAGGACGCCTCCTTCGTCACGGAACTGCTGGTGAGCGAGTTGGTCACCAATGCCATCCGGTACGGCCAGCCGCCGGTCCAGCTGCGGCTGATCCACGAGAACAGCACCCTGATCTGCGAGGTGTCGGACGCGAGCAGCACCGCCCCGCACATGCGGCGGGCCCGTACCTTCGACGAGGGCGGGCGGGGACTGCTGCTGGTCGCCCAGCTCGCCCAGCGCTGGGGCACCCGGCACGCCCCGATCGGCAAGACCATCTGGGCGGAGCAGTCCCTGACCGGGTTCTGACCGGCCGGGTTCTGAGCCGCCGGGTCCGGGCGGCACGACACGGGCCGGCGCCCGCTCCGTGGGGAGCGGGCGCCGGCCCGTTCGGTTCCGTCAGGCGTCAGAGGCCCAGTGCGATGGCCGTGCGAACCATTTCGGCCGTGGTGTAGATGCCCAGCTTGGTCCGGATGCGGCGGAGGTAGGCGTCGACGGTGTGCTTCGAGAGGCCCATGTTGCGGGCGGTCTGGAGGTAGGTGCACCCGGCGGCGATGTGTCGCAGTGCCTCCTGCTCGCGGGGGGCGAGGGTGGTGGCCGGGGCTTCGACCTGCGGCATGGTGAGGGTGAGGCTCATGGGATTCCTCCGAACGGATCGGATCGGGCCTTCACTGCTCGCGCCTTCGGAAGCAGAGGAACATGTGGCGGAATGTCCGTTTATGTCCTTGCTCAAAAGACTGGCCGGGGGACGTCATGGCGCTGTCCGTCGACTGTCACAGGCGCGTCACAGGGCACCTGTCCGCGTGGTCTACGGCGCGCCCGCCGGGCCTCGGAAGACCGGCCCGGCCCAGGCCGGGGGCTCGGGCGGCGGCACCGGGGCCGCGGCGGGAACCGGTCCGGTGCGCGGGCCGTTGCCGGTCCCGGTGGCGGCGCGCAGGGCCGCCACGAATTCCAGGCAGGAGCCGTACCGGTCCTCGGGGACCTTCGACAGGGCCTTCGCCAGCACCCCGTCGGCGGCGGACGCGAGGTCCGGCCTGCGTTCGGTGAGCGGCGGGGGCTGGTCGTACTGGTGCGCCCACAGCAGCGCCACGTCCTCGTCGCGTTCGAAGGGCGGCCCGCCGGCGAGGGTCTCGTAGACCACGCAGGCGAGGCTGTAGAGGTCGCACCTGCCGTCGACCGGACGCCCGGAGATCTGCTCCGGGGCCATGTAGTCGAGCGTGCCGACGAACTCGCCCACGGTCGTGAACCCGGTGAGTGACAGGGCCTTCTTCGTCAGTCCGAAGTCCGTGAGGTAGACGTGCTCGGGGTGGTCGCTGTCGGTGCCCGCGGCGACCAGGATGTTGCCCGGTTTGACGTCCCGGTGCACCAGGTCGTGGCCGTGCGCCGCGTCGAGCGCGGAGGCCACCTGGCCGGCGATGCGGAGGGCGGTGGCCACGGGCAGCGGACCCTCGCGGTCCAGCAGGGCCCGCAGGTCGAGGCCGGAGACGTACCGCATGGCGATGTACAGGACGCCGTCGGTCTCGCCGGCTTCGAAGATGGGCACGATGTGCGGGTGGTCGATCTTCGCGGCCACCCGGGACTCGTGGGTGAAGCGCTGCCGGAAGGTGTCGTCGCGGGCACGCTCCGGGGCGATCAGCTTGAGCGCCACCGTGCGGTCAAGCCGCAGGTCCTTCGCGCGGTAGACGACGGCCATGCCGCCGCGGCCGATCATGCGCTCGACCCGGTAGCCCGCGATCTGTTTCCCGATCAGGTCGGAGGGCCGGCCCGTGTTCCGGCTCGGGTTCGATGCCGTGGCCATCAGCCGCCCCCTTCCCTGCCTGAAGTCTATGGGCGTGCACCGCCGTACGCCCCGGACCACGCGGGCCGGCGCCCCGTGAAGGGCGCCGGCCGGGTGAGCGGCCCGTGGGCCGTGGAGCGGTGCGGGTCAGTCCTCGTCGTTGCCGCCGGCGCCGCCGTTGCCGCCGCGGCCGCTGGTCTGGCAGCCGGCGCCGATGCAGATGCCGCCGTCGCCGCCCCGGCCGCCGTTCCCGCCGTCGCCGCCGGGGAGGGCGTTGCCGCCGTTGCCTCCGTTGCCGCCGTTGACGCTGCCGTTGCACCGTCCGACGCAGACGCCGCCGTTGCCGCCGTTGGTGCCGTCCGCGCCCGGGCCGCCGTTCGTTCCGTTGCCTCCGTTGGCGCTGCCGTCGCACCGTCCGACACAGACGCCGCCACTGCTGCCGTTGGTGCCGTTGACGGTTCCGGAGCAGTTGCCGGCGCAGACCCGGTCGCCGACGTTGACGCTGCCGTCGCCCACCTTGACGCCGCCCTTGCCCGACTTGAGGCCGCTGACCGCGCTGCCGATCTTGCCGCCGCCGAGCCAGTTGCCGTTCCCGCCGTCACCGGTGCCGGTGCCGAGGTGCAGGCTGCCGGCCGCCTGGGCCACCTGGCCCGTGGGTGCCGGTGCCGCGGGTGCCGCGGTGGCTGCGTTCGTCATCGCACCGGCGCCGATCAGGGCCGAGGAGACGACGAGGCCGAGACGGAACTTCCAAGAGCGCGCACGCATGGGATTCTCCCTTTCGGAATGTGCAAGAGGACAGCGGTCGAGAAGTGGTCGAGAAGTGGTCGGGAAAAGCGGGGGCCCGGCCGGTCACCGACCGGCCGGGCCCCTTCCCCGAGCTTTGTGGTCTCTGTTTTCCGTTTCCGATTTCCGTTCCCGTGCCTCACGGGCAGAACGGGTTGCCGTCGTTGTCCATCAGGGCGTACCAGTTGCCGTCGAGGTACTGCTGCTTCCAGGTGTCGAGCTGTTCGGTCGAGATCTTGTACTTGTCGGCGATCCGTTCCTTCATCGCGTCCGAGTCGTCGGCCAGCAGGATCATCACCATCTGCACCTTGTCCACCACCGTCAGCTTCTCCTTCGGCTTGTCGGGCAGGTCGTCGAACCGGAAGCACCCGAGCTGACCGGGCTTGCCGGGCTCACCCGGCTGGCCGGGCTGACCGCCCCTGCCGCCCTCGCCGCCCTCGCCGCCTTCGCCGCCCTTGCCGCAGAACGAGGACTGGCCGGCCGTAACCGAGGAGCTGGTGCCCGTCGGGGCGTGGGACTCCGAAGCGTTCGCGGCGCAGGCCGTACCGGCGACGAGAGCCAGCGAGGCCGCCGCCAGGATGAGCGGACGCTGCCAGGAAATCGTGAACATGGGGGTTCTCCGTTGTCGTGAGCTGTGTAGCCGATGTGCGGGAGTGGAGAGTGAGGAGAAGAGAGGGAAGAGGTGGGGGTGGGGGTGGGGGGAGGCCCCGGAGGGCCTCCACCCCGTCAGGCGTGGCGCGGATCAGAAGATGCTGCCGCCACCGGCACCACCGGCTCCGCCGAGGCCGCCGAAGATGCCGCCGAAGCCGCCCTTGCCGCCCTTGCCGCCCTTGCCGCCTTCGAAGACACCGAAGCCACCGGCTCCGCCCTTGCCTCCGTTGCCGCCGATCAGCGTGCCGTCGCCGCCGGCGCCGCCGCCGCCACCGCTGCCGCCGAAGAGGCCGGTGCCGCCCTTGCCGCCGTTGCCGCCGTCGCCGCCGATCACGCCTTCGCCGCCGCCACCGCCACCGCCGCCGCCACCTCCGGCGAGGAGGCCGTCGCCGCCCTTGCCGCCGTTGCCGCCGTCGCCGCCGATACCGGTGACGCTGCCGCCGCCGGAGCCACCGGAGCCGCCACCGCCGCCGACCAGGCCACCGCCGCCTTCGCCACCGTCGCCACCGGCGCCGCCGGCCGCCGGGAGGGCCGTGGCCACGTGGGCCGGAACCGGGGCCGCCGTCGCCATGGACGCCGGGAGGAGCACGCCTCCGGAGATCACTGCGGCCGAAGCGATCAGCGTCGCCAGCCGGAATCCCCGGCGCTTCGGACGAACGGCCTCGGTGGTCTCAATCTTGCGGTTCATGACTTTCTCCTGCCTGTGCTGAGTGAATGTATTGACGTGCCCCGGTTTTCCGGGATTTCGCTGAGCCCCATTTCCTTTCCGGATTTGCTGTCCGGTGAGGCCCGCACCACAAGTAAGCCCCGGGGGGCACACCCGGGTCATGTGCCGGGATCTCGGGACTTGACGTGCCCGTAAGCACCCGGTAAAAGCGGCGGACTCCCGGAAACGCCGAAGGCCGCCTTCCGGCCACGGCAGGTGCCGTGGCCGGAAGGCGGCCGTGTGCCCGGGGGCGGGGTCGGAGGCGGGGTCCGGGGCCCTGGGGCAGGTACCCCCGCGGCTACCCGATCCCGGGTATCTGCCGTGCCGCGAACGCCGCGCGCACGGCGGCGGCAGCGGCCGGGCCGTACATGCGCTGCGCGGTGGCGATCGTGGTCTGCGCGGCGTCCCGGAAGTCGGTGTCGGGGCGGAAACCGAACTGTGCGTTCACGATGATGCGGTCGGCGGTGCGGGCACCCAGTGCGCCCCGGATGTCGAACAGCGCCCGGGACCAGATCTCGCCGTCCGCGTGGACCTCCCCGGTCCGGTCGGCGTACGTCTTGTCCCCGTCGATGCGCCGCAGGCAGTGGGGGGCCGCGCTGTAGGGCACCGAGTCCCAGTCGGCGACGCACGCGGCGTCGGCCCGGACCGGCCATCCGTACCGTGCCGCGGCGTGCGTGCCGACGGCGACGGCCAGGTAGTCCCCGAACGCCTCGCCGATCGCACCGGCCTCCGGGGTGGTGCCGAAGCCGGGCACCTGCGCGTGGTGCACCGCGTGGCCGTACTCGTGGACGATGACCTCGGCGTCCTCGGCGTCGTCCACCCCGCCCTTGCCGAAGCGGATCTCGGCCTTCTTGTCGGTGAAGAAGGAGTTGTCCGATCCCCACTGGTTGATCCGGACCGGCTGCGCCCGGTCGTTGGCGCCGGGCAGCTCGCTGCCGAAGCCCAGGCCCTGCAGGTACTCCTGTGCCTCGTTGACCCAGAAGTACGCCATGACCTGCTCGAACTGGTCGTCGTGGCGGTCGTATCCGGCCGCCTCGGCGAGGCGCGCCGAGGACCCGGTGTCCGAGCGTACGTACGCCCAGGTGCCCGACAGCGTGCCGCTGCCGTCCAGGTTGCGCAGCGCGGCCACGGTGTACGCCGAGGCGGGTACGGCGCCGGCCGCGTCCTTGCCGTCGGCCAGGGACTGGTCGCCGGACGACTGGACGGGGTTGACCATGAAGAGCCGCGCCGGGGGCGGCGCGGCGGCGGATCCGGTTCCCGCGGGCTGGGCGGAGACCGGGCCGGCCAGGGCGAGGAGCGCCACGGTGGCGGTGGCCGCGGCGACGAGGCCGCGGGGTGTGCGGCGGGCCATAAGCATTCTCCCGAGATGAAGCGCGGTGGCAGGTGCGGGCGTGATCCTCGCGCATCCCGACCCCTGCGGACCAGGGTCGGGACGGATCCCGTTCGCTCCGTGACGATCCCGTTCGCTCCGTCCCGGGCAGCGGTACCACGACGCCGCCGGCTTCCGCCGGCGGCGTCGTGGTACCGCTGCCCGTTCTCGGCGCCTCTTCCTGGTTCAGCGGGCTGCCTGGATCCTCTCCTTGACCCGTTCGTACTCGGAGTCGGTGAGCTCGCCGTGGTTGTGCAGTCCGGCGAGGGTGGCCAGCTGGTCCGCCTTGGCGGTGGCGCGTGCCTCGGGGTCCTCGGCGGCCGTCTGCCGTACGTAGGCCCGGAACGCGTGTTCCCGGTCCCGTGCCCGCCGGACCTCACGCTGCCCCATGCCGCGCCCGCGGGCGATCAGGTAGACGAAGCAGCCCAGGAAGGGCAGCACGCACACGAAGACCGTCCAGCCGGCCTTCCCCCAGCCGCCCATGGTGTCGTCCCGGAAGATGTCCCCGAGGATCCGGAACAGCAGGAACAGCCAGAGGATCCAGAGGAAGAACCACAGCATGGTCAGGAAGGCCTGGAACAGGGGGTAGTCGTCCATCGCCGCCTCCGTGGCGCGCTCGCACGGGCCGTCCGGGCCCGCCTCGGGTCTCCGGGCCGCCTCAGGTCTCCGGGCTCTTCACGACGCACAGCGCCCAGATGATGACGCCGTACACCGCGATGGCCACGAGGGACCACAGCGGGAAGTACGGGAGGGACAGGAAGTTGATGATGATCAGGACGGCCGACAGGCCGATCCCGCCGACCCGCGCCCACGTCGAGGGGGTCATCAGCCCGATGCCGACGACGACCGCGAAGGCCCCGAAGACGAGGTGGAGCCAGCCCCAGGTCGTCAGGTCGAACTTGAACACGTAGTTGGCCGTGGTGACGAAGACTTCGTCGCGGGCGATCCCCATGATGCCGCGGCAGAAGTCCAGGGCACCGAAGACGATCAGCATCACGGACGCGAACACGACCAGACCGCTGGCGAAGGGGTGCGCGTCGGCACGGCTGTGCGTTGAGGTCATGGCTTTCGGCTTTCCGGTTCGGTGGCGCGCGGGTTCACGGAGCGGGGGCGCGCCGGCCCCGTCGGCGGGAGGTGCGGTGCCTCACTGCAGGATGCGCTTCTTCGCCGCCTGGAACTCCTCGTCCGTGATGTCGCCCTTGGCGCGGATCTCGGACAGCTTGGCGAGCTGGTCCACCTGGCTCGCGCCGGCCGTTCCGGCGGTCTCCCGGATGTAGGAGTCCATCATCTGCTGCTGTTCCTTCATGTCCCTCATGTCGCGCTGGGCCATGCCCTTCCCCCTGGCCAGCAGGTACACGAAGACGCCGAGGAACGGCAGGATGATCACGAAGATCAGCCAGCCGGCCTTGCCCCAGCCGCCCATCTCGTGGTCGCGGAAGATGTCCACGATGATCTTGAACAGCAGGAAGAACCACAGGACCCAGAGAAAGATGATGAGGGTGGTCCAGAACACCCCGAGCAGCGGATAGTCGTACGCCAGCGGCATGAGACCGTCCATCTCGTCCTCCTTGAGGGCTCGGCACCGCACACGGGTGCCTGATCCCGACTGTGCCCCGGAGGCGGACCGTCCCGGATCACCCCCGGCGGGTGAACCGCCCGTACCAGGCCGAGGTGCCGGCCCACTGCCCGAGGGTCAGGCCCACCACGGCCACCACGAACACCGTGATCAGCCAGGTGAGCAGGGTGAAGACGGGGCCGAGCGGGCCGAACTCCTGGTAGCCGCGCTGCATGGCCCCCGGCATGAGGAGTTCCGACGCGTACCCGACCAGGACCATCGCGAGGCCGGTGAGCAGGGCTCCGGGCAGCAGCGGGGCCCAGCCGATCCGCCCGCACAGCATCAGGTGCGGCGTCCACCACCACAGCAGGACGGACACGATCAGTGCGAGCACCACGCCCAGTGCGGAGCCGGTGCCGAAGCCGTCGCGGATCGGGGCCTGGCAGAAGAGCACCACCAGCCACACCACCAGCCAGGCCAGCCAGCGCCAGGCGGCGTTGCGGAGACTCGCCTTGGGCAGGCGCCAGATGCGTTCGCACACCCGCTGGAGGGCCCGGCTCAGTGCCGTCGCCGAGAGCAGCGCGACGAGGATGCCGACGGCCCCGGAGGCGTCCCGCACCGATCCCTCCGCCTGGTACGCCGTGCGCACCTCCTGGAGGGTCTCGCCGCGGATGCCGAGGACCGCGCTCAGCGAGTCGGCCATCAGGTCCTGCAGGTCCGGGGGCGCGAACGCGGCCACCACGATGAGAAGGGGGAGCGCGGCCAGGAAGGTCTGGGCGGCCAGCCTGATCGCGCTCTCCACGAGGTTGACTTCGAGGAGGCGGGCCGTGAGGTGCTCCAGGGGCGCCGTGAGGCGCTCGGCCACGGCCCGCGCTCCGCGCAGGTTCATCCGGTGCTGACGCCGGGTCCGTGCTTCGGCCCGTCCCCGCCGGCACCGTGCCGCCCGGCGTCACCCGGGGCCGCCGCGAGGACGCCCAGGACGAACAGCAGGACGACGACGATCCCGAAGACCAGGGCCACGACTCCCGGAGTGGGGTAGTTCCAGAGCAGCAGGACGAGTGCACCCGCTCCGATCACCAGGCCAGTGGTCCACTTCCGGTGCTCCTGCAGCCAGTGCCCGGTCAGTCCGGTGCGCAGGCCGATGCGTTCGAGGGAGCGCCCGGTGGCACCGGTGGCCCGGGTGGCGGCCTTGCGCACGAACCGGGCACCGCGTCCGGGACCGTAGAGGTACGCCGCGAGCCCCGTGATCACGGAGAGCACGAGGAGCGTACGGGTGCTCTGCCGCAGGAAGCGCACCAGCGTGTCGTAGACGGCGGCGGCCGCGTCCGGGGGCAGGGTGGCCGGGGGGACCGAGTCGAGGTAGATGCGCCGCGCCACTGCCAGGGCGACGAGCAGCACGAGCATCATGACGAACAGTCCGATCGCGGTGGCCAGCAGCCACACCCGGTGGGCGGGGGCGGCCCAGATGGCCAGGGCGGCCAGGACGAGCACCAGGATCGGCAGCCACACGCCCACCACGTTCAGCAGCCGCATCGCGTCCTGGGCCTTGTTGAGCTTCTCGGTCTGGAGCAGCGGTATCTGCTTGTCCACCTCGGGGATGGCGGAGGCCTTCTCGAAGCCCGCGTCGACGAGGCGCTGTTTGAGTTCGTCGGTCAGGGTGCCGATGTTCAGGACGACGGTGTCGCCGCTGGCCTGGACGGCACTGGAGCCCTCACCGGTGAGCACCTTCTCCACGGCGGCCTGGGCGCGCTTGTTGGCCTCGGTCCACACCGTCTCGAACTGCTCGCTCGTCACCAGCTTGGACACCACCGAGCGCACCGCGGAGGAGATCGCGCCCTTCAGGGGGCCTTCGAGCGCCTCGGACTTCTCCACGATCAGCGGCGGCGCGTCCGCCTGCTGCAGGGCCCGCTGGAGGGCTTCGGTGATGGCCTTCACGTCGATGTTGGAGACGATGCGGTTGGTCAGCTTGTCGGTGACGGCGCCCTGCACCGCGGGGTTCTCCGCGAGCGGGGCGACCGTCTGCACGTACCGGTCCTGGTCGGAGATCGTGTTGTGCAGCCAGGCGGAGAGGACGGCGACCGGGGACAGCAGGAGGGCCAGCAGGAGCAGCACCGAGGCGGCGCCGTAGCGCAGCCGCCGGTGGCGTACGGAAGCGGACTTGCGCAGCCGTTCGTACTCCGCGCGCTCCTCCGCGGTCAGCGGGCGGTCCTCGGCACGGCCCCCTCGGTTGTCCGGGGCCGGGGCGGTGGGGTCCATGCTTCCTCCTCACGGGCCGGGCGGCGTCGGCCGCCGGGCACATCGGAAGGGGTCGGTCCGGAAGGGTTCAGTCCGGAAGGCGCCGCATCTCCTCGACGCGCAGGCCCAGGTCCCGGAACCGGCTGAGCAGGCCGTAGAGATGGGCCTCGTCCGTGACGGTGCCGAAGAAGAGGGTCTGCCGGTACACGGGTGCCGTGTCGAGCTCCGGGAAGGCGTGGGACAGCGGCTCGGACACGAGACCGGTGATCCGGAATTCGTAGCGCATGGGCAGCAGTCCTTCCGTCCCTGCCGGAGCCTGCCGACGCCCCGGGTCGGGGCCTCCACCATGCTGGCCTGGCGGCCGGGCCGCCCGCTTCACCCGTGGGAGGTGAGGAGTGGTTCAGAGGATGTGCAGCTCCCGGGCGCGTTCCACGGCGTCGCGCCGCCGCGAGACGCACAGCTTGCGGTAGATGCCCCGCAGATGGGTCTTCACGGTGTTGACGGACAGCTGCAGTTCGGCGGCGATCTCCTCGGTCGACATCATCCGTGCGACCTTGGCGAGCACCTCCCGCTCCCGCGGGCTCAGCGCCTCGACCACGGCGGGTCCGGCGCGGTCCGGCGGGGCGGCGTCGAGCCAGTTGCAGGCCTCGCGGCGCCCGTCGAGCCCGCCGGCCAGGTGCCGTACCCAGGGGCCCGCCTCGGTGAACGGGCGGACCAGGCGCTCGGGGCGCGCGGTGTCCAGGGCCTCCACCAGCCGGTCGCGTGCCGTGCCCTCGTCCCCTGCCAGCAGGGCGTGGTGGGAGCGCAGCAGGGCGAGGCGCACCCGGTCCGGGGTGGTCGTCTCGGCGGCGTCCTCGGCGTCCCGGATCAGCGGCAGGGCGAGGCCGGGGCGCCCGGCGGCGAGGTGGGCCCGTGCGAGGGCGACCGCGCAGCTGGGCGGTCCGTCCGTGACGCGTTCCAGGGCGGCGACGGCCGTGTCGGGGTCCCCGTGGGCCAGGGCGGCGGCGGCGCGGGTGACCGCGAGGCGCGCCGCCGGGCCGGGCGCACCGGCCGGGGCCGGCTCGCCGAGGGCGGTGAGGGCGTCCTGCCGGTGTCCCAGGGCCAGGTCGGCCTCCGCGCGGAGCACCGCGCGTTCCGCCCGCAGGACCGGGTCGGAGGAGCTGTCCGGCAGCAGCTCCGCCCGGTCGAGCTGTACGGCGGCGGCGTGCGGCTCGCCCCGGTCGACGGCCACCGAGGCCAGGGCCAGGGCCGCCGCCGCGGAGCGGTGCTCCGGGAGGATGCCGTGCCGGTCCGCGACCTCCAGCGAGGCCGTGGCGTGCTCGGTTGCGTCCGTCAGGTCTCCCTGGACGGCCTCGGCCAGCGCGAGCCGTCCCAGGGACCGGTGGCGCAGCAGTGCGGTGGTGTCGTCGGCGCCGGCCCGGACGGTCTCCTCCAGTACGGCGCGGGCCCGGCGCAGGTGTCCGGCGCGCAGCAGGGCGCCGGCCAGGCCGTAGAGCCGCAGCGGCTCGATCTCGGGGTGCCGGACGCGTTCCTCCGGCGGCACGTGCGCCATCAGTCCGGCGACGCGGTGCGCCGCCTCCTCGGCGGCGAGGTGGTCGGGGGCGCACAGGAGCCTCAGCAGGGCCGCGGTGAGCAGCTCGGCCGGGCCGGTCCGGGGTGCGTCGCGGATCATGCGGCGTTCGGCCCGGGCCAGCCGGGCGCGGCAGCCGGCCGTGTCCTCGCGGGCCAGCCGGCAGGCCGCGGCGACCAGGGCGGCCGCGGTTCCGGGGGTGTCGTCGGGCATGTGCGAGAAGGTCTCGGCCGACGGGACGGCGCCGGGGCCGGCGAGCAGCGGGCCGACCATCAGGTGCCGCACGGCCAGGGTGGAGGCGTAGCGCCAGTCGCCTCCGGCGGCGGCCTGGTCCACCGCCTCGGCGGTCCGTCCGCGGTCCGCGAACCAGCGGGCCGCGCGGCGGTGCATCAGGGGTTCCAGCTCGGGCTGCTCACTGCGCAGGTGGGCCCGCAGGACTTCCGAGAACAAGGGGTGGAAGCGGTACCACCGGGTGCCGTTGACGGGCTCGACGAAGGCGTGCGCCCGGGCCAGGCCGCGCAGGATCCGCTCGGCGTCGGCCTGTCCGGTCAGGAAGGCGGCGAGGTCGGGGTGGACCCGGGGCAGGATGCCGGTCCGCAGCAGCAGCCGCCGGGAGGGGACCGGCTGGGCGGCGAGGACTTCGGTGAGGAGGTACGCGGCCACGGCCTGTTCCGTGGCGGTGAACGACCGGGCGAAGGCGGCCGGGTCCTCGGCCCCGGCCATCGCCAGGGCGCACAGGCGCAGTCCCGCGGCCCAGCCCTCGGTGCGGGCGTGCAGCAGCTCCACGACCTCCTGGTCGGGGGCGGGGCCGGTGCCCCGCAGCAGCGATGCCGCCTCGCGCCGGGTGAACGCCAGGTCCCGCTCGCGTATCTCGTGGATGCTGCCCTCGGTGCGGTGGCGGTGGAGCGGCAGCGGCGGGTCCTCACGGCCCACGAGGACCAGCCGGAGGGCCGGGCCGGCGTGTTCGGCGACGAAGCGCAGACCGGCGTAGACGTCCCTGCCGGGCAGCTTGTCGAGGTCGTCGAGGACGAGTACCAGGGGCCTGGTCAGGCGTTCGAGTGCGGCGGCCAGCCGGACCAGCAGGGCTCGGTCGACGCCGTCGGGGCAGGCGGGGGTGCCGACGGCGTCGTCGGTGAGGAGCCCCTGGCGCCGGAGCCCTTCGAGGACGTAGGCCCAGAACGCGCCGGGTGCGTCGTCCTCGTCGAGGGTCAGCCAGACCACCGGGCCCGCCGGCCCCCCGGAGCGGACCCAGGAAGCCACGAGGGCCGTCTTGCCGGTGCCCGCGCCGCCCGTGATGACCGTCAGCGGGCCCCGGGTCCCCCGGGTGAGCCGGTCCAGCAGCCGCCGGCGGCGGACCAGGCCGGGGTCCGGGAAGGGCACCGCGAGCTTGGTGGCGAGCAGTGGGTCGGGCGGGGCGTCCGGCTCCGGGCCCCGGCGCGGCGGCTCGGTGCCGGGGTACGGGGCGGCCTCCGGGCCGGGATACGGGGGAAGCTGCCCTCCGCGGACGTCCGGGGTGTCCACGCGCGGGGTTCGGAGGCGGGTGAGAGGCAGGGTCATGGAGGTATCCCCCGTGGGGAGGCGGAGCCGGCCTGGTCGGGAGCCCGGCTCGTTCCATGGTCACGGCCCCTGCCGGTGATCGCCAACGCCGGAGCGGCGGGGCATCCCGGCCGGGCGGAACGCCCCGGGGCGGAAGACACCCGGGCCGGGGCACCCCGGCAGGGCACGACTCGGGGACCCGCGGGGCGCCCCGGACCCGCGCGGCATCCCGATCCGGGCGGAACGCCCGGGGCAGGAGGCGCCCGGGCACGCGGGTCGCGCGGGCACGGGCACTGAAGCCAGCCGGGTGCCCGGGCCGGAGGTCGGCCGGGGCCGAGGAGTCACCCCGGGCCGAAGGGGCGCCGAGCCGGAGGGCGCCCGAGCCGGAAGGGCGGCCGGGGCGGAAGGGCGGCCGGGGCAGAGGGGTGCCGGGGGCGGAGGGTGCCGGGGGGCGGAGGGTCGCCCGGGGTGGGCGATGCGGGGCGGGCCGGTCCGGCGCTCAATGGAGTCACGTACGGGAACCGGCCGAGCGGAGGTCCACCAGGTGAGCATGCACGCCAAGGCACGGCTGGCGCTGCTGTCCGGCGCGGCGGCTCTGGTCGTCATGCTGGTGTTCGCCGGATTCCGCAGCATCGTCCTGCTGGTGGTGGGGCTGGCCGGGGTGGCCGCCACGGCTGCCGCCGCCTGGCTGGTACTGGCCCACCGCGGCCCGGTCCGGTGGCTCGCGCTGCTGTTCTTCGTGGCGGCGCCCGCCGCCGTGATCGTCTGGTACGCGCGCGCCGGGCTGCTCTGGGTCGTGCTGTGCGCGGCCCTCCTGTGGGCGCTGGCGGTGGCGGCCGGCCGGGCGGCCCTCGCCGACGAGGGCGCCTTCGCCATGCCCGAGCACCGGGCGGTACCGCCGAAACGGCCGTTCATCATCATGAACCCGCGGTCCGGGGGCGGGAAGGTGGGCGCCTTCCACCTGCGGGAGAAGGCCGAGGCCCTGGGTGCCGAGGTGGCGCTCCTCGACCCCGACCATCCCCAGGACGTCGCCGAACTCGCCCGGCGGGCGGTGGACCGGGGCGCCGACCTGGTGGGCGTGGCCGGAGGCGACGGGACGCAGGCCCTGGTGGCCGGGGTGGCCGCGGAACGCGGCGTACGGTTCCTGGTCGTCAGCGCCGGCACCCGCAACCACTTCGCGATGGACCTCGGGCTGGACCGCGACGACCCGTCGACCTGCCTGGACGCGCTGACCGACGGGGTGGAGGTACGGGTGGACCTCGGCCGGATCGAGGACCGCGCCTTCGTCAACAACGCCTCCTTCGGCACGTACGCGGAGGTGGTCCAGAGCCCGGCCTACCGCGACGACAAGCTGCGTACGACCCTGGCGCTGCTGCCGGACCTCCTGGCGCAGCAGAGCGGCCCCCGGCTGACCCTGCGCGCGGACGGCACGACCGTCGAGGCTCCGCAGGCGGTGCTGGTGAGCAACAATCCGTACGGCCGGGGCGACCCGGCGGGACTGGGCCGGCGCACCCGGCTGGACACCGGCACCCTCGGCGTCCTCGGGGTGAAGGTGAACAACGCCGCGCAGGCGGCGGGCATCCTGCGGGGCGGGCAGGCGGCCGGCCTGACCGCGCTGACCGCCCGTGAGGTCGAGGTGGACTCGGACGCCGCGTTCGTCCGGGTCGGTGTGGACGGCGAGTCGCTCACGATGCCCGCACCGGTGCGCTGCCGGGTGGAGCCCGGCGCCCTGCGGGTGCTGCTCCCCCGCCACCGGCCCGGCGTCCGGGCGGGGGTGCCGATGAACTGGGCCGCGGTGCGCAGGCTCGCCCTGACGATGGGACGGGCGGCCGTGGGCGGGCAGCCCGTGCAGGGCGGGACGCGGGACCACCCGCACACGCACCGGCACTGGCGGCGGAGTCCGGCCGACCGGAGGCGGTTCGACTACTCCGGCGCCGTGTACGGATCGATGCTCGCCGCCTCCGTGGTCGTGGGCGCCGGCGAGCTCGGCAAGTTCCCGAAGGTGGAGCTGATCGTGCTGCTGCTCGGCACGGGCGTGGTGTTCTGGGCCGCGCACGTCTTCGCCCACCTGTTCGGGGCGTCCCTGGCCAACGAGCCGCTGACCTGGCACGAGTTCCGCACGGTGTGCGCGGACGAGAACCCCCTCGTCAAAGCGGCCGTACCGCCGGCCGCCGCGGTCGCCCTGAGCCAGCCGCTCGGCCTCGGCCCCCAGGGGACGGCGTGGTTCGCGCTCGCCGTCGCCCTCACCGGGCAGATCGGCTGGGCGGTCACCGGGGCGGTGCGGGCGGGTGCGCCACGCCGTCTGGTCATCCTGGCGGCGGTGGTCAACCTGCTGCTCGGTGCGGTGATCGTGGCCCTGAAGACGGCCCTGTCCCACTGAGCACGGGCGGGCGACGCGCCGTCAGGACGCCGCCGGCGTGCCGCCGGTGCCGCCCAGCGCTTCGACGGGCAGCCGGCGGGTGAAGGGGAGGCAGCAGAGGGTGACGCCCCCGGCGGCGAGGATGGCCGCCTTGAGGCCGGCGAGCTGCGCCTCCGCGTACTCGGCCACGTACGCGTCGGCCTCCGCCGGCGGTACGCCGGCCTGCTCGGCGGCCGCCCGTACCTGGTCGGTGGAGACGAAGCTGATGCCCTTCTCGACCGCGATGCCGGTCTGTTCCCGCACGGCGTCCGAGATGGCCGGGTTCTCTTCGATCTGCTGGACGAACACACCCGCGAGCGCGACGATCAGCACCGATCCGATGAGCGCGGTGCCCACCGAGGAACCCAGGTTCTGGGCGGTGTACTGGAGTCCGCCGGCCTCACTGCGCCGTCCCTCCTCGACGCTGGACTGCACCACGTTGCCCAGCTGGGAGGCCAGCAGGCCCATGCCGACGCCGAGCACGGCCATGGCCCAGGCGAACGAGGCGTCGTCGAGCTCCGGCCGGATCGTCGAGAGCAGCCAGGCGATGGCGGCGAGGAGGACGCCCAGCCCTGCCCGCACCACCGTGCGGGGACCGGCCAGACGGCCCAGGAGGGGGCCGCTGAGCGCGGAGAGGAACATCGTCACCGACACCGGCAGCAGCCGCAGACCCGTCTCGAAGGCGTTGAGGCCCTGCACGATCTGGAGGTACAGGGGGATGACGAAGAACAGGCCCAGCAGGACGAGGTTCTGACCCAGCAGCAGGGTGAGCCCGGCCCGCATGGGCGGGATGCGCAGCAGGGAGAAGCTGACCAGCGGGTCCTGGCCCTGGCGCTCCCGGCGCCGTTCCCAGGTGCGGAACAGCCAGAGCAGGAGGCCGCCCGCGGCGATGACGAACAGGGTGGGGGCGAACCCGAACACGGTGAACGGAACGTCGCGCGGCTGCACCCAGCCCCAGGTGGCGCTCTGCAGGATGCCGAGCACCACGCAGGCCAGGCCGAGGGCGGACAGCACCACGCCGACGGCGTCGAGGCGGGGCGTCCGCTCCGGCTGCGGCGGCTCCGGGATCCAGCGGACCACGCAGAGCATGGCGAGCACGAGCACGACCTCACCGGCGAAGACCACGCGCCAGGTGAGGTACGTGGTCACATAGCCGCCCAGCAGCGGGCCGACCGCGATGCCCGCACCCGCCAGCCCGCCGATCACTCCGTAGGCCACGGCCCGGTCCCGGCCCTGGTACGCGCCGGCGACGAGTGCCGCGAGGGCGGGCAGGACCAGGGCCCCGCCCAGGCCCTCGATGACCGACCAGCCGAGCATGAGGACCCAGAGTTCGGGCGCGAGCGCCGTGAGGGCGGACCCCACTCCGTAGACGCAGAGACCCACGGTGAAGGCCCGGCGGCGCCCGATGATGTCGCCGGTCTTCCCGCCGGTGATCATGAACGCGGCCATGACCAGGGTGTAGAGCGTGATCACGGCCTGGATGGCGGTGACCTCGGTGTCGAAGTCCTCCACCAGGGCGCTGATGGAGACGTTCATGACCGCGGTGTCCAGCACCATCAGGAACTGCGCGGTGCCGAGCACCACCAGAGCCCGCCATCGCCGCACTGCGCCACCTCCGTGCCCGGCCGTTGCCGGTTCACCCTACGAAGAGGAACCGGCATTTCCGTGCATTTCGGACGCAAGTCTCCCGGCTGATTCGATGCGGCTACGGCGCCATCTCGTACGCGCCCGACAGGGCCTCCACCCGGGCCCAGACCCGGGCCGCGCGCGCCTCGTCCACGACCGGGCGGCGGACCGCGGCCAGCGCCCAGGCCTGCTGCTCCCCGGTCGCGGAGTCCTTGCCGTGGAGTTCGACGGCGTGGCCGGAGAAGTCGCGGACCAGGACGGAGAACAGCTCGTCGAGGACGTCCCGGTCCAGGTCCGTCAGGCTGGCCTGCTCCAGGATCAGCTGGCCGTGCACGACCAGGGCGAAGAGCTGGCCGACGGAGAGCAGGAAGTCCAGGTCGCGGCTCTGCGCCTCGTCCGGGGCCGTCGTGGCGACGAAGGTGCACAGCGCGTCGGCCTGCTCGCGGAACCGGGCCACGTTCGGGACCCCGGCGTACGCGTCGAAGGCGGGCCGCCAGTCGTGGAAGCGTACGGAGCCCAGGCCGCGGGCCGGGCCCTGGCGGAACAGGAAGTCGTCGTCGGCCGCGTCCAGCCGGGTCGGCACGGCCGGGTAGTCGACCGGCTCCAGCAGGTGGTTGCGCATGAACTTGAGGATCAGCGCGAGGTTGACGTGGACGGTGCCCTCCAGCTTGGGCAGGCCGCGGATCTCCACGGCCGCCTGGGCGAAGTAGTTGTCCTTCTCGAAGCCCTTGGCGGCGATGACGTCCCACATCAGGTCGATGACCTTCTCGCCCTCCGTGGTCACCTTCATCTTCGTCATCGGGTTGAAGAGGAGGTAGCGGCGGTCCTCGGGACCGGCGGAGCGGAAGTAGTCCACGGCGCGGTCGCTGAACAGCTTCATGCCGACCAGGCGGACGTAGGCGTCGGCCAGCTCGCGGCGCACGTGCGGGAAGGCGGTGACGGGGCGCCCGTAGAGGACGCGGTTGTGGGCATGCGTCACGGCCTCGTACATCGCGTGCTCGCAGATGCCGATCGAGGCGGTGCACAGGTTGAACTTGCCGACGTTGACGGTGTTGAGGGCGGCGTCGAAGGCGGCACGGCCGGTGTGCAGGACGTCCTCGGCGGAGACCGGGTAGCCCTCCAGGCGGAACTCGCTGACGTACTTGGAGGAGTCCACGACGTTCTTGACGAGGTGGTAGTCCGGGTGGCGGCTGTCGGCGGCGAAGAAGACGTACGCGTCCGGGCCCTCCATGTCGGTGCGGCGGCCGAAGACGGAGACCAGCCCGGCGGCGTTGCCGTTGCCGATGTAGTACTTGGAGCCGGTGGCCCGGAAGCCGCCGTTGCCGTCCGGCTCCAGCAGCATGTCGGTGGAGTAGATGTCGGCGCCGCGGGTCTTCTCGGACAGGCCGAAGGCGAAGACCTCGCCCTGGGCGAGCAGTTCGGCCGCACGGGCGCGGGCGGCCGCGTTGTCGCTCTGCCAGACCGGGCCGAGGCCGAGGATGGTCACCTGCCAGGCGTACCAGTAGTCCAGGCCGTAGAAGCCGAATATCTCGTTGAGGGCGGCGATCCGGGCGGTGTCCCAGCGCTGGTCGTCCCCGGTGGCGGCGGAGGCCGGGGTGAGGAACGTGGAGAAGAGGTTCTCCTTGGCGGCGAACGCGAGGAAGTCCGCCAGCCAGGCCCGGGAGCGGTAGTCCTCGATCAGCCTGCGCTTGCCGCGGCCCTCGAACCAGTCGACGGTGGCGCGCAGCAGCCGGCGGGTCTCCGGGTCGAAGTGCGCCGGGTCGTAGGTGTGCGGGTTGAACAGCAGGGCGTCGGCCATGGAGGTCCGCCTTTCCGGGGTTCGCTGGATGAGGGGTGAAAAGGAGTACGGTGCGCCGGCCGCGGGCCCGGTCACGGGGCCGCGGCGAGCCGGCGGAGGGTGGCGAGGACGTCGTCGAGCCAGTCGACCGACATGCGCTCGTAGGCGATGCCACCGCGCAGCACGACGTGCTGGAGTTCCCGGCCGGGATCCAGGGGTACGGGGGCCTGCGGGCCGGTGAAGTCGCGCAGCTCCCCGGCCAGGTAGTGGGCGAGCCGGTCACTGTGCACCCGGTGGTGCCGCTCCACCTCGCGGATCAGCGCGGCCGGGTCGTCGAAGGCCGCTCCGCGGATCTTCACGGCGAGGTCGTGGCGCAGGCTCTCGGGTTCGATCGGCTCGTGCAGCCACCGGGAGAGGGCCTCGCGGCCGGGACCGGCGACGGAGTACTCCTTCTTGTCCGGCCGGCCCTGCTGCGGCACCTCGCGCACGGCGAGCAGTCCCTCGCCCTCCATGCGCTTGAGGACCCGGTAGATCTGCTGGTGGGTGGCGGTCCAGAAGTAGCCGATGGACCGTTCGAACCGCCGGGCGAGTTCGTAGCCGGAGCCCGGCTTCTCCAGCAGGGAGACGAGGATCGCGTGCTCGAGCGCCATGCCCCCGATCCTCTATGCAACTCGTTGCATAGACAAGCGGGCGCACCCGGGTGAGACGCGGCTCACCCGCACACCGCCGGCCTGCCAGTCGGCCGACCGGCAGTCAGCCGATGCGCTCCTGCCAGCGGGACGCCTCCCGGTACGCGTCAAAGGCCCGGCCGTCGTCCGGCCCGAGCAGGCGTACTCAGTCCTGCCCCAGCCGCTGGTAGAGCGAGGCCGCGCCACGCGGGTCGCCGGACTCTCCGGTGAGCCGAGCGTGCCGGGCCCGCGCGTCGAGCACCTCGGGGTCCGCCGCCCGCGGCCCTTCCGCATGACTCTGGATGAACCGCTCCAGATCCCGGATCTCGCCCACGTGCCGCGCGTCCACGTGCGGGTCCGCGCTCCGGTCGGACGCATAGGCGATCTCCCCGACCTGCTCCGCCACGGTCGGCGCGTCGGGCGGACGCCGCTCCGGCTCCTTCTCCAGCATGCTCATCACCAGGCGGTCCAGGGCGGCGGGGATGCCCGGACGGGCCGCGCGCGGCGACTCGGGCGGCACGCTCGCGTGATGCCACATCAGGGGGAGGGGTTCCCTGACGTGCCCGAACGGGGACCAGCCGGTGAGCATCTCGTAGACGACACAGCCCAGTGAGTACAGGTCACTGCGCACGGTCGCCCGCAGGCCGGCGAAGCGTTCGGGGGCGGTGTAGTGCGGGGTGCCCATGGGCGGACCCTGGGAGAGCGAGGCGCTGGGCAGGAGGGCCGGCCCGAAGTCGACCACGTGCGCCGATCCGGCGGTGTCGATGACGACGTTGGCGGGCTTGATGTCCCGGTGGACCACGCCGACGGCGTGCGCCTCGGCGAGTCCGGCACAGATGTGCCGGGTCCACCGCACGGTCTGTTCCAGCGTGAGCTGCCGTCCCCGTCCCGTGTGGGACGACAGGGGCGTGCCATCGATGTAGTCCATGACGTGGTAGAGGGTGCCGCCGTCCTCGCCGTAGTCGTGGATGACCGCGACATGAGGGTGTTTGCGGACCCGCGCCATGGCCCGGGCCTCCTTGCCGAAGCGCTCGACGGCACGGTCCCGCTCCTCCGAGGGGCCGCCCGGGCCCCGGTCGAGCAGGGCCACTTTGACCGCTACCTGGCAGTCGAGCCGCAGGTCGTGACCGAGCCAGACGGCTCCCTGCGCCCCGTGGCCCAGGCGCGCGTCGAGCCGGTACCGCCGGTTCAGGACCTGGCCGGGGTGCACCGTCATGTCAGCGGCCCACCGGTTTCCAGTCCTGCAGCTCGCGCAGCCGGGCCACGTGGGAGTTCCACTCCGTGAAGAAGAGGACGCGCCCCGGGACGGTTCGGTCACCGTGCGTTCCCCTCGTTCGTTCGCTCGTTCGTTCGCTCGTTCGTCCGGCCGTGGCGTTTTCGGAAGTCGTACCTTCGTCCACATCCGGCGGCGGCACAAGGGCGCGCGAAGGGGCGCGGGGACGCTCGCACACGAGGACCCGGAAGCCGAAACGATCACGCTACGCGGCGGTAGCGAGCGGGGGCGTGCCCGGAGCGGCACGTGTTGCCTGGATGTCATCTCGTGTTCGCTCAGCGGAGGCTCAGATCCGGATAACGATCGCATCACCGCACAAGGGCCTTTCGGCCTGGTCACCGCCGAATGGCCGATTTGCCGGTGATGTGCCCCACAGTCACCGGCCGGATGCCGTGATAAATCTTCACGACCGCCTGCCGGACCACCCATGTCCGAGCAGGGGCGCTGGGGCCGGCCGATCGCCGGCAGCAACTCCATCACCATCCGGGGGATCGGAACCCGATCCGCAGCCGAGAACGGCGCGGTTCGGCATGGAGCGGAAAGGCGCACCACACATGACCTCGACGCAGGTCGACATGCACAAGGGCGACGACAGCGGGACCACGGGCGGCACGCCCGAGGAGGGCTACGAGCGCGGGCTCGGCAGCCGCCAGGTCCAGATGATCGCCATCGGCGGCGCCATCGGCGTCGGCCTCTTCCTGGGCGCGGGCGCGAACATCGCGAAGGCCGGGCCCAGCCTCATCCTCATGTACGCCCTCGCCGGCGTGATCGTCTTCTTCATCATGCGGGCGCTCGGCGAGCTGCTCCTCTACCGGCCCGTCTCGGGTTCCTTCGCGGAGTACGCCCGCGAGTTCCTCGGCCCGTTCTTCGGGTTCGTGACCGGGTGGACGTACTGGCTCATGTGGGTCGTCACCGGCATGGCCGAGCTGACCGCCGCGGCGATCTACATGCACTACTGGTTCCCGAGCGTGCCCCAGTGGACCACCGCCCTGGTCTTCCTGGTCGTGCTGTACGTCGCCAACCTCATCTCGGTGAAGATCTTCGGCGAGATCGAGTTCTGGTTCTCGATGGTCAAGGTCACCGCCCTGATCGGCATGATCGTGATCGGCATCGGTGTCGTGACCTTCGGCTTCAGCGCCGCCGGTGACACCGCCGCCGTGTCGAACCTCTGGGCCTTCGACGGCATCTTCCCCAAGGGCGTCGGCTCCAGCCTGATGACCCTGCAGGGCGTCATGTTCGCCTACCTGGCCGTCGAGCTCGTCGGCGTCACCGCGGGCGAGTCGGAGAACCCGGAGAAGACCCTCCCCAAGGCCATCAACACCCTGCCCTGGCGCATCATCGTCTTCTACGTCGGTGCCCTCAGCGTGATCCTGATGGTCGTGAAGTGGACCGAGTTCCAGCCTGGCGTCAGCCCGTTCGTGGCGGCCTTCGCCAAGATCGGCATCCCGGCGGGTGCGGCCATCGTCAACTTCGTGGTCCTCACCGCGGCCCTGTCCTCCTGCAACTCGGGCATGTACTCAACCGGCCGCATGCTGCGTGACCTGGCGGCCAACTCCGAGGCCCCCAAGCTGCTGGGCCGGCTGAGCGCCACCAAGACCCCGGCCGTGGCCATCTCCCTCTCCGCCGCCCTGATGGGCATCGGCGTGGTCCTCAACTACGTCGTCCCGGAGAAGGCGTTCGGGTACGTCATGTCGGTGGCGACCGCTGCGGGCATCTGGACCTGGATGATGATCCTGGTCAGCCACATCCGCTACCGCCGCGCGGTGGTCGCGGGCAAGCTCCCGGCCTCGTCCTTCCCGGCTCCCGGCGGCACCGTGTGCAGCTGGATCGCCGTCGCCTTCCTGCTGCTGGTCACCGTGATGATCGCGATCGACCCGGACAGCCGCGTCTCCCTGTACGTGGGTGCCGGCTGGGCGGTCTGCCTGGGGATCGGCTGGGCGGTTCTGAAGTCCCGCAACCCGCAGATCGCGGCGCGCACGGCGGGCACCGACAGCGTGAAGGAGCCCGCGGGCCGGTCCTGACCGTCCCGTACGGGGCCCCGCCCCGCAGCACATCGTGCACTCCCTGACGGGGGCGTACCGGTTCCCCCGGCCGGTACGCCCCCGTCGGCGTGTTTTTCCCCGCCCCCTCTCCTCTTCCTCCCCTTCCCCCTTCCCCCTCCCCTCCCCCTCCGGGGGAGGCAACCGGCCCGGCGGACCGGGCGTCCCTCTCCACAGGACGCGCCGGCCGACTCGGCGCGTACGGCTCCAGGGAACAGGACACGTGATGAGCGACAAGGCACGGATACTCTTCGACGCGCTCGACCTCGACCGGGACGGCACCCTGACCCGCGCCGAGGTCATCGGCGCCCTCCTGACCAAAGGCCCCACCCTCGCCGCACAGGGCGTGATCCCCGTCTGGGGCGTCGGCGGCGCCGACGACTCCTCCGCCCTCTTCGACGCGGCCGACCAGGACGGTGACCGTCTCCTGACCTTCGAGGAGTTCGCCGCCGTGGTCGACCGCCGCTTCGGCTGGTGATCCCCGCCCCGCCCGCCCCCTCGTTTCCGGCGCGGCCCCGGGCCCCTCGGCCGGTGGGGGCGGTGTGGCCGGATCGCGGTGGGCGGGTGGGGAGTTCGTGACGGTGCGCTCACGGGCAGTGGGTGCGGCGGGTACGGTTCCGGCATGAACGTTTCCGCAATCAGTTCGAATGACGACGACGTGACACCGGCGACCGTGATCAAGGACGCCGCACGGCAGTTGCTGGTGAAGGCGGGGGCCGCGGGGCTGTCGCTCGACGGCGTGGCGCGCGAGGGCGGGCTCGGTCTCCCCGCCGTGGAGGCCGCTTTCCCGGACCGGGACGGCCTGCTGACCGCTCTGATCATCGATGCCTACGACGGTTCGGCAGCCGCCATGGAGCGGGCCGACGCGACGGCGCGGGAGGCCGGCGCGTCGGCGGGTGCGCGGCTGCTCGGGGTCACCCGCGCGCTGCGGGAGTGGTCCTTCGCCAACCCCGCCGAGTTCACGCTGATCTACGGCTCCCCCGTACCGGGCTACCACGCCCCGCAGGACACGGTCCCGGCCGCCGCGCGGACCCCCGCGGTGCTCGCCGGCATCGTGCGGGCGGCGCTGGAGGGCGGTGAACTCACCCCGCCGCGGCGGGCGGTGCCCGGTCCGCCGCTGCTCCTGCCGGCTGCCGTGGAGGCGTTCGGCGGCGTGCCCGGGGCTCCGTTCTCGGACATCGTCGAGCGCGGCATCGTCCTGTGGAGCAACCTCATCGGGCTCCTGGTGTTCCAGGTCTTCAGCCGGACGCACGACAGCGTCCGGGACGAGGCCGCGTTCTTCGACTACGCCATCGCGGTGGCGGCCGAGAGCATCGGACTCGTGGTCCCCCTCGACGAGCAGACCGGCTGAGCCTCCGCCGCCCCTCCCCCCACACCCGCGTGCAGGACCCGTAGGAAATCCAGGACTTGAACACCATCAGAACCCTCTGTTTCGGCATCGCCGCGCTGTCCTCGTACGCCGCGCTCGCGTACCGGCTGTCCCAGGCGCGGCGCAGCCGGAAGGACAGCGCCTACCGGGCACTGATCGTCACGCTGCTGCTCCAGTGCCTCACCTTCACCATGGGTGCCCTCGCGATGGGAAGCGGGAGTTTCCTGGGCGTCGGCAACCTCGCCATCCTCCTGATGCACCTGTCGGCCGTCGCCTTCTGCGTCAGCGCGCAGATCATCCTGCTGCGGTGGGCGGCCTCCGACGAGGACGCCGCCCGCAGGACGCGGTACTGGCTGGTCACCGGCATCGTCCTCGACGT
Organism: Streptomyces sp. NPDC048603; assembly: GCF_043199475.1. NCBI lineage: Bacteria > Bacillati > Actinomycetota > Actinomycetes > Kitasatosporales > Streptomycetaceae > Streptomyces > Streptomyces sp. NPDC048603. The sequence continues at coordinate 263,807 of NZ_JBICVY010000005.1, read as the reverse complement.
GGCGCTGACGGCGCTCTTCCTCCTCGCCGACGGCCCCGGCCGGCCGGCTTCCGACTTCGACACCGGCAGCGGGCGGCCGCTGGTCCTCCTCTACCTCCTGGCGTTCATCGTCTCCCAGGCGGTGCCGTGCGTGACCATCTTCCGGCAGTGCGGCCCCTACGCCGAGATGACGGACAACGCCTCGCTGCGGCAGGCCCTGCGGATGCTGTCGGTCGCCGCAGTGGTCCTGTTCCTCTACTGCACGGCCAGGACGGTCAACATCCTCACCGCGGCGGCCGGGTACGACATCGGTGCCTGGAAGCTCGCCTCCAACCTCTTCAGCGCGACCGGCATCGTCATCCTGTCGCTGAGCCTGACCAACTCCTCCTGGGGCCCCACGGCCGCCCGTCTGCTGGAGTGGAGCCGTACGTACCGCTCGTACCGGGCCCTCTACCCGCTCTGGCGGGACCTCTACGAGGCGTCCCCGGACATCGCCCTGGAGCCGCCGGGGCCCTCGGTCTCGGACCTCGACTACCGGCTGCACCGCCGGGTGGTCGAAATACGGGACGGGTGGCGGGATTTGCGCCCCTACATCGACCGTGCCGCACCCGGTTCGGGCGGCCCGGGCACGGGGGCGAGCGAGGAGTCGCGGCAGGCGTTCACCGAAGCCGCGCAGATCAAGCGGGCGCTGCAGGCGAAGCGCACCGGAACGATCCCCCACGACAACAAGGACGCGGGCGACTTCGAGGACCGCGATAGCGACAACTTCACAGCGGAAGTGGCCTGGCTCACCAAAGTCGCTTCCGCCTACAGTAAGCTCGGCAGCGCGAGTTGAGAGCTCCCGCCCGGTTTGCATCCCCCGTCAAACCGGGCGGGCATCCCCCGTTTCCCCCGCGTCGCGTCGGGCGGACGGGTGGCTCCCGCCCGGACTGGCCCGGCCCACCCCCCCGAGGACCGGGCCGGTCCGGCATCACCCGACACCACGGACAGCCATCCAACTTGGCGACCCCCGTGAGCCAAGTTAGCTGCCCGCTATCGGCGGGACTCCAACGGTGGCGGAGTTCAGGCCAATTGTCAACTGACAGCTAATCTGTGAAACTGGCGTATAGCCAAGGGCTATTTCCGAGGAGGTGACGGGAGGGAGCTTCACCATGACCGAGACCGAGGGCCGGCCTCTGCTCGCCGTGCGTCTGGACGACCTGTTCAAGACCGTCCGCCCCAAGGGCAGGCACTGGACCAACGCCGAGGTGGCGGAGGAACTGAAGCGGGCCAACCCCGAACTCAAGGTCGGCGGCGTGTACTTGTCGCAGCTGCGGACGGGCAAGCGCTGCAATCCCTCACCGGACCTCCTGGCCGCCCTGGCCCGTTTCTTCGGAGTCTCCGTCGCCTACTTCTTCGACGACAAGGTCGCCGAGTCGGTGGCCGGCCAGCTCGCCGCCATCGAAGCGCTGCGACAGTCCGGCGTCCGCGCGGTGGCGATGCGCGCGGCCGGCATGAAGAAGGAGAACCTCCAGGCCATCACCGCCATCATGGACCAGTACCGGCAGATGCAGGGCCTCCCGCCGGTCACCGACACCCCTGACACCGCTGTCCCCGACTCCGGCTCCACCGGCCCGGAATGACCGGGCTCTGGGGCTCCAGGAAGGAGCGGTCGGGCGACCAGGACCGGCGCAACCGGCTGAAGAAGCTCCGGAAGGCCGGGGCGCAGCGCATCGCCGAACTCGACCTGCCGCAGGTGGCCGACGTGGCCGAACTGTGCCGCCACCTCGGCGAGGTGCGCAACCGCCCCATCGTCCTGGTCCCGATGCAGATGCCCTCCTCCCACCCGTGCGGCATGTGGGTCGCCGCCCGCGAGGAGGACCTCATCTTCTACGACGCCAACACCACCAGCGCGCATCAGGAGCACATCATCTTGCACGAGCTGGGCCACATCATCTGCTGCCATCGCGGGGCCGGAGGACTGGACGAGGCCGCCGCCCGTCTCCTGTTCCCCGACCTCGATCCCGAACTCGTACGCGACATGCTCCTGCGCGCGACGTACGACGACGTCCAGGAGCAGGAGGCGGAGATCATCGCCTACCTGCTCTCCCAGCGGCTGGGGAACGACGGGCAGCCGCCCGGCGCGTCCCCGGCCGCGGAAGCGGGAGAGGGCGGGGACCCCGGGAAGAGCGCCCTGCTCCACCGCATCGAACGCACCCTGATCTGACGTGCGCCGTTCCGGAGACGCCTGGTTACGGCCCGGTCGCCGCCACCTCCTCCGCGAGGATCGCCACCGCGCGCCGGATGTCGTCCTCGCGGTGCTCGGCGGTGAGGAAGAACCGCAGCCTGGCGAGCCCCTCCTCGACGGCCGGGTGGAAGATCGGATCGGCGATCACCCCCCGGCGGAACAGCCCGTCGGCGACCGTCAGGGTCCGCGCCGAGTCGCCGAGGACGCAGGGCACGATCGGGGTGTGGGCGCTGGAGCCCGTCGCCAGCCCGGCCGAGGCGGCCAGCGTGCGGAACAGGTCGGCGTTCCGCCGCAGGGCGCGGACACGCTCCGGTTCCGCGCCGATCAGCTCGGTGGCGGCCAGGGCCGCGGCGGCGTTGGCCGGGGTGAGACCCACGCTGTAGACGAAGCCGGGCAGCGTGTGGCGCAACCAGCGCACCATCCGCTCCGAGCCGCCGAGGTAACCGCCGCAGCTGGCGAAGGCCTTGGAGAGCGTCCCCATCCACAGGTCCACGCCGGACCGGTCGACGCCGAAGAACTCGCCGACGCCGCGGCCGTGTTCTCCGACGGTGCCGATGCTGTGCGCCTCGTCGACCATCAGCAGGGCGCCGTAACGCTTCTTCAACTCGATCACGGGCGGCAGGTCGACGAGGTCGCCGTCCATGCTGTAGGCGCCTTCCACGGCGATCAGGACCCGGCGGAACCGGGAACGGTTGAGCCGCAGCAGGTGTTCCAGCTGACCGGTGTCGTTGTGGGCGAACGGGCGTCGTGCCGCCCCCGACAGGGCGCACCCCTGCAGGATGCTGTCGTGGGCGAGCGCGTCGTGCAGCACGAGGTCGCCCGCGCCGACGAGGTGCCCGATCGCGGTGACGTTGGTGGCGTGTCCGCTCACCAGCGCCAGGCAGTCGGGGACGCCGAGGAACCCGGCCAGCGCACGTTCGAGCCGGACCGTCAGTTCCCGTTCGCCGGAGAGCACGCGGCTGGCCGAGACGGAGGTCCCGTACCGGTCCACCGCCTCCTTCACCGCCCGGTTGACCGCCGGGTCGCCGGACAGGCCCAGGTAGTTGTAGCTTCCGAAGGACAGGTACGGGCGGCCGCCGATCACGGTCCTGTCCCGGATGGTGCCCTCGTGGAGCCGGAAGTACGGGTAGTCCGCGCCGCTGCCGGTGACCGCGTGCAGGCGCTCCTCGAAGCGGGCCACTTCCGGGAAGTCGTCGACGCTCGCCGTGCCCGCGTCCCAGCCCGGCGGTGTCTCCCGTTCCGGCGGTGTCTCCCGTTCCGGCGGTGTCTCCCGTCCCTGCCGCACCCGCTGTGTCTGCGGGCCGGTGGGGGCGGGCGCGGGCTCCGTGCGGCCCGGATCGACGATTTCGATCAGCCGGCCGATCGTGAGCTCCGGCGAGAAGAGTTCCCCGGTGCGGAAGCCCGGTATCCGTTCGCCGAGTCTGACCTCCAGCTCGTGCAGCATCAGGGAGTCGAAGCCGAGATCGGCCGCCAGGCGCATCGCCTCGCTCAGGTCGGACAGCGGGAAGACCCCGGTCCGCGACACCTCTTCGAGGACGACGGACGCCGCGGACGCCCCCGCGGGGACCGGATCCGCTCCCGTCCCGGGGGCCGCCTCCACCGGGTCTGCCGACGCCTCGGCGATGTCACGTGCCGTCTCGTCCACCACCCAGTGCAGGCGCGGGGCCAGCGGGCTCGGCGGCAGGGTGCACGGGGGTACGCGCTCCGCCGCCGGTGCGGCCACTGCCACCGCGCCGTCCGGCTCTCCGGTCCACGTGCCCTCCGCCAGCGCCCCGGCCGCCTCGGTCAGCCTGGCCGCGGCCTCGGCGGTGTCCCGCGCCACCACGGCGAGGCGTTCGCCGAGGGGGGTCCGGCGGGCCAGGGTGTCGGCGACGGCTGCCAGCGGCGGCCGGTCGTCGGCGAGGGTGCGCGCGAGGTCCGCGGCGTAGCGGGCCAGCCCGGCGCGGTCGCGGGCGCTCAGCACCAGCAGCCGCGTTCCTCCGCCGGCTTCAGGACCGCCCGGCGGTGGCGTACGAGGTGCGGGGGGCGTGGGGCGGGCGGGATACTCCTCGACCACCATGTGCACCCCGGTGCCGCCGAAGCCGAAGGCGCTCACCCCCGCCCGGCGCGGACGGCCGTCCTCCGGCCAGGGGGTCGGCTCGGTCGGGACGGTCAGCCGGGCGCCGTCCAGCACGGCACGGTCGGCGAGGGCGAACTCCGGCTGCGGCGGGATCACTCCCCGCTGCACGGCCAGGACCGACTTGATGAGGCCGGCGATGCCCGCGGAATTGAGCGAGTGCCCGACCACCGCTTTCACCGCGCCGACGAAGGCGGGTGCGGCCCCTTCCCCGCGGAGCTCGCGCAGGACGCCGAGCTCGACGGGGTCGCCGACGGTGGTGCCGGTCCCGTGCGCCTCCAGATAGCCCACCGCGTCCGGGGGCAGGCCCGCATCGCGGTAGGCCCGGCGCAGGGCCCGGAGCTGGCCGGCCGCCCGGGGATGCAGACCGCCCTGCACGGTTCCGTCGTTGGCCGTTCCCACGCCCCTGATCACGGCGTAGACCCGGTCGCCGGCCGCCAGCGCGTCGGCCAGGGGCCGCAGGACGAGCACCCCGGCGCCCTCCCCCAGCACGAAGCCGTCGGCCTCCGCGCCGAACGGCAGGCACCTGCCGCTGCGCGAGAGGGCGCCGATCCGGCACAGTCCCACCAGCAGGTCGGGGGCGAGGATCAGCTGGGCGCCGCCGGCGAGGGCGATACGGGTCCGCCGCGCGCGCAGGGCGTGCACGGCGTTGGCGACGGCCATCAGGCCACCGGAGCACGCCGAGTCCAGCGCGTAGCTCTCACCGTGCAGGTCGAAGACCGAACTGATCGTGTTCGGGCCCATGTTGAGCAGGAGACCGGCCACGGAGGTGCCGTGCAGGCCGTCGACCGCGCGAACCGTGTCCTGCCAGGGCAGGCCGTTCGCCCGCGCCCCGAACTCTCCGCCGGCCAGCTGGCGCATGCGGATCCGCATGGTGCTGAGCTCGCGGTAGCCGCTCTCGGTGAGCGCCGTGATCACCGAGGTCTCCTCGCGGTCGAAGCCGTCGGCTTCCCAGCCCGCGTCCTGGACGGCCTCCCGGGCGAGGTCGATCAGCAGCCGGTGCTGGGGGTCCATCGCCCGGGCCCGGCGCGGCGGTATGCCGTAGTGGGCCGCGTCGAAGTGGCCGACGTCCGGGAGCAGCGCCAGGGTGTCCGTGTACGCCGAGGCGGTGTCCCGGAAGTCGTCGCTCAGGAAGGCGGCGCTGCGCCAGCGCGAGTCCGGAACGGCGGAGAACTGTGCCCGCGGGTCCGTCAGGAGCCGCCAGTACTCGTTCACGTTCCGGGCGCCGGGGAACCGGCAGGCCATGCCTACGACGGCGATGTCCTCGTGCCGTGTTCCCCGTGGGTCCTCTGTGGAGTTGGAGTGCCTCGTCACCGATGTCACGCCGTGGCCGCCAGGCGTTCGCGCCACCACTCCACGGTCGCCTTGAGCTGCTCGTCGACGGGGGTGGCCCGTACGGCGAAGGCGGCCTCGTAGGCGCTCGCGTCGATGACGAAGGGGCGGTCGAACTGGTGGCGGATTTCCTTCAGTTCGCGGATCAGTGGGGAGAACAGCGAGGCCACGGCCAGGGCGGCCGGCGGGATCCGGCGGACCGGGACCGGTGCCGTGCCCGCCTGGGCGGCGAGCCGGCCGGTCATCTCGCGGACGGAGAGCGGGGGTTCCGTCGGGACGTGCCAGGCCCGGCCCCAGGCCCGCTCCTCGCCCGCGACCTCGGCCATGGCCCGGGCCACGTCGGGGAGGTACGTCCAGCTGTGCGGGGCGTCCGGGTCGCCGAGCGTGGAGACCGGCTTGCCACGCAGCAGCGGCGGTACGACGCGCGCGGCGAGGTGGCCGCCGTCGGTGACGCCGGGCCCGAAGAAGTCCGAGGCCCGCACCTCGACCGCCTTGATGCGGCCCTGCTCGTGCAGGGCCCGCGCCTGCTCCCAGGCCGCGGCGCGCACCCGCCCCTTGGGGCCGGTCGCCGCGAGCGGCAGGTCCTCGGTGAGCGGGCCGTCCACCGGCCCGTAGCCGTAGAGGTTGCCCAGCATCACCAGCACGGCCCCGGTCGCCTCGGCCGCGGCGCAGAGGGACGCGGCCAGCGGAGGCCATCCGGTGGCCCAGCGGTGGTAGGGGGGCGCGGCGCAGCCGTGGATGGCGGTGGCGCCCCGCGCGGCTTCGGTCAGCCGCGCGCTGTCCGTCGCGTCCAGCGCGACGTGCTCGATGCCGGGTTCCGGTTCACGGCCCGACCTGGTGATGACCCTTACGGAGTGCCCCTGTTGGGCGAGCAGCCGGGCGGTCGCGGCCCCGGCCGGTCCATAGCCTATGACGACATGAAGGTTCACGTACGCACACTAGCGCGAGGGCCCGCCTTGGTTCGGACCAGTCCCGGCCACAAGCGGAAGGTATGGCCGGACAACGGAGGGCATTCGGGAAGCGGCGCCCCGGTGACCGCCGGGAACTAGCGGAAGATCGCCATCGCCTGAACCTTCAGCACGCCTTCGTCCGGGTTCCATGCCTGGACCTTGCCCAGGCAGTGGGCCGAGAAGGTGCCCTCGGGGACCTGGCTGCGCAGGCCCTCCGTGGCGCAGGTGACCCGGACGCGCGGGCCCCGGGAGGGGTCGGCCGGGTCTCCGTAGGGGGCGAGGAAGGCGGTGGAGGCGGCTCCCTCCGGTTCGTCACCCGTCGTGCGGAACCGGCCCCGGATCAGGACGAAGCCCTCGATGTCGCGCAGCCGGACGGTGCCCTGCGCCGCGGAGGCCGTCCGCAGCAGCGCGGTGCTGCGGGTGACGGACAGGCTCGGCAGGTCGACGTGGACGATGGCGCGCTTCTCCTCCAGAACCTTCATGATCAGGCCGATCACGGAGATCGGTTCCGCGACCTCCAGATAGCGGCTGACGATCTCGGTGTTCTCCTTGCGGCCGCCGTCGGCGCCGACGCCGAAGACCTTCGCGCGGACGGTGCCGTCCTTGCTGTCACTGGTGCGCTGCTCGACCTCCTTGCGCAGGGCGGCCGTGTAGCCGCGCATCTGGTAGTGGTCCATGACCGTCCTGTCGTGCAGGTAGAAGCAGATGCCGTCGGTGATGTCCGGGGCCGCGGCCCGCCGGGCGTGGACCAGCCCTCGCAGGGCCGGCGCGAGAAGCGCCGCGAGGCCCGCGCAGGTGGCCGTCCACACCAGCATCCAGGGCCACCAGACGGCCCACCACGCTTCACTCGTGACACCCACGGATCTCCTTGAAGGCGTTGAGAAGGGACTGCCCGGTGGCATCGGCCATGTGCCCGCCGGTGGCTCTGGCGGCCCGGTCGAGCTCCTGCGGGTCGGCTTCGCCGTACCGGACCGTGTACGTACGGATCGCGCGGGCGGCCGGCGGCAGGGCGGCGTACCGGGCGAGGAACGCGTCTAGGCTCATCCCGGCGTTGTTCTCCCCGTCCGTCATGAGCACGATCGAGACCCGCTGCCCGGGGTCCTTGGCCAGGGCCTCGGCGGCCGTCCGGTAGGTGTGGTCGAGGGCCGACCACACGGCGGTGCTCGTGTCGAAACGGTCGTCGGCGACCATGGCGCGCAGCCGGTCCAGGTCGGCGGCTCCCCTGTACGTCACGCCCTGCTCGTCCAGCACGCTGCCGCCGAAACGCACCACCGTGACGGTCTCGCCGACGTGGAAGCGGGTGAACTTGCCGGATGCGGTGCCGTCGGCGCCGCTGAGTCCGGCCATCGTGGCGCGCAGGCCCGCGATGCGCTCGCCGCGCATGGACCGGGAGAAGTCGAGCAGGAAGATCACCCGCGTGGGGCGGGCGCTCCTCGCGTCGGCGTAGTCGGCCAGCAGCCGGTCGACGACGACCTGGCTGTCCGGGAAGTACAGCGCGTTGCCGAGCGGGGCGCTCAGGCCGGGGAGGCGCGTGATGCCGGGGTCGACCGGCCGGCGCATCGTCCGGTCCATGATCTTCTGCTGGACCGGTTCGCTCCGCAGCCAGGACGCCAGCCGGTCGTACGCGTCCCGCTTGGCCGGGTCGAGCAGCATGAGCGGGTAGTCGGACAGCACGATGCCGTCCTTCGGGTAGACGATCTCCAGGGGAGTGCGGAGGGTGCCCGCGCGGTTGAGGGCGAGCAGCTCGGATTCGTACGTGATCAGCGCGTCGAGGCCGTCCTCGCCCCGCAGGTACGCGTCGGCGAGACGGCCGGAGGAGTCCTCGGTCAGCGCGTGACCGGAGAAGAAGCCGCGCAGCCGGTCGCAGGAGACGTCCTCCGGGCGCAGTGCTCCGCCGGTTCCCGCGGCAGCGGTCGCGACGCCCACGAGGGCGGCGAGCCCGCTGTTCGACCTGCGGGGGTCGGCCATGGCGTACTTCAGGGTGCCGGCCGCGGCGGCGTCCGCCAGGTCCGCCCAGGACAGCTGCCCGTCGGGGATCGCCCGGCGCAGGCGCTGCGCCGCCCCGGGCTTCAGGCCGACGACGACGGGGGAACGCATGGTGCTCGTCGACAGCGGGCTGTCCGCCTGGCGGCCTCTCTGCTTCAGCAGGAGCTGGAGCGGGCGCGAGGAGGAGAGCCAGGCCAGGTCGTGCCGGTAGGGGCCGGCGGCCAGGGTGGCGGTGGCCTCGACGGTGCCCTGGTACTCCATCCTCAGCGTGATCCCGGTTTCGCGGCGCAGGTCGTCCAACAGGGGCTGCATGTCCATGAGTTCCGAGCCGGCGAGGACCCGCAGGGTCACCGGCTCGCCCCTGCCCGGCGAGCAGGCGGGGAGCGTGGACAGCACCCACAGGCAGGCCAGCGTGAGCGCGGTCAGAACCCGGCGGCGCGACCGTCGGCCGGGAGTGCTGCGCGCCGTCACTGCGCCCCGTCCGGGAGCTGGGCGGCCGGGCATCCGCCGACGACGGAGATCATCTGCTCCAGGTGGCGGATCCGGGGCATGGGCGAGCGGGTGTTGTTGCCCTGCAGGGCCGGCACCGGGATGTTCCGCTCGCTCAGGAAGTCCGACAGCTGGTCGCCGGCGACCTCACCGGCCGGGTCCAGGATGCGGAAGCCCAGCTCCATCGCGCGCCGGCGCAAATCCGGGTCGTCGGCCATCAGTTCGCGGAGCCGCTCACCCTTGTCGTTCAGGGCGATGAACTGGGGCTGGGTGACGAACTGGCTGGAGGGGTACAGCAGGACCCGCTGCGAGTCGAGCCGCCCGGAAGCGGCACGGTACCGGAGCTGATAGGCGAGGTACTGGTGCTCGTACGCCACGACCACCGGGGCGATCCCCTTGCCCTCCGGCGCGATGTATGTCCTGAACACGTCGGCGGCGGGCAGGCCCTGCTCCATGAGGTGCTTGACGGACTGTGCGCGGCTGGTCGCCTCCTCCGCAGTGGAGGGCACTTCGGGGCCGTTGCCGCGCCAGGTGAAGGAGACCAGCGCCAGATAGGTCCCGGCCGAGTTGGAGCCGCACACGTCCGGGCTCTGGGCGACGATCCGATTGGTGTTGGAGATCCCGTGCCGCTGGATGCCGAGGTCACTCCAACGCAGACCCCCGTTGATGCTCTCGAGGAACTTCTTCATGTCCAGCGAGTAGTAGAGCGGCTGGTCGGAGCCCCCGGCGGGAAGAGGGGTGGCGACGCCGGCGTCCCGCAGGGTTTCCGCGTACTCCCGGTACGTCGCGAGCACGATGGGGCTCACGAACGGACGGTGGACCTTGGCGTACTGCCCGGCCGCCGCGCGCATCCCGGTGATCAGGTCGCCGGCGGGCTGGCCGGAGGGGAACACGAAGTCGAAGGAGGCGGTGTCCCGCACGGCGACCTCGCGCGAGCCCGAGCTGGTGATGTGCACCTGGATGCGGTGCTTCAGCAGGATCCGCTGGACCTCCTCGTCCTCGAAGAAGTCACGTTTGGAGGCCATCTTGCCCTCCAGGACGAGGACCTTCTCGAAGGGCAGCAGCAGATTGCCCGACACCGCCAAAGCGGCGAACCCCGTCAGAACGGTGGCCAGCGCGGGCAGGAAGAACACCAGCAGCCCCCGCCGTGACCACGTGCCGGACGCCCGGCGCCGGACCGCCAGGCGCGGCTCCTCGACGACAGGTCTCTCCCCAACAGTCACGCATGCCCCCCGACCATTCGTGTGACCCGCCCTGAGGCGGCACCATGGACCGCCCGGCTGACCATTCACGCACGGAGCGACCAACTCCGCGTTAACAACTGTCGGGGAAAAAGGGGGAGTTGACTCGGATGCGGCGCCTTTCGGCCATACGCCGACCCAGCGCCGCGAGCCCGGCCTGATCGGCGAGACGCCCTAGGGCAGGTTGAGCTGCCAGGAGACGCCGAAGCGGTCGTTGACCCAGCTGAACTTGGTGCTGAAGCCGTAGGAGCCCGGGGGCATCAGTTCTGCGCCCTGGTCCGAGAGGGCGGCGTGGAGGCGGTCGAGTTCCGCCTCGTCCGCGCAGTCGACGAAGAGGGAGACGGCCGGGGTGAAGCCGAACTCGTGCTTGGCCGGGCTGTCGATGCACATGAACCGCTGGCCGGCCAGCCGGAAGGTGGCGTGCTCCACGCTGCCGTCGGCGCCGGGCCCGTCGGGGCCGTGGCGCGTGACGTCGATGACCTGGCCGTCGTCGAAGAGGGAGGTGTAGAAGGTCATGGCCTCCTCGGCCCTGCCCTCGAACATCAGGAACGTGGTGATCTTCTGGGGTTGTGCCGCTACCTGCATGCTCGCCGCTCCTGGGAGGTTGGGAGGTCATGACGGGGCCCTGTGCCGGGCCCCATCATGGCGCAGGGACGGGCTACTCCCAGTCATCCCACGGCGGCTCCGACTCGTCGAAGTCGAACGGCGGCTCGTCCTCGAACGGGGCCTCCTGACGGGGGGCCGGCACGGGCGCCCCGGCGGGGGCGGGCACCGAGGCGGGGGCGGGCGCTGCGGCGGGGGCCGCGGGGGTGGGCGCGGCGCCGCTTTCCGCCAGGGTTTCCAGGACGCCCTCGGCGTACTTGGCGAGCTTCGCCTCGCCGACACCGCCGATGGTGCCCAGCTCGGCGGCGGTCGTGGGGAGGAGCGTCGCGATCTCGCGCAGCGTGGCGTCGTGGAAGACCACGTACGCCGGCACGCCCTGCTCCTTCGCCGTCGCGGCGCGCCAGGCCCGCAGGGCCTCGAAGACCGGCACCGCCGCGGCCGGCAGGTCGACCGGGACGCGGGCGCCCTTCCCGGAGCGGGACCCGGAGTCCTTGCGGGACGCCGCGGGGGCCGCCTTCTCCTTGCGCATCCGGACGGTGCGGCGGCCGCCCAGCACCTCGCCGCTGTCCTCCGTCAGCACCAGCGTCCCGTAGTCGCCCTCCACGGCCAGCAGCCGCAGCGCCAGCAGCCGGCGCACGACCCCGCGCCACTCCGCGGTGCTCAGGTCCGCCCCGACGCCGAACACCGAGAGCGCGTCGTGGTCGAACTGGATGACCTTGGCCGTCTTCTTGCCCTGCAGGATGTCGATGATCTGGCCGGCGCCGAACTTCTGCCGCCGTTCCCGGGCCAGCCGCCACACCGTGGACAGCAGCTTCTGCGCCGCGACCGTCCCGTCCCAGGACTCCACCGGGGTCAGGCAGGTGTCGCAGTTGCCGCAGGGCTCGCCGGACTGCCCGAAGTACGCCAGCAGCTGCACCCGGCGGCAGTCGGTCGTCTCGCACAGCGCGAGCATGGCGTCCAGGTGCATGGCCAGGGACCGGCGGTGCGTCTCGTCGCCCTCGGAGCCCTCGATCAGCTTGCGCTGCTGGACCACGTCCTGCAGGCCGTACGCCAGCCAGGCGGTGGCCGGCTCGCCGTCCCGGCCGGCCCGGCCGGTCTCCTGGTAGTAGCCCTCGACCGACTTCGGCAGGTCCAGGTGGGCCACGAAGCGCACGTCCGGCTTGTCGATGCCCATGCCGAAGGCGATCGTGGCCACCACCACGACCCCGTCCTCGCGCAGGAAGCGCGCCTGGTTCGCGGCGCGCGTACGGGCGTCCATGCCGGCGTGGTACGGCACGGCGTCGATGCCCTGCTCGGCCAGGAACGCCGCGGTCTTCTCCACCGAGGAGCGGGACAGGCAGTAGACGACTCCGGCGTCCCCGTCGTGCTCGGTGCGGATCAGCTCCAGCAGCTGCTTGAGCGGGTTGTTCTTGGCGGCGATCCGGTACTGGATGTTCGGCCGGTCGAAGCTGGCGACGAAGTGCCGCGCCTCCTCCAGGCCCAGCCGCTTCGCGATCTCGGCGTGGGTGGCCTCGGTGGCCGTCGCGGTCAGCGCGATCCGCGGCACCTTCGGCCAGCGCTCGTGCAGCATCGACAGGGCGAGGTAGTCGGGCCGGAAGTCGTGGCCCCACTGGGCGACGCAGTGCGCCTCGTCGATCGCGAAGAGCGACACCTTGCCCCGGTCGAGCAGCCGCTGCGTGCCCTCGGTGCGCAGCCGCTCGGGGGCCAGGTAGAGCAGGTCCAGTCCGTCCGCGAGGAAGGCCTGCTCGACGGCCTGCCGCTCGTAGGGGTCCTGGGTGGAGTTGAGGAATCCGGCCCGCACCCCGAGCGCGGTGAGCGCGTCCACCTGGTCCTGCATGAGCGCGATCAGCGGTGAGACCACGACCCCGGTGCCTTCTCTGACCAGCGCCGGGATCTGGTAGCAGAGCGACTTGCCGCCGCCGGTCGGCATCAGCACGAGGGCATCGCCACCACCGACGACCTGCTCGATGATCTCCTGCTGCTCGCCGCGGAAGGAGCTGTATCCGAAGACTCGGTTCAGCACCCGCAGCGCGTCGGAGGTCTCGCCTGTGATCGCTTCGGTGATCTCGTCGGTGATCTCGGGGGATGCGTCCGGAAGGGCCATTCCAAAAGCCTAACGGCAGCCGCGGACACCCCGTGCCCGACCGCCGGAACCTGTGGACGACCGCCGCAGGCCGTGACCGGGCGCGGTCGGGAAACCTGCCGGGATGCCGGGCGGGGGGCCGGTCGGGAGGCCGGTCGGAGGCCGGTCAGGAGCTCCAGCGCAGCACCGCGCCCAGGCCGCCCGCCGGGCCGCCCATTCCCGCGGGGACCAGGAGCAGCTCGCAGTCGGCGACGGCGGCGGCCCTCAGGACGGCGTCGTCCGCGCGTGCCTGTTCGGGCCTGGGCACGCCCATCGCCCGCGCCTCGCCGCGCTGGACCGCGATGTCGTCGGCGCCGGGGCCGATCCAGACCGGGCGGCCTCCGTCGGACGCCTCCGGGGTGAACAGCAGGGTGGCCATCTGGTGCTTGCGCGCGGCGTCCACGACGGCCGGGATGCCTTCCGCCGCCTCCCCCGGGCCGGTGTCGACGGAGGACTCGCGGTGCTCCCCCGGCTTGCCCCGGCCGACGCGGAAGCGTTCCAGCGTGCGGGTGAGCCGGTCCTGCGTGAAGCGGTCGCACGCCTGCGCGATCTCCCGGTCGAGCCCGGCGGTCGAGGCGCCCGGGGAACGGCTGCCGTTCTCCGCCTCGACGGTCACGGCCCGCATGCGTTCGGGCAGCCGGTTGTACACGGCCCGCCGCTCACGGGCGTCACCGGTGAGGACGAGCAGCTCGGCGCCGCTCTGCGGCCACTGCCGGACGAGCTCCCCGGCGATCAGGTCGGCGGTCTCGTTCCAGGCGTTCTCGACCTTGTTGCGGTAGTGCCATTCGTTCCGGTCGTCGGGGACGCCGCGGTGGCCCCGGTCCTGCCACTCCCTGCCGTTCGCCTGGCCGACCGGCTCCCGCCGGTACCCGTCACGGAGCTCCAGGTCGGCACCCGTGCGGTCGATGTACGCGACCAGGCACGCCGGGTCGTCGCCCCGCAGCCGGGCCAGCGGCGCCACGTGCGGCAGCAGGGACCAGGTGGCCTCGCCCACCGTCGGCGGCACCACCAGCGGCACGTCGAGGACGACCTCGGCGCCCGCGGCGAACAGGGCCCGGCCGGGTGGGGTCCCGGAGACGGGCTCGCTCGCCAGGTGCTCCATCACGGCCCGGATGGTGTAGGCGTCGGCACCCTCGTCGACCAGCAGGCCCGCGATGGCCCGGTGGCGCAGTTCCTGGATCTTCGCCGCGTCCTCGGTGGCGCGGGTGGTCTCGACGTAGACCGAGGCCCAGGGCCCCGGCCGGCTGAAGACCGGCTTGAGAAAACCGAGTTCCATGACGTCCCCCAGATCTGTCGGTGCCGTGTGGCACGGCCGCGGTGGCACCGCCGCGCCCGTCCCGTCCGGGGGCCCGGGCGTGCGTGCCGCACTTCCATGGTGTGCCCATACCGCGTCCGTGCGCGCCCCGAGCGGCATCGGCGGGTGCGGCTTGGTGCCTCCGGGGGGACCCGGCCGCGCAGACGGGGGACCCCGGGCGGCGAAGCGGCCGGAATCCCCGCGCGGGCGGCCGGCCCCGGGACCCTGGGAGGCGTCCCGTCCCGCATCTCCCAGGAGTTTCCGTGTCCCCCTCCTCGGCTTCCAGGAAAAAGGCAGGCGCGGTCGCCGCCGCGGCGCTGGGCCTCAGCGCCACCGTGCTCGGCGGCTTGGCGGCCGCCGACATCCCCGACGCCAACGGCGTGTTCACCGGCTGCTACGCACGTCTCGGCGGGGGGCTCCGGGTGATCGACGCCGAGGCCGGCCAGACCTGCCGCCTCACCGAGACCGCCATCACCTGGAACCAGACCGGCCCCACAGGCCCGACCGGCCCCACCGGGCCCACCGGAGCGACAGGGACCACTGGACCCACCGGGCCCACCGGAGCCACAGGCACCACCGGTCCGACGGGCCCGACCGGTACCACGGGCCCGACGGGACCCACGGGAGACAGCGGGCCCGTCGGAGTGACCGGCGCGACGGGTCCCACCGGAGCCACCGGCCCCACCGGCCCCACCGGCCCCGTGGGTGGCTGACCGCCGTCCGTGGCGGGTCACAGCATCACGTGCTTGACCTGGGTGTAGTCGAGCAGGCCGGACAGGGAGAGGTCGCTGCCGTAGCCGGAGTGCTTGACGCCGCCGTGGGGCATCTCGGAGACGGTGGTGCCGTGGGTGTTCACCCAGACGATGCCGGTGTGCAGGGCCCGGGTCGCGCGCATCGCCCGGTCGTGGTCGGCGGTCCACACGCTCGCGGCCAGGCCGTGCCGGACGCCGTCGGCGAGGCGGAGCGCCTCCGTCTCGCCGGCGAACGGCTGGACGGTGACGACCGGGCCGAAGATCTCCTCCTGCACGATCTCGTCGTCCTGGCGGACCCCGGCGACGACGGTGGGTTCGTGGAACCACCCGGGGCGCGGGACGCGGGCGCCGCCGCTGACGATCTCCGCGTGCGCGGGCAGCCGGTCCAGCAGGCCGCGGACCGAGGCGAGCCGGTCGGCGCTGTTCAGGGGACCGACCTCGGCCTCCGGGCGCAGCTTCCGGGCCGCGGCGGCGAAGGCGGTGAGGAACGCGTCGTGCACGCGGTGGTGGACCAGGAGCCGGGCGGGCGCGGTGCAGTCCTGGCCGGCGTTGTAGTAGGCGACCCCGGCGAGGGTCTCGGCGGTGGCCTCGACGTCCACGTCCTCGTGGACGATGACCGGGGCGTTGCCGCCGAGCTCCAGGTGGACCCGTTTGAGGCCGTCCGCCGCGGCGGCCGCGATCTCCCGGCCCGCCCGTACGCTGCCGGTGACCGCGATCAGTGCGACGGCCGGGTGGGCGGTGAGGGCCCGGCCGGTGTCGCGGTCGCCGCAGACCACGTTGAGCACGCCCGGCGGCAGGTGCCGGGCCGCGATCCGGGCCAGCAGCACGGTCGAGGAGGGTGTGGTGTCGGCGGGCTTGACCACGACGGTGTTGCCGGCGGCGAGCGCCGGGGCGATCTTCCAGGCCGCCATCATCAGCGGGTAGTTCCAGGGGGTGATCTGGGCGCAGACGCCGACCGGTTCGCGGCGCAGCAGGGAGGTGCGGCCCTCGGTGTACTCGGCCGCGGCGGCCCCGGGGAGGTTGCGGGCGGCTCCCGCGAAGTAGCGGACGGCGTCGGTGACGGCGGGCAGTTCGTCGTTCCGGAACCGCTCCGCCGGTTTGCCGGTGTCCGCGGTCTCGGCGGCCACCAGCGCGTCCGCGTGCTCCTCGATGGCGTCGGCGAGGGCGAGCAGGGCGCGCTGCCGGTCGGCCGGGGTGGTCCGCGACCAGGGCCCGTACGCCGCGGCCGCCGCGGCGCAGGCGGCGTCGGTGTCGGCGCGGCCGGAGCGGGGGGCGCGGCCGTGGACCTCGCCGGTGGCCGGGTCCACCAGCTCCGTGGTCGCGCCGGAGGCGGCGGGCCGGTCGGCGCCGCCGATGTGGTTCCGCAGGACGGTCGGGCGCGCGGGGCCGGCCGGCGCGGTGGGGTCCTCGGGGATGTCAGCCACGGCGGAGGGCCTCCTTCGCGGCCGCTCGGCCGGTGCGTACCGCGCCTTCCATGTATCCGGCCACCCACTGGTCGGATCCGCAGACGTAGAAGGGCGGTTCGTGGGTGCCGTGGAGCGGGCCGACGGCGGTGACGTCGCCGGGGGTCCACTGGGTGACGTAGCCCTGGGTCCACGGGTCGGTGCCCCACAGGCGGATGTGGGTGGCGAGCGGCCGGTGTGCCTCCGCGCCGAAGAGGCGGGCCATCTCGCCGAGCAGTTCGGGGGCGCGCAGCGGGGCGGGGATGCCGAGCAGCACGCCGTAGCGCTCGGGCGGCACGAGGGCGGAGAGGATCCCTTCGCTCTGCGGCCAGGTGCTGCCGAGGACCCCTTCGTTCTCGGAGAGTCCGCTGCGGCCGCGGGCCCTCCAGAACGGCTCCCCGTACGCGGCGGCGAACTTGGCGGCGACGGCCTGGCGCTGGCGGTGCAGCGAGGCGAGGCGCTCCCCGGAGACGCCGGTGACGGCGATCCGGCGGAACGGTCCGACGGGGAGGGCGCTGACGAGGACCCCGGCGGTGAGGGTCTCGCCTCCGGCGAGGCGTACGGAGCAGCCGCCCAGGGCGCTGACGGTGAGCGCCTCGACGGGGGCGCCGGTGCGGATCCGCCCGCCGAGCCCGGCGGCCATGCGCAGGGCGACCGTGGCCGATCCCTCGGCCACGCGCAGGCCCTCCCACGCCTCGTACTCGTAGTGTCCTTCGCCCGTTCCGGGTACGGCGGCGTGCTTGCGGAGGGCCGCGAGCAGCGAGGTCCGCTCGTACGAGCCGTCGGCGAGGGCGAGTTGGCCGATCTCCCACAGGCGTACGACGGCCGGGGTGGCGCCTTCGGCGCGCAGCCAGCCGGCGACGGAGAGGCGGTCGAGGGCGGCGGCGTCGGGGTGGGACCAGGGGTCGTCGGGGTCGACGGTCCGGGCGAGCGCGGTGAAGGCGGCGGTGGCCTTGCGGTGACGGGCGTCGTCGCCGGGGCCGAACCAGGCGGGCGGGTCGCCGGCATGGACCCCTTCGGGGGTGGCGCGGGTGAGGGCGCCGGGCTCGGCGACGTAGCTGGGGACGAGGGTGAGGCCCAGTTCGGCGGCCAGGGCGGTGTAGGCGGTGTGGGCCCGGCCGGCGACCTCCCCGCCGAGCTGGACCAGGCGGCCGTCGGGGAGGGCGGTCTGCTCGACGCGTCCGCCGACCCGGTCGCGGGCCTCCAGGACGAGCACGTCGGCGCCGCCCGCGGCCAGGTCGCGGGCGGCGGCGAGACCGGCGAGTCCGGCGCCGAGGACGATGACGTCGTGGTTCACGGTGTGTTCCTCCGGTGGGGCCGGTTGGGGCCGGGTCAGTCCAGGACCAGGCAGTGTTCGGGCTTCCAGGCGATCTCGACGCGTTCGCCGCCGCTCCACCGGTCCTCCCTGCGGGAGCGGACGGTGTTCTGCTCGAGGACGGAGACCGTCACGCCGGGGGCCAGTTCGATGAGGTAGGTGGTGGTGGGGCCGGAGTAGACGGTCTCCCGGACGGTTCCGGCGGCGCGGGCCATGCCCGGTTCGAAGTCGGAGAGCCAGATCTTCTCGGGGCGGATGGAGAGGTTGACCCGTCTGCCGTCGGGCACGCCGGCCCGGGTGCCGACGGGCAGGGCGGGGCCCTGGTCGAGCAGGACCTCGCCGGACCGGTAGGTGCCGGGGACGAGGTTGGAGGTGCCCATGAAGGAGGCCGCGAAGGTGGTGGCGGGGCGCTCGTAGACGTCCTCCGGGGTGCCGCACTGCTCGATCCGGCCCCGGTTCATGACGGCGACGCGGTCGGACATCGTCAGCGCCTCGTCCTGGTCGTGGGTGACGAAGACGAAGGTGATGCCGATCTCCCGCTGGATCTGCTTGAGCTCGACCTGCATCCGGCGGCGGAGGGTGAGGTCGAGGGCGGCCAGCGGTTCGTCGAGCAGCAGTACCTGGGGGCGGTTGACCAGGGCGCGGGCCAGGGCGACGCGCTGCCGCTGACCGCCGGAGAGGGTGGGCGGTTTGCGGTCGGCGAGGTGGCCGAGCTGGACGAGGTCGAGCATGCCGCCGACCCGTTCGCGGATCTCGGGCCGGGGGACGCCCCGGCGTTTGAGGCCGAAGGCCACGTTGTCGGCGAGGGAGAGGTGGTCGAAGAGGGCGTAGCTCTGGAAGACGGTGTTGACGTTGCGCTTGTTCGGCGGCAGGCCGGTGACGTCCTCGCCGTCGAGCAGGACACGGCCCTCGGTGGGGTCGGCGAAGCCGCCGATCATCCGCAGCAGGGTGGTCTTGCCGCAGCCGGAGGGACCGAGCAGGGAGAAGAACTCGCCCGGGGCGATGTCGAGTTCGAGGTCGTGGACGGCGTAGGCGCCGGTGCGGTCGTACCGCTTGCCGACCCGGTCGAGCCGGACGGCGGGGTGGAGGTGCCGGTGCTGGTGCTGGTCCTGCATGGGGTCACTTCCCTGAGAGGAGGTCCAGGCCGCCGCGGCGGCCGAACAGGCGCGGGATGGCGAGCGCGAGGACGATGAGCCCGATGGATCCGGCCAGCATCAGGGTGCCGACGGCGTTGATGGTGGGCTGTACGCCGAACCGGATCGCCGAGTAGATGCGCACGGAGAGCGGCTGGGGGTCGACGCCGGTGGTGAAGTAGGCGAGCACGAAGTCGTCGAAGACCAGGGCGAAGACCAGCACCGCGGAGGCGAGGATGCCGGGAAGCAGCGCGGGGAGCGTCACCAGCCGCAGTGCCTGCCCGCGGGTGGCGCCGAGGTCCATCGCGGCCTCCTCGATCTCGGGGTTGAGGGCGGCGATGCGGGAGCGCAGGATCACCGTCACGTAGGAGATGGAGAAGGTGATCTCGGCGAGGGTCACGGTGGTGGTGGACAGGGTGATGCCCGCTCCCTTGAAGAGGAGCATCGCCGCGACGCCGGTGACGATCTCCGGGGTGATCAGCGGGACGAGCATGATCAGGCCGGCCAGGGAGCCGAGGCGGCCGCGGTTGCGGACCAGGCCGAGGGCGAGGGCGACGCCGAGGAGCAGCGAGCCGGCCATGGCGGCCAGGGAGACGCGCAGGCTCATGCCGAGCGAGTCGAGGAGGAGGTCGTCGTGGAGGAAGGCGGTGTACCAGCGGAGGCTGAAGTCCTCGAAGACGGTGAGGGACTTCTGCGAGTTGAAGGAGAAAAGGACGACGACGCCGACGGGGAGGTAGAGCAGCGCGAAGAAGACGGCGGTGACGGCGATGGCGAAGCGGGGGCGGCGTTCGGCTCCGCGGCGAGGACCGCGGGGACTGCGGGGACTGCGGTGACCGCGGAGGCTCATCGGACCGCCTCCGCCTCGTCCTTGCGGGCGCGCCGCAGGTAGCCGAGCATCCCGAGGAACAGCACGGCCATCAGCAGCATGGTCAGGGCGGAGCCGAGCGGCCAGTTCTGGCCCTGGAAGAACTTGTCCTGGATCAGGTTGCCGATCATGATCTGGTCGGGTCCTCCCATGAGCTGGGCGCTGACGAAGTCGCCCATGGCGGGCAGGAAGACGAGGACGCAGCCGGCGGCGGCTCCCTGCCGGGTGGCGGGGACGGTGACGTGGAGGAAGGTCCGCAGCGGGCCGCCGTAGAGGTCGCGTCCGGCCTCGACCAGGGAGGTGTCCATGCGCTCCAGGGCCGCGTACAGCGGGATGATCATGAAGACGACAAAGCCGTAGACGAGGCCCGCGATGACCCCGGGCCCGGTCTGGAGGATCCTGGTGCCGCCGTCGGCGAGGCCGATCGCGCGCAGGCCCTTCAGCAGCGGTCCGTCGTCGGAGAGGACCACGGACCAGCCGTACATCCGCACCAGGTAGTTGGCGAAGAACGGGACGACGATCGCGGCGATCAGAAGGTTCTTGAAGCGGCCGCCGTGCAGCGCGATGGCGTACGCGACCGGGTAGGCCACGGCCAGGCAGATGACGCAGGTGATCAGCGCGTAGCCGAGGGACCGCAGCAGGACGGTGCGGTAGGCCGGGTCGGCGAGGGCGGTGATGTTGTCGGTGTTGAGGCCGAACCGGGGGTTGCCGAGGGGGTCGGTGGTACCCAGTGCGAGGGTGGCCACCAGCAGCAGGGAGGCGACGAGGAAGCCGGTCATCCAGAGGGTGCCGGGGAGCAGCAGCCAGGTCCACAGGCGGGTCTGCGACTGCCGCCGGGTGCCTGCGGGCCGGACGGTGCCGTGGGGGTCGGGCGAGTCCTCGGACCGGGCGGAGGTGCCGGTATCGCCGGGGGCGCCGGTATGGCCGGGGGTGCCGGTAGGGGCGGGGCTCTCGGGTCGGGGCATGTCAGCCGGCCTTCACTTCGGTCCAGGCGGCGTCGCGGGCCCGTTCGCCCTGTGCGGTGACGTTGCGGAAGAAGAGGTCGGCCTTGAGGTCGGCCTCGGTGACCTGGCACTGGGGGAACGGCTCGACGAGCGCGGTGTAGGTGTCCTCGGTGCCGCGGACCGGCATGGGATAGCCGATGTACTCGATGTTCCGCTTCACGTTCTCCGGGCGGAGCATGTAGTCGATGAAGAGCATCGCGGTGCCGGGGTGCCGTGCGTCCGCCGGGATGGCGTAGCAGTCGGAGTTGACCGGGGCGCCCTCTCGGGCGACTTCGAAGCCGTAGACGGACGGGTCCTCCGCCTGGGCGAGCATGGCGGCCATGTCGCCGCTCCACGCCTGGGTCATGTCGGCGTTGCCGTTGAGCAGGTTGTTGTAGCTGTCGCTGGAGAAACCGCGCAGGTGGGGGCGGAGCGTGCGCAGGGTGTCGGTGACGCGGGCGAGCCGGTCCGGGTCGCCGGTGGTGAGGTCGAGGCCGAGCTTGAGCGCCCCCATGCCGAGCACCTCGTCGCGGTCGTCGAGGAGGAAGACCTTGCCCTTGGCCTTCGCGTTCCACAGGTCGTCCCAGGAGCCGGTGAGGTCGCCGAGCCGGTCGCGGCGCCAGCCGATGCCGGTCTTGTACATGGTGAACGGGACGGTGTGGGCGGAGCGGGGGTCGTACCAGGGGTCGGCGAAGTAGCCGTAACCGCCGAAGACGGCCTCGGCGTTGCGCAGCCGGGAGTGGTCGATGCGGCGGAGCCTGCCGCCCGAGGCCAGGCGCTGGGCCCATTTGGCGGTGGGGAAGATGATGTCGTAGCGGTTGCCGGCGTTGATTTTGGCGGCCATGCCCTCCATGGAGTCGTAGTTGGACTGGACGACCTTGACGCCGTACTCCTTCTCGAAGCCGGTGAAGACGGCCGGGTCGACGAAGTCGGCCCAGTTGAAGTAGACGAGGTCGCCGTCGACCTTGACGTCGATCGGGGCCTCCGCGGTCGCCCGGGCGGCCGGGTCGCCGGAGGACGCGAATCCGCAGCCGGCCGTGGCGAGGCCGAGGGCCGCGGCGCCGCCGGCGCGGAGGAGGGAACGGCGGGACAGGGGAAGTGCCTCGGGGGACATGGGGTCCTCTCCGTAGGGGCCTGGCAGGGGGGGAGGGGGGACGGCGGGGCCGGGGGCGGCGGCGTGGGGACCGTGTCGCCGCCGGCGGCTCACTTCTGCGCGGCGCCGAGGTCGGCCCGGATGCGGTCGGCGAACCAGCCGACCGCCGACTCGCGCCGGGACAGGGGCCCGGGTTCGAACCCGGGGGTGGAGAGCCCCTTCTGCACGCGGGCGACGAGCTCGGCGTCCTCGTCGTTGGTGATCCAGCCGATGTGCATGTTCAGGCGGCGGGCGAGCCGGGTGCGCAGGCCGGTGCCGCGGCGGGTGTAGAAGGCGCCGGGCACGGCCACCCGGTCCACCGCCCGCGGGATCGCGGTCCAGGCGAGCACGTGGTCGGGGTAGAAGTCGATGAGGGTGTTCGGGTAGATCACCGCGTACCGCCAGACGCGGCGGTCGGCCTCGCCGAGGCCGGGCATGGGGGCGGCGACGCGCTGGTAGAGACGCTCGGCCCGGTTCGAGGAGGGCTTGTCGCGCAGCGGCGAGGTGAACAGGACGTAGGAGTCCTCGATCTCGCAGCTGTAGCCCTGGTAGTCGAGCAGCCGCATCAGCCCGGGATGGGCCACCGGGACGTGGTAGCCCTCCAGGTAATTGTCCACCGCCACCTTCCAGTTGGCCTCCTGGACCTCGGCGCGGGACAGGTCGTGGATCCGGTCGCGCCCGACCGGCACCAGGTCGGCGTCGGCGTAGTGGCCGACCGCCTCGGCGAGCCCGGCGCAGCTCTCGGCCAGCGGTACGGCGTCGAGGTCGAGGTTGACGAAGACGAAGCCGAGGAAGGACTCGGCGCGGGCCGGGAACAGCCCGAGGCCCGGCTTGTCCAGGCAGGGGATCTGGCGTGCCTCCGGGGCGCCGACGAGGCTCCCGTCGAGGCGGTAGGTCCAGCCGTGGTAGGGGCAGCGGATCGCTTTGCCGGCCGGTTCGGGGGTGGTGACCAGGCGGGTTCCCCGGTGGCGGCAGACGTTGAGGTGGGCGGCCAGTCCGCCGTCCTCGGTGCGGACGACGAGGACCTCACGGCCGGCCACCGTCGCGGCGAGCCGGGCTCCCGGGTTCGGCAGGTCGGACTCGTGGCAGACGAGCTGCCAGGACGTGGCGAAGACGGCGGAGGTCTCCGCGGCGGCGGTGTCCGGATCGGTGTAGTAGCGGGCCGCGAGCGCGGGGGCCGGCTCGGGGGCCTCCCGACCCGGCTGGTCGAAGGGTGTGGCAGGTGCTCTGGAGTGCATCGGTGACTCCTCCGTGCCGCGGGTGCGGCGATCGGTGTCGGCGTTCGATGTCGAGTCGTCCCGGCGGCGGACAGGCAGGGTCCGGCGGGCAACCGGAACTACGCTGACCGATTGGACAGCCAGATTGCTGGCTGATTTCCGCCGGGTCAAGACTTGTACACTGACCGATCGGTCAGCTAGCTTGGATTCAGGCTGACCGATCGGTCAGTAAGCGAGTTCTCCGTCGCTGCGCCGGCGTTCGACCCCCCTGTTCCTCCTGGTCGACCCGCCGGTCCGAAGCAGCCGGCGTCCGGCCTCCGCCGTCCGGCCGTACGCATCCGCTCCGCTCCTCCGGTCCGATCCGCATCGCGCGGCGCTTCGGTGGTCCACCCGGCACCGCGTCGCCCGCACCCCCGGCCCGTGCCGGTCCGTGCCGGTCCGCGCGAGTCCCGACGGGACACGGGCACAGCCCGGCCGCACCGCCCGCAGCAAGGCCTCTTCCGCACCTCGGTGCCTGCCGGTCCGTGCGCGATGCGTCCCCGAAGGGGGCGCCGGTCGCGCGGGAACGCCCGACCACGCGGCAGCGGGCAAACCGCCGAGGCCGCGCTCCCCGCCCGCCGCCGTCCTCTCCGTCCTCGCCGTCCTCGCCGTCCTCGCCGCCGTCGCCGTCCCCGTCCCCGTCCCCGTTCCCGGTTCTCTTCCTCCCCCTGTCTCCCCTCGCCGGTCCACCCGGTCGGCGTCACCAACCCCCTCCCCGGAGGCACGCATGAGCGGTCGTCGGAGTCTGGACTGGCTCGGGCTCACGCCCGAACCGGAACGGGAACTGCCGGCGGCGGTCGCCGCCCTGCGCGCGGCTCCGGCACGCCCGCCGGGCCCGTATCCCGGTCGCCCCGGGGACCCGGGGCACCGCCCGGTCCCGCCCCCACCCCCTCCCCCGCCCCCCGCCGACCTGGCGGACGCCGAGCGGCGCCGCGTGGAACGCCTGATCCTTCGCGGCAGCCGGCACAGCTGGCTCCGCTACCTCGCCGAGGTCACCGACCTGGTGACCGCCGTGGCCGCCGGATCACGGCCCGGCGACCCCGCCGCCGCCCTCCTCGCCGGCGAGGTCGTCCTCGACCACCACCGCATGCTCATCGGCCTCCCCGGAGCGGGATACGGCCGCACCGCCGCGGACCGCGCCGCCCTCGAAGAGGCCGTACGGATCCTGCGCGCCCACCTCCCGACAGGAGACCGACCGTGACCGTGATCCGCTACCCGACGGCACTGCCGCCGGGCCCCGTACTCGGCGCGGCACCGGGCGTGACGGAATGCGCCGAGGCCTACCGCGCCGCCGGGGGTTACGCCGCCACCACGGCCCCCGACGAACTGCTGCACCACCTCGCCGCCTCCGGTCTGCGCGGCCGCGGCGGGGCCGGCTTCCCCGTGGCCGTCAAGCTGCGCTCCGTACGGGAGCTGGGCGAACGCGGCGGGCCCGGCGGGCGGGGCAGGCCTGCCGGCGGCCCGGTCGTGGTGGCGAACGGCGAGGAGGGCGAGCCCGGTTCGGTCAAGGACCGCTGGCTCTTGCGGGCCCGTCCCCACCTGGTCCTCGACGGCCTGGCCCGCGCCGCCGCGGTCACCGGCGCCGTCCGCGGCTACGTCTACCTCTCCGACCCGGTGGCCGGTGCCCGGATCCGCCGGGCGCTCGCCGAACACGAACCGGGCCTGCCCGTCGAGGTCGTCGAGACCCCCCGCACATATGTCGCCGGTGAGGAGACCGCGGCCGTCCGCCGGATCGACGGCGGTCCGGCGCTGCCCACCGCCAAGCCGCCCCGCCCCTACGAACGGGGCGTCGGCGGTGCGCCGACCCTGGTCTCCAACGTCGAGACCCTCGCCCGGGTCGCCCTCACCGCGGCCCGGCCCGACCTGGCGGACCGCATCGCCCGCACCACGCTGGTCACCCTGTCCGGCGGTGCGGCCGCACCGGTCCTCACCGAGGTCCCGTACGGCGTCCCGCTGCGCACCCTCGCAGCGGCCCACGGCACCCCGGACGCGGCCGGTGCGCTGATGGGCGGCCTGTTCGGCGGTCTCGTCGGCGCGGGTGACCTCGGCCTCCCCCTGGATCCCGACGCCCTCGCCGCCGCCGGCACCGCCCTCGGCTGCGGCGCCGTCCGCTTCCTGGCCGCCGACGCGTGCCCGGTGACCGCGGCCGCCGAGGCCGTGGACCACCTCGCCGCCGAGAGCGCACGCCAGTGCGGCGTCTGCGTCTCGGGTACGGCGGCGGTCCGCGACGCCGTACGGGCCCTCGCCGCGGGCACCGCGGGGCCCGGCACCGCCGGGAACCTGGAACGGTGGTCCCTGGCCCTGCCCGGGCGGGGCGCCTGCGGTCTGCTCGACGCCGCCGCCGGCATCGCCGGCAGCCTGCTGCGCGCCTTCCCCGGCGCCGTCCGCGGCCATCTCGACGCCCCCTGCCCGGCCTGTTCGGCCACTGCCGCCGGACACCGGCTCACCGTGCCGGTCCCGCCGGTGGCCGACGCCCCGACGACGAAACCCGCCGGCCCGCGGGACTCATCAGCCGCCCGCGCGGACCGGATCGCACCGCCGAAAGGAACGAAGCCGTGAAACTCCTGCTCGATTCCACCCGCTGCCAGGGCTACGGGCTGTGCCAGGAGCACGCGCCCGAGCTCGTCGAACTCGACGAATGGGGGTACGCGAAGGTGCTCACCGTGGCCGTCCCGTCCGGGGCCGAGGACACGGCGCGCGCCTGCGCCGACAGCTGCCCCAACTCCGCCCTCCGCGTGGAGCGCTGACATGGGACGTGACCGGCACGCCCCCGAGGCCCCCCGCGACCTCACCGCCCTGTTCGATCCCGCCTCCGTCGCCGTGGTCGGGGCCAGCGACGACCCCGCCAAGTACGGCCACGCGGTGGCCTCCCAGGCGCTGCGCGCCCCCGACAGACGGCCCGTGCACCTGGTGAACCGGCGCGGCGGCACCGTCCTGGGCCGGACCGCCGCGACCTCGCTCGCCGCGATCGGCGAACCCGTCGACCTCGTGGTGATCTCCGTGCCCGGAGCAGGCTTCGAGGCCGCCGTCGACGACGCCCTGGCCTGCGGGGCGAGGGCGATCGTCGGCATCACCGCGGGCTTCGCCGAGGCCGGGCCGGCGGGACTGGCCCGGCAACGGGCGGTCGCCGAGCGCGTCCGGGCCGCCGGAGCCGTCCTCGTCGGACCCAACTGCCTGGGCATCGCCGACAACACCACGGAGCTGTACCTCGCCTCGGACCGGTTCGCTCCCGGCGGGGTCGCCCTGCTCAGCCAGAGCGGCAACCTCGCCCTCGAACTCCAGCTCCGCGGCGCTCCGCACGGCCTGGGCTTCTCCCGTTTCGTCTCGCTCGGCAACCAGGCCGACGTCACCCTCGTCGACCTGGTCGAGGACTGCGCCCGCCACGAGGCCACCTCGGTGATCGCCGTGTACGCGGAGGACTTCGGTGACGGCCGGGCCTTCGCCGCGGCCGCCGCCGCGGCGGGCAAGCCGGTGGTGCTCCTCACGGCCGGCCGGGGCACCGCCTCCGCCCGGAGCGCCCGGTCGCACACCGGGGCGCTCACCACCTCGGCCGATGTGGTGGCCGCCGCCTGCCGCGACGCCGGGGTCGAACTCGTGCGCACGCCCCGGGAGATGACCGTGGTCCTGGCCGGTCTGAGTGCCGCGGCCGGCGGCCGGCGCGCCGCGCACGAGCGGCAGCCCGCGGGCGGCCGCCGGACGGCGGTCTTCACCGACGGCGGCGGCCACGGCGCCGTCGCCGCGGACGCCGCCGAGGACGCCGGGCTCGGCGTACCGGAGCTCGGCGGAGCGGTGCAGGACCGGCTGCGGACCGTGCTGTGGGAGCAGTCCGCGGTCGGCAATCCGGTCGACCTGGCGGGGATGGGCGAGCAGAACCCGCTCTCGTACGCCGCCACGGTCGCGGAACTGCTCGCTGCCGAGGACGTCGACGCCGTGCTGATGACCGGCTACTTCGGCGGGTACGCCGCCGCCGGAGGCGGCCTGGGCAGCGGCCCGGCCGGCGGCTCCGTGCTCGCGGAGGGCGAGACCCGGGCGGCCAAGGAGATCGTCGCGCACCTCGCCGTCACGCCGAAGCCGCTGGTGGTCCAGTCGATGTACCCGCGGTCGCCGAGCTGCCGGGTGCTCGCCGGGGCCGGGGTGCCGGTGTTCGCCGCCACCGAGGACGCCGCCCGCGCACTGGCCGCGATGACCGGGCGGGCGGCGGCGCCCGCGCCCGGGATCGCGCCGCTGCCCGCCCCGGCCGTGCCGCTGGGCGACCCGGGGTACCACGGCGTACGGGCGCTGCTGGCCGCGGCCGGGGTGCCGTTTCCGGCGGCCCGCGAGGTCACCGACGAGGCCGGACTGCTGGCTGCGGCCGCGGAGTTCGAGGGCCCGTACGTGCTCAAGGCGCTGCACCTGCTGCACAAGTCCGACGCGGGCGGGGTGGCCCTGCGGCTGCCCGACCGGGCCGCGCTGCTCGCCGCGTACCGGGAGATGCGCGTCCGGCTCGGTGCCGCCGCCTACTCGGTGGAGGCGATGGCCGATCTCTCGGACGGGGTCGAGCTGATCGTCGGCGTCGACCGGGACCCGCGGTTCGGGCCGGTGGCCATGGTCGGGCTGGGCGGGGTGCTCACCGAGACCCTGCGCGACGTGGCGTTCGCCCTGGCGCCCGTACCGGCCGGGCGGGCGGCGGACCTGCTGCGCGGTCTGCGCGCCGGCGCGCTGCTGGACGGGGTACGCGGCCGGCCGGCGGTGGACGTGGCCGCCGCGGCCGACGTGATCGAGCGGATCACCGAAGTCGCCGCCGCCCACCCGGAGATCTCCGAGCTGGAGGTCAACCCGCTGCTGGTGCGACCGGACGGCGCACTGGCCCTGGACGCCCGGGCCGTCCTGGGCTGAGCCCCACCCCCTCTGCCCTGTCCCCCTCTGCCCTGTCCCCCTCCGCCCTGTCCCCTCCGCCCTGCCCCTCTCCCCCAGCCCTCTCCCCCAGCAAGGAGACCGAGAGCACCATGGACTTCCGCTACACACCCGAACAGACCGCCCTCAAGGCCCGTGCCGCCGCCTACGCACGGCTGCTGATGCGCTACGAGGACCAGTCCGAGGAGGCGGGCGGCCCGCTGCCCGCCGACACGGTCCGGGAACTCGCCCGGGCCGCCGTGGACGCCGGCGTCTACGCCATCAACATGCCCGCCGAATGGGGCGGGGCCGGCCTGTCCCTGTTGGACCAGGTCATCGTCGAGGAGGAGTTCGGCAAGGTCACCAACTGCCTCTGGGACATCCCCTGGCGGCCCGCGAACGTCCTCGCCCACGGCACCGAGGCACAGCGGGAGAAGTACCTGCTGCCGGTGATCCGGGGCGAGCGGTTCGACGCGTTCGCGGTGACCGAGCCCGGTGCCGGCTCCGACCCCGCGTCGGGCACCAGCACCGCGACCCGGACCGACGGCGGGTGGCTGCTCAACGGCGAGAAGTGGTTCGTGACCTGCGGTGACATCGCCGACTTCCTGCTGGTGCAGGCCGATGCCGGCCCGGAGCGGGCACCCACCCTGTTCTTCGTGGACAAGCAGGCACCGGGCGTGGAGATGACCCGGGTGCCGCGCTTCATGCACTCCGCGGTGAACGGGCACCCCGAGTTCACCTTCACCGACGTCTTCGTCGGCGACGAGGACGTGCTCGGCGGGGTCGGCAACGGCTACGAGCTGACCAAGGAGTGGTTCACCGACGAGCGGCTGATGATCGCCGCCCGGACCGTGGGCGCGGCCGAACGCGCGCTGGAACTGGCCCGGGACTGGGCGGTCGGGCGGCGCCAGTTCGGCTCCCCCATCGCCGAGTTCCAGCTCGTCCAGGGCATGCTCGCCGACTGTGCCGCCGACATCGCCGTCAACCGCGCCTACACCCACCAGGTCGCCTGGGAGGCCGGCCGGCCGGACACCGACCCCAAGACCCTGCACGCCAAGGCGTCGACCGCGAAGCTGGCGGCGAGCGAGGCCGCCGGGCGGGTGATCGACCGGTGCGTGCAGATCTTCGGCGGCCGCGGCTACGACCGCTCCTACCCGGTCGAGCGGATGTACCGCGAGTTGCGCGTCGACCGCATCTGGGAGGGAACCTCCGAGATCCAGCGCCTGATCATCGCCAACGAGCTCGTCAAGCGGGGCACCCGGGTGCTGGCCCTGCCGAGCTGAATCCGGGCGAAGGGCCCCACCCGCCCCCGCCGTCCCGCCTTCCCCGCCGACCACAGCCGCACATCTGCGCGAGCCACCGAAAGGACCCGGAACACCCATGGACTTCCGTCTCACCGCCCGCCAGCAGGAGCTCCAGAACAGGGCCCGCGAACTCACCGGGTTCGTCATGAAGTACGAGTCCGACTGCGAGGAGAACAACGGCCTGCCCCCGCAGGCCCACACCGAGATCCGCGACGCCGTCCTCGAGAGCGGTCTGCAGGCCGTCAACATGCCCGCGGAGTGGGGCGGCGCAGGCCTCACGATCCTGGAGCAGGTCATCGTCCAGGCGGAGCTCGGCCGGCTCACCGGCGCGCTCTGGGACATGGTGTGGCGGCCGGCCAACGCCCTGTCGCACTGCACCCCCGAGCAGCGCGAGCGGTACCTCGTGCCGGTGATCCGCGGCCGCCGGCGCGACTGCTACGCGGTGAGCGAGCCCGAGGCCGGCTCCGACCCGCAGAGCATCCGCACCACGGCCACCCGGAACGGCGACGGCTGGGTGCTGAACGGCGAGAAGTGGTTCGTCACGGTCGGCGACCACGCCGACTTCATGATCGTGCTCGCGGCGGCCGGGGAGGAGCGGGCACCGACCCTGTTCCTCGTCGACAAGGACACGCCCGGGGTGGAGATGACCCGGGTGCCGCGCTGGATGCACACGTTCGTCTACGAACACCCCGAGTTCACCTTCACCGACGTGCACGTCCCCGGCGACGCCGTGCTCGGGGAGGTGGGCAACGGCTACGACATCACCCGCTCCTGGTTCACCGAGGAACGGCTGATGATCGCCGCGCGCACGATCGGCGCCGCCGAGCGGGCCCTGGAATCGGCCCGGGACTGGGCGGTGGAGCGGCGCCAGTTCGGGTCCCGCATCGCCGACTTCCAGCTGGTGCAGGGCATGCTCGCGGACTGCGCCGTCGACATCGCCGTGAACCGCGCCTACACCCACCAGGTGGCCTGGGAGGTCGACGAGGGAGGGGTCGACCGCAAGACGCTCCACGCGAAGGCGGCCATCGCCAAGCTGGCGGCGAGCGAGGCCTCGGGCCGGGTCGTCGACCGCTGCCTGCAGATCTTCGGTGGCCGCGGCTACGACCGCTCCTACCCGGTCGAACGCCTCTACCGAGAGCTGCGCGTCGACCGCATCTGGGAGGGCACCTCCGAGATCCAGCGCCTGATCATCGCGGGTGAGCTCGTCAAGCGGGGCACGGGCGTCCTGCGGATGCCGGGCAGCGACGAGGGCACGGGGCTCCGGTGACCGACGGGTCCGGGACGGACCGGATCGGGGTCGTGGGCTGCGGACTGATGGGGTCCGGTATCGCCGAGGTCTGCGCCCGCGCCGGACGGGAGGTCGTGGTGGTGGAGACCGGCCGGGCGGCCGCGGACTCCGGCCGGCGGCGGATCACCCGTTCGCTGGCCCGGGCCGCGGCGGCCGGCCGGCTGACCGCCGCCGGGGCGGAGGACGCCGCCGCCAGGATCACGGTGACCACCGATATGGAGCGCCTGGCGGACCGGGACCTGGTGGTGGAGGCGGTGGCCGAGGACGAGCGGGCGAAGCTGGACGTCTTCGCCCGGCTCGACGCGACGGTGCAGCGCCCGGACGCCGTGCTGGCGACGAACACCTCGTCCCTGCCCGTGGTCCGGCTGGCGGCCGCCACCTCGCGGCCGGCGCAGGTGATCGGCCTGCACTTCTTCAACCCGGTGCCGGTGCTCCCCCTGGTGGAGCTCGTTCCGTCGCTGCTCACCGGCGAGGAGACGGTACGCCGGGCGGAGGACTTCGCCTCGGCGGTCCTGGGCAAGCAGGTGGTGCGCGCCCGGGACCGGGCGGGGTTCGTCGTGAACGCCCTGCTGGTGCCGTACCTGCTGGCCGCGGTGCGGATGGCCGAGTCGGGGGCGGCGTCCGCCGAGGACATCGACCGGGCCATGACCCTGGGCTGCGCGCACCCGATGGGGCCGCTCGCGCTGGCCGACCTCATCGGCCTGGACACCGTACGGTCCATCGCTCGGTCGATGTACGCGGAGCACGGGGAGCCGCTCCACGCCCCGCCGCCCCTGCTGTCCCGGATGGTGGAGGCGGGCCTGCTCGGGCGCAAGACGGGCCGCGGTTTCCACAGCTACGGGGGTGCGGGGGACGTCATGGGCAAGGATGGGGGTACGGGTGCGGCGGACCGGGCCACCGCACCGTCGTCCACCCACCCGGCCATCCAACCGGCCGCCGACGGGCGCCGACACGGGGAGCAGCCGACGTGACCAAGGCCGAGCGCGCACTCGAGACGCGTGAGCGAATCCTCACGGCCGCGTGCGAAGTGATCGCCGACATCGGCTTCGAGAACATCAGCATGCGCAAGGTCGCCGAGCACGCCGGCGTGTCGAAGGCCCTGCTGCACTACCACTTCGACACCCGGGAGAAGCTCTTCGCCGAGGCGATGACGCACTCCTTCGCGCAGACCGGCCTGGACACCGAGGACGACACCGGCTCCGTGCCGGCCGCCGTCGTCCTGGCCCGCATCCTGCGCAGCATGCTGCCGACGGACGAGGAGCTCCGGCAGGACTGGAAGCTCTGGCAGGAGCTGTGGGTGCGCGCCCAGCGCGATCCGGCGGCCCGGCACCTCGCCGTCGACCTGTACGAGCAGTTGCACGCATGGGTCGCCGGAGCGGTGGAACGGGGCATCGCCTCCGGGGAGTTCCGGCCGTGCGACGTCGCCGCGCTCGGCACCCTGGTGCTGGCCCTGTGCGACGGGCTCGGCATCCGGGTGATGCTGGACGATCCGCGGGTCGACCTGGCCACGGCCCGGTCGGTGATCTGGCGGACCATCGCCCCGGCGCTCGGGATCCCGCCGGAGTTCCCGGAGATCTGAACCGGGGCCGGGTGCGGGGCCGGGGCCGGGGCCTCCGCGCTCCCGGCCCTCAGCCGCGCGGTACCTCGAAGGCCGCCAGCCGCGCGCCGCCCGGGGCGAGGCCGGCCCAGGTTCCGGAGCAGCCGAGTACGGCGACCGCCGAGGTGGGGAACTTCTCCTCCAGGCGGTCCAGGGCGTCATCACCGGCGTCCCCGCCGGCGAGCAGCAGGACCAGGTCCTGCAGGCCCGGGTTGTGCCCGACGACGAGCAGGGTCCCGACCTCGTCCGGGGTCTCCCGTACGAGGTCGAGGATCTCCTCGGCCGCGGCCGCGTAGAGGCGCGGTTCGAGGCGGAGGGCCGGAGGGGTGGCGAATGCGGCCGCGGCCAGCTCCCAGGTCTGGTGGGTGCGCCGGGCCGGGGAGCACAGCACGAGGTCCGGTCGCGGTACGGACCGCGCGAGCAGGCGCCCGGCGGCGGGGGCGTCCCGCAGGCCGCGCGGGCCGAGCGGTCGGTCGCGGTCGGGCACGCCCGGCGGCCAGGCGCTCTTGGCGTGCCGCAGGATCACCAGGTCCGGCATGCGGCGAGCGTAGCGGAACCGCGCCCGCGCGTCCGGCAGCCGACACCCGTCGTCCGCTGCCCGGCACCCCGTCGTCCGCCGCCCGGCCCCCCGTCGTCCGCTGCCCGGCACCCGTTGTCCGCCCCCCGGTACCGGGCGGGTCGGGGCACCGGGCCGGCCGGGCGGAGGGGCCGCCCGCCGGACTCCGCTTTGGAGGTTCCAACTAGGGTTTTGCCGTGCGTGTATTGCTGGTGGAAGACGACGAGCCGGTCGCCGAGTCGCTGCGGCGCGGCCTGCTGCGGTACGGGTTCGAGGTGGAGTGGGTGACCACGGGGACGGCGGCGCTCGGCGTCGGCACCCCGTACGACCTGGTGCTGCTGGACCTCGGGCTGCCCGACACCGACGGGCTGGACGTCTGCCGCGCGCTGCGGCGGCGGGGGGACGTGCCGATCATCGTGATCAGTGCGCGCAGTGACGAGACCGACCGGGTCGTGGGACTGGAGATCGGCGCGGACGACTACGTCTCCAAGCCGTTCGGCGTGCGCGAGGTGATCGCCCGGATCCGTGCCGTGCTGCGCCGGGCGCGGCCGGCGGTTGAGCCGCAGGGACCGCAGGCGTACGGGGCCCGGCTGACCATCGACCGCAAGGCGGCCCGGGTACGCCTGGACGGCGCGGAGGTGGCGCTGACACCCAAGGAGTACGACCTGCTGGCCTTCCTCACCGAGGAGCCGGGGGCGCTCATGTCCCGGGAGCAGATCATGGAAGC
The DNA here is from genome assembly GCF_043199475.1 of Streptomyces sp. NPDC048603. Classification (NCBI taxonomy): domain Bacteria; kingdom Bacillati; phylum Actinomycetota; class Actinomycetes; order Kitasatosporales; family Streptomycetaceae; genus Streptomyces; species Streptomyces sp. NPDC048603. The sequence goes on along the minus strand of NZ_JBICVY010000005.1, from coordinate 230,246 downwards.
GGTCTGGGACGCCAACTGGTTCGGGCCGACCAAGACGCTGGACGTGCACGTGGCCGCGCTGCGCCGGAAGTTCGCCGGGGCGGTGGCCATCGAGACGGTGCGCGGGGTCGGGTTCCGGCTGGTCCTCGACCCGGCGCCGGCGGATTCCGCGTGATCAGACGGCTGATCGTCAGCTACGTGCTCCTGGTGGGCGTGGCGCTGGCCGCGTTCACGGTGCCGGTGGCGTTCACCCTGACCTCCCAGCTGCGCGGGGACACCGAGGAGTCCGTACGGCGCGAGGCGACGACGATGGCGCTGCTGCTCGGGAACGGCGACGCCCCGGCCCGCCAGGCACTGGCCCGGATGGCGCAGACGTACGCCGACGAGACCCCGGGGACGGTGGAGGCGGTGGCGGCCGACGGGAGCGCGCTGCCGCCGCTGCCGCTGCCGGCGCACCCGCGCGATCCGGCGTTCGAAGGGGCGCTGCGGCAGGGCCGGACCACCGTCGACTGGGGCTCGCGCTGGGTGTGGGGGCCGCAGTTGACGGTGACCGTGCCCGCGTACGCGCGGGACCGGACGGTGCGTACGGACCGGATCGCCGGCGCGGTGCGGATCCGCTACGAGACGGCGGCCCTGAGCGACCGGCTGTGGCGGATCTGGGGCTTCCGGGCGGTCCTCGCAGTCGGGGTGCTGGCGGTCGCCGCCGGGCTGGGTGCCGTGGTGGCCCGGCTGCTGACCAAGCCGCTGCGCGAACTCAACGCGATGGCCAGCCGGTTCGGTGACGGCGACCTGACCGCCCGGTCCCCGGTCACCGGGCCGAAGGAGACGCAGACCCTGGCCCGGACGCTCAACCAGGGCGCGGAACGGCTGGACACCCTGGTCGCCGCGCAGCGGATCTTCGTCGCGGATGCCTCGCACCAGTTGCGGACCCCGCTGACCGCGCTGCGGCTGTCGCTGGACAACATCGCGGACGGGGTGGACGACGAGTTCGTGCGGGAGGACGTGGAGCATGCCACCGCCGAGGTGGTGCGGATGAGCCGGCTGGTCAGCGGTCTGCTGGTGCTGGCGCGCGCCGAGGCGAAGGTGTCGGTGCCCGAACCGCTGGGCCTGCGGGAGCTGGTGGCGGAACGGCTGGCGGTGTGGCGGCCGGCCGCCGACGAGCGCCGGGTGACCCTCGTGCTCGTCGGCGAGGCGGACGACCGGGTACGGGTACTGGCCGGGCCCGGCAACCTCGACCAGGTGCTGGACAACGTGCTGTCCAACGCCCTGGAGGTGTCGCCGGACGGCGGCACCATCACGGTCCGGCTGGAGCAGGGCGGTGCGGGGGAGGCGGTCCTGGAGGTGCTCGACCAGGGGCCCGGCATGTCCGCCGCCGAGCAGTCCCGCGCCTTCGACCGGTTCTGGCGGGGCCAGGGGCTCACCGGCCGGTCGGGCTCGGGTCTCGGCCTGGCCATCGTCAAGCAGCTGGTGACGGACGACGGGGGCAGCGTGACCCTGCGGGACGCGCCGGGCGGCGGACTGTGCGTACGGATCGCCCTGCGGGCGGCGGCGGAGGGGCCGCGGTGGATCAGCCCTCGGCCGGGAGCACCGAGGAGTGGTGGTTGACGATCAGCCACTTGCCGTGCCGCTTCTCGTACTCGAAGGTGTAGCGGGCGTCGAGCGGCTTGGTCACACCGGTCTTGGGGTCGGTGAGGTGGAAGCGGTAGACGCCGGCGTCGAGCGCCGAGTTGCCGTCCAGGACGTTGATCACGGAGCGGATCTTCTCGCCCTTCGGCTTCTTCTGCAGGAAGTGCTCGAAGTAGTCGGTGATCTCCGCGCGGTTGGTGCGGATCTGCGGCGAGGCGGTGGGCAGGAGCACGGCGTCGCGGGCGTACCGGTCGGCGACCTTCCGCGCGTCGCCGGTCTGCAGGGCCGCGTTCCACTGGTCGAACAGCGCGGCTATCTCCCGCTTCGTCGTCCGGTCGTGGCGGCCGCCGTCCTTCTCCCCCGCCTGGGCCACGCCGATGCCGGCGGTGAGGGCGCCGGCGGCGGTCACCGCGACGGCGGCGATCGTGGCGCGGGTTCGGAACGTACGCTTCATCGGGGCTCCCTGTCCGAGTGAACTACTGTCGAACGAACGGGCGTTCGTATGCACTCACTCTTGTGGGGGGTGGGTAAGCCCCCGTACAAGGCAGGGAAAAGAGGCGGCCAAGGCTCCGCCAACACCGGTCGGAGCCGGCGATCCGCGCAGGCGAAAGTGGTTTGCCGACTCGGATGGTGCCCGGGTAGCTTCGCCAACCGTGACCCCGACTCTGCGCACCGAGCGGCTGCTCCTGGAGCCGTACGTTCCCGAGGACGAAGAGGACTTCGTCGCCCTGTTCCAGGACGCCAGGGTGGCGCAGTGGATGGGTGATGGCCTTGCTTCCGAGGCAGCGGATCGGGCCCTGTTCGGACGGATCTTCACGAAGGTCTACGCCCAGAACCTGTTCGACGTCTGGGCCGTCCGCCGCAACGGACTCCTGGTCGGGCATGCCGAGATCAAGCACACCGATGCCGTCGGAGGCCACGAGATCATCTACGCTCTGGCGCCGGCGGCATGGGGATCCGGCCTGGGGACCGAGCTGGCAGAGTCGATCGTCACCCATGGCTTCGACACCCTCGGATTGACCACGGTGTATGCCACCGTGGCCGCGCCGAACGAGGCCTCGATGACTCTGCTGCGCAGAATCGGATTCGAGCACGTCCGGGACATCAAAGAGGAGGACGGCAGCACCACCCGCGTGTTGGCCTGCCGACTGACTGCGACCGACAGGTGACGTCCGATGTACACAGCAGAGCTGCCGGAAGCCCTCATCGAGGATGCGAACAACGTCTTGGTTGCGTCTTCGACGCTGCAAGACAACACCCTGGTCAGGGACTTCTTCGGGTCTGTGATCACCCCGGAGGAACTTGATTCCGGTTCGTTCGACCTCGCGCGGAAGACCGTCTACCTGTGTGGCGACACATCGGGGATCAGCAGCCGCCAACTGCGCGCCGCTGACCGGGTGTTCGTCGTACGGGAACTGTCACACGGCTACCGCGGGGATGTCGGCGGACCCTGGACTCCGGTCGGCCTCGGCCGGGTGCCCGTCCGCGTACACGGCGTCGGCGTGTACTACCGCCGCTTCTTCGGCCTCGACGCCGATCACTTCGGACGGATCCGTGCCGAGCACGCGTTCCAGTCCCTGACGGAGTCCACCAAGCCCGGAACGGCCCACCGCAGCGGAATCTATCTGACGCCCGTCACGCGGAACGGTGACGAACTTCGCTTCCGCCTGCTCCGGTGCTCCACGAACCTCTCGGGCCCGACCGAGACCTTTCGCGCGACCGACACGCGTATCGTCGAGGATCTCAACCGGGAAGCCGCCGCCGTCTTCCGGAACCACGCACCGTTGAATCACGTCCTCGCCCAGATCTACCACAACACCCTCGCCACCGCCGAGCGCAAGCAGTCCAAGGCCAGGATCTCGGCCCATGCCGACAAGACCAAGGACATGCCCGTCAACGGCATCATGGCCTTCTGCACCTTCTACGACGGGCTCGACCGACTCCAGCCCCTGGCCGAAGACGCCTTCGACCACGGCGTGAAGGGTGTCAGCGGACTGACCAGACTCCGCTTCCGCCTCAAAGAGCCGGCCGCAGCACGCGACGGGGTCACGCTCCCCCCGCAGTTCACCCTGACCCTCCACCCCGGTTCCGTGTTCTTCATGCCGCTGTCCACCAACCGCCTGTACACGCACGAGATCCGGCCCTCGGCGCTGAACGCCGGACTGCTCCCGACCCGCCTGGGGTACGTGGTGCGCTGTTCGAGCACCGAAGCCGTCCACAAGAACGGCCACACGTTCATCCGGACGGCCGGAGGCCTGGTGAAGCTGCAGGAACCCGCACCGACCGGCATGGACGAGCTGCGCAGGCTGTACGCCGAGGAGAACAGGACCTCCTCCTTCATCGACTACGGCGATGAATTCCTCTTCAGCATGAACACGGGAGACTACATTGCCCCCCGGATCTGAGGTCTCGTCCGAGATCCTCTCGTGCGCTCTGCCGGCCGGGGAGAACCTCTTCGCGGAGCTGTCCGCGTCGGCTCACTGGGAAGACGTGGGAAAGGGCCGGCGAAGCGCCGTGCTCACCAGGATCGACGAGGCGGGTGATGTGCCTCTCGTGCGCACCACCGCCCGGTACGGCGGCCCGGCGCAGCGCTTCCGGGCGGTGCACGAACGGCTGGCGCGGCGGATCCAGGAACGCGCCGGACTTCCGGCCGGCTTCAACAATGCCCTCATCGAGAGCTACACGAACGCCTACAGGAAGATGGGAAGCCATTCCGACCAGGCCCTCGATCTGGCCGACGAGTCGTTCATCGCCGTCTTCTCCTGTTACCGGCGTCCCGAAGCGGGCCCGCCGAGGGCACTGGTCTTCGAACCGAAGGGGTCCGGTGGCGAGGGGTTCGAGATCCCTCTCGCCCACAACGGTGTCGTCGCGTTCTCCGTTGACTCGAACCGGCGGCTCAGGCACAGGATCGTCCTGGACGCGCCCGCCGGGACGGCGGAGAACCAATGGCTGGGCGTGACCTTTCGAACCTCGAAGACCTTCGTCCGGTTCCGCGACGGACATGCGTACCTCCCGCACGGCGATCGCCTGATGCCGGCCGACGACGAGCAGAGGCAGGAGTTCTACCGGCTGAGGCGCCGCGAGAACGACGAAACGGACTTCACCTACCCGCCGCTGACGTACACCATCAGCGAGGGCGATCTGCTGCCACCCGCCTGACGTTCGGGCCGTACGCCGAGCGAGCAGCCAGCAGAGCGGTCCGGGCTGCGAGTCCTCAGCCGGCCCGGCCCCGGGCGGCGAGGCCCCGGCCGGCGAGGCGGCAGGCCGTGCAGCCCGGGTGGCCGGAGCGCGCGCCGTGGTCCCGGGACCTCATGTCCCAGTGGACTGCGGACCGCGGGCCGGGCGGCTTCCCCCAGCCGGCGAGGTGCAGCCCCCAGGTGAGCAGCACCGCCGCCGCCATCACGCCCAGGCCCAGCCATATCCCCGGGCTCCAGACACAGACGCCCACGCCGGCCACCAGGGCCCCCACGCTGCCCACCGCGGTTCCGGCCCATCCCGCGACGGTGTGACCCTCGTCGTACTGTCCGCTCATGCGCGGCCTCCCCCTGTTCCCGACGGCACCTGCCTATGATGTCTTAGCAAGTGAGCAATTTATCTTAGGTGCTAAGGGAATTTCAATGGAGGGCACGATCCGCCCCGCATCCTCGCCCGCGGAAGCGATCTCCGCGATGGACCACCTGATCGCGACGAGCATGATCGGCCAGCAGGAGTTCGCCCGGAACCTGGGGCTCAGCGTGACCGACCTGATCTGCTTCGCGTACGTCCTGGAGGCCGGGGACGCCCCGGTCAGCGCCGGCGACCTGGCGGCACGCGCGCACGTCACGACCGGCGCGGTCACCGGAATCCTCAACCGCCTGGAGCGCGGCGGCTTCGTGACCCGGCAGCCGGATCCGGCCGACCGGCGGCGGGTGCGCGTGGTGGCGGTGCCGGCTGCCGAGGAGCGGGTCCGGGCCGTCTACGAGCCGTACTACGCGCGGCTGGCGCAGCTGTTCGCGGAGTACACGCCGGACGAAGTGGCCGTCCTCTCCGACTGGTTCAGCCGGGCCGGCGCCCTGGCGGCCGGCTACCTGGAAGAGTCCTGCGAGAGCTGAGCCCGCGTACGGCGGGGCCGCAGGGGCGGTCGGCGAAGGCCGCGAACCGCCTGGCAGCATGGCGCCACATGAGCGATGATCATGCCCACTCCGGGCCCCACGCCGATCCCGCCGCGGCCCTCGACGACCCCGCAGCCGTGCTGCGCACCGGCCGCGCACGGCTGCGCGGACTGCTCGCCTCCTGCCCGCCCGCCCCCGGGGCGGGCGGCCCGGGCCGCGAGGTCGTGTCCCAGGCCGAGGCGCTGCTCGGCACGGAAGCCGTCCCGCGCTCCGCGTACGCGTCCTGGCTGCACTTCGCGGCGACGGCGCTCGGCCACACCGGGTACGCCGACCGGATCGCCGCCGAGGCGCCGCGGCTGCCCTGGCGGACCGTCTGGGCGTGGTACCGGCCGGTCGGCGCGTACGAGGCCCACCCGAACCTGAGCGGGGGCGCGAACGCCGACGTCTTCGAACGGGCGGGTGACGGCCGCCGGTTCGTCCGGGTCTCCGCGATGTGGTGCCCGGAAACCTGGATCGACCTGGGCACCGGGGCGCGGTCCACGACCGCGCCGGAAGGCGTCACCGAGGTGGACGAGGACCTGTCCCCGGACGGGCCCTGGCTGTTCGACCCCGAGGACGGCCCGGCGCCGTTCACGCCGGAGGAATGGGAGGAGCCACTCCAGGTGGCGCCCGGCCGCTACCTGCTGGTGGTCGCCCGCGGCCTGTTCCTCGTGGAGGAGAACCGGCACCCTGCCCAGGGGGAGGCGCAGGAAGCCGAGGAGGCGGAGGAGCCCGAGGAGCCGGAGGAGCCCGAGGAACCGGGCGAGGCACCCGCCCCCGCACCCTGGTTCGCGGACGGCGGGGACGGTGCCGGCCCGCTGACGGCCCGGCGGCTGGACGAGGTGTTCGGCGTCGGCAACGTGGTGCGCGTACCCGCCGCCGGGCTCCCGGAGGCACTGCGGCATCCCGCCACCCGGAACCTGCTGTCCGGAGCGGGACTGCCCGGGTTCTGGGCGGCCGGCTCGGTCGCGTTCCGGGCGGAATCCGACGGCCCCCGGCCGGACTCCGCCGACGGACTGCTGCGCCTGGGCGGTTTCGACTTCGGCTACTGCGACGAGGGCGAGGTCCTCGTCGACGGGGCGACCGGGGCGGTCCTGCTCCGCCAGCCCGACGCCACCTTCGGCTCGGGCGGCGAGGAACCGTTCCCGCTGTGCGGGGACACCGAGGTGTTCGTCCGCTTCCTGGAGGGCGTACGCCGCCACATGGGCTCCTGCTGGGACGGCCACGCCGCCGAAGGCGGCGGATCCGGCTTCCTCCGCTCCATGCGCGCCCTCGATCCGGACGCCCTCGACGACGACTCCTCCGGCGAGGTCTGGGAGCACGTCTTCGCCGGCATCACCGAACTCGGCGTCGACGGATTCTAGTTCGCCGACAGTACGCGCCGTGGCGTTCGGCCGGTCGGTTCCGTACGTGCCGCCGTCCGCCATGGCCCCACCCCTGCCGGCCCGGCTCGCGCCCCGGGTTCCGGGGACGGGCGGTCACGTGTACGTTCACCGTGCATCTTCGTCATGTGCATGCCTTCCGGCCGTCACCTGAATGGCATGCCGCGATGTGACCCTCCCCCCGTGACCGACACCTGCCGTACCCGACGGCGGGGTTGCGCGTGCCGAAAGGTTTCCCCCACGTGAAGATCTTCGCCCGACGTTCGAGATGGGCCGCCCTCGGCGCAGCCGCGGCCGCCCTCCTCCTGCTCCAGTCCCCCGCGACCCCGGCCGCCGCAGCCGACTACTACGCCGCGGCCCAGGGCAAGACGGGCGCCGACCTCAAGTCCGCGCTGCACGGCATCATCAAGAACCAGTCCAAGATCTCCTACAGCGCCGTCTGGGAGGCGCTGAAGGTCACCGACCAGGACCCGAACAACTCCTCGAACGTGATCCTCGTCTACTCCGGCCGCTCGCAGTCCAAGTCGACGAACGGCGGCGGCGTCAACGACTGGAACCGCGAGCACGTGTGGGCCCAGAGCCACGGCGACTTCGGTACGTCCACCGGCCCGGGCACCGATCTGCACCACATCCGCCCCGAGGACGTCACGGTCAACAGCACCCGCGGCAACAAGGACTTCGACCTTGGCGGCAGCCCGGTCAGCGAGGCCGCCGGCAGCTACACCGACTCCAACTCCTTCGAGCCGCGCAACGCCGTCAAGGGCGACGTCGCGCGCATGATCCTCTACATGGCCGTCCGTTACGACGGCGGCGACGGCTTCGCCGACCTGGAGGTGAACGACTCCTCCGGCAACGGCTCCGTCCCGTGGCACGGCCGCATCAGCGTGCTGAAGCAGTGGAACGAGATGGACCCGCCGGACGCGTTCGAACAGCGCCGCAACCAGATCATCTTCGACACCTACCAGCACAACCGGAACCCGTTCATCGACCACCCCGAGTGGGTCGAGGCCATCTGGTAGGCCCCGACCCGTCCGCGGCCGGACCGGCCTGTCCCCGGTCCGGCCCGGACCCCCGTCCCGGGCCGGACCGAGCGATGCGGTGCCGTGCCGTGCCACTCCGGTCAGGGGGTGTGGAACACGACCTCCGGGTTCGCCGGTGACGGCCCGTCCAGCAGCGGCTGTTCCGTACCGCGCAGGTGCCGGTCGAAGAACGCGGCGAGGTAGACACGGGGGATCCCGGTCGCGCGGTCCACCGGGATCGGCGGACGGGGCAGGCCGAAGTGCCCGAAGATGACGGGCGCGTCGGTGAAGGAGCCGTGGTCCGTCCCGGACACGGTCAGCCACCGCTTCTCACCACTGCCGAGCGCGCGCCAGGTGGGGTCCCAGCTGGTGTCCTCGCCTCCCGGCCGGTGCACCCCGTCGTCGGTGCCCAGCATCAGGAACGGCCGGCCGCCCAGGCCCCCGGCGGGGAGCCGGTCGTGGAAGGCGCCGTCCATGTTCGCCCCCGCCCTGATGCGCGCGTCCCCGACCATCGCCGCTGCCGCCGCGGCGCCTCCGATGGAATGGCCCGCCATCCCGATCCGCTTCCGGTCGATGATCCCGGCGTGCTTCCACACGGGGTGACGGCCGGTCAGCCGGTCGAGCACGAACGACACGTCCTTCGCCCGGGCGGCCGTGACCTTGTCGCCCTTCGCCCGGCCCTCGAACACCTCCGTGCAGGCCACGCAGCCCAGGACGCGGCCGTCGGGCGTGGCGATGCCGAAGGACTCGTACGCGTGGTCCACGGACGCCACCACGTAGCCGCGGCTCGCGAGGTCCTCGGCCAGCGCGGTGAGGGTGTAGCGGGAGAGGCTGAAGCCGGGCGAGAGCACCACGAGCGGCCGGCGGCCCGGCGCGGGCCGGGCGTCGCTCCTGCTGTGCGTACGCATGGCGCTGAGCTCCGCCGGCGACACGCCATCGCCCAGTTCCGCCCCCTCGATCAGCCGGGCGGCCTCCTCGGTGGTCGCGTAGGGCGCCGGCCGGCCGGTGCCGGAGCGGGCCGCCGGGTAGTGCAGGGTGACCATCAGCTCCCGCCCCTCGGCGGTCGGCACCCACGGGTCGGAACGGGACCGGTCGACGAGGTGGAGCACGGTACTGCCGACCGGTAAGGGGCCAGTGGGCCGCGGAAGTTCGGGCGCGGTCGTCAGAAGCCGGCCGGCATCGGCCGGACTGGCCGCGGACGGGACGGAAGGGGCCGGCGCGGCGGAGGCCGTACCGGCGGCGACCGGGAGCGCGAGGGCGAGGGCGAGTACGGCGGCCGCGGCCGCCCTGCGAGACGTCGGAGTACGCATGGACCCGACGCTAGCCAGCTGCCGCACGTCCCCGCGTCCGACCGCGGGCTCGACCGGCTCCCCCGTACGGGGGGCGTACGGGGCGCGGGGGTCAACCCCGGGTCGTACACGCCGGATTGGCTGCCGCGCCCGTACACGGACCGCCCGGGGCGGGACATCGGGACGACCGGAGCCGGGCCCGGGGCCGGGCCGGGTGCCGGGCCCGGGGCAGGGCGCCGGGGCCCCGGAGGACGTGGGCACCGGTCTCGGTCAGCCGTCCGCCATGGCCGTTCGGGTCCTCGCCCGCCGCGGGACGGGGCGCGTCAGCAGAAGGAGTGCTCGGGAGACCACGCGGTCCAGCCCTGACGGAACTGCGGGCCCGGTACGGGGCGGCGCGACCGGACGCGTCCTCTAGGGTGGTGAACCGAGCCAGGGGGGTGGGGGTGTGACGATGCGTCTGGTGTTCGTCCACGGTATCGGCGGCCCGCGGGACGCCGATACCGAGCAGGAGGAGTGGCTTCGGGCCCTCGCCGAGGGGGCCCGGCGGGCCGGCCACGCCCGCAAGGTGTCCGCGCTGACCCGGGGTTGGGGCGTGGAAACCCGGTTCGCCTACTACGGCGACCTCTTCCACCGCTCCGGCGCCCAGGGCGGGGGCGCCCCCGAAGCGGCCGGCGGCACGGCTGAGGACGCCGCCGTCGTGGCCGAGCTGCTGCTGGAGGTCCTGGACGAGCGGCTCGCCGAGCCCGGTCTCGACCCCGGCGAGGAACGGGTGCTGCGCCACGCGCGGGCCAGGCTCGCACCGGCCGGGCAGGGCCAGGGGGCCGGGGAAGCGGGGCGCCGGGTGCTCAACGCGCTGACCACTCTGGCGTCGGCGCCCGGCCTGCGGCGGCTCGGCGAGCTGGCGAGCTCCCGGCTCACTCCGACGACGCTCGGGCAGGTCGCCCGTTACCTGAACCGGGGGGAGCCGGACGGTTCGGGGGCGACGCTGGACCGGCGCATCCGGGAGCGGGTGGCGTCCTGCCTCGACCAGGACGGGCCGACCGTGGTCGTCGCGCACTCCCTCGGCACCGTCGTCGCCCTGGAGACCCTCCACGAACACAAAGGCGAGGTACCGCTGTTCGTCACGATCGGCTCTCCCCTCGGCATCCGGACGGCCGTCCTGCCCCGGACCCGGCCCCAGCCGCTCGCCACTCCCGAATGCGCCGGCCGCTGGCTGAACTTCTGGGACCGCGACGACGTGATCGCCGCGCGTCCGGTCCTGGAGGACTGCACCCGCCCCAACACGGCCCGGGTGCTGCCGAGGAGCGAGCGCGTCGACTCGGACGGTCTCTGGGTGCACCCCGCGGCCCTGTACCTCGCCCACCCCGCCGTCGCGGGCCCCGTCGTCGAGGCCCTGGACACCCTCGCGGGACTGTGAGCGGCGGCCGTCACGCCCTGGTGATCGCGGCACAGTGCCCCGATCTGGGCATACTCGACGAACTGGAGTCAGCGGCACGGGAGTTCCATGCCGTGCTGACCGAGCCGGACCTGGGCGCCTGCGCCAGGCCGGTGGCCACGCACACCCTGCTGTACGGGGAGATCTGCCAGAGCGAGATCGAACAGGCGATCCGTGCGGCGGCGCGGGCGGCCGGCCGGGCCGGAGCGGTACTGGTACTCGGGCTGCTCGGGCACGGCATCGCTTCGGGTGGCGGCCTGTACTTCATGGCCGGTGATTCGAAGGGCGCCGAACCGACCACCACCGTGGACGTGGCCGCGCTGCTGAGGCAGATCGCCGACACCCCGGGGCTGTCGGGGATCATCACGGTCGTGGACACCTGCCACGCGGCGGGCGCCGTGCCCGAGGTCAAGGCGGTCGCCGGGGGCATCCGGCAGGGCAACACCCGGCTGTCCCTGCTGATGGGTGCCGGGGTCGCCGAGGAGGCGTTCGAGCTGCGGTTCAGCCGGACCGTCACCAGGATCCTCCGGGACGGCGTGGACGGGGCCGCCGAACACCTGTCACCCGAGGCCGTCATCGACGCCGTCCGCCTGGACGGCGGCGCCCTCGGCCAGGACCTCCACCGGATGGACTGGGACGGCGCCCAGTTCGAGGAGGCCGGGCTGTGGCTGGCGTACAACCGGCGGCATGCGGTGCGCTCGGCCGGCCGGATGCTGGGCCCCCTGGCCCGTGCGGCCCTCGCCCGTGTGCTGCCCGCTGGGCTCGCCGCCCCCGGCCCCGACGGCGTACGGCCGCACCACGCCCCGCACGGGATCGCCGGCGTACGCGCGATCGACGGCCCGGAGGGGCTCGACGACCTGGAACGGGCGGCGTCCGCGCTCGGTGCCCGGGAGGGCGCGCGAGCGCGGGCGGTCCTCGAAGCCCTGCGGCACTGCGCGCGCACCCGTGCGCTGCTGGCCGCGTGGCCGGGCAGCGAGCTGACCTCGAAGGTGCTCAACCGGTCCCTGTTCACCGCCGTCCCGCAGGCCGCGGGGCTGCCCACGGCCGCGGGGAACGACCTGCTGCGCGACGCGGTGGAATACCTCCGGCTGAGCGCGCCGCTGGTCAACCGGAGTCCGGTGGTCCCGTTGGTGCGTTTCGTCGCCTCCCTGGCGATGGCGACGGGCGTTCCCTCCGCACACCCCGCCCTGCGGCAGTGGGCCGCCGACATCGGCGCGGACATCGACCTCAACGACGCGTTCGAGCGGTGGGCGGAACGCAGCCGGGACATGCGGCTCCGGCTCGTCGTCTCGTTGCACGCCGCCGTCGGCGACGAATGGCCCGAGTCCCTGACGGCCTGGCTGCTCGACGGCGAGACCCACCACGGGCACCGGGAGTTCCCCTGCCGCCCGGACCGCACCGGGGTGGAGCGGCAGATCGGAGCTGCCCTGCGCTGGGCCTCCGGGCTCGCCGAGACCGTCGGCCTGCCGCTGAAACGGGTCGAGATCGCCGCCCCGGCCCCGCTGCTGGTGCAGTGGCGGCCCGAGGAGACGGACTACGGCCGGCGGCTCGGCGACCGGCACGACGTGGTGCTGCGCTGGAGCGACCGGATGCAGCCGCCCGAGCACCTGTGGTGGATCAACGACGAGGCCCGGGAGAACCTTCGGGTACTGGAGGCCGCGCGGTGCGGGGAGCGCGTCCACTGGCTGGAGGAGAGCGACACCCGCCCCGACGGGGAGCTGCGCGCCCGGCTGAGCGGCCGCCCGGAGGGCAAGGCGGTGGCCCTCGGTCACCGCCCGGCCAGACTCGGCGACATCATGGTGACCCTGCTGGCCGCGTCACCGATCGTGCTGTGGCCGGACGGCGCCGACCGGGTCTCCGAGGACGCCCGCCGCTACGTCGACGAGAGCTGGCACCAGCTGCCCGGGAAGTTCTGCGCGGCCTACCGGGAGAACCGGCGGTCCAGCCCGCCGGGCCCGGCCGCACCCGGCGGCCCCTCCGATCCGGCCGGTGAGGGCTCCGGCCGGCCGGGCCGGGAGGACCTGCACCGGCTCCGAGCCGTCTGGGACGACCTGGACTACCTCGACTTCTGCCGCTGGTTCCAGAAGTACACGACCGACTACGCCACCGACCACGCCGCCGACCACGCGACTGACTACCCGGCCGGGTACCCGACCGATGGGGAGACACCCTGATGACCTGGCAGCCCTTCTACGCCGGGCACGGCCGAGCTCCCGAGCAGGCCCGCCGGCTCGACCCGGCACCGCCCTGGCGGGAGTTCCCGCGCCGGCCCCTGCACCGGGAGTTCGTCCCTCCGCCCGGCCTGGTGGAGGCGGTGAACGCGGCCCTGCTGCTGCGCCGCCCGCTGCTGCTGACCGGCCCCGCCGGTTCGGGCAAGTCGACCGTGATCGAGCAGGTCGCCGTCGAGCTCGCACTGGGGCCGGTGCTGCGCTGGCACGTCACCTCGCGCAGCACCCTGGGCGAGGCCCTCTACCGGTACGACGCGCTCGGCCGGATCCACGCCCAGCGGCTGGAAGGACCCGACGGCAGCGACGACATCGCGCCCTTCCTGCGCATGGGCCCGCTGGGCACCGCACTGCTGCCCTCGCCGCACCCGAGGGCGCTGCTGGTGGACGAGATCGACAAGAGCGACCTCGACCTGCCGAGCGACCTGCTGGACGTACTGGAGCGCGGGGAGTTCGAGATCCCGGAGCTCGCCCGGTACGCGCAGGACGTGGTGCCGGTCCGCGAGTGGGACGGCGACGGCAAGCACGGCATCGAGCGGGGCCGGGTGCAGTGCACCGAGTTCCCGTTCATCGTCATGACCAGCAACGGGGAACGCGACTTCCCGGCCGCGTTCCTGCGGCGCTGCGTGCGGTTCACCGTGCCGCGTCCCACGGTCGAGTCGCTGACCCGGGTCGTCGCCGCCCACCTCAGCTCGGACGCGGCTGAGGCGGTGGCGTCCCAGCGGCTGATCGCCTCCTTCGTCGCCCGGCTGGCGGAGGGCGAGAACCTGGCCGTCGACCAACTGCTCAACGCCGTGCACCTGATGAGCACGGAGAGCGCTCCGGACGAGGACCGCCGTCGGGAGATCGAGGAGCTGGTGCTGCGCGAGCTGTCCCGTGCCTGAGGCGTCCGGCATGTCGGAGTGGCCGCGGGGGCCCGAGCAGCTGGTGGGGCCGCTGGGGCCGGAGCAGCACCTGCGGCCGGAACAGCCGCCGGCACTGGAGCTGCCTGAAAGGCCGGAGGAGCCGTGGAGGTTCCGGCCTCCGGAGGGGTCCGAGATGCCGGAGGGGCTTGCCCGGGTGCTCGGCGCGCTGCGCACGGCCGCGCCCGACCTCGACGGCACCGCGCTGGCCGAGGTCCTCTGGCTCGCCGCCCGGATGGCCGCCGACCGGGATCCGGCCGGCCCGGGTCCCGCCCGGCCCCGGCCCGACCCGGCCGGGGCGGAACCTCCCGTGCCCCCGGCCGGGCGGACGGCGGACGGATCCGGTGCGCCGACCGCGCCTCCGGGACCCACCGGACCGCGGCCGGCCCCGGTCGGCGGGCCTGCGGCACCGGGAACGGACCGGGACGGCGGGGACGGCACGCGCTCCCTCCACGAGCGGCGCGCCACCGGGGCGGACGCGCTCCGCGGAACCCCCGTGGCGGCCCCCCGTGCCCCCGCGCTCCCGCACGCCCTGGAGCTCACCCGGGCGTTGCGGCCGTGGAAACGGCGATGGCGGGAGGGCCGCCTGAGCGCACTCGACGTCGACCGGACGGTCGCCGACTACGCGCGCAGCGGGGAACTCGTCCCGGTGTTCACCCCCGCGCCCGAGCGGTGGTTCGACGTGACGTTCGTCGTCGACCGTTCCCCCGGCATGCGGGTCTGGTCCGGGACCGTGGAGGAGTTCGCCACGGTCGTCGCCCGGCTCGGCGCCTTCCGCACGCTCCGGGTCCGCGACCTGTCGTTCCGGCCGGACGGCAGCCCCGTGGCGCCCGGCCCGGCCGGCTCCCCGGACGGCCGGATGCTGGTGGTCGTCGTGTCCGACTGCTCGGCGGACGCGTGGCGGCGGCCCGGGGTGTGGCGGCTGCTGCACGCGTGGGCGGGGACGACCCCGACCGCCCTGCTCAACCCGCTGCCCACCCGGCTGTGGCGCGGCACCGGCCTCGACCTCCCGCTCGTACGGGTCACCCCGACCGTCCCCGGCCCGTACGGCGCGCAGCTCCCCCACGAGAACCCGCCGCTGCTCGACCGGGACACGGCCGGAGGGCCCTCGCACTGGCAGCCGGTGCCGGTACTGTCCCTGTCCGCGCACTCCCTGGGGCGGTGGTCGCGCGCGCTGATGCGGAACGACCCGGCCGGCTGCAGTGCGGTCCTGGTCCCGCCGACCGGCCGGCTGCCCGCCCGGTCCGGGCCGGCCGCCAGGCCGGTGCCGCCGCAGGTCCGCGCACACGGGTTCCTGCGCACCGCGAGCCGGCCGGCGGTCCGCCTCGCGGTGCTGTGTTCCGCCTTCGACCGGCTGGGCCTGCCCGTACTGCAGCTGATCCGGGAGGCCCTGGTACCGGAGGCCGCCACGGCGGACGTGGCGGAGGTGGTCACCAGCGGTCTGTTCGAACTCGCCGACGAGGGTGGCTCGGTGACGCTCTCGCTGGGCGCGGACGCGCAGTCGGTCCTGCGGGAGCGGCTCACCACGGAAGACGTGTGGCACCTCCACGACTCCCTCGACCGTCACGTCGCCGAACGCGCCGGCACCACCGGACTCGCCTCGGTCCTGCCCGATGCGGCAGCTGCCGGCGAACTCCCGGTGGAGTTGCGGCCGTTCGCCCGCGCCTCCCGGCAGACGCTGGAACTGCTCGGCGTGGCCGCACCGGAGCGGACCACCCCGCCGCCCGAGCCCGGGCCCTACGACCTGCCGCCGGCGCCGGACCCGTTCGTCGGCTCCGAAGAGCTGGTCCACACCCTGGTCAACGCACTCGGCGCGGACCTCGGCGGACCCCGCCGGTGGTGCCTGACCGCCGAAGGGGCCGAGCCGGGCGTGGGCAGGACCGCGCTGGCCCTGCACGTCTCCCACCGGGTACGGGACTCCTTCTCCGACGGCCAGGTCTTCCTCGACCTGCGCGGCTCGACCCCGCACCCCGTCGACACCGATGCCGCGCTGAGCATGCTGCTGACCGCACTGGGCCGGCCTGCGGAGGGCGGCCCACAGAGCACGGGCGAGCTCCTGACCGCCGCCGTCGACGCCCTGCGGGAGCAGCGGGTCCTGGTCGTCCTGGACGATGCGCACGACACCGGCTTCCTCGGCCGGCTGTGCGCCGGGGCCCCGGACTGCGCCTGGCTGGTGACCGTACGGAATCCCGAGCACGTGCCCTCCGGGTTCGCCACCGCTCACCTGCTCCCGCTGTCCGGGGAGGACGCCGTGGCGGTGGTGGCCGCCACCGCGGGGCCGCGGCTGGACCCACGGGACCGGTCCCTGATGCTCGCCTTCCTCGGCGGCAACGGGAAGTGGTACCCGCTGGAGGCAAGGCTCTGCGGCGCCTGGCTGGCGGAGGACCCGTCGTGTGCCGTGGAGGAGGACCTGATCAGGGTGCTGCTCCACGCCGACGTCGCAGGAGGGCGTTCCAGGTCCGACTTCTCGTTCCACGGTCTGATGGAGCGGGTTCTCCCGGCCGAGCTGCTCGATGCGGCCGCGTGCATGGCTGTCGCGGGAACGGGCCGCCTGATGGTCCACGAGGCCCGGTCATTGCTCGGGGTCACTGCCGACCGGGCGCGCAGGACCATGGAACAGCTCGCCGACGCGGGAGTGCTGGAAAGGCGGAGCCAGGACGGATACCGGTTCCACACAGCCCTCCACGCGGCTTTCCTCCGCGTCTGCGAGGCCGGCTGGAGACAGCGCATCGACGGCGGTCTGGCCGCCTTCCACCGGTCCGCCGCCGTCCTCCTCCACGATGCCTCCCGTCCCGCCTCTCACCTCGCCCACCTGCTGGGTGAACGCGACCCGGACCTGACCCCGGAGGAGACCGAGAGCCTGCTCGGGCCGCCGTCGGACACATGGATCTCCAACGCGCTCGCTTCGGTGATCGATGCCGGCGATCGCATGCGCGACCGGCAGGCACGAGAGGATCTGGTCGTACTGCTGTTCCTGCTGCGTGACACCGGCGGACCGGCTCGTCACCGGCATGCCTTCGAACGCGCGGCGGACATCCTGATCCGGTCCGGAGACCAGGGCTTCGCCCGGTTGGCCCTGGCCTGGGCCGACCACGCCTGCGGCCGGATCCGGGACGCCGCCGAGCGTCTGGAGCCGCTGCTGCCCGATGCCGAGCTCTCGCCCTGGCACCTGCTGTCCTCCCACGTGCTGCTGCTGGCCGGAACGCTGGCCGTCGAGCAGGGTGAACCGGCGCGGGCCCGGGGGTACCTGCAGGAGGCGGCCCATGGCTTCACCGTGCAATCCGACCCCTACGCCCTCGCGTCGGCCCATCTCGGCCTCGCCAGGGCGGAGCTGCGGCTCGGCAGGACCCCGGAGGCCCTGGAACGGGCCGAGGAGGTCCTCGAAGAGGACTTCGATCCGGTCCGCGTGCCGCTCGCCCGTGAGGCCCTGCGCTTCGTCGCTGTCGCGGCCTCGGCGGCGGGCCGCCACGACCGGGCGCTGGAGGTCCTGACGGAACTCCGCCGGGCCCACGAGTCCCTGGGCGACGAGCGGGCCGTGGGCGAGGTCCTGGTCGACACCGTGGACGCCTGCCTCCAGCTGGGTCGACGGTTGGAGGCGCTCGCAGCCTCCGAGGAGGCCGTCCTCCGTTTCCAGGACCCGGGACTCGAGTGGGAACAGGCGGATGCCCTGGAGCTCCAGGCGGCCGTGCTCCTCCGGCACGCCGACGACGTGTACACGGCCCTTCGTGTCCTGGAGCGGGCCGGGTACCTGATGGACGGCCGCGACCCCGAGCGGGTGGGCCGGCTCAGGGCCACTGCACGGGCCCTCTTCGGGATGAGGACGCTGATCGGCTTCGAGATGGCCGCCGGACCCGCCGGCGAAGAGGAGGTCCAACGCCTTTCCGAGCACCTGGCCCGAGTGGCGGAACAGGTGATCCGCCACCTGAGCACCGCGCAGAACTGCCTCGTCGGGTCGGAACTGATCGCGGGCGGTTGTGTCCTGGTCTGTGACGCGTCGATCGGCACCGCGGACCTGGTGAACGGCCTGGCGGAGCAGCTTCCCCGGGCGCTGACCGCATCGGGTTTCCCGTACGCGGTGCATATGGCCGTCACCGTGACGGAATTCAGCGGAACACGGCCACACGGCGTCGAACTGCTGCTGCACGCCCATGAAGTCCGCTCGCTCGCCCGGCGCAGCAGCACCTGGCCCGTCGTCCACATGTCCGCGAAGGCGCATGCCGTCATGGCGGCGAGCCCGTCTGCCGAACGCGTATACGTGGACGCGACTCCGACCGGTGCGGACGCCGGGAGCCGGCTCCTGGTGCCGGCGGAAGCAACCTGGCCCTTGAGTGACCCCGGGATGCACAAGCTCGCGATGGCGTGCAACGCAGCGGACCCCGACGGCGATCGGCTCGCCAGGCTGCTGCGCGACAGCATCGACGCCGACGCGGCCCAGGCGGGTTCCACGGGCAACCTCAAGTGGAGGAACCGTGCGGCACGCTCCAGACTTGCGCTGGCGGTCGAGCACGGTTTGCGGAGCTGGGGGCCGTTCGGGCCGGGGGGCTCGACCGACTTGATCCTGCTCGCGCGGGATCTGCACGACAAGGCCGTGGGCTTCGACGTCAAGCTGTCACTGTCCCAGCAGTGGGACTTTCCCCGCTCCGCGCTCGGCCGACTCGTGATGCTCGTCCACGTCGACGACAGGGTGTCCCGCTGGTCCGTCGGGCTGCTGAGGCTCCAAGCCGAGCACATGGTCCAAGGGGACCGCCCCAGACTCAGCGCACGGACGTTGCGCAACGAGGTGCTGTGGCTCCACCGCCACAAACCGCTCCCTCCGGCCTTCCGGCTGCACGTCTCCTACGCGGACCAGCTCCGGACCGTTCGGGGGAGCAGCCTCGACCGCCTGGTCGAGCTCTTCACCCGGTTCGAGGGAAGAGGTGTGCCGCCTTCCGTACTCATCGAACTGGCGGGCGAGAACTGGCAGCGTCGGCTCCGTGAGGCCGCGCCGGTGCTCCGTGAGCGCGGCATTCTCCTCCTGGGGCCCAGCGCAGCCGACCGCGTCTTCGCCCACGCCCTGGGGCTGTACGACGGCTCGCCCGCCGATTACTACACCGGCGTCCGCCTCACGAGGTACGAGCCGAGTCGGCATGGCGACAGGCAGTCGATCCGGTATCACGACAACAGCCACTGGATCCGTGCCGGCGACCGCGACCCCGTCGAACCGCTCCCCGACCTGCGGTCGGGGCGGGCTCTGTAGCGGGGGCGCGACAGGGCGGTCCCGCGTGGCGGACGCGGGGTCGCCCGAGCGGTGAAGGGTGCGGGGCGGTGGGGTTGTTGCCGCAACATGGCCGGCTCATGGCAGTTGCACGAGCAGTCGCACGAGGCCGGGGACGGGCGTTCCCGCCGTGCCTGGTATCCCCGGCAGGGCCTCCTGACCTCGGGTGTCTCCCCCGGCCATCTGCCGGACGCCCTCAACGTGCCCCTCGACCGGCTCGCGCGGAGCGTGGCCGGACTGCGGGAGGCCGGCGAGCGGGGGCAGCTGGTGCACCCGGCCTTCCCGTTGCTGTCCGCGGTGGTCGGGGGTGGTCTGGTGTTCTCCGCCGTCTCCGGCACCTGTGGTCTGGCCGGGCTGCCCGGCCGGCTGCCGTCCAACCGTCGTGGCGCGGAGGTGCGGGCATGACCGGGATACCAGGGGCCTCCGCCGCCGGCCCGGTCAGGCGCGACCCCTACGAGGGCTTCGCCGGACGTGTGGGCCGTACCTTCGCCGAGTCCGAGCCCTCCTGGCAGCCGCCGCGACGGCCCGCAGGACGCGCCCCCAACATCGTCGTGGTCCTCGTCGACGACATGGGGTCGGGGAACCTCAGCTTCTACCGCGACGGCTGGAAGCTGGTGACCCTTTGCGGCCCTCGCCGACCCCGGCGACCCGCGCTCCTGGGCGGACCTGCACGCCCTGGCCGGCCCGGGGCGGGTCGTCGGGCTCACCGGGCTGCGCTCCGAACCGGCGCCCGAGGCCGTGCGGCTCGGTCCGGACGACGTGCCGGAGATGCTCGGCCTGATCGCCCTCACCCGGCCGGGCCCGTGCCTGCGGCGCGCGGTGGAGCTGGGCACGTACCTGGGGATCCGGTACGACGGGCGGCTGGTCGCCATGGCCGGGGAACGGCTGCGGCCACCGGGCTGGACGGAGATCAGCGCGGTGTGCACGCACCCCGGCCATCGCGGCCGGGGGCTGGCAACCCGGCTGGTGCGGGCGGTGGCCGCGGGCATCCGGGACCGCGGGGAGGTGCCCTTCCTGCACACCGCAGCGGTCAACACCACGGCGATCCGGCTCTACGAGCCGATCGGCTTCACCCTGCGCCGTCGGCCGTTGTTCCTCGCGGTCAGGACACCGGAAACACCGGAAACAATCCCGCCAAAAAGCCTTAATACCACGGGCATTGTCCCTTATCCCCCTCCCGCCTAGCGTCGGTTCCGCGGACCCGGACTCCCCCCGGGTCCCGGATCAGGAAGGCGCCCCTCGACGTGTCCGAACTGCACCTCGCCGTCGCGCTCGACGGCGCCGGCCGGCACCCGGCCGCCTGGCGCGAGCCGGGAGCCCGGCCCGCGGAACTCTTCACCGCCCGCTACTGGGCCGATGTCGTGACCGAGGCCGAGGCCGGGCTGCTGGACTTCGTCACCTTCGAGGACGGCCTGGCCCTCCAGTCCTCCGCGGCGGCGGAGCCCGACGCCCGCACCGACCGGGTGCGCGGCCGGCTGGACGCGGTGCTGACCGCCGCCCGGATCGCGCCGCTCACCCGGCACATCGGACTGGTCCCGAGCGTGACGGCCACCCATACCGAGCCGTTCCACGTCTCCAAGGCGATCGCCACCCTCGACCACGTCAGCCGGGGCCGGGCGGGCCTGCGCGTCCAGACCTCCGGACTCGCCCACGAGGCAGCGCACTTCGGCCGCCGGGAGTTCCCGGTCCCGGTGGGCGAACTCGCCGGGGAGGCCGCCGACCACATCGAGGTGGTCCGGCGGCTGTGGGACAGCTGGGAGGACGACGCCGAGATCCGGGACGGCTCCACCGGCCGGTTCATCGACCGCGACAAGCTCCACTACATCGACTTCACGGGGCCTCACTTCCGCGTCCGCGGGCCCTCCATCACCCCGCGACCGCCACAGGGACAGCCCCTGGTCACCGCCTCCGTCGGCGCCGCGGCACCCCGGGCCGGTCTGCTCGACCTGGTGTACGTCACCCCGCGCGACCTGGAAGAGGCGCGGGCGGCGACGGCCGTGCTGCCCCTGCCTCCCGGCCCGCGGCACGTCTTCGCCGACCTCACCGTGTTCCTGGACACCGACGGCGCGGCCGCGGCCGCCCGCCGCGACCGGCTCGACGCACTCGCCGGACCGGAGGGGGGTGCGTACGGCCCGGACACCGCGGTGTTCACCGGCACGCCCGGGGACCTCGCGGACCTGCTGCAGGAATGGCAGGGGACGGGCCTGACCGGCTTCCGGCTGCTGCCGGGCGTGATCGCCCACGACCTGCCGGCCATCACCCGGGGCCTGGTCCCGGAGCTCCAGCGGCGCGGCGCGTTCCGGCGTGCGTACGGGGCCGGCACCCTGCGCGGGCTGCTCGGACTGGACCGCCCCGCGAACCGGTACGCCGCCGACCCGGCGGCCTGATCCCGTACCGGCAGAAACCCCGTACCCGGAAGGACGGCAGGACCCATGAGCACGCACCGGGCGGACGGCAAACCGCTCAAGCAGATCCACCTCGCGGCCCACTTCCCCGGAGTCAACAACACCACGGTGTGGACCGATCCGGCGGCCGGCAGCCACATCGAGTTCGACTCCTTCGTCCACTTCGCACGGACCGCCGAACGCGCCAAGTTCGACTTCCTCTTCCTCGCCGAAGGGCTCCGGCTGCGCGAACAGGGCGGGAAGATCTACGACTTGGACGTGGTGGGACGCCCCGACACGTTCACCGTGCTGGCCGCGCTGGCCGCCGTCACCGAACACCTCGGCCTGACCGGCACCATCAACTCCACCTTCAACGAGCCCTACGAGGTGGCCCGCCAGTTCGCCAGCCTCGACCACCTCTCCGGCGGGCGGGCCGCGTGGAACGTGGTGACCTCCTGGGACGCCTTCACCGGGGAGAACTTCCGGCGCGGCGGGTTCCTGCCCCGGGAGGACCGGTACACCCGCGCCCGGGAGTTCCTGGAGACCGCCACCGAGCTGTTCGACTCCTGGGACGGCACCGAGATCGCCGCGGACCCGGCCGCCGGCGTGTTCCTGCGCGACGCGCGCGCCGGTGCCTTCGCGCACCGCGGGCAGCACTTCGACATCGAGGGCCGGTTCAACGTACCGCGCAGCCCGCAGGGCCGGCCGGTGTTCTTCCAGGCGGGCGACTCGGACGAGGGCCGGGAGTTCGCCGCCGCGCGGGCCGAGGCGATCTTCGGCCGGTACGGAACCCTGGAGGAAGGCCGGGCGTTCTACGCCGATGTCAAGGACCGGCTGCCCCGCTACGGCCGCCGCCCCGAGGAGCTCAAGATCCTGCCGGCCGCCACCTTCGTCCTCGGCGACACCGACGCCGAGGCGCGGGAGCTCGCCCACGAGGTCAGGCGGGCCCAGGTCAGCGGACAGACCGCGATCAAGTACCTGGAGCACGTCTGGAACCGCGACCTGTCCGCCTACGACCCGGACGGCCCGCTGCCCGAGACCGACCCGGTGCCCGGCGAGAACACCGTCGCCCTCGGCCGGGCGAGCGTACGGCAGTTCCGGGACCCCTTTTCCACCGCCCGGGAATGGCGGGCGCTGGCCGAGGCGAAGAACCTGTCGATCCGCGAGCTGGTCATCGCCACCACCGCCAGGCAGACCTTCACCGGCTCCCCCGCCACCGTCGCCGACTCCATCGACACGCTGGTGCAGCAGGACGCCGCCGACGGCTTCATCCTGGTGCCGCACCTCACCCCGGGCGGCCTGGACGCGTTCGCCGAAACGGTGGTCCCGCTGCTCCAGGAACGCGGGGTGTTCCGCACCGAGTACACCGGCACCACCCTGCGCGACCACCTCGGGCTGGCCGTGCCCGGGGCGCAGCGGTCCGGGGAGCGCACCGACCGGCGGGCCACGGCCCCGTGAAGTTCCCGGCCGTGAGATCCCCGACCCCCGTTCCCCGACCTGCGAAGGAGACCCGCCCATGACCGGCGTACCGCTCGGGGTCCTCGATCTCGTGCCGATCAGTTCCGGTTCGACCGCCGCCGAGGCCCTGCACCGCAGCATCGACCTGGCCCGGCAGACGGAGAGCTTCGGCTACGCCCGCTACTGGTTCGCCGAGCACCACCTCAACCCCGGTGTGGCGGGGAGCTCCCCGGCGGTGGTGCTGGCACTGACCGCCTCCGCGACGTCCGTGATCCGGATCGGTTCGGGTGCCGTACAGCTCGGCCACCGCACGGCGCTGTCCACGGTCGAGGAGTTCGGCCTGATCGACGCCCTCCACCCGGGCCGGCTGGACCTGGGCCTTGGCCGGTCGGCCGGCCGCCCGCCGCAGCGCGCGGAGGCGGCCCCCGAGCCCTTCACCGGGCACGCCCCCAACGGGCTGCTCATCCCGCCCCGTTTCTCCTTCGCCCACCTCCTGGGCCATCCCCGGGTCGCCCTCCAGCAGAAGCTGCTGAACCTGCCCGGTGCCGGCCCGCAGGACTACGGCGAGCAGGTCGACGACGTGCTCGCGCTGCTGCGCGGGGAGTACCGGTCGCCGGAGGGCGTCGAAGCGCATGCCGTGCCGGGCGGGGGGGCCGGGGTCCAGGTGTGGATCCTGGGCAGCAGCGGCGGGCAGAGCGCGGAGACGGCCGGCCGCAACGGGCTCCGCTTCGCGGCGAACTACCACGTCAGTCCGGCGACGGTGCTGGAGGCGGTGGAGGCCTACCGGGCCGCGTTCAAACCGTCCGACGGGCTGGAGCGGCCGTACGTGAGCGTGTCGGCGGACGTGGTGGTGGCCGAGGACGACGCGACGGCCCGGGAACTGGCCGCCGGATACGGCCCGTGGGTGCGCAGCATCCGGACCGCGGAGGGCGCCGTCCCCTTCCCTTCGCCGGCCGAGGCCCGGGCCCTGCCGTGGACGGAGGCCGACGCGAAGCTGGTGGCGGACCGGGTGGACACGCAGTTCACGGGGTCCCCGGGGACGGTCGCCGACCACCTGGAACGGCTCCGGGAGGCCACCGGCGCGGACGAGCTGCTGATCACCACGATCACGCACGACCATGCCGACCGGGTGCGCTCCTACCGCCTGCTGGCCGAGGAGTGGCAGCGCCGCTGAGCGTGCGGGAACCAGGATCAGGTTCCGGGCCGGGGACGCCCGGCGGGCGAGTTCCGCGGTGCCGGACGCCGCGAGCCCGGCCTGATCGGCGAGACACCCCCTAGGCTGGGAAGGGTGCAGGGTGGTGCCGTCACGCTGTGTCTGACCGGGGACGTGATGCTCGGCCGCGGCGTGGACCAGATCCTTCCGCACCCCGGTGATCCGGCGCTGGCGGAGGCGTACGTGCGGGATGCCCGGACGTACGTGGAGCTGGCCGAGGCGGTGAACGGGCCGATCCCGCGGCCCGTGGACTTCTCCTGGCCGTGGGGCGTCGTGCTGCGGGTGCTCGCCCGGACCGCGCCCGACGCGCTGGTGCTGAACCTGGAGACCAGTGTCACGCGAAGTGACGACGCCATCCCCGGCAAGGGGATCCACTACCGCATGCACCCCGCCAACCTGCCCTGCCTGACGGCTGCCCGCCCCGATGTGTGCGTGCTCGCGAACAACCACGTGCTGGACTACGGGCGGCGCGGGCTCGAGGAGACGCTGGACGTGCTGGCCGCGGCCGGACTGCGGACGGCCGGGGCGGGCCGGGACGCCGAACAGGCAGCGCGGCCGGCGGCCGTGCCCGTGGGCCGCGGCCGACGGGTCCTGGTGCTGTCGCTCGGCATGGAGTCCAGCGGGGTGCCGCCGGACTGGGCGGCGACGGCCGACCGGAGCGGGGTCGCGTTCGCCGCCGAGGCCTCCGGTTCCGCGGCGGCCGAGCTGGCCGTCCGGATCCGGGAGGCGAAGCGGCCGGGCGACGTGTGCGTCGTCTCGGTGCACTGGGGCTCCAACTGGGGCTACCGGGTGCCCCCGGACCAGATCCGGTTCGCGCACGCGCTCGTGGACGCCGGTGCGGACGTGGTGCACGGGCACTCCTCGCACCACCCCCGGCCGGTGGAGGTGTACCGGGGACGGCTCATCGCGTACGGCTGCGGGGACCTGATCAACGACTACGAGGGCATCACCGGCTACGCCACGTACCGGGACGACCTGCGGCCGCTCTACCTGGTCTCCGTGGAGGCCGCCACGGGCCGGCTGCGCGAGCTGTGCGTCGTGCCGCTGCAGGCCAGGCGGATGCGGTTGCGGCGCGCCTCGGCGGCGGACTCGCGGTGGCTGGGCGGCACCCTCGACCGGGTCAGCCGTCACTTCGGCGTCCGGATCCGGCCCCGGCCGGACGGCACCCTCGCCCTGCGTCCCGAGGAGCCGCCGGAGAGCGGCGGTCCGGCCGGTGCCGGTGCCGCCCGGGCAGAGCCGTCCGGGCGGCACCGACGCGAATCCTCCACAAACTGACCGGATCTGTTCACCTGACGGGGGCGCGTGGCGGTTACGATCACGGAGTGATCACAGCCCGGTCTCGTTCTCGCGCCTCTTCGGGCCGCTCCGCAGCGGTTCTGCTGCGGCTGCTCGGGCTGTGTCTGATCGTCGTGGGCTTCCTGTGCGCCCACGCTCCGGACGCGGGGAGCGCCTCCGCCCACGGGCATGTCGCCACGGCGGGCGCCGTGGTCGCGCCGCAGGGGCACGGGCCCGCACATCCGGCCCACGAGTGCTCGGCGGCGACGGCGCCGCAGACGCTTCCCGTGGACCCGGCGCACCCGGCCCACCCGCCGCGCGCGGCCGCCGCGGACACGGCGCCCGAGGCCGCCCCGCGCGGGGTGGCGCATCCCGTCGCCGACGGATCCGGTGCCGCGCTGCCGGGCGGGAGAACCACGGGCGTCCTCCGGGTGTAGGGGCGGTCTGTTCCCAGCAGACCGTTCTCCTCACTGCTGCACGGAGGCACTGTGCCGCGCCCGTCCCGCTTCCCTCTTTTCCGCGTCCGCCCCGTCCACGTCCTGCCTGCTCGCTTCACGCCTTCCCGCGTCCCGCCGCTCGGCGTCCCGCCGTTCCGCGTCCACCGCGCCGCCGGGGTGTTCGCCGGGCTGCTGGGGACGCTGCTGTTCGCGGCGTTCCACTGCCTCGCCCTCATCGACCCGGCTCCGTACGCGCCCGCCGCGCCCGCGCTGTCGCCGGTGGTGGCGGTGGCGCCGGTCGCGCCGGACGGCCACCGCCATCGCCCCCACGAGCCCGAGCCCGAGCACGAGAACCAGCACGGGCACGAGAACCGGCACGGGCACGGGCACGGGCATGGGCACGGCCACGCCACCGACTGCAACACGCCCGGCCTGGCGCCGCAGGCGCAGAGCACGCCCCAGCCCGCCCCGGCCACCCCGGCAGTGCCGGGGTACGCGACGGCCGGCGGCCCGGCCGGTCTCCCGCCGACGGCCGCCGCACCCGGCGCGACCAGAGCCCGTCCGGCCGCGACCGGCCGGTCCACCCTCACGGCCGTCTGCCGGTGGCGCATCTAGACCGCTCGCCGAGCGGCCCGCGAAAGGGCCGCCGCATGCTCGTCCCACCGCCCCGGGCCACGGGCCCGCGCGGGACGGCGTGCGTTCCGAGTGAATCCCCGAAGCGCTTCACCGAACGAGAGCGGAACAATGCATACCTCGACCACCGA
The DNA here is from genome assembly GCF_043199475.1 of Streptomyces sp. NPDC048603. NCBI lineage: Bacteria > Bacillati > Actinomycetota > Actinomycetes > Kitasatosporales > Streptomycetaceae > Streptomyces > Streptomyces sp. NPDC048603. The sequence goes on along the minus strand of NZ_JBICVY010000005.1, from coordinate 203,474 downwards.
CGTGACCCCTTCCGCGCGATCCGCCCTGTCGGGGCTGGTCGGCAACACCCCGCTGCTGCGGATCTCCGAACCCCTGGCTCCGGCCGGACGCGGGTTCTGGGCGAAGCTCGAAGGGTTCAACCCCGGCGGCATCAAGGACCGTCCCGGACTGCACATGGTCGAACGGGCCCGTGCCCGGGGCGACCTGAAGCCGGGCGCCCGGATCATCGAGTCCACCAGCGGCACCCTGGGGCTGGGGCTGGCCCTGGCCGGCATGGTGCACGGCCACCCGGTCACCCTGGTCACCGACCCGGGTCTGGAGAACTCCATGACGCGCCTGCTGACCGCCTACGGGGCGCAGGTCAACGTGGTGTCGGAGCCCCACCCGACGGGTGGCTGGCAGCAGGCGCGCCGCGACCGGGTGCAGCAGCTGATGGCGCAGCACCCCGGGTCCTGGTGCCCGGACCAGTACAACAACCCGGACAACACCACCGCCTACACCCCGCTGGCCCTCGAACTGGCCGCCGAACTCGGCCACATCGACGTGCTGGTGTGCAGCGTGGGCACCGGCGGGCACTCCGCGGGGGTGTCCCGGGTGCTCCGGCAGCTCTACCCCGGCCTGCGCCTGGTGGGCGTCGACACGATCGGCTCGACCATCTTCGGCCAGCCCGCCAGGCCCCGGCTGATGCGCGGGCTGGGGTCGAGCATCTACCCCCGCAACGTGGCGTACGACCAGTTCTCCGAGGTGCACTGGGTGTCCCCGGCGGAGGCCGTGTGGACCTGCCGGCGGCTGGCCTCCTCCCACTACGCCACCGGCGGCTGGAGCGTCGGCGCCGTCGCCCTGGTGGCGGGCTGGCTGGCGCGGACGCTGCCCGCGGACACCCGGATCGCGGCGGTCTTCCCGGACGGGCCGCAGCGCTACCTCGGCACCGTCTACGACGACGACTACTGCGCGGCGCACGGCCTGCTGGACGCGCCGCCCGCGGCCGAGCCCGAGGTGATCGGCAGCCTGAACGAGAAGGAGGTCGGCCGCTGGACCCGGTGCACCGCCGTGACCGACCCGCTCGGCCTGGCGGACGGGGAGGCCCGGGACGGCCTGGACGGCGGGCAGGGCGCGGACGGTGCTCCGGAGACGAAGGACGCGGGCGAGTGAGGAGCACCTTCGCGCAGGTCCGCACGTACGAGCGCAGCGTCCAGCTGCTGATGGTGAACCAGTTCACCATCAACCTGGGCTTCTACATGCTGATGCCCTACCTGGCGGCCCATCTGGCCGGTCCGCTGGGGCTGGCCGGATGGCTGGTCGGGCTGATCCTCGGCGTGCGCAACTTCAGTCAGCAGGGCATGTTCCTGATCGGCGGCACGCTGGCCGACCGCCTCGGCTACAAGCCGATGATCATCGCGGGGCTGGTGCTCCGCGTCATCGGCTTCGCCACGCTGGGGCTGGTCGACTCGGTGCCCGCGCTGCTGGCCGCGTCCGCGGCCACCGGGCTGGCGGGAGCACTGTTCAACCCGGCCACCCGGGCGTACCTGGCCACGGACGCCGGTGAGCGGCGGGTGGAGGCGTTCGCCCTGTTCAACGTCTTCTACCAGGCCGGGATCCTGCTCGGCCCGCTGGTCGGCATGGTGCTCACGGGGGTGGACTTCCGGGTCACCTGTCTGGTGGCGGCCGGCACCTTCGCCGTGCTGAGCGTGGTCCAGATCCGTGCCCTGCCGGCCCGGCGCGGCACGGATCCGAAGGCGGACGGCGACGGTCCGGCGGAGGGGGTGCTCCGGCAGTGGCGGGGCATGCTGGCCAACCGGTCGTTCCTGCTGTTCTCCGTGGCGATGACCGGCTCGTACGTGATGTCGTTCCAGGTGTACCTGGCGCTGCCGCTCGAGGTACGGCGGCTGGGCGGGGAGGGGCGGTTCGGCACGGTCGCGGTGGCGGTGCTGTTCGCCGTGTCGGGGCTGAGCACGATCCTCTTCCAGACGCGGATCACCGCGTGGTGCAAGGCCCGTCTGGAGCCGGGCCGGGCGCTCACCTGGGGGCTGCTCGCGATGGGCTCGGGCTTCGTGCCGCTGCTGGTGCCGGCGGTGCTGCCGGTGCCGGACGCCGGACCGGGGCGGTGGCTGATGGCCGGCGGAGCACCGGCGCTGTGCGCAGTGCTGCTGGCGGTGGGCACGATGATCGCCTATCCGTTCGAGATGGACACCATCGTGCGGCTCGCCGGGGACCGGCTCGTGGCCACCCACTACGGGCTGTACAACACGGTCTGCGGGATCGGGATCACCCTCGGAAACCTGCTGACCGGGGTGGCGCTCGACGCGGCCCGTGACGCGGGGCTTCCCGCCCTGCCGTGGATCGCGCTGGCGGCGCTCGGCCTGGTGTGTGCGGCGGCGGTGTACGGGCTGCACCGGTCGGGGCGGCTCGCCCCCGTGCGGCCGTCCGCGCCGGCGGAGGCCGCGGCCGTGTGAGACGGCGGCCGGGCGGGACGGCTCGTGCGTCCCGCCCGGCCGGCCGGCGTTCACCCGGGCCGGCCGGCCGTCACTCGGCGATCTCGGTGCGTTCCCACCACTCGTAGACCGGGAGCCGCCCCTCGGAGGTGTCCTGGTGCCGCGGGGTCGGCCGGAAGTGCTCGTAGCCGCCGCGGTGCTGGATCTTCAGGTCCTCGCCGGGAGCGGGGACCGGGACGGTCCGGGACGGCAGGTCGGGCGGTCCGCCCTCCAGTACGGCCGTCTGCGACGTGTTCGCCCCGTTCGCGGGGTTCGCTGTGTTCGCCATGGCATCAGTCTCGGCACGCTCCGCACTCCCCGCACTTCGGGGAGTCAGCAGGTCCGGCGGCGGTGGCCGGCCTCCCCGGCCGGCCGGACGTCCTTGTCGCGCAGCACGATCGAGAGGGTTCCTCCGTACGCCCGGCAGGCGGCGGCGAGCCCGGCCGCCTCGTACTCGACGTCGAAGACCCGGTTCTCGAAGGCTTCGGCGTAGACCTCGCATTCGTCGTACTGGCCGCACTCCTCGGCGATGGCGAAGTCGAAGCCGATGCCCTTGCCGCGGCCGGCCAGTTCGGCGGCGTTCTTCTGGCCGATGGCCAGGCCGGCGGCATGGGCGCGGTCGATGAGCAGCCGGGCGAAGGCCAGGTCGTGCTCGGGGGTGAGGCGTCCGCCGGAGCGCTCGTGGGAGTCGAGGTTGTCGGCCTCCACGGCCTGGAAGCCGGAGGCGGCGCAGCCGTCGATCCACTCCCCCACGACGCGGGCGAGCCGTTCCCGCTTGGCGGGCGTGGACACGTCGAACAGGGCCTCGTCCCAGTCCTCGTCGATCACGAGCGGGCCGTCGGCGCCGCCGTTCTTGCGGAGCAGCAGGTCGGGGTGGTTCTTCTGCCACCACGCGGTGGCGTCGGGCTGGGCCTGGAAGGCGTTGACGTAGCAGATGTTGTACAGCCCGGGGGCGGGCGGTGCGGTGCGGTCGCGGGAGACGGCCCGTACTCCCTTCGGCGGGCGGTAGGGGTCGCCGATCTGGTAGTCGAAGGCCATGTGCGGCTCGGGGAGCCGTACCGCGCCGGGGCTCGCCTTGTCCGTGGTGTCCGGGACCCCGTCGCCGTCCCCGCCGTCCCCGCCGCCGCTGCATCCGGCGGCGAACAGCACCACCGCGATGACCAGCAGCCCCACCCGCCGCGCCGCGCGGCGCGCCCGGTCGTCCATCGCTCCGGTTCTCCCCTTCGCTTCCCTGGACGCGTCCCCGCCGCCCCTCGGCGCGCTGCCCAGCCTAGCGGCGCACCGGCTCGCGGACGCCCGGATGGGGAACGACCGGACCGCTGCGCGGGTGACGGGTTGGGGGTGTCCTACGGGCGGCGGCGGGGCTTGCGGCCCTTGGCCGCCTTGGGCGCGGCTCCGCCGGCGCGCGGGTTCTTGCCCGCCGGCTTCCCGGTCGACTTCCCCGTCGACTTCCCGGTCGGCTTCCCGGCGGTCTTCCCCTTCGCCGGGGTCTTGCCGGACTTCCTGTCCGGTGCGGGGCGGGACTTCGGCTGATCGCCGGGGGCCTGCGGGCCGCGGGTGCTGTTGACCGTGCGGCCGCGGACGATGCCGATGAAGTGCTCGACCGGGTCGGTGGTGCGGTCCTCCGGCCAGGAGAGCGCGACCCGGGACTCCGGGGCGTCCGCCACCGGCCGGTAGGTGAGGTCCCTGCGGTGGTGCAGACGGGCCAGGGACTGCGGGACGACGAGGACGCCGATGCCGGCGGCGACCAGTTCGATGGCGTCCGCCGTCGTGGCGGGCCGTTCGATCGCGGGACGGCCCGGCAGGGACTCCCAGTCGAGGGTGTCGTCCATCGGGTGCAGCACGATCTCGTCGGCGAGGTCTCCGGTGGACACCTCGTCGGCGGCCGCCAGCAGGTGGTCCTTGGGGATCACCACGACGGTGGTCTCGGTGTAGAGGGGGATCGCGCTGAAGACGTCCCGGTCGACCGGCAGCCGGACGATGCCGGCGTCCGCGTCCCCGCCCGCCATCAGTCCGCAGGCTTCGGCGGCGGGCACCTGGAGCAGGGTGAGGGGGATCTCCGGGAGCCGTTCGTTCCAGATCCGGACCCACTTGCCGGGGGTGACGCCCGGTACGTACGCCAGCCGGAAGCCGGGGGCGGGAGCCGGGGGTGCCGCGGGGGCCGAGGGAGCCGGGGGGGAGGTGTCCGAGCCTGTCACCTGGCCAGGTTACCCGGCGTGGTCGGAGGTCGTGCACGCGCTCGATACCCTTGACGGCATGACCTCGCACCAGAACACCCAGACGATGAAGCCCGCGACCGCGGCGAAGAAGCTGGGTGTGTACCTTCCGGCCACCCCCGCCGAGTTCCAGGAGGGCGTGGTCTCGCGCGCCGAGCTGAACGCGCTGCAGACCGAGCCGCCCGCGTGGCTGGTGGAGCTGCGCAAGAACGGCCCGCACCCCCGTCCGGTGGTCGCGGCGAAGCTGGGCGTGTCCATCGCCGGACTCGCGCGCGGCGGGGTCACCGAGGCCCTCACCACCGAGCAGATCGACACCCTGAAGCAGGACATGCCGGAGTGGCTCCAGAAGGAGCGCGCCACCCAGGCCGAGGTCCGCAAGGAGGCGGCCCGGATCAAGGCGAAGAACGCCGCCAAGCAGTCCTGACCCGCCCCGGAACAAGACCCGGACGTCCCCGGCCCCCTCCCGGGGCCCGGGGACGTCCCGGTTTTCCGGGTTCTCAGGGCTCTCCGCCTGCTACAAACGACGGGGTGCACGTTCGAGAAGGGCGATACCCGAGCCCGGAACGGAAAGGGCAGGGCCATGGACCACACCGTCCTCCTCCGACTGCTGCTCGCCGCCGATCCACCGCAGGCGGCCTGCGCGTTCCGCACGGTCTTCGCGGACGGGGAGATCGGCGAGACCGGGACCTTGCGCTATCTGGCGACCGACCGGTGGATCCTGGACCTGGACCACGGCGGGCGGACCGTCAGCACCCCGCACGGCTCCCGTCACACCGGCCCCGACGGGGATGTCCGCACGGGCCGTCCCACCACCCCCTCCTTCACTTCCGCGGTGGCGCTTCTGCTGCCCCGCTATCGGGGAATCGACGGGGGGCACGGTCACGACTGGGCCCTGGACCCCTCCGTCCCGATCACCGAGACCGCCGACGGCTCACTGCGGGCCGTGTTCCGGCACACCGAGAACCCCTCCTACCGGGCGGAGGCCGTCATCCACCCCGCCCTCCACTGCATCCTCGTCATGCGCACGCCCGCATGGACCGCGGAACTCCTCGGTCTCCGGACCACCCTGAGTGAGCCCGAACTCAAGGAGATGGAGCAGGTTCTCCACGAGATCCGAGGCGGGTCCTAGCCGTTGGCGACGACCAGGAGCGTGCGGGCCGGTGACGGGCCCGCCAGGCGGCAGCGGTGCGGGACCTCGCCGCGGTGGTGGGCGCTCTGGCCCGCCCGCAGGGTCAGCGGTTCCTCGCCCTCGACCTCCAGCACGATCTCGCCCTCCAGTACGTAGAGGAAGTCCTCGCCCGGGTGCTCGAACCAGCCCCGCTCGCCCCGGCCGGGCTCGAAGTGGTGCTCGTACGCCTCCATCAGGCCGCTGCGGCCGCCGGGGATCAGGACCCGGGCCACCTGTCCGGCGGTCTCGGCGACGCGGATCACCTGTGGGTCGCTCTCGTGGCTGACGGCTCCGGGCCGGTCCGGGGGGCGGAGGAAGGTGCCGGGCGTGACGTCGAGTGCCTCCGCGATCCGGTAGATGGAGCTGAGGCTCGGGGTGGCCAGTCCGCGTTCCAGCTGGCTGAGGAAGGGCTGGGAGAGTCCCGAGCGGGCGGCGAGTGCGGCCATGGAGACCCCGCGCTGCTTGCGGCAGGCGCGGATCACTTGCCCGACCGCGATGGATTCGGGGGTGGGTTCGGGGCGTGACACGCAGGTGAACGTACCTCATCTCTGATCACCCGCCGGGTGGGCCCGGGAGGTTTCGTACTGCTGCAACACCCAGTTCATAAGCGTGGTCAATTATTGACCTCACTTATCGACGCAGCACACGAGCGAGGAGTCGTCCCGTGCACGCCACCCCCTCACCCCCGGGCCGGGCCCTCGGCCGGCTGGGCCCGCCCCTGGGCGCGGCCGCCGCCGTGCTCGCGCTCTGGTCACTGGCCGCCTGGTCGGGGGCGGTGGCCCCGGGCCTGCTCCCGACGCCGTCGGAGACCGCCGCCGCGCTGGCGGACAGCGCCCGCAGCGGCACCCTGGCCACCGATCTCGCTGCCAGCCTGGCCCGCGCCGGGCAGGGATTCGCCCTCGGTGCGGTGATCGGCGGGGCGCTGGGCTTCGCCACCGGGTGCCTGCCGCGGCTGGCCGCCGCGGTCAATCCGGTGGTGTCCTTCCTCCGGCCGATCCCGGCCATCGCCCTGGTGCCGCTGGCCACGGCCTGGTTCGGCATCGGGGAGACCGCGAAGCGGCTGCTGATCGCGTACGCCGTGCTGCTCGCCGTATGGCTGTACGTACATGACGGGGTGTCACGGGTGCCGGTCAGCCATCTGCGGGCGGCCCGCTCGCTGGGGGCGCCGCTGCACCGGCGGTTCACCGAGGTACTGCTGCCGGCCGCCGCGCCGGCGCTGCTCGCCGCCCTGCGGTACGGCGCCTCGGTGGCGCTGCTCGCCCTGGTCGCCGCGGAGCTCGGCGGCGCCGACAGCGGGCTGGCGTACCGGCTCCAGGTCGACGGCCAGTTCCTGCGGGTGGACCGGATGTTCGCCGGGCTGATCGTGCTCGGGCTCCTCGGGGTGGCCGTGGACCTCGTCCTGGCCGGGATCGGCCGCCGGTTCGTGCACTGGGGCAGCTCATGAGCCTGGACGTACGACTGGAGGGCCTGTCCGTCGGATACGGGTCCGGGGCCGCCCCGGTGCTGGAGCGAACCGACCTGGAGTTCCCGGCCGGGTCGTTCACGGCACTGCTCGGGCCGAGCGGCTGCGGCAAGTCCACCGTGCTGAACACCGTGGCGGGCTTCGTCCGGCCGTCCTCCGGCACGGTCACCGCCGGTTCTGCGCCGGTGGTCGGGCCCGGGCCCGACCGGGGCGTGGTGTTCCAGCACTACGCGCTGTTCCCGTGGCGCACCGCCCGCGGCAACGTCGAGTTCGCGCTCAAGCGGCTCGGGCTGCCGCGTGCCGAACGCCGCCGCCGCGCGCTGGCCGCGCTGGAGGAGGTGGGCCTCGCGGACGGCGCGGAGAAGTACCCGGCCCAGCTGTCCGGCGGAATGCAGCAGCGGGTCGCGCTGGCCCGGGCGCTGGCCGCCGAACCCGAAGTCCTGCTGATGGACGAGCCGTTCGGCGCGCTGGACGCTCTCACCCGGTCCCGGATGCAGCAGTTGCTGCGCGAGCTGTGGCAACGCACCGGTCTGACCGTGCTGTTCGTCACCCACGACATCGACGAGGCCCTGGCGCTCGCCGAGCGGGTCGTGGTCCTCGGCGGCAGGCCCGGCCGGGTGCTGGCCGACCACCCGGTGCCGGCCGGGCCGCCCGACCCCAGGCTGCGGGCGCTGATCGCCCGTCACCTCGGCACTCCTTCCTGACCTTCCTCACCGGACTCCCCCCCCGTACCGACCGCCACCCTCAGACGACAGGACCCGATCACCGTGTCGATGCCCTTCTCCAGACCCCGTGCGGCCGCCGCCGTCGCCCTCGCGGCCGCCCTGCTCACCTCCTTGGTCACCGGCTGCTCCGCCGGGGACTCCGGCTCCGGGCCGGGTTCCGGCGCGGGCGGCACCAAGGCCGTCTCCCTCGCCGCCAGCGACCACCTCGGCGGGGCACCCGTCTACATCGCCGCGGAGCGCGGCCTGTGGTCCGCCGAGGGCCTGGACGCGAAGGTGACCACCCTGCCCACCGGGCGGGAGGCGCTCAACGCCGTGCTCGGCGGGCAGGCCCCGCTCGGCGTGGTGGGTGACCTGCCCGCCGTGACGGCCGCCCTCGGCGGGCGCGAGCTGAGGGTCGTGGCCGACCTCTCGCGGTTCTCCGACTGGCGGCTGCTCACCCGCACCGACCGGGGCATCGGCTCCTTCGCCGGCCTCCGGGGCCGCAAGGTCGGCGTCCCCCAGGGCACGAACGTCGAGTACGCGCTGTCCCGGATGCTGGGCTCGGCCCGGCTGACGCCCGCCGACGTGACCGTGGTCAACCTCGCCCCCAACCAGGTCGGCCCGGCGCTGGCCCGCGGTGACATCGACGCCGGGGTCACCTTCCCCGGCTTCTACGAGTCCACCCGTACCGCTCTCGGCGACCGGTACGCCGAACTGCCCTTCACCGGGTACACCGCGCGGACCCTGCTGGTGGCCGGCGCCAAGGCGGACGAGAAGACCACCACGGCCGTGCTCCGCACCCTGGTTCGGGCCCAACGCGAGGCGGCCGCGGACCCGGCCGGTGCGCGGAAGGCCGTCGTCGCCCAGTCCAAGGGCACCGTGCAGGCCGGTCACGTCGACGCCTTCCACCCCCGGTACGAGTACGGCGCGACGCTCTCCTCGCAGCTCCTCACCCAGCTGACGGAGGAGGCCGCCTGGGCGAAGGCCGCCCAGAAGCTGCCCGGTTCCGCCGACCGGGCGGCCCTGCTGCGGTACCTGGACACCGCGCCGCTGAAGGCCGCCGACCCGGCCGCCGTCACCGTGTCCCCCTGACGGGCGCCGGCCCGTCCCCCTTCTCTCCCTCTCCCCTCTTCCCCACTCTCTTCCACCGACAGGAGAACCCCATGACCGTTGAACAGAACACCCTGGTCCGGCGCGGCGTCGGCCTCCGGGCCCACGACCCCGAGCGCAGCTTCGGCGGGTACACCCTCTACACCCCGATCGCCGGCTCGGGCGAGATCCGCCTCGTGGACATCGAGGGCCGGACCGTGCACACCTGGAACCCGCCGCAGCCGCCCGGCCGGCACGCCCGGCTGCTGCCCAACGGGAACCTCTTCAACCAGGGCAAGGACCTGAGCAGCCCCACCCTGTTCCCGATCTGGGACGTCTACCACGGCGGCGTCTTCCAGGAACTGGCCCCGGACTCCACGGTGGTGCGGGAGACCCGGCACCCCTTCCACCACCACGACGCCTCGGTCCTGCGCAACGGCAACCTGATCGTCCTCGGCGTCGAGCCGCTGGCCCCGGCCGACGCGGCCCGCGTCCAGGGCGGCATCCCGGACTCGGAGGCCCCGGGCGGGGTGATCTACGGGGACGTGGTGTACGAACTGACCTGGGACGGCGAGGTGGTGTGGCGCTGGGCCGCCATCGAGCACCTCGACCCCGAACAGGTGCCGCTGAACAAGCACTTCGCCCGAAATCACTGGCCGATGGCGAACACGGTGAACGAACTCGCCGACGGCGGGATCGTGGTGGGCTTCCGCAGCGCGTCCACGACGGTGGCCGTGGACCGCGCCGACGGATCGGTGCGCTGGACCCTGGGCCCGGAGACGCACTCCCAGCACCACTACCCGCACGAGCTGGAGAACGGGAACATCCTCGTCTTCGACAACGGCACCTACCGGGACACCACCTCCGTGCCGTACTCCCGGGCCGTGGAAGTGGACCCGCACACGGGACGGGAGGTGTGGTCGTACGAGGACAACCCGCCGCAGAACTTCTACAGCCCGTACATGTCCAGCGCCCAGCGGCTGCCCAACGGGAACACCTTCATCGCGGAGGGCTCCTTCGGGCGCCTGTTCGAGGTGACCCCGGAGGGTGACGTGGTGTGGGAATTCGTGGTCCCGGAGTTCGGCGCCTTCGGGCAGGGCGTGGGGCTGGAGTCCTCCGCCGGCGCGCAGAACGCGGTCTTCCGCGCCTACCGGTACGCGGCCGAACAGATCCCCTGGCTCTGACGGAGCACCCGCTCCAGCAGGTCGGGCCGTCCGGCGAGGCGTACGACGAGGTCGTGGAGGATGTCGGGGGTGTGGTTGCTGACCACCCGGCCGCTCCAGGTGTCGCACAGGGCGGGGACGGTCGCGGTCCCGTCCCAGGAGCGGTCGGCTGCCTCGTACGCGGCGCACAGCGCGGCGTGTCCGGGCGCGGCCGGGCCGGTCGGCCCGGCCGCGTCGAGGACGGCGAGGCCGACGAAGCCTGCGAGGTCGAGCAGCTCGTGGGCCCGCCGGACCTGTTCCGAATCGGGACAGCCGGCGGACAGGTACAGGCGGTAGCGGTGCGGGGCGGGGTGGAAGCCGCTGCCGATGCGGCCGCGGATCAGGCCCGCGGGGGTGCGGTGGGTGTCGGAGGGGGAGGTGAAGGACGCGGACGTGCCGGACATGGCTCTCCTGGGGTGCGGGATCGGACGGGGTGGGTGTGCGAGGTCAGCGCGCTGCGCCGACGGCGCTGCACACCCGCAGGAGATCGATGTGGAGGCGGCGGGTCAGGTACCGGTGACGGGGGGCTGCCGCCTCCTGGTCCGACGCTCTCGCCATCTCCACCGGTCCCGTCCCGTCCGTTCCGTTCCCATGGCTCGCAGCAGGCGAGTCGGCCCAAGTGTCATGGCCGTCCGGACGGCCGTCAAGACCGCCGGAGCGGCTGAACCGGGCCTTCCGTTCGGCGACTTGGCGTTCCGTACGGCGCGGTCGCCGGGTGCGGCGGTGGCAGCAAACTGCCGGGCCCGCGGCAGTTAGCTGGCGCCCCGGGGCGTTGGACCGGCGGCCGCCGGATGACAGATTTCTTCCTGTCACCGCAGGTCAGCGGAGTCACCGGAACAACCGCCCAGGAGGAATCATGAACGTCTCGATCCGCACCCGCATCAAGGCCGCCACCGCCCTGTTCGCCGTCTGTACCGCCGTGGCGCTGGGCGTCGCCGTGGCCGACGGCGGCCGGCCGGACGCGTCCGCGACGTCCGTGGTCGCGGACAACGGCTGGCAGGCCGAGCCGGCGGAGGCCAAGCCGCTGAACGGCTGGCAGTGACCGCCGGGCTGGAGCACCGCGTGCAGTCCGTCAGCCGCGACATCGAGCTGGTGGCCCGCGCCCGGTCGGCGGCGGTCGCCGAGGGCGCCCTGCTGAGCGCCGTACGCTGGCTGGCGCTGCTTCCGGCGGCGTGGCGCGCGGAGCTGCACGGGGTCGCGGACGACGGCCTGTCGATCGTCCTGCGGTTCTCGCGGGACGGCGGGGTGCCGGTGCCGCGGGCGTGCGCGGAGGCGCGGAAGGTGCTGGACGATCCGGCGCTGGACGGCTGGGACCTCGTGGCCTGCCGGGAGGTGGCGCATGACACCCCGTGAGGCGGCACCCGGAGCGGTACGGGCAGGGCCCGGTCCACTGGACACAGTGGACCGGGCCCTTTCCGCATGCCGACCGCCGCTCGGCTCCGTCAGGCCGCGCTGCATCCAGCCGCGTTCCGTCCGGCCGGGCTACATCCAGCCGCGTTCCTTGGCGAACATGGCCGCCTGGAAGCGGTTCGAGGCGCCGAGGCGGAGCAGCAGGTCGGCGACGTGCCGGCGGAAGGTCCGGATGGAGATGCCCATCTCGCGGGCGGCGATCTCGTCCTTGTCGAACCTGGCCAGCAGGGTGAGGACCTGGCGGTCGGTGTCGGTGATGTCCTCGGACTGCGGGGCCGTCTCCCGGCCGGGCAGCGGCTCAGCCGAGGCCCACACCTTCTCGAACAGGGCGACCATGTTGGAGACGAGTCCGCCCTGGCGGACGATGAGCGCTCCGCGGGCGCTGTCGGACGGGTCGAGCGGGACGACCGCGGTGGCGCGGTCGTAGATGACCATCCGGTCCATGACCTTGTCGACGACCCGGAACTCGGCTCCCAGGTCGGCCATCTCGTGCAGGTACCCGCTGGTGAGCGGGTCGTCCAGGGCGGTGCGCAGGATCACCGTACGCATGGTGATCCCGCGCCTGATACATCGGAGGTCCAGGGGCCGGGCCGCCTCGATGAAGGCGGGCGTGAGCGGCCCGTCGGGCTGCAGGGCGAACATCTCCGTGCGGGCGAAGAAGGCCAGTTCGTCGAGACGGGCCCGGATCTCGTCGAGTCCGTCGAGCCGTTCGATCCCGCTCGCTTGACCCTCGCCCGCGGCCTCCCCCGGGCCGTCGCCGCCGCGGGCCTCCTCGACGAGTTCCGGGATCAGCGACCGGGCGGAAGCCACCTCGCGGAGCTGCTCGTTGAGTTCCTGCAGCCGCTGCTCGATGAGGCGCTCGATGCCCAGGACCGGGTCGATCGCGACCGCGTGCCCTTCGCGTGCGACCCGGAGCAGTTTGTGCCGGCACAGGCTGCGGATCGCGCTGTCCGCTTCGTCCTGGCTGATGCCCAGGCTCCGGCCGACCGATTCGGGGCACACCCTCGTGGTGCGGAGCGAGTGCCGGTAGACGCGTTCCTCACGCTGGCTCAGGCCCAGGCTGGTCAAGGTCACGGTGCAGTTCTCCCCCTGGCACGGCTCCGCTCGGTCCGGCGCGATGCTACCCCAGGGGGCTGTTTTTGGATAAGTGTTTCCGCATCTCGGAATTTCGCGGGCTCAGTGGCAGGTGGGGAGCACGGGCCGGGCGTGATTCCAGGGGCTCAGGCGGTGAGTTTCAGCCGCTCCAGCGGGGCCAGGTTCTCGTCCAGGAGCTCCACCACCCGGCGGCCGATCCGCCGCTGCGCCTCCCGGGTCAGCGCCCCGATGTGGGGCGTGAGGACCACGTTGTCCAGCTCGGCCAGCTCCGTCGGGGAACCCTCGCGGGCCAGTACGTCGGTGGCGGCCCCGGCGAGGGCGCCGTCGCGGAGCGCCGCCAGCAGCGCCTCCTCGTCCACCGTGCCGCCCCGGGAGACGTTCACCAGGTACGCCTCCGGCTTCATCAGCGCGAGTTCGCGCCGGCCGACGATCCCGCGGGTGGCCTCCGTCAGCGGCACCGACAGGCAGAGCACGTCGGCCATGGGCAGCAGCTCGTCCAGCGCCGCGAGGCGGATGCCGCGCACGGCGAGCTCCCGGGCCCGGTCCTCGCCCGGACGGGCGACGGCCACCACCACCTCCATCCCGAACCCCTGGGCGAGGGTGGCGATCCGGGAGCCGATGGCTCCGAAACCCACCAGTCCCAGGGTCTTGCCGCGCAGCTCGCCGCCCAGAAGTCCCTGCTTGTGCCAGACGTTCGACCGGGTGTGGCGGTCGCCGACCACGATCCGGCGGCACACGGCGAGCATCAGCCCGAGCGCCAGCTCGGCCACGGCGTCGCCGGACCCGCCGGGCACGTTGCGGACGGTCACCCCGGCGCGGGCGGCCGCCGCGAGGTCGATGTTGTCCAGTCCCACGCCGGCCCGGACCACCGTGCGCAGCCGGGGCGCGCCCGCGATCACCTCCTCGGTGACCCGGACGCTCGCCCGCAGCACGAGTGCGTCCGCGTCCCGGGCCAGCACGGCCAGTCGGCCCGGGTCGGGCTTGGGGTGCAGCGCCACCCGGTAGCGGCGGCGCAGGTCGGTCAGGGCCTCGGGGTGGATCGGGTCCACCATCAGGATGTCGGCCATCACGCGGCCCCGGCCAGGACGCCGTCGCGGGCGGAGACGGAGACCAGCCCGGCGAACTCGGCGAGGGTGTCGGTGTCGAAGACCAGGTCCACCGAGGGCCGGGTGCCGGTGGCCCGCTCGACCCCGCCGCAGATCCGCACGGCGAGCATCGACGTACCGCCCATCTCGAAGAAGTTGTCCTCCCGTCCGATCGGGCTGACCTGCAGGGCCTCTTCCCACAGACGGATCACCGCGGCCTCGGTGGCGTCCAGGGCGGGCACGGCGGGCGTGTCGGTGAACAGCTTGCGGTCGTCCATGGGGGTCCTCCTGGTGAGTACGGGGCGTGAGGGAGATCGGAAGAGGGATGCGATGAGAGCGGAAGGGGAAGAAGGCGTCAGGCAGCGGTGCCGGCCGGCCAGGCCAGCCGCCGTACGTCCGGCACCAGCACGGTGGCGGCACTCACGGCCAGGGCGATCACGGAGGCGGCGACCAGGACGGTGGCGGGGGCGCCGAAGCCCAGCAGGTGCGGTACGGCCACCAGGGCGAGCGGGGAAACCCCCAGCGAGATCAGCCAGTCGACGCTGGAGACCCGGCCGATCAGCTCCCCGGGCACCCGGCTCTGCAGGGTGGCGGCCCAGGCCACGGTCGCCGCGGACAGCACCGCCCCGACCACCAGGGCCACGCCCACGGAGGCCGCCACCGAGGGCGACAGGCCCAGCGCCGCGAACCCGGCGCAGACCACGGTCATCCCGCCGAAGACCAGCACACCGGGCGGAACCCGCCGCAGCCGGCCCACCAGCAGCCCGCCCAGCAGCGCTCCGGCCGCCTGGCTGCCGACCAGCAGGCTGTACGTGCCCGCCCCGCCGCCCAGTACGTCGGCGGAGGCCAGCGGCAGCAGGGCCTTCGCGGGGGCGACGACCAGCGCCACGCTGACGCCGAAGCTGCCGATGGACACCCACAGCCAGCGGTGCGCGAACACGTACCGGATGCCGCCGGTCGCCTCCTTCAGCAGCCCGTCGCCCGAGGGGGGCCGGTCCGCGGTGGGCCAGCTGCCCGCCACCAGCACCAGGGCCAGGGCCAGGGTGAAACCGGCCGTGCCCAGGGCCAGGGAGCCGGCGGCGCCGACCGCCGCCAGCAGGACCCCGCCGAGGGCCGCGCCCGCGATGCCCGCGGTGCGCAGGGCGATCGACTGGAGGGCGTTCGCCGCCAGCAGCTCGGTCTTGGGCAGGAGTTCGGTGAACGCGAGGGTGAAGGCCGGTTCGAAGGCGCCGTCGCCGAGTCCGAGCAGCAGCCCGCAGGCGGCGATCGCCCAGACGTGCTGCCCGCCCGCCGCCACCTGGGCGGCGACCCCGGCGGTGGCCAGCACCCGGGCCGCGTCGGCCCAGAGCATCACGCGGCGGGCGCCGAACCGGTCCGCCAGCGCGCCGCCCACGAGGAGCATCAGCACGGTCCCGGTGGCCTGACCGAACAGGGTGTAGGCGAGCAGGGCCGGATTGCCCGCGGTGACGGCGTACCCGGCCAGCGAGACCTGGAAGACGAAGTCACCGGTGCGGGACAGGCACTGGCCGGCGTACAGCAGCCGGAACCGGCGGCGGCGCAGCGGGACCCGGAGCCCGGTGCCGCCGCCTGCCGCGGCACCGGCGGCGTCGTGGGCGGCCTCACCGGCGTCGTGGGCAGCCTCACCGGCGACGTCACCGGCGGCGTCACCGGCGGGGCCGGTCGCGGTGGCGGCGGCGGTCATCGGCGGGCCTCCAGTTCGGTGTCGACCAGCGCGCAAAGGGTCTCCAGCGGGCCGCCGGAGTCCAGCATGGTGAAGTGCGTGCCCGGGGTGTCCCGGACGGTCAGGCGGGCGCACCGGTCGCCCCAGCCCAGGTCGTACGGCTCCTCGGTGACGTCCGCGCTGCGGTCCTCGGCGCGGAACAGCACGGCCTCCCCGTCGAACCGTTCGATGGTGTGCCGTTCCAGGGCGCTGCCGTTGCGGCGGTAGGCGGCCAGCATCCGGACCAGCCTGTCCTCGTCGTAGTCGGCGGGCAGGGCCCCGGTGGCGATGCCCTGCTCCAGCAGGAGCCGGATCCGCTCCGGCTCGGGCAGGGCGGCCAGCGCCTCCAGGTCGAGGTCCAGCTTGAGGCCCATGGTGACGAGGATGCGGGTGGCGTAGTCCTCCGCCGGGTCGAGGTCCATCCGCGGATTGGTGTCCAGCAGGGCCACCAGGCCGATCTCCTCGCCCGCCTCCTTCAGCTGCCGGGCCGCCTCGAAGGCGATCACCCCGCCCATCGAGTAGCCGCCGACGTGCCAGGGGCCGCCCGGGTGGACCTTGCGCATCTGCTCGACGTAGACGCGGGCCATGTCGGCGATGGTGTCGCAGTGGTCCTCGCCGGGCTGCAGGCCGGGCGACTGGAGCCCGTACACGGTGCGCCCACCGCCCAGGGCGCGGGCGACCGGCGCGTAGCGGACGACGGTGCCGGCCAGCGGCGGGAAGAGGTAGAGCGGGGCCGTTCCGTCGCCCGCCTGGAGGCGGACGAGCGGGCCGGCCGCTTCGCCGTCCGCGCCGTCCCCGCCGTCGCGGACCCGGCGGGCCAGCTCGGCGACGGTGGGGGCGCGGAAGAGTTCGACGAGTTCGAGGCCGGTGGCGAAGTGGGCGCGGACCGAGGCCATCAGCCGGACCGCGGTGAGGGAGTCCCCGCCGAGGGCGAAGAAGTCCTCGTCGATGCCGACGCTCTCCCGGCCGAGGGCGGTGGCCCACAGGTCGCACATCTCGAACTCGACTGCGTCGCGGGCGGCGGCCACCGGGCCCGCTCCCGTCGCGCCGGGCAGCGGCCGGGCGGCGAGGGTCTTGCGGTCGACCTTGCCGCTGGGGGTCAGCGGAAAGCCGTCCACCACCACGTACGCGGCCGGCAGCATGTAGTCGGGCAGGACCCCGCGCAGGGCGCGGCGCAGCCGCTGCGGGGAGAGCCCGGCGCCCGCGGCGGGCAGGCAGTGGGCGATCAGCCGCTTGCCCCGGCCGGGCACGTCGTCGACGACCACGACGGCGTCGGCGACGCCTTCCTGACGCCGGACCTGGGCCTCGATCTCGCCGAGTTCCATACGGTAGCCGCGGACCTTGACCTGTCCGTCGCGGCGGCCCAGGCACTGGATGCGGCCGTCGGACAGGATGCGGCCGAAGTCGCCGGTGCGGTAGAGGCGGCGGCCGTCGCGGACCGTGAACCGCTCGGCGGTCATGTCGGGCTTGCCGCGGTAGCCGTCGGCGAGGGCGGCGCCGGAGACGCAGATCTCGCCGGGCACCCCGGCCGGCAGCGGCTGCTGCCGGTCGTCGAGGACCTCCACCGCGGTGCGGTCCACGGCCAGGCCGATGGCCGGCAGGTCGGGCCAGGTCGCGGGCGGGCCGGTCAGCCGCTCGGCGGTCACCACGTGGGTCTCGGAGGGGCCGTACTGGTTCTCCAGGAAGGCGGGCACCCGCTCGAAGAAGGTCCGCAGGGCGTCGGTGACCTGCAACTGCTCACCGGCGGTGACCACTTCGCGCAGGGACTCCGGGTAGCGGCCGGTCTCGGCGGCGGCGTCGGCGAGCTGCTGGAGCGCCACGAAGGGGGCGAACACGCGGTGTACCCGCTGCTCGTCGATGTGGGCGAGCAGCCGGGCCGGGTCACGGCGTACGTCCTCGTCGACGAGGACCAGGGTTCCGCCGCTCGCCCAGGTGGAGAAGTGCTCCTGGAAGGCTACGTCGAAGCTGAACGCGGCGAACTGCAGGGTGTTCCAGCCCTCTTGGGCGGCGGATCGGGCCAGCTGCCAGTCGATGAGGTTGGCGAGCGGGGCGTGCGGCATCTCGACGCCCTTGGGCAGGCCGGTGGATCCGGAGGTGTAGATCACGTATCCGAGGTCCCCGGACCCGGCGGGCCGGGGCTCCGGGAGACCGGCGGGCTGCGGGAGACCGGCGGGCTCCGGGGAGTCGAGGTCGCGGAGCACGTCGTCCAGCGGCAGGACCTTCACCCCGTCCGGGACGGTCAGGCCCTCGGCCGCGTCGGAGTGGACGAGCAGCAGGCCGGCGCCGCTGTCGGCGAGCATGTAGTCGAGGCGCTCGCGCGGGTACGCCGGGTCGAGCGGCACGTAGCCCGCGCCGCTCTTGAGCACGGCGAGCAGGGCGACGGCGAGCTCCGGGGAGCGGTGTGCGCACAGGGCGACCGCCCGGTGGGTGCCGATGCGGCGGGCGAGCCGGTCGGCGGCCTGCCGGAGCCTGGCGTAGGAGAGCTCGCCGCCGTCCCAGCGCAGGGCGGGGGCCTCCGGGACGCGGTCCGCGGTGCGGTCGAACAGGACGTGGGACAAGGGGAGCTCGCGGGCGGCGGCGGCCTGCGCGGCGGCGAACCCGGGAGCCGGGCGGGCGGCCGTCACCGGGACCGTGCCGACGGCGGCGTCCGGGTCGGCGGCCACGCCCTGGAGCAGGGCGAGCAGCGCCCTCGTGATCTCCTCGGCGGTGGCGGGGGTGTAGGCGTCGGTGGCGTATTCGAGGGTGCCGCGGTAGCCGCTGCCCTCCGGCTCCAGGGTGAGGGTCAGGTCGAACTTGGCGGTACCGGAGTGGAGCCGGACGGGGTGCCCGGTGGCGGTGCCGAGCCGCAGGTCCGCCTGTGGGGCGTCCTCCACGACCAGCATCACCTGGAAGAACGGTGAACGGCCGGGGCTGCGGACCGGGGCGAGTTCCCTGACCACGGCCGGGAAGGGCAGCGCGGAGTGGGCGAGGTCGGTGCGCAGTTCCCGTCCGGTGCGGGCGAGGAGACCGGTGAAGGACTCGGCGGGATCGATACGGCGGCGGAGTACGACGGTGTTGGCGAGGTAGCCGATCAGCTGCTCGGCGGCGGCGTGCTCGCGGCGGGCCACCGGGGTGCCGATCGCGACGTCGACCGCAGCGTCCTCGGCGTCCGTGTCCTGGGCGACCCGGGCCAGCAGGAGCTGGAGGGCTGCGGTGAACAGGGCGAAGGGGGTCGTGCGCTGCTTCCGGGCCAGGGCGCGCAGCCGGCCGGCGAGCGGTCCGGGGACGGTGAAGCCGGTCACCGCGCCCTGCTGGGTGGGGTGTTCGGGGCGGGTCCGGTCGTGCGGCCAGGTGCTCTCGGCCGGTGTGCCGGCCAGGCGGGTGCGCCAGTGGGCCAGGTCCTCGGCGATGCTCCCGGCGGGGTCCTCCGCGAGGTCCTCTGCGGGGTCCTCCGCGGGGTTCCCGGCCTCGGCCGGGGCGCGGTGTTCGGCGTAGGCCGGGAGGTCCTCGGCGGGCAGCGGGTTCCCGGCGAGGGCGGCGTCGTAACCGGCCGCGAGCTCCTCCCGGAGCACGTCGACCGACCAGCTGTCGAAGCAGCCGTGGTGGACGACCAGGACCAGCAGGGCGTCCTGTGCCGCGGTGCGCAGGAGGAGGGCGCGCAGCAGCGGCAGCCGGGACAGCGAGAGCGGTTCGGCGGCGAACTCCCGGGCCTCGTCGGCGGCCCGGGCGCGGGCCTCCCCGGGCGGGAGGTGCCCGAGGTCGCGGACGTCCAGCGGCACCGGCGCCCCGTCGGCGGTCGCGGTGAGCACGGCGGGGCGGCCCGGCCGGCCGGCGTCCTCGCCGACGATGCCGCGCAGGGCCGGGTGGCGGCCGACCAGCGAGGTCAGGGCGGCGGCGAGGGCGGTGGTGTCGAGCTCGCCGTGGATCTCGTAGGCGACGGGGACGTTGTAGACGGCGGATTCGCCGCGGAGGGACTCGTCGAGCCAGAGGGCCTGCTGGCCGGCGGAGAGCGGGGACGCGGTGGCGGTGGCGGGGTTCATCAGTGGTTCCTCGGGGGCGAAGTGGAGCCGGCTGCGGGGCGGGACGGGCTGGGCTGGGCTGGGGCGAGTGCTGGGCACGGGCCGGGCCGGGGCCGCGGCGGCTGGACAGGGCGCGGGGCCGGGCGGGGCCGGGCTGTGGGAAGGCTGCGCGGCGCGGGGCCGGGGTGCCGTGTGCCCACCCGTGCCGCCCTGCGGCACGCCTGCCCACACGGCGGCGCGGTGGTGCGGGCGGCCTGCCCACACGGCGGTGCGGTGCGGCCGGCCGGCTCACGCGGCGGCTGTGCGGGTGCCTAGGCGGCCTTGCGGGTGGTCAGCCAGGTTCGGGCGCGGGTGGTGACGCGGTGGGTGAGGAGGGCGGAGTCGCCCAGGTAGCGCGCCGGGTCGAAGAGGGCGTCGAGCTCCTCCGGCGCGAGTACGCCGGACAGGTCCGGGTCGGCGTCGATGAGCTCGCGCAGCGGCACCCGCTCGCTGATGCCCCGCTGGATCAGCTGGTAGATCCGCTCGTGGGCGCTCTGCTTGCCGAGGTGGCCGGCGAAGGCCAGCATCAGGCCCTCGGTGGCGACCTGGTCGCGCACGGACAGCACGTTGGCGAGCGCCCGGTCGGTCTGCACGGTCAGCCCGCCCAGGACCCGGGTCATGATCTCGCAGGCGGTCAGCGTGTAGTGGGAGACGTCCGGGACGCACACCCACTCCATGCGCAGGGTGCGGCCGTCCCGTTCGTGGTCGCCGCCCATCGCCGAGAGGGCGGTCGCGGCCTGCGCGGCCGCCAGCCGCGCCATCACCACGATCTGCTCGCAGCCCTCGGGGTTGCGCTTGTGCGGCATGGTGGAGCTGCCCACCTTGCCCAGGTACCAGGCCTCCCGCAGTTCGCCGATCTCGGGCCGGCCTAGGGTGCGGATCTCGTCGGCGATCCGGCCGAGCGTGCCGGCGGTCATGGCGAGGGTGGAGACGTACTCGGCCATCCGGTCCCGGGCGGCGTGCCAGCCGGAGTCCGGCACGGCCAGGCCCAGGCGGGAGGCGAGGCGGGACAGCAGCTCCGGCCCCTTGCCGTCGAACCCGGCCATCGAGCCGGCGGCACCGAACATCTGCAGCACCAGCACGCGCGGCCGCATCTCCTCGATCCGCTGGGCGTGGCGCAGCAGTTCGTCGATCCAGCTCGCGGCCTTGAGGCCGAAGCCGATGGGCAGGGCGGGCTGGGCGTGGGTCCGGCCCAGGACGACCGTGCCGGCGTGCTCTTCGGAGATCTCGACCAGCCGGGCGACCAGTCCGGCGATCAGCTGCCCTAGGGCGTCCAGGACCCGCTTCATGGCCAGCACCTGGCCGGTGTCCTGGATGTCCTGGGTGGTGGTGCCGAAGTGGATGTACTCGCCGGCCTCGGGCCCGCACACGGTCTGGAAGGCGCGGAGCAGTCCGACCAGGGAGTGGGCGGTACGGCGGATCTCGGCGCGCACCCCGTCCAGGTCGAGGAGGTGGACCCGGGCGCACTCGGCGATCCGGTCCGCCGCAGCCTGCGGGATCATCCCGAGTTCCGCCTGGGCCAGGGCGAGTTCGGCCTCGACATCGAGCCAGCTCTGGAAGCGGCAGACGTCGCAGAAGATGGCGCGGCTGGTCTCGGTGGCGTAGATGTGGCCGTAGAAACGGGAGTCGGTGATGTGGCCGCGTTCGTGGCGACAGCTCTCGGCGGCCGGATCCTCGTCGGCGGCGATCCGGAGGGCGTGCGCGTCGGGCCCGTCGGGTGGGGTCGGCATGGCGGCGTGGGCGTGCATCGGGTGAACGGTGTCCGATTTCTTTGCGGGCCCGGCGGGCCGTACGGGCGGCGGGGCGTGCCGGGGCAGGGGGGCGGCGGGGGCGGTCACCGGCCGTCACCCGGCACGGAGGCGACGGAGACCGCAGAGGCGGCGGGGGCCGTGGTGGCGGCGGGGGCCGTGGTGGCGCGGCCGGTACGGATCGCCCGGCGCAGGCCGCTCTGCGAGTACGGGCCGGTGCCGTACGGGCGGCGGCCCCGCTTGTCCACGGCGACCGCGGCGAAGTCCATGGCGGCCTGGCGCGGCGTGGTGCCCAGGTTGCGGGCGCGGCTGAGCAGGTCGTCCAGCAGGTCGTCCATCATCGCGGCGACGCTGTCGAGGACCTGGCCGGGCGAGGGCGCGGATTCCGGGCCGAACAGCGCGTCGATGGAGGCGGAGCCGCCGATGCCGCCGATGAAGTCGGGGACGACCAGCACCCCGTGGTCGGCGAGGGTCTGCTCCGCCGCCGCGCTCAGACCGTGGTTGGAGCCGACGACGACCACCGGGCAGGGCAGCACCCGGGCCTGTTCCCCGGTGATGGCGTTCTCGCCGGCCGCCAGGATGAGGACGTCCGCCGGCAGGTCGAGCAGGGTTTCGCGGGGCAGCCGGAGCGCGCCCGGGGCGATGGAGTCCACGGCCCGGTTCTGGTCGGTGTCGAGCATCCGGGCGATGTCCAGCCCGCGCGGGTCCACCACGCAGGCGTGGGCGTCGGCCACGGCGGTGATGCGTACGCCGTGCTCCAGCAGGGAGTAGGCGGCGGCCCTGCCCATGTTGCCGAAGCCCTGCAGGGAGCAGGTGAGCGCGGCGGGTTCGCGGCCCTGCTTGCGGGCGGCGGCGAGGGCGGCGTGGGCCAGTGCGTGGCCCGCGCGGCGCTGGCCGAGGGTGAGGGCGCCGACCCGGTCGTCCAGCGCGCGGAGCCGCCCGAAGAAGTCCTCGTCGGTGAGGTTCTGGGCCTTCTTCACCACGTACTTGATGGAGGGGATGTCCTCCAGGGCGGCCAGCTCCTCCAGTTCGTGCCAGCGGGTGCCCATGTCGCAGCCCATGCTGAAGCGTTCGGACAGCTCCTCGCGGAGGAAGGCCAGGAAGCGGCGGACCGCCGCGGGCTTCCCCGGCGCGGCCGGGTCGTAGTCGATGCCGGCCTTCGCGCCGTCGACACCGAGGCCCAGCACCCGCTGCTTGAGCGTCATGCGGGAGGCCAGCGAGGCCACCAGCTCCTCGGTGACGCCCGGCTGGACCCGGAAGCCGCCCGCCGCGAGGTCCGCGGTGTGGCCGTCGTAGACGAGCCAGCCCTGGAATCCCTCGACGGGGTCGGTGTAGTGAATGGTGGTGGACACGGCTTCCCTCTTTCCTCCGCACCGGATGTGACGGCAAGTCCCTGTCGCCGACGGAGGAAAATCTCGCAGCGCCGGCCGGCCGTCACCAGAGCCGCCCGGATCAGGAAGCTGCACACGCTCCGGCAGTTTCCTGTCAGCGCCGCCCCTGCCGTGCACGGAACCCGCTGATAGAAAGATCACCAGGCCGGTTCCGGCCATTCCAGCGAATCCGAATCCGAATCCGGTTCGGAAATCCGATTCCGTCGTGACGGGCCTTTCCGCGTCCGTTCTGAGGGGGCTGAAGCCATGCAGACATCACAGGTGCGGGAGCAGGGGCCGCGCGCCGTCGTCAAGGTGGGCTCGTCCTCCCTGACGTCCGCGGCCGGCGGTCTGGACGCCGAGCGGCTGGACGCGCTGGTCGACGCCCTGGCGGCGGCCCGCGGGCGGGGCGAGCAGCTGGTGCTGGTGTCCTCCGGGGCGATCGCCGCCGGTCTGGCCCCGCTGGGGCTGGCGGCCCGCCCGGAGGACCTCGCGCACCAGCAGGCGGCGGCCAGTGTCGGCCAGGGCCTGCTGATCGCGCGGTACACCGCGTCCTTCGCCCGCCACGGGATCCGGGTCGGGCAGGTGCTGCTGACGGGCGACGACGTCGCCCATGCCGGGCGCTACGGGAACGCCCGCCGGACCCTGGAGGCGCTGCTCGCGCTGGGCGTGCTGCCGGTCGTGAACGAGAACGACACGGTGGCCACGGACGAGATCCGATTCGGGGACAACGACAGGCTCGCGGCGCTGGTCGCGGGGCTGGTCCGGGCCGACCGGCTGGTCCTGCTGTCCGACGTGGACGGGGTGTACGACGCGGACCCGCGGCTGCCCGGCAGCCGGCGGATCGCCGAGGTGCGGTCGCCCGGGGAACTGTCCGGGCTGGACCTGTCCTCCCCCGGTTCGGGGCTGGGGTCCGGCGGCATGGCCACCAAGATCGAGGCGGCGCGCACGGCGACGGAGGAGGGCATCACCGTACGGGTGGCCTCGGCAGCCCGGGCGGCCGACGCCCTGGCCGGCCGGCCGTGCGGCACCCTCTTCCACCCGCGCGGCACCCGGCCGGAGCTCTCCGGCGCCGAAGCGTCCGGGCCCGCCGTGCCCGGAACCGTCGCAGGGGGCGTCACCGCTTCCGCCGTCACCGCCGTGCTCCTCGGCATCGTCCGGGACGTCACCGCGCGGCCCGGGCTGACGCCCGCCGACAATTTCCACGACATCGGCGGAACGTCCCTCCAGGCCATGCGCATCTGCGCCCGTCTGAGAAAAGCCACCGGAATTCCCTTCCTCCCGCAGGACCTTTTCGAAAGCGCCACGCTGGAGGAATTCCTGACCTTCGATCCGGACATACGCCATGCTGTCGCCTGACCCCGCCCCTTACCCCCGCGATCTGCTGCACGCCGCGGTCGCCGGGCACGCCCGGCTCCGGCCCGACGCCATCGCCCTCGCCGACGGCACCGCCGGGGGCGGCGACCGGATCACGTACCGGACCCTGGACCACGCCGCCGACGCCTACGCGGAGGAGCTCCGCGGACTCGGCGTCCGGCCCGGCGACCTGGTGCCGGTCGCGCTGCCGCGCGGCGCCCGGCTGATCGCCGTACTGCTGGCCGTCCTCAAGTGCGGTGCCGGGTACGCGGCGCTCGACCCGGCCCTGCCCGCGTACCGGTTCCGGGAGTGCGTCGGCCGGCTCGGCGGCCGGGTCGCCGTGGTCCCCGCCGCAACCGCGCACGAGCCGTCCGGGCCGGCCGGGCGGATCCGCTGGACCCCGCCCGAGGAGGCCCTCGAGGACGCCGCCCGACGCCGTACCGGCGCCGTGCACACCGAGGTGTCCCCGTCCTCCGTCGCCTCGGTGTTCTTCACCTCCGGCACCAGCGGTTCGCCGAAGGGCGTGCTGTCCCCGCACGCCGCGGCCCTGCGCCTGTTCACCGGGCACCGGCCGGTCGCCGGCCTCGGCCCGGGCCGGACCATGGCCCAGGCCGCGCCCACCGGCTGGGACGCCTTCTCCCTGGAGGTGTGGGGGCCGCTGAGCACCGGCGGAACGTGCGCCCTGGCCCCCGCGAACCGGCTGCTCCCCGACGACCTGCGCCTGCTGCGCACCCGGAGCGGCGTGGACACCCTGTGGATCACCTCCGCGCTGTTCAACCTGTTCGTGGACGAGGACATCGACTCCTTCGCGGGTCTGCGGACGGTGCTCACCGGCGGCGAGGTGCTCTCCCCGGCCCACGTCCGGGCCTTCCTCGGCCGCCACCCCGGCATCCGCCTGGTCAACGGCTACGGCCCGGTGGAGAGCTGTGTGTTCGCCACCACCCGTACGGTCCGGCCGGAGGACTGCGGGCTGCCGCACGGCATCCCCATCGGCCGGCCCGTACCGGGCACCGGCGTCCACCTGGTCGACGGCGAGATCTGGCTGACCGGCACCGGACTGGCCCACGGCTACCTGGCCGACCCGGCGGCCACCCGGGCCGCGTTCCCCCGGCTGAGGATCGACGGGCGCGACGAACGCGCGTACCGGACCGGCGACCGGGGCGCGTACGACCGGGACGGCGTCCTGCACTTCCTGGGCCGCACCGACCGCCAGGTGAAGATCGCCGGGCACCGGCTGGAGCCCGCCGGGATCGAGTCCGCGGCCCGGGCCGTGCCCGGCGTCCGGCACTGCCACGTGCTGCCGGTGCCGGGCCCGGGGCCGGACGCCGGCCCCGCGCACCTGGCGCTGTTCTACACCTCCCTGACGGGCGGCATGACCGCCGCCGACGTCCGCCGGGCGCTGGCCGAGCGGCTGCCCGCGTACAGCGTGCCCGCCGAGGTCCGCCGCGTGCCGTACCTGCCGGTCACCGCCAACGGCAAGGTCGACTCCGCCGCCCTGCTGTCCACCCTCACCGCCGCACGGAGCACCCGATGACCACCGCGTTCCCCGCCACTCCCATGTCCGACCCCGCCGTCCCCGCCGTCCCCGCTACCCCTGCTGCTTCTGCCGCTTCCGCTGCTTCTGCGCAGGGCTCCGTCACGTCGGTTCCCGTCGCGCACCCGATGACGCACGAGCAGGAGTCGATCTGGCTCAACGACCAGCTACACGAAGGAACTTCGCGCTACACCGAGTCCTGGAACCACCGGCTGCGCGGCCCCGTGGACCACCGGGCCGTGGAGGCCGCGCTGACCGGCATCGTGGCCCGGCACGCGGCCCTGCGGTCGCGGCACGCCCTGGTGGACGGCCGGGCGGTGCAGTACGTCGAGCCGCCGCGCGCCGTCCGGGTCGAGCAGCGCACCGTACGGGAGGAGGACTGGGAGGAGGTGCTCCGGGAGACGGTGTCCCGGCCGCTCGACCTGTCCCGGCCGCCGCTGCTGCGGGCCTCCCTGCTGCGGCTCGGTCCGGAGGACTCGGTGCTCGCCGTCACCCTGCACCACGCGCTGGTCGACGGCTGGTGCTTCCGCCTGCTGGACCTCGAGTTCACCGCCCGCTACCGGGCCGCGCTGGCCGGGACCGAGCCGGATCTGCCGCCGCTGGAGACGGAGTTCACCGACTACGCGCACCGCCAGAGGTCCGTTTCCGCCGCCGGGCACGAGGACCTGGCGGCCCACTGGGGCCCGGTGCTCGCGGACGCCCCGGCCGAGTCCACCGTGCCGCCGCTGCGGGGACGCCCGGCGGTGCAGGGGCACCGCGGCGGCCAGGTCCGGTTCCGGATCGGGGCGGAGACCGGGCGGCGCGTCCGGGAGCTGGCCCGGGTGCACCGGTCCAGCACCTTCTGCGTGCTCGCCGCCGCGCTCACCGCGCTGGTGGCGCGGACCGCGGACCAGGACGACGTGGTCATCGGCACCCCGGTGTCCCGGCGGGCCGAGCCGGCCCTGGAACCGCTCCTCGCCTGCCTCACCGATCTGCTGCCCCTGCGGCAGCGGGTCTCCGCCGGGATGCCGTTCGCCGCGCTGCTGCGGTCCACCAAGGACACCGTCTGGGACGCCGTCAACCACCGCGAGATCCCGTTCGGGCATCTGGTGCGGGCCTTCCGCACGGACCGGGACCCGGCCCGGTTCCCCTTCTTCCAGGTGGTCCTGACCGTCGACGACGCGGCCGCTCCCGGCCTGGACCTGCCCGGGGTGACCTCGGAGCAGGTGCGGGCCGACCACGGAACCGCCAAGTTCGACCTGTTCTTCCACCTGGTCCCGCAGGACGGCGGCTACCTGGGGATGCTCACCTTCGCGGACGGGCTGTACGACGCGGCGTACGCGGACCGGATCGCCGGGTGGTTCACCCGGCTGCTCGACGCCGCGGTGACCCGGCCGGACACCGCGCTGGGCGAGCTGGCTCTGCTGTCCGCCGCCGAACACGGCCGGGTCGCCGCCGGGTTCGCCGAGGGGCCGGTCCGGGAGGCAGGTGAACTGCCGCCGGTGCACGAGGCGTTCCTCCGGCAGGCGGCCCGTACGCCGGACCGCGCGGCCGTGGAGGACGCGGCCGCGGGACACGGTGCCACCGGAGGCCTGTCGTACGGAGCGCTCGCGGCGTGGTCCGGGCGGCTGGCCCGGGAGCTGGCGGCGCTCGGCGCCGGGCCCGGTACCCGGGTGGCGGTGCGGCTGGGCCGGGCCTCGGACCTGCCGGCGGCCGTGCTGGCGGTGCTGCGCAGCGGCGCCTGCTGCGTCCCGCTGGACCCGGGGCTGCCGGAGGCACGCACCCGGCTGGTGCTCGCGGACAGCGGCGCGGAGGTCCTGCTGACCGACCGGGCGGCCCTGGCGGGCGGTGGCCCGGCCGCCGAAGGGCTGCGGGTCCTCTGCCTGGACGACCTGGCGGAACCGCCGGCCCCGGCGGAGGCGGAGGGGGCGCCCGCGGGCCCGGCGGGGGCACCGCTGCCCTCGGCGGGGGCGGGCGACCCGGCGTACGTGGTGTACACGTCCGGCTCCACGGGCGTTCCCAAGGGCGTGGTGATGCCGCACCGGGCGCTTGCCAACCTGGTCGACTGGCAGTGCCGCCGGTCGCCGGGCCCCACCCGGACCCTGCAGTTCGCACCGGCCGGGTTCGACGTCTTCTTCCAGGAGGTGTTCGCCACCTGGGCGGGCGGCGGGACCCTGGTGACGGCCGGCGCGGACGTCCGCCGCGATCCCGAGCGGCTCCTGGCCGTGGCCGCCGGGCACCGGATCGACCGGCTCTTCCTGCCGTTCGTGGCGCTGCAGCAGCTCGCCGGACACGCGGCGGCCGCCGGGGTGCGCTGCCCCGTCGCCGAGGTGGTCACCTCCGGGGAGCAGCTCCATGTCACCCCGGCCGTGCGGGAGTTCTTCGCGGGCTCGGGAGCGGTGCTCGACAACCAGTACGGGCCGTCCGAGACGCATGTGGTGACCGCGCACCGGCTGACCGGAGACCCTGCCGGCTGGCCGGAGCGGCCGCCGGTCGGGCGGCCGGTGCAGAACGCGCGCGTGCTGGTCCTGGACCGGGCGGGGAGGGCCGTGCCGCAGGGCGTGCCGGGCGAGATCTGCGTCGGGGGCGTGCCGCTCGCGGACGGCTACCTGGGGCGGCCGGAGGAGACCGCCCGGCGGTTCACCGCCGGTCCGAAGGACTCGGGCTGGGGGCGCCTCTACCGCACGGGCGACGTGGGACGGCTCGGCCCCGACGGGCTGATCGAGTTCCGCGGCCGCAACGACGACCAGGTCAAGGTGCGCGGGCACCGGGTGGAACCGGGCGAGGTGGAGCCGGTGCTGCGCGGGCTGCCGGGGGTCGGCCAGGCCGCGGTCACCGTGGTCCCGGGACCGGCCGGGCCGCGGCTGCACGCCCACGTCGTACGGGCGCCAGGCGCGGCCGGGGCCGCCCTCACGCCGGCGGGGGTGCGGGAGGCGCTGGCCGCCGTACTGCCCGGCGCCTGCGTGCCGTCCCGGGTCGTGGAGCACGCGGACCTCCCTCGGACGCCCACGGGCAAACTCGACCGGCTCGCCCTCGACCGGCCGGCCCCGGACCTGGCGGCTCCGGACCATGCCCCGGCCGGCCCCGCGCCGGCCGGGCCCGCACCGGCCGCACACGAACCGGGACCGGCGGCGATCGTGTCCGACGTGTGGGCCGAACTGCTCGGCAGCCCGCCCGCGCACGCGGACGAGAACTTCTTCGACGCGGGCGGCGATTCGCTGCTGGCCGTCCGCATGGTCCTGGCCCTGCGCACCGCGACCGGGGTTCCCCTGCCCGCGCACACCGCCTTCGGCTCCCCGACCGTACGGGAACTGACGGCCCGCCTGACCGCGGCCGCCGAGACCGACGGGACCGCGGCGGGCCCGGACACGGGCGCGAGCCCGCGCCCGGGCACGGGTACGGGTACGCGCACGTGCTGCGGGACGGCGTCCGGTACGGGCCCCGGCACGGACGGTACGGCCCCGCGGACGGCGGCGGCTCCCCGGACCGCCGGGACCGCCGGGACGGCCCACGGGATGGCACGGACGGATGCCGGGACGGGCCGCTCCCCCGCTGCGGGAACGGACGCAGTCGCGTGCTCGGTCTCCTCCGCCGCGCAGGCCGGCCCGGTCGCGGGATCGCCGGTCGGCCGCCCCGCGTGCCCGCACGCCGTCCCGGACACGGACCGGCACCCCGGCCGGGCCGCCGGTCCGGTCGCCGGCCCGGAGAGCGGACCGGAGAGCGGACCGGCCGACCGGATGCTCGCCGACGCCGTGCTCCCGCCGGACGTCGTCCCCGCGGCCGAGGTCGAGGGGTGGGTGGCCGAGCCCCGGCACCTGGTGCTCACCGGGGCGACCGGCTTCCTCGGCGTCCACCTGCTGTACGAGCTGCTCACCCGCACCCGGGCCACGGTGCACTGCCTGGTCCGGGCCGACGACGCGACGGCCGCGCACCGCCGGGTGGTGGCCGCGCTGCGCGAGCACGAGCTGTGGCGCCCCGGATTCGCGGAACGCGTCGAGGCGGTCCCGGCCGATCTGGCCGCACCCGGGCTGGGCCTCGCCCCGGACCGGTTCGAGGAACTGGCCCGGCTGGCCGACGCGGTCTACCACTGCGGGGCCGCGGTCAACCTCGCCCACTCCTACGGCCGGCTGAAGGCCGCGAACGTCGACGGCACCGTGGAACTGCTGCGCCTGGCGGCCCGCCACCGGACGGTCGCCCTGCACCACGTCTCGACCGTCGGCGTGCTCGCGCCCCCGCCGGGCGGGGACCGCCTGACCGGCGCCGACGCGCCGCTGCCCGCGCCCGGCCTGCTGAGGCACGGCTACGCGCAGAGCAAGTGGGTGGCCGAGCGCCTGGTCGCGGAGGCCGCCGGGCGCGGGCTGCCGGTGACCGTGCACCGGCCCACCCGGATCGCCGCGGACACCACCACCGGCATCTGCCGGGCCGACGACTGGTTCTGGCTGCTGCTGCGGGCCTGCGCGGAGGCCGGGGTGGCGCCGACCCTGGACGGCCCGGACTTCGATCTCGTTCCCGTCGACCACGTCCGCGAGGCCGTGGTCGCACTCACCCTGCGCCCCGACACGGCGGGCCGGACCTTCCACATCTCCGCCGACCGGCAGCTGCCGCTGCGCACCGCCGTCGGCTGGCTCCGGACGCTCGGGTACCGCATCGCCGACGCGGGAACCGCCGCCTGGACGGCCCGGGTCGAGGCCCTGGGGCGGCCGGCCGGTCTGGCGCTGCTGGGCACGCTGCGGCCGGGACCGGGCGGGGCGGAACCCCGCTACGACCCGTCCGCGACCCGCGCGCTGCTGCCCGGGACGCGGCCGGCGCCGCTCGCCCCGGACCTGTTCGCGGCCACCGTGGACCGGTTCATCCGTTCGGGGGCGTTCCCGTCGCCGGAACCTCGGCCGGAACCTCGGCCGGAACCTCGGCCGTGACCACGGAGGCCGTACGGTCGTCGGCCTCGGCGAGCAGGGTGCCGTCCGGGGCCCATACGGCGGCGCGGCCGCAGCCGGTCCAGGGCCCTGCCGGGCCCACGTGGTTGGCCAGGGCCACGTACATGCCGGAGTCCGCGGCGATGCGCGGGTGGACGGTCGCGCGTTCCCGCACGCCGTCGCCCGTGCCGTACAGGGAGGAGGCGAGGTGGACCCGGCAGCCGTCGGCGCTCCCACGGGAGGTCAGCTCGGCGAAGTGGTTGTCGTAGCAGGTGGCCAGGGCGAAGCGCAGGCCGCCGAGCGCGAACCGGCCGTCCCGGTCGCCCGCCGTGAAGACGTCCTGCTCCTGTCCGTGGAGGTGCTGCTTGCGGTAGGTGGTGAGCAGCCGGCCGTCGGCGCCGAACACGAGGGTGCCGATGGCGGGCCGTTCCCCGCCGGTCGCCACGGCGCAGTTCACCACGGTGGCGATGCCCGCCCCGCGCACCGGGTCGAGGCGGGGGTCCCCTTCGGGGTCGTGCACCCAGAGGCCGGGATCGCCGGCCAGGGCCCCGAGTTCGTAGCCGGTGAGGGCGAACTCGGGGAAGACGACCAGTTCCGCGCCCTCGTCGCGGGCTTGTGCGGCGAGCCGGGCGAGGATGCGCACGTTGGCGGGAACGTCTGCGGGCACACAGGTGAGCTGGGATGCGGCGATCTTCACACGGACAGCCTGCCACCAGGCCGGGGAGGCATCGCGGGCCGGGTACTGGGGCAGGCTCCCCGGAGCGGAACGGAGCGCGGCGGTCGGCTCGGAAGGATGGTGTGATGGCCCCTGACACGGTGGAGCCGGTGACCCTGGAGCGGCGCATCGCCGCCCGCCCCCGGACGGTGTTCTCCTTCTTCGCCGAGGACGACAAATGGCTGGCCTGGATGGGCCGGTACGGCGAGTTCGCCTTCCGCCCGGGAGGCGCCTACCGGATCGCCGTGACCCGCGACCACGTGGCCGAGGGGCGGTTCACCGAGATCGACCCGCCCGGGCGGCTGGTCTTCACCTGGGGCTGGGCCGGGGCCGGGACGGAGGTCCCGCCGGGTTCCACCATCGTGGAGGTCACCTGCGAACCGGCGGCCGAGGGCACCCTGTTCCGGCTGGCGCACCGCGGCCTGCCCTCCCCCGAGGCGTGCTCGGCCCACGCGGAGGTCTGGACGCATTACGTCCGCCGCCTGGTGACCTGGGCGGAGGGCGGCGATCCCGGACCGGACGACTGGGCCTGACGGCGCACTTCAACTTGACTTAGGTTAGCCTAAGCTAAATCCTGATGGGCGCATACTGCGGAACCCCAACGGCCCGCGCAGGAGCGGAGTTTGAGGTTCCGTCATACCCGCCCCCATGAATGGAGTACCTCGTGACCGCTGACCAGCGGTGCAGCGGCCGAACGGTCGTGATCAAGTTCGGCGGGAACGCCATGGTGGACGAGGAGCTGAAACGCGGTTTCGCCCGCGACGTGGTGGCGCTCCGCGCCGCCGGGCTGCAGCCGGTGGTGGTGCACGGCGGCGGCCCCCAGATCAGCGCCCTCCTCGGCCGGCTGGACCTGGAGGTCCGCTTCGAGGCCGGACTGCGGGTGACCACGCCGGAGGTCATGGACGTGGTCCGGATGGTCCTCGCGGGCGGGGTCCAGCGGGAGCTGGTCGGCCTGATCAACCGTCACGGGCCGTTCGCCGTCGGCCTGACCGGCGAGGACGCGCACACCATGACCGCCGTACGCCGGGCCGCCTGGGTCGACGGCGAACCCGTGGACATCGGCCTGGTCGGCGACATCACCGAGGTCAACGCGGAGACGCTGCGGGAGCTGCTCGCGCAGGGACGCATCCCGGTGGTCTCCCCCGTGGCGCGCGGGGCCGACGGAAGCGTCTACAACATCAACGCCGACCTCGCCGCCTCCGCCCTGGCGGCCGCCCTGGGCGCGGAGCAGCTGGTGGTGCTCACCGACGTGGCCGGGCTGTACGCGAACTGGCCGTACGACACCGAGGTGATCGACCGCCTCACCGCCGCCGAGCTGGAGAAGCTGATGCCGGAGCTGACCAGCGGCATGCTCCCCAAGATGGAGGGCTGCCTGCGGGCCGTGCGGGCCGGGGTGCGGTCGGCCCGGGTCCTCGACGGCCGCGTCCCCGGCGCGGTGCTCCGGACCCTCCTCGACGGAGCCCCCGGCGGCACCACGGTCCTCCCGGACGACACCCCTGCCGCCGCCTCCCCCGCGACCGTGAGGTACCGGTCCGCCTGCTGACGGACCCGGTACGTCCACCACCCGCGGGCGGTGCGGCCCGCCGCCGGCCGGCGCCTACGCCGTGAGCCGGCGGGCCAGGACCTGCGCGCCGCGTCGCGGGTCCAGGGAGGCCAGCCAGGCCGCCGGGGCCAAGCCCGCCGCGCCCTCGGGGGCGAAGCCGTACGTCCGGAACAGGGCGCCGCCGCCGGTGGTGGCGGCGAAGAGCGCGAACAGCGAGTTCGCGTGGGCGCGGGACAGGGCGTCGCGCAGCAGCATGCCGCCGACCCCGCGCCCCTGCATGTGACGGGCGACACAGAAGTTGAACAGCACCCCGGTGGGCCCCCGGCCGTCCTCCTCGGGGTGCAGCCGCAGGCCCAGGCACCCGCCCAGGGTCCCGTCAGGGGCCTGGTACACCAGGAAGTCGGACGCCTCCGAGGCGTACACGGAGAGCGGCCGGTCCCGGAGCGCGCCCGTGCGGACGAACGGCCGGGACAGGGCCTGGAGGGCGGTGGCGTCCTCCCGGCGTCCGCGCCGTACCGGCGACGGGACAAGGCGCGGTCCGTGCGGGGACCGCAGAGTCGCGCCGGGGCGGCGCCGGGTAACCGTGGTCAAGGAGCTGACCTTCCTTCCTGGGGCGGCCGCACGGGCGGTGCGGCCCGGGGCCTGGGCGTGGGGCCTGGGCGTGGGGTCCTACGAGCAGGGCCGGCCCGGGTACTCCCGGCCTTCCGGCGCTCCCGCGCGGCGCATCCGGTGCAGGACCCGGGCGAGGACCGGCTCGTCGTCGATGAACACGGGGCAGTTGATCTCCGTGTCGAAGACGAGCGTTCCCTCGGGGGTGTTCCACAGCACCCAGCGGGCGGGCGGACCGGACTCCTGCCAGAGGTGGGTGTAGGGGCCCAGGGCGTCGACATCGGTGTCGTGCTGTCCGGCGAGCGCGCTCATGCGGCCGTCTTCACGGTAGCGCGGCCGTCCACGAATGTCTGTACCACGTCGATCACACCGATCCGTCCGGGGTCGACCCGGCGCGGGTCGTCACCGAGGACGACCAGGTCCGCGCGGTGGCCCGGGGCCAGGCTGCCGGCGACGTCCTCCCAGTGGCAGGCGTAGGCGGCGCCCACGGTGTACGCGCGGAGCGCCTGGTCCACGGTGATGCCCTCGTCGGGGCCGACCAGCCGGCCCGAGAGGGTGGCGCGCTCCACCATGAACTGGACCGCCCGCAGCGGCGCCCCGTCGGTGACGGGCCGGTCGGAGCTGCCGACCAGGGTGACCCCGTGGTCGAGGAAGCCGCGGCCCCGGTACAGCCAGGGGGCACGCTCCTCCCCCATGATCGTGGCGTAGTCGTCGCCGAGGTACCGCAGGAAGTTCGGCTGGACGACGGCGGCCACACCCAGGGCCGCGAAGCGTTCCAGCTGGTCGGGGCGGACCAGTCCGGCGTGCTCGACGCGGTGCCGGGCGGCGGGGCGCGGCCGGGCGCGCTGGGCGGCCTCCAGGGCGTCCAGGGCGAGGTCGACGGCCCGGTCGCCGATGGCGTGCACGGCGAGCTGCCAGCCGGCCAGGTGGCCGGCCACGACGGTGTCCTTGATCCGCTCCGGGTCGTCCTGGAACTCGCCGGTGTGGCCGGTCGCCCCGATGCCCTCGTACGGACGGGTCAGGGCGGCGGTCCGGGCCATCATGCCGCCGTCGGTGTAGACCTTGAGCGCGCCCACGGACAGCCAGTCGTCGCCGAAGCCGGTGCGCAGGCCGAGGTCGAGGGCGCGCGGGATGCCGTCGGCCTCATGGGCGGTGACCGGGGTGAGGGTGTCCGCCGCGGCCATGAGCTGGACCCGCAGCGGCAGCCGGCCCTGGTCGCGGAGCAGCTGGTACGCGCCGAGCTCGACGGGGCTGTGGCCGAGCAGGCCGCCTCCGATGCCGGCCTCGGCGCAGGCGGTGACGCCTTCGGCCAGGCAGGCGCGGCCGGCCCGTTCGATGGCGTCGGCGAGCTCGGTCTGGGAGTAGGGCAGCCGCAGCCGGCGGGCGGCGGTCATGGCGCTCTCGGCGAGGAAGGCGCCCTGTTCGGCGATCTCCGCGGGGAGGAGGTCCAGGACCGCGCTGTTGACCACGCAGGCATGGCCGGAGTCGTGCAGCATGAACACCTTGCGGCCGTCGCTGACCTTGTCCAGTTCGGCGGCGGTGAGGTGGCGGCCGAGGGCCCGCTGGTCGTAGCCGGCGATGTCCACCCAGGCGCCGTGCGGCGCGCGGGCGGCGGCTTCGGCGACCACGGCGAGCACGTCGTCGACGCGGGTGCAGGGGGCCACGCTGGGGGTGGCGGCCTTCAGGCCGGTCCAGGCGAGGTGGACGTGGGCGTCGATGAACCCGGGGAGGACGGTCGCGCCCTGGAGATCGACCACCTCCCGCGCGGGGAGGGAGGTGACGGCGTCGTCCAGGCCCACGATCCGGCCGTTCCAGATGCCCAGGTCGTGGGCGACGGGGTGGCGCGGGTCCATGGTGACGATGTTGGCGTTGGTCAGCCTCGTACTGAGCATGGAGTCTCGGTCCTCGCAGGTGGTGGGAGGGCGGTGGGGTTCGGGGCAGGGCGGAGCGGCCGGCCCGCGCCGGGCGGGCGCCCGGGCGGGGCAGGGGGAACCGGAGGCTCCTGTACGCCGCCCCGGCCGGTCGCACGGAGGCAGGGGCGGCCGGGGGTCACGGGGGCCGACCGGGGCCGGCCGGGGCGGGCGTCAGGAGGCGGGGGCGGCGGGGGCCGTGTGGTGCCGGGTGCGTGCCGTGGGCACCATCAGCGGGGTACCGGTCTCCGGGTCGTCGATGATCCGGCAGGGCAGGCCGAAGACCTCCTCGACCAGTTCCGCGGTCATCACGGTGGCCGGGTCACCCTCGGCGGCGACGGTGCCACCGGGTTTGAGCACCACCAGGTGGCTGGCGTAGCGGCACGCCTGGTTGAGGTCGTGGAGGACGGCGACGATCGTCTGGCCCTTCCGCTCGTGCAGGTCGGCGCACAGGTTGAGCACCTCGACCTGGTGGGCGATGTCGAGGTAGGTGGTGGGTTCGTCGAGGAGCAGGATCTCGGTCTGCTGGGCGAGCACCATGGACAGCCAGACCCGCTGGCGCTGGCCGCCGGACAGGTCGTCGACGGGCCGGTCGGCGAGGTCGAGCACACCGGTCTGCCGCATGGCCTCGGCGACGGCCGTCTCGTCCTCGGCGGACCACTGCTTGAGCATGCGCTGGTGCGGGTAGCGGCCGCGGGCCACCAGGTCTCCGACGGTGATCCCGCCGGGGGCGGTGGAGGACTGCGGGAGCAGGCCCAGCCGGCGGGCGACCTCGCGGGTGCGGTACGAGGAGATGGCCGCGCCGTCCAGGTACACCTCGCCGGCCTTCGGTTTGAGCATCCGGGCCAGGGCCTTGAGCAGGGTGGACTTGCCGCATGCGTTCGGGCCGATGATGACCGTGAAGGAGCGGTCGGGGATGACGACGCCCAGGCCGGTGGCCACGGTGCGCTGGTCGTAGGAGAGGGTGAGTCCTTCGGCGCGCAGCCGGGCCGAGGGGGTGGCGGACGCGGGTGTCGCGGGTGTCGCTGTCATGCTCGGCTCTTTCGGGATTCGGTGACCAGCAGCCAGATGAGGTACAGCCCGCCGATGGTGCCGGTGCCGGCGCCCACCGGCAGCAGGGCGGGGGAGAACAGCCGCTGCACCGCGAGGTCGCTGACCGCCAGCAGCAGGGCCCCCATCAGGGCCGCCGGGACGAGGCCGGGCCCGGAGGAGCGGATCAGGCTGCGGGCGAGCTGGGGGGCGGCGAGCGCGACGAACATGATCGGGCCGGTCACGGCGGTGGCGAAGGCCGCCAGCGCCACGCTGGTGAACAGCAGGGCGACGCGGGTGGCGGCCACGTTCACGCCGAGCGCGGTGGCGGTGGCGTCACCCATTTCGATCATGGTGAGCCGGCGGCCGAGCCCGAAGGCGACGGGCAGCAGGACGGCGGTGGCGAGTCCGATGGCGGCGGCGTGGTCCCAGGTGCGGTTGCCGAGGGTGCCGAGCAGCCAGGACTGGGCTTCGAGCGCTTCCTGCCAGGTGGCCCTGGTGATCAGGTAGCTGTTGACGGCGAGCAGCAGGGCGCTGACGCCGATGCCCATGACCACCAGCCGGAAGCCGGGTGCTCCGCCGCCGAAGACCAGCAGGTAGACCACGAGGGCGGTGGCGAGGCCGCCCACCAGGGCGCCGATGGCGATCTGGTTCATGCCGCCGTTGAAGACGACGATGACCACGAGGGCGCCGGTGGCGGAGCCGTTGGTGAAGCCGATGATGTCCGGGCTGCCCAGGGCGTTGCGGGTGAGGCTCTGCAGGACGGCGCCGCTGACCGCGAGGGCCGCGCCGACGCACAGGGCGGTCACCAGGCGGGGCATGCGCAGGGTGTTGACGATGAAGTCGGCGGCGCCGGAGCCGGTGCCGGCCAGCGCCTCGATCACCTCGCCGACCGACAGCTCGAAGTCGCCGGTGGTCAGGGTGATGCCCAAGACGAGGACCAGGAGCACCAGCAGGACGAGCGTGACGGCGACGGTCCGGGGGTGGACGCGCAGCGAGGTGCCGCCGCCGCGGGTGCGCCAGACGGCGCCGGTGACCGTCCGGGGGCCTGCGGCGGCCTCCCCTGCGGGGACCTTCCCTGCGGGGACCTTCCCTGCGGGGGACTTCACGGCGGGGTCGTTCACAGGGTGACCAGCTTTCGGCGGCGGCACAGGGCGAGGAACAGCGGTGCGCCGACGAACGCGGTGACGATGCCGACCTGGACCTCGCCGGGCGCGCCGATGACGCGGCCCAGGACGTCGGAGCCGATCAGCAGGATGGGCGCGAGCACGGCGGAATAGGCCATCAGCCAGCGCTGGTCGGGGCCGACGAGGAAGCGGGCCGTGTGCGGGACGACGAGCCCGACGAAGGCGATGGGGCCGGCGGCGGCGGTGGCCGCACCGCAGAGCAGCATGACGGCGAACATGCCGGCCGCCCGGGTACGGCCCACGTTGACGCCGAGGGCGCGGCCCATCTGGTCGCCCATGGCCAGGGCGTTGAGGGAGGGTCCGAGGGCGAGCGCGAGGACCAGGCCGACCGCGATGAAGGGCAGGACGACCCAGAACACGTCCATCTGACGGCCCGCCAGGGAACCGACGGTCCAGAACCGGAACTGGTTGAAGGCGCGCGGGTTGAGCAGGAGCACGGCGGAGTTGAAGGCGAACAGCACGGCGGTGACGGCCGCGCCGGCGACGACGAGGCGGTCCGGGGTGACCAGGCTCCGCCCGGCGGAGCCCAGCAGGTAGACCACGACGGAGGCGATGGCCGCGCCGGCGAACGCGAACCACACGTAGCCGAGGGCGGTGACGACCCCGAAGAAGCCGATGGCGAGCACGACTCCGGTGGCGGCGCCGAGTCCGACGCCGAGCAGTCCGGGGTCGGCGAGCGGGTTGCGGGTGAGGGCTTGCTTGAGGGCTCCCGAGAGGCCCAGGGCCGCGCCGACGAGGACGCCGAGGAGGGTACGGGGGATGCGGTACTCGTGGATGATGACGGAGGCCTGCGATCCGTCGGGGGCCCAGAGCAGCCGCCAGGTCTCGGTGAACGGGATGTTCCTGGTGCCCCACCAGATGCCGAGGAGGGAGACCAGTAACAGGACGGCCACGGCGGCCAGCAGGCCGGCGCCGCGCAGGGCGGCGGCGGTGCTCCGCCGCCCGGCTGGTCGTACGGGACCGTCGGCGCCGGCCTCGATCGCCGCCTTCGTCTCGACCGCCAACGGAAGCTCCCCCCAGTCACACAGCACAGGGCGCATACATCGCACATTTCCGGAGAAAGGCGATGTTCCCACCAAGACATCACAACTTAGGTGAGGCTAACCGAGCTTCGCCCGCAGGGTCAACGCGACTGCGCAGCAAGGGAGTAGACGACCCGTCCCCCATCCGGAGCACCACCCGGAGCACCCCCACCACTTAGACTAGCCTTACCTAACCATTGGACCACCTCCGGAGGTCACCCATGCCCGAACCGAGTCCGGCCGGAGGCGATGTCCTCCGGCGCGCGATCGGGGGCCGACGGCGCCTGATCGCCTGGGCTTCCCTGCTCGGAACGGCACACCAGGGCTGTGAGGCGCTCGTGCCCGTGGTCATCGGCGTGGTCATCGACCAGGCCGTGGCGACGGGTTCGTCCGGCGCCCTGCTGAACCGGCTGCTGCTGCTCGCCGTGCTGTTCCTGGTCCTCTCCACCTGCTACCGGATCGGAGCCCGGCTCGCCGAGCGGGCGGGCGAGGAGGCCGCACACGGACTCCGGCTGGAGCTCGGCGCGCGGGTCCTGGAGGCCCGGGGCGGGGCGGAGGCCGGCCGGCTCCCCGGTGAACTCACCAGCATCGCCACCGAGGACGCCCGACGGGTCGGCGCCGTCGCGCTGATGCTGCCGTTCGGCATCGCCGCCCTGGCCGGACTCGCCGTCAGCGCGGTCGCCCTGCTGCGCGTCTCCGTCCCGCTCGGCCTGCTGGTCCTGCTCGGCATACCCCCGCTGCTCTGGCTGGGCCACCGCATCAGCGGACCGCTGGAGCAGCGCAGCGAGACCGAGCAGGAACGGGCCGCCCACGCCTCCGGCGTCGCCGCCGACCTGGTCTCCGGCCTGCGGGTGCTCAAGGGCATCGGCGCCGAGTCGGCGGCCGTGGACCGGTACCGGCGCACCAGCCAGGACTCCCTCTCCGCCGCGCTGCGCGCGGCCCGCAGCCGGGCCGGGCACGAGGGCGCCGTACTCGCCCTGACCGGGCTGTTCGTCGCGGGCATCGGCATGGCCGGGGCCCATCTGGCGATGCGAGGCTCCATCAGCGTCGGCGAGCTGGTGGCGGCGGTGGGCCTGGCGCAGTTCCTGCTCGGCCCGTTCCAGACCCTGGGCTGGGTGAACGCCGAGCTCGCCCAGGGCCGTGCCTCGGCCCGGCGGATCGCCGAGGTGCTGGACGCGCCCGGCGCCGTCGCCACCCGGGATCCCGCAGCCCTTCCCGAGCACGTCTCGGGCGGACTCCGGCTGCGCGGCGTACGGCTGGGCGCCCTGCGCGGCGTCGACCTGGACATCGCCCCGGGGTCGACGGTCGGCGTGGTCACCCGCGACCCGGCCGCCGCCCGCGACCTGCTGCTGTGCCTGGCCCGCGAGGCCGATCCGGCCGGGGGCTCCGTCGAGCTGGACGGCGTACCGCTGACCGGGCTGGATCCCGCGGACGTCCGTACGGCGGTCCGGGTCGCCCACCACGAGGCCGACCTGTTCGAGAGCAGCCTGCTCGACAACGTACGGGCCGGGGCCGCCGGGACGCGGCTCACCGCCGACGCCATCGAGGCCGCGCTGCACGCCGCCGCGGCCGACGAGGTGGCCCGGACGCTGCCCGAGGGGGTCGACACGCTGCTCGCCGAGCGCGGCCGGTCCCTGTCCGGCGGGCAGCGGCAGCGGGTGGCACTCGCCCGGGCCCTGGCCGGCGACCCGCCCGTGCTGGTGCTGCACGACCCGACCACCGCGGTGGACGCGCTCACCGAGGCGCTGATCGCGGACCGGCTGCGCGAGCTGCGGAAGGGCCGGACGACCGTCCTGGTCACCACCAGCCCGGCGCTGCTCGCGGTCACCGACCGCGTGGTGGTGCTGGACGGCGGCACGGTCACCGCCGACGGCCCGCACCACGACCTGGCCGGAGCCGACCCGGCGTACCGCGCGGCGGTGCTGGCATGACCCGTGAACCGGAGGAGACCCCCGTGGAGCCCGACGCCGCCCTGCTGCCGGTCGCGACCGGCGCCCGCACCGTGGCCGCGCTCCGCGGCCTGCTGCGCGGCCACCGCCTGCTCGCCGCGTCCGCGCTCGGCGTCCTGCTGCTGGGGACGGGCATCGGCCTGCTGACCGCCCCGCTGCTCGGCCACGTCGTCGACCTCGTCGTCGAACACCGCGGCACGGACGCCCTCACCGTGCCGATGATCC
Organism: Streptomyces sp. NPDC048603; assembly: GCF_043199475.1. NCBI lineage: Bacteria > Bacillati > Actinomycetota > Actinomycetes > Kitasatosporales > Streptomycetaceae > Streptomyces > Streptomyces sp. NPDC048603. The sequence goes on along the minus strand of NZ_JBICVY010000005.1, from coordinate 162,746 downwards.
TGCTGATCGTGGTCGCGGCGGCCCGCGGCGCGGCCACCGCCGCCGGCAGCGCCCTGGTCGCCCGGCTCGGCGAGACGGTCCTCGCGGCGCTGCGCGAACGGTTCGTCGAACGGGCCCTGCACCTGCCGCTGGACCGGGTCGAGCGGGCCGGCTCGGGCGACCTGGTCTCCCGGGTCACCGGCGACGTCACCCTGGTCGCCCGCTCGGTGCGGCAGGCCCTGCCGGAGTTCAGCCGGTCCGCGCTGACCATCGTCCTCACCCTGGCCGGACTGGCCCTGCTGGACTGGCGGTTCCTGCTCGCCGTGCTGCCCGCCGTACCGGTGCAGATCCTGTCCGTACGGTGGTACCTGCGCGGCGCGACCCCCGTGTACGCGGCGCACCGGGTGGCCACCGGCGCGCTCCAGCACCAGCTCCTGGACAGCGTCGGCGGGGCCCGCACCGTCCGCGCGTTCCGCCTCGGCGAGCAGCACGCGGAGCTCATCGAACGGCGGTCCCGGGCGGCGGTGGACCTGGCCCTGCGCGGCATCCACGTGGTGACGGGCTTCTTCTCCCGCCTCAACCTGGCCGAGTTCACCGGACTCGGCGCGATCCTGGTCACCGGCTTCGTCCTCGTCGACAACGGGGAGGTGACCATCGGCACGGCCACCGCGGCCGCGCTCTACTTCCACAGCCTCTTCAACCCCGTCAACGCCGCGCTCTTCCTGCTCGACGACGTGCAGTCGGCGGGCGCGAGCCTGACCCGCCTGGTCGGGGTGGCGGACCTGCCGGCGGAAACCGGCCCGGAGCATCCCGCCCGCCCGGCGGACGGCTCCGTGAAGGTGTCCGGCCTCGACCACTCCTACCGGGACGGGCACCCGGTGCTGCGCGACGTCTCCCTGGAGGTGGACTCCGGGGAACGGGTCGCGCTGGTCGGCGCCAGCGGGGCGGGGAAGACCACCCTGGCCAAGCTGGTGGCCGGGGTGCACCGCCCGGCCGGCGGATCGGTGGTCATCGGCGGGGTCGACGCGGAGGACCTCGGCCCGGCGGGGATGCGCCGGGCGGTGGTGCTGATCAGCCAGGAGGTGCACGTGTTCGCGGGGCCCCTCGCGGAGGACCTCCGGCTGGCCCGGCCGGACGCCGGCGACGCCGATCTGGAGGCCGCCCTCTCCGTGGTGGGCGCCACCGACTGGGTGGCCGCCCTGCCCGAGGGCCTCGCCACGGTCGTCGGCGACGGCGGTCACGCGCTGACCGTGGCCCAGGCCCAGCAGCTCGCCCTGGCCCGGCTCGTGCTGGCCGACCCGCCGGTCGCCATCCTGGACGAGGCCACCGCCGACGCGGGCAGCGCGGGCGCCCGCGAGCTGGAGGCCGCGGCCGAACGCGCCCTGCGGGGCCGCACCGGCCTCCTGGTGGCCCACCGCCTCCCCCAGGCCGCCGCCGCGGACCGGATCGTCGTCCTGGACGCCGGCCGCATCGCCGAAACGGGCACCCACGACGCCCTGGTCACCGCGAACGGCCGCTACGCCGCCCTCTGGTCCGCCTGGTCCACCACCCGCACCCCCTCCACCTGAGATCACCCTTACGCACGCCGAAGCCCCCGGCCCCGCATCGGGCGGGCCGGGGGCTTCGGCGTGGGCGGTCAGCCGTTCTGGGCGGCGATCAGGCTCGCCGGGCGGAGGTCGGTCCAGTTGGTCTCCACGTAGGTGAGGCAGGCGTCTCGGGTGTCCTCCCCGAAGACGGTCCGCCAGCCCGCCGGGACCTCGGCGAAGGAGGGCCAGATCGAGTGCTGGTTCTCCTCGTTGACCAGGACCAGGAAACGTCCCTGCGGGTCTTCGAACGGGTTGGTGCTCATGCGTTGTCACTCCTCGTGGACATGATGGTGAACAGCTCGGAGAGCGGCTGTCCGGGATCTGCTGCCACACTGCGCAGCAGCACGTGCAGTTCGTCGGCGAGCCGGGCGGCCTTGGCCCGGCCCATCAGCGACGTGGCGAAGACCAGTTCGCAGGGGACCGGGCCTTCGCCGCGCGGCTCGTAGAAGCTCAGGGTGAGCTCACCGCGTGCCGCGCCGGTCGGGAGGGCCTGGAAGCTGCCCATGCCGCCCTGGAGTTCGGTGAAGTCGGCCTGCTCGTGGTGGATCACCATCGCCTGCGGGCCGCCGGCCGGCAGTGCGGTGGCGCGGACCACCTCGTCGAAGGGGACCTCCTGGCGGTCGAGCGCGGCCAGCGTGGTCTCCCGTACGCGCTCCAGCAGGTGCGCGAAGGACGGGTCCCCCGCCGTGTCGGTGCGCAGGACGACCGTGTTGAAGAAGCAGCCCACCAGGTCGGCCAGCCGGTCCTCGGTGCGTCCGGCGACCATGGTTCCGATCGGCAGGTCGGTACCGGCTCCGTGCGCGGTGAGCAGTGCCGACAGGGCGGCGTGCAGCACCATGAACAGGCTGGTTCCGGTGGACGCCGCGAGGCGGTCCAGGTCCGCGTGGAGCCCCTCGTCGAGCGCGAAGGAGACGTGGTCGGCGTGCGGGACGCCGGGGCCGGCCGCAGTGCGGGGCCGGTCGGCGGGCAGGGCCAGTCCGTCGGGTACGCCGTCCAGTGCCTGCCGCCAGTAGGCGAGTTGGCGGCCGCCGGGGGTGCCGGGGTCGGCGAGGTCGCCGAGCGCCTCCCGTGCCCAGCGCGCGTAGTCGCCGTAGGCCACCGGCAGCGGCTGCCAGTCGGGGGCCTCCCCGCGTTCCCGGGCGGCGTACGCGCCGGTGAGGTCGCGGAAGAGCGGGACCACGGACCATTCGTCCACGGCGAGGTAGTGCGCCCTGAGCAGCAGGGCCTGGCTGCCGTCCGGGGCGGTGAGCAGCGTGGCCCGCAGCGGTGCGGCGGCGGTCAGGTCCGGTGCCTGTGCGGCGAGTTCGGCGAGCCGTGCGTCCAGGTCGGCGCAGCTCTCCTGCTCCAGTGCCGGCGGGTCGGACGGCACGGCCACGAGCTCCCCGTCCCGCTCCTCGCTGAAGCGGGTGCGCAGCGGCTCGTGCCGGGCCGTGACGTCGTCGAGCGCGGCGGCCAGGGCCGCCGGGTCCAGCAGGCCCGGGGAGCGCAGCGCCAGTGCGTGGTCCTCGGCCGCGTGCCGGCGGTACGAGGACCACTGCCACCGCTGTACGGGAGCCGGGGCGGGCGTCGCGTCGGCGGCGCCGGGCTCCGCCGGGCGGAGTGCCGGCCGGGCGGCGGCCGCGCCGTCGAGGCGGTCGGCGATGCTGGCGACGGTCTGGGCGTCGAAGACGTCGCGGATGGTCAGTTCGGCGCCGAACTCGGAGCGGATCCGGCCCAGCAGCCGCATGGCGGCCATGGAGTGCCCGCCGAGGGCGAAGAAGCTGTCGTGCGCGCCGACCGCGTCCAGCTTGAGGATCTCGCCGAACAGCGCCGCCAGCCGGGTCTGGGTCGCGCCGGCCGGGCGGGCGTCGCCGGTCATGCCGGACCAGTCGGGCGCGGGCAGCGCCTTGTGGTCCAGCTTGCCGTTGGGCGTGAGCGGCAGCGGCCCGTCCAGCGGGACCAGCAGCGAGGGGACCATGTACTCGGGCAGGGCGCCGGCGACATGGGCGCGGAGCTCGCGCACGTCGAGGTCGGCGTCCTGCTCGGGCACCACGTAGCCGACGAGGCGGACGATGTCGCCGTCCCGGTCGGGCAGCACGGTGGCCTGGGCGACCCCGGGGTGTCCGGCGAGCGCGGCCTCGATCTCGCCGAGTTCGATGCGGAAGCCGCGGATCTTCACCTGGGTGTCGACCCGGCCGAGGAAGTCCAGGTTGCCGTCGGCCCGCCAGCGGGCCCGGTCGCCGGTCCGGTACATGCGGGTGCCGGGGGCGCCGAACGGGTCGGCGACGAACCGCCCGGCGGTGAGTGCGGCGCGGCCGAGGTAGCCGCGGGCCAGGCCCCGTCCGGAGACGTACAGTTCGCCGACCACTCCCGGCGGGACCGGCTGGAGCCGGTCGTCGAGCACGTAGCAGAGGGTGTTGGGGTCGGGGATGCCGATCGGTACCCGGCCGGCGGGGCGGGTGACCGCCCGCCGGGAGTCCCACAGGGTGGAGTTGACCGTGGCCTCGGTCAGTCCGTAGGCGCAGATCAGGTCGGCGGTGGCGCCGAACCGCTCGAACAGGTCCGGCGGCACGGTCTCGGTGCCGACCAGGACCGTGGAGCCCTCGGGCAGCGCGCAGCCGGGCGGAAGCGCGGAGACCAGGGACGGCGGAAGGATCATGTGGGTGATGGCGTGCTCGGCGAGGAAGTCGGTGAGCTCCGGTCCGGCGACCCGGGCCTCCTCGGTGATCAGCACCAGGGTGCCGCCGTGGCAGAGGGCCATGACCAGTTCGAACGCGAAGACGTCGAAGCCGATCGAGGCGAACTGCAGGACGGTGCTGTCGGGCCGGAGGCCCATCCGGTCCACGGCGGTGGCGACCAGGCTGGAGATGCCCTCGTGCGGGACCACCACGCCCTTGGGCCGGCCGGTGGAGCCGGAGGTGTAGATGACGTACGCGGCCTGGTCGAGCAGCACCCCGGGGAGGTCGAGCGGGGCGTCGGCGAGCGCTCCGAGGCGGGCGGCGGTGGCCGGTTCGTCGAGCAGCAGCACCGGGACGCCGTCCACGGCGGGGATCTTCCCGGCGACGGGTTCGGTGCCGACGACCAGTGCGGCGCCCGAGTTCCCGGTCATGTAGGCGAGCCGGTCACCGGGGTGGACCAGGTCCAGCGGGAGGAAGGCGGCGCCCAGCTTCAGGGCAGCCAGCACGGTGGCGATCATGTCGGCGGAGCGCGGGACGGCGATGCCGACCACGCTCTCGGTGCCGACGCCGTGCTCGGCCAGCAGGCGGGCGATCCGGTTGGACCGGGCGTCCAGCTGCGCGTAGGTCAGCCGGTCGGACCGGTCGACCAGGGCGGTCGCGTCGGGGCGGTCGGCGACGTGCCGGGCGAACAGGGCCGGGACCGACAGTTCGTCGACGGCGCGCGGATCGCCGTTGAACCCTTCCAGGACCAGCCGGCGCTCGTCCTCGCCGAGGACGCGGGCGGCGGACAGCGGGGCGCCGGGGGCCTCGGCGACCGCGCCGATCAGGCGGCGCAGGCAGGCGGCGAGGCGGTCGGCGGTCTCCGGGTCGAAGAGCTCGGTGGCGTACTCCAGGCGGCACACCAGGGAGCCCGTGTCCCCCTCGTCGCCCGCCTGCTCGGTGTGCTCGGTGTGCTCGGTGTGCTCGGTGTGCTCGGTGAAGCTGAACACCAGGTCGAACTTGGCGGAGCCGATCCGGAAGGGGACGTGCTCCACGGCCAGGCCGGGCAGGTCCAGGGCGCCGTCGGTGCGCTGGTGGTAGCCGACCATCACCTGGAACAGCGGGTTGCGGGCCAGCGAGCGGGTCGGGTTGAGCTTCTCCACGACGGCCTCGAAGGGCACGTCGGCGTGCGAGAAGGCGGCCAGGTCGGTGTCCCGGACCCGGGCCAGCAGTTCGGTGAAGCTGGGGTCACCGGACAGGTCGGTGCGCAGCACGAGGGTGTTGACGAAGAAGCCGACCAGGTCTTCCAGGGACTCCTCGCCGCGGCCCGCGATGGGCGCGCCCAGCGGGATGTCGGTGCCGGCGCCCATCCGGTGCAGCAGGGCGGCGACGGCGGCGTGGACCACCATGAACATGCTGGCGCCGGTCTCCCGGGACAGCTTCTTCAGGCCCCGGTAGGCGGCTCCGTCGAAGTCGACGTCGAGTTCGGCGCCGGTGAAGGCCGGGCGGGCCGGGCGGGGGCGGTCCGCGGGGAGTTCCAGCTCCTCGGGGGCCCCGGCGAGCACGGTGTTCCAGTGCTCCAGCTGGCGGGCGGCCGGGGAGGCCGGGTCGGCGGGATCGCCGAGGAGGTCCTGCTGCCACAGGGCGTAGTCGGCGTACTGGACGGGCAGCGGCTCGAAGGCGGGCGCGGTGCCGGTGCGGCGGGCCGCGTACGCCCGGGCGAGGTCGCGCAGGAAGGGCCGGTCGGACCACTCGTCGGTGGTGATGTGGTGCAGCAGCAGTACGACGACGTGGGTGTCGGGAGCGGTCTCGATCAGGGTGGCGCGCAGCGGGAGTTCGCGGGCCAGGTCGAACGGCCGGCTGACGGCGGCGTCGACCAGGGCCGGTACCTCGTCCTCGCCGGCGTGCAGCAGGTCCACCACCGGGCGGGCCGTGCCGGCGGGGAGGACCCGCTGGACGGCCTGGCCGTCGCGGTCGGCGAACACGGTGCGCAGGGCCTCGTGCCGGTCGGTGACGTCGCCGAGGGCGGCGGCCCAGGCGTCCCGGTCGAGGCTGCCGCGCAGTCGCATGACCAGCGGGAAGTTGTACGCCGCGGAGGTGCACTCGATCTGCTGGATCATCCACAGCCGCTGCTGGGCGTGGGAGAGCGGGAGTTCCGCGGGCCGCTCGTACGCGGTGAGCGCGGGGCGGGCCGGGCCGGCGGAGCGGGCGGCCCGTTCCACGAGTCCGGCGAGTTCGGCGACGGTTCGGGCCTCGAAGAGGTCGCGGATGGCGAGTTCGGCGTCGAGGGCGGTCCGGGCGCGGCCGATGAGCCGGGTGGCGAGCAGCGAGTGGCCGCCGAGCTCGAAGAAGTCGCTGTCGATGCCGACGCTGCCGGCGGGCAGGCCGAGCACCTCGGCGTAGAGGGCGGTGAGGGTCACCTCCTGCGGGGTGCGCGGGGCGCGGCCGGTGCCGGCGGCGGCGAACTCGGGTGCGGGCAGGGCCCGTACGTCGAGCTTGCCGTTGACGGTGAGCGGGAGGCCGGCCACGGTGACCAGGGCGGCCGGGACCATGTAGTCGGGCAGGCGGGTCTTCAGGTGCTCGCGCAGGGTCTGGGTGAACTCCTCACCGCCTCCGGGGTGTTCGCCGTCCGGGGCGGCTCCCTCGGCCGGGACGACGTAGCCGACGAGTCGCTTGGTGCCCGCGGTCTCGTGCACGACCACGGCGGCGTGGGCGACGGCGGGGTGGTCGGCGAGGGCGGTGGAGATCTCGCCGAGCTCGATCCGGTAGCCGCGGATCTTGACCTGGTCGTCGGTGCGGCCGAGGAAGTCGATCAGGCCGTCGGGACGCTGCCGGACCAGGTCGCCGGTGCGGTACATGCGGCCGCCGGGGGCACCGAACGGGTCGGCGACGAACCGTTCCGCCGTGAGGCCGGGCCGGTCGTGGTAGCCGCGGGCCAGGCCGGTGCCGGCGATGTACAGCTCGCCGGGGCAGCCGGGCGGCACCGGGCGGAGCATCGCGTCCAGCACGTAGCCGCGGGTGTTGCGGATGGGCCGGCCGACGGTCGGCGTGGCGCTGTCGGCGGTGGAACCGCCGAGGGTGTTGATGGTGTACTCGGTGGGCCCGTACAGGTTGTAGCCGTAGGTGTCCTCGGTCTCGGCGAGGCGGGTCCACACGGTGTCGGAGACGGCCTCGCCGCCGAGCAGGACGAGCGCGGGCCGGTGCCGGCCGGTGTGCCCGTCCCGGCCGCCCGTGGGTGCGTCCCGGTCGAGGAGGCCCTCCTCGATGAGCAGCTGGGCGTAGGTGGGGGTCACGTTGACGACGTCGATGCGGTTCCGGTCGCAGTAGGCGACCAGGGCCTCGGCGTCGCGGCGCAGTTCCTCGTCGCAGACGTGCACCTCGTGGCCCTCGACCAGCCAGAGCAGCTCCTCCCAGGACATGTCGAAGGCGAAGGAGACGGTGTGCGCGATCCGCAGCCGCCGTCCGCCGGCCGCGGCGATGGCCGGGTCGAACACCTCGGTCTGGTGGTTGAGCTGCATGTTCGTCAGGCCCCGGTAGGGGGTGACCACGCCCTTGGGCTTGCCGGTGGACCCGGAGGTGTAGATGACGTACGCCGGGTGTTCCAGCCGGCCGGGCGTGCCGGGCGCGAACGCGGGCCGCTCGGCGTCGGTGACCGGGGTGCCGGGCAGCGCGGCGAGGGCGCCCGCGACCTCCGGGTCGTCCAGGGCCACCTCGGGGGCGAGCGGGCCGTGTGGGCCGCGCAGCGCGGGGGCGACGGCGGTGGTGGTCAGCAGGCACAGCGGGCCGGTGTCCTCGACCATCAGGCGCAGCCGGTCGGCGGGGTGGTCCAGGTCGAGCGGCAGGTACGCGGCTCCGGTGCGGAGCACCGCGAACAGTGCGACGACCATCTCGGTGGAGCGGGGCAGCGCCAGTGCGACGGTGCGCTCCGGGCCGGCGCCCCGGGCCAGCAGCAGCCGGGCCGCCTTGTTGATGCGGGCGTCGAGCTCGGCGTAGGTGAGGACCTCCTCGCCGAAGACCACGGCGGTGGCGTCCGGGGTGCGGGCGGCCTGTGCGGCGAGCAGGTCGGCGACGGTCTCGTCGGGAAGGGGACGGTCGCTGTCGGCCCAGGCGGTCACCAGGTCGGCACGCTCGCCGGGCAGCAGCAGGTCGACGGTGCCGGTGGCGGCGCCGAGGTCGCCGAGGAGGCGTTCGACCAGGGTGCGGAAGCGGTCCAGGATCGCGGCGGCCTGCGCGTCGGTGATCAGGTCCGGGCGGTACTCCAGCTTGGCCCGGACGGTCGCGGCCGGGTTCACGATCAGGGTGAGCGGGTAGTGGGTGGCGTCCACGCTGTCCACGCCGGTGATGCCGTGCCGCTCGGTGAGCTCGCGGAAGCCGCCTTCGTCGGCGAAGTTCTGCAGCACGTACAGGGTGTCGAAGAGGACGCCGTGGCCGCCGGCCTGCTGGAGCTCGGCGAGGCCGAGGTACTCGTGGTCCATCAGGGCGACCCGCTCGGCCTGGATGCGGCGCAGCAGGTCGGCGACCGGTTCCTCGGGGCGGAGGGTGATCCGCTGCGGGACGGTGTTGAGGAACATGCCGATGGCGGTGTCGGCGCCGGGCACGTCGGCGGGACGGCCGGCCACGGTGGCGCCGAAGACCACGTCCTCGCGGCCGACGGCGGCGGACAGCACCAGCGCCCAGGCGGCGGACAGCACCGCGTTGACGGTCAGGCCGTGCTCGCGGGCGGCGGTGCGCAGCCGGTCGCTGAGGCCGCCTTCGAAGGCGAGGCTGTGGCGGCGCGGGATGACCGGTTCGCCGCCGCGGGTGCGGGCGACCAGGGTGGGCTCGTCGAGGCCGGCCAGGGCGCCGCGCCAGGCGGTGCGGGCCGCGTCGAAGTCCTGTCCGGAGAGCCAGGCCAGGTAGTCGCGGTAGCTGCCGGGGGTGCGCATGCCGGTGGTGTCGCCGGCGGAGGCGTACAGGCCGAGGAGTTCGTCGAGGAAGAGGGACTGCGACCAGCCGTCCCAGGCGACCAGGTGGTGGCTGAGCATCAGCCGGTCGGTGGTGTCGGTGAGCCGGATCAGGTGGAGCCGGAACAGCGGCGGTGCGGCCAGGTCGAAGCGGCGGGTGCGGTCGGCCTCGGCGATCGTGTCGAGGCGGGCCTGCCGGGTGGTCCCGTCCAGGCCGGTCAGGTCGGTCTCGGTGAGCGGGACGGGGATCCGGTCGGCGGGGACGACGAACTGCACGGGGGCGGGCAGGCCGTCCGCGGTGATGCCGGTGCGCAGGGCGGGGTGCCGGGCGAGGAGGGCGGCGACGGCGCTGCGCAGCCGGTCCGCGTCGAGCCGGCGGTCGAAGTCGAAGCAGTCCTGGGCGGTGTAGACGTCCAGGCCCCCGGTGTCGTAGCTGGCGTGGAAGTGGATGCCTTCCTGCAGCGGGGACAGCGGCCAGATGTCGGTGACCGGGAGCGGGGCGGCTTCCTGGACCCGGTCGATCGCGTCCTGGTCGAGGGCGACGAGCGGCAGGTCGGAGGGGGTGAGCGCGGCGCGGACGGGGCCGCCGGCGGTCTGCTCGGCGAGCTCGCGCAGGGCGGCCTCGAAGGCGCGGCTGATGCCGTCGACGTCCTCGCCGGTCAGCGGGCCGCCGTCGGCCCAGGTCCAGGTGGCGCGGAGTTCGGGGCCGCGGGGGGTGTCCGCGCAGAGCGCGTTGAGCTGGAGGGTGTACGGCATGGCCAGGCCGGCGTCCGGCTCCACGGCGAGGGCGTCGGACCCGGCGGCGGGCGCCCAGTCCCTGGCCTGGTCGGCGGGCAGCCGGCCGAAGTAGTTGAACAGCACCTGGGCGGTGGACAGCCGGGCGAACACCGGGGCGAGCTGCGGATTGAGGTAGCGCAGCATGCCGTAGCCCGCGCCCGCGTCGGGGGCGGAGCGGACGGCCTCCTTGGCGGCGCGCAGCGCCTCGAAGGCGGTGCCGGCGGCGGGCAGCCGTACTGGGTGCAGGGAGGTGAACCAGCCGACCGTGCGGGACAGGTCCAGGCCGGTGCCCTCGCGGCCGTGCCGCTCCAGGTCGACCAGCAGGTCGGCGGCGCCGACCGCGCCGTTGGCGGAACTGCCGCGCCGGACGGACACGGCGGTGCGCAGGGCGGCCAGGAGGACCTCGGTGACGTCGGCTCCCGCGGCGGCGGGGACCGTGGTGAGCAGGGCCTGGGTGACCTCGGTGGGCAGGGTGACGGTGAGGTCGCGGGCGGCTCCGGCGGTGCCGGTGCGGCCGGCGCCCGGGACGAGGTCGGCGCCGGGTGCCAGGACGCGGGCCCAGTACGGCAGTTCGGCCTGCCGCTCCGGGGAGGTGGCCTGCTCGGCGACGGTACGGGCGAACCGGCGCAGCGAGACCGGTACGGGCTCCAGGGCCGGGGTGCGGCCGTCGGCGACGGCGTCCCAGGCCGCGGCGAGGTCGCCGAGCAGCACCCGCCAGGACACGCCGTCGATGACGAGGTGGTGGACGACGAGCAGCAGCCTGCCGGGGGTTCCCGGGCCGGCGTCGAACCAGACGGCCTGCACCATGACGCCGGCGTCCGGGTCGAGGCGGGAGGCGGCGGCGTCGGACTCGGCGGCGATCAGCGCGCGCAGCGCGGTGTCGTCGAGCCCGGCCGCGTCGGCGCGGCGGAGCAGGGCGGCGGCGTCGGTGCCGCCCGGTTCGGAGGTGCGGGCGGACCAGAGGGCCGGTATGGCCGGGCCGAGGTCCATCCGGGTGAGGGTGAGGCGGAGGCCGTCGTGGTGGTCGAGGACGGACTGCAGGACCCGGGCGAGCCGTCCGGTGTCGGCGTCGGCGGGGGCCTGGAGCAGCATCGACAGGTTGAACCGGCCGATGGGGCCGCCGTCCTCGCGGAGCTGGTGGACGATCGGCAGCAGGGTGATGTCGCCGATGCCGTCGGGGTCGGCGGCCGGGGCGGCGGTGTCCGCGGGGCCGCCGGCGGCGGCCGCCAGGGCGGCGGGCGTGCGGTGTTCGAAGACGTCGCGGGGGCCGATGGTGATGCCGGCCTTGCGGGCGCGGCTGACCACGGACATGGAGAGGATGCTGTCGCCGCCGAGCACGAAGAAGTCCTCGTCGGCGCCGACCCCGTCGAGGCCGAGGACCTCGGCGAAGACGCGGCGGAGGCGTTCCTCGCGGCCCTCCCGCGTGGCGGCGGGGGCGGCCGGGGCCGCGGCGGCCGCCGTGCGGCGGACCTCGGGGGCGGGCAGTGCCTTGAGGTCGGTCTTGCCGCCGGGGGTCAGCGGCAGGGCGTCGAGGGCGACGAAGTGCGCGGGGACCATCGGGGCGGGCAGCGCGGCGGTGGCCGCGGCCCGGACGGCCTCGGTGTCCAGACGGGCGCCCCGGGCCGGGACCAGGTAGGCCACCAGCTGCTTGACGCCGCGCTCGTCCTCACGGGCGGTCACCACGGCGTCCCCGACGGCCGGTTCGTTCCGCAGCCGGGCTTCGATTTCCCCGAGTTCCACTCGGTTTCCCCTGATCTTGACCTGGTGGTCGGTGCGCCCGAGGTAGGTGAGCGCTCCGTCGCCACTGAACTGGACCATGTCTCCGGTGCGGTACATCCGCTCGCCGGGGCCGCCGAACGGATCGGCGGTGAACCGCTGCGCGGTGAGCGCGGCGCGGTCGTGGTAGCCGCGGGCGAGTTGTCCGCCCGCGATGTAGAGCTCGCCGGGCTCCCCCGCCGCGACGTGGCGGAGGTACCGGTCGAGGACGTAGAGCCGGGTGCCGCCGACGGCGCGGCCGATGGGCACCGTGCCCTCGGTGCCGCCGGCCGGGTCGGCCTCGTGGCTGGTGACCTGGATGACGGCCTCGGTGGGGCCGTACACGTTGTGGAGCGGGACGCCGGTGGCCTCGTGCCAGCGGCGGGCGAGCCGGGCCGGGAGGGCCTCGCCTCCGCTGAAGGCCCGGCGCAGGGTCCGCCACCAGGGCCCTTCGGTCCCCTGTTCGTCGGCCTCCTCGGCGAGGAGGGCGCCGTGGACGGACGGCACCAGGTCGACGGTGGTGACCCGTTCGGCGCGGATCAGTCCAATGAGGTACGCCGGGTCGCGGTGGCCGTCCGGCCGGGCGATGACCAGGGTGCCGCCCGCGAGCAGCGGGACGAACATCTCCTGGAGGGCGGGGTCGAAGCTGGTGGAGTACTGGTGCAGCACCCGGTCCTCCGGCCCGAAGCCGAAGTGCCGGGCGGTCCAGGTCAGCTGGGCGGAGAGGGCCCCGTGCGGGACGACGACGCCCTTGGGCAGCCCGGTGGAGCCCGAGGTGTACATGACGTACGCGGCGGAGTCGGGGCGTACGGCGGGCAGCGGGGCCGTGCCCGCCGGGAGCCGCTCCTCGTGGCCGGCGCCGATCAGCACCGGCTCGGCGCCGGTGCCCGCGGGCAGGCGGAGCCGGGAGTCGTCGGTGGCGACGACCAGACGGGCCCCGGAGTCGGTGAGCATGTGCCGGACCCGGTCGGCCGGGTAGTCGACGTCCACCGGCAGCCAGGCGGCTCCGGCCTTCCAGACACCGAGCAGGGCGACCACGGTCTCCGCGGAGCGGGGCACGGCGACCGCGACGACGGTCTCCGGTCCGGCGCCGAGCGCGGTCAGCCGCCGGGCGAGGGCCTCGGCGCGGTCGTCCAGGGTGGCGTAGTCGGTGGTGCCGTCCTCTTCCACCATCGCGGTCGCGCCGGGGGTACGGGCGGCCTGCGCGGCGATCAGCTCGTGCACGGCCGGCCCGGTGGCCGCGGTGGCCCCCGCGGGGGCGCCGGTGAGCCCGGCCGGGCGGGCGGGGCCCTGTCCGGCGGGGACCAGCGGCAGCCGGCCGACGGGCAGCCGGGGGTCGGCGGTCAGCTGTTCGAGTACGGCGCGCAGCCGGGCGGCGAAGCCCCGGGCGGCGTGGTCGTCCAGGCGGGCCGGGTCGTGCTCCAGGCGGAGGGTGAGCCGCTCGCCCGGCAGCACGGTCAGCGCGAGCGGGTAGTGCACGCTGTCGGTGATCCGCGAGTCGGTGATGCGGATGGTGCCGGCGGGGTCGGTGAGGTCTCCCGTTGCGGGCAGGTTCTCCACCACGACGAGGGCGTCGAACAGATCGGTGCGGCCGACCGCCCGCTGGATCTCGGCGAGTCCGAGGTGCTGGTGGTCCAGCAGGTCGGCCTGCTGCTCCTGGAAGCGGGCCAGGACCGAGGCCAGCGGCTGCTCCGGCGTCCAGGCGAGCCGGGCGGGCACGGTGTTGATGAGCAGCCCGACCAGGGTCTCGATCCCGGCGACGGGCGCCTGCCGACCCGACACGGTGGTGCCGAACACCACGTCCTGGGTGCCCAGGACATCGCCGAGGACCAGGCCGAAGCCGCCCTGCACCACGCCCGCCAGGGTGAGGCCGAGGCGGCGGGCCCGCTCGGTGAGGGCCGCGGTGTCCGCGGCGGACAGCTCCAGGGTGACGGCGCCGGAGGCGCCCGGGCCGGCGCCCGGGCTGGCATCCGGGCCGGCGTCCGGGGCCGGGGCCCGGTACGGCAGTCCCGCCGCCTCCGTGTGTCCGTCGAGGGCGGCGCGCCAGGCGGCGCGGGCGCCGTCCGGGTCGCGGCCGGACAGCCAGCCGGCGTAGGAGCGGTAGACGGGGGACGGTTCGGCAGCCCCGGTGACGGACCGGCCGGGCCGGTAGCCGTCCAGGAGCTCCCGGACGACCAGGCCCACCGACCAGCCGTCCACGATGATGTGGTGCAGGGTCAGGACCAGCAGGGAGCGGTCGGTGCCCAGCCGGAGCAGGGCGGCCCGCATCAGCGGCGGCCGGCCCAGGTCGAAGCCCTCGGCACGCTCGGCGGCGGCCACCTCCTCGACCTTGAACGCCTGCTCGTACGGGTCCGTGCCGGTCAGGTCGGTGAAGCTCCACGGGAGTTCCACGTGCTCGCCGATGACCTGGACGATGCCGCCGCCCGAGTGGGTGCGGAACGCGGCCCGCAGCGCAGGGTGGCGGTTCAGCAGTCGCTGCGCGGCGGCCCGCAGGGCCTCCGGGTCGACGTCCCCGGCCAGTTCCAGGGTGTCCTGGACGGCGTAGCCGTCGGCCCCCTCCCGGTCCATGGCCGCGTGGAAGAAGAAACCTTCCTGGAGCGGGGTGGCGGGCACCACGTCGTACAGCGCGCCGGTGAATTCGGCGTACTCGGCCCGCTCCTGCGCGGTCAGCCGGACCAGGGAGAAGGGCTCGGGCACGGCGGCCGCGGGGACCGGCGTGACGCCGCCCTCCGGAGCGGCGCCGGCGGCCCCGGCGGCGCCGGCGAGCGCGGCCACGGTCCGCAGCCGGAACACGTCGCGCGGAGTCACCGCGAGACCGGCCGTCCGGGCGCGGGTGACCAGCTGGATGGCGACGATGCTGTCGCCGCCGAGCTCGAAGAAGCTGTCGTGGACGCCGACCGAGGGCAGGCCCAGCACCTCGGCGAACAGTCCGGCGAGGAGCGTCTCGGCGGGGGTGGTCGGGGCGTCGCCACCGGTCATGGCGGTCCACCGGGGCTCGGGCAGCGCGCGGGCGTCGAGCTTGCCGTTGGGGGTGAGCGGCAGCGGCCCGTCCAGGCGGACCACGGCCGAGGGCACCATGTGCTCGGGCAGGGCGCGGGCCACCCCGGCGCGCGCGGCGGTCACCGCGGCGTCGGCGTCGGTGCCCGGCCCGGCGACCAGGTAGGCGACGAGCCGCTTGGCCTTCCGGTGGTCCTCCCGGACCAGTACGGCGGCCTGCGCGATGCCCGGAGCGGCCATGAACGCGCTCTCGATCTCACCGGGTTCGATGCGGTGGCCGCGGATCTTGATCTGGCCGTCGGCGCGGCCGAGGAAGAGGAGGTTGCCGTCCTCGGTCCAGCGGACCCGGTCGCCGGTGCGGTACATGCGGCTGCCGGGCTCGCCGTACGGGTCGGCGACGAACCGCTCGGAGGTGAGCGCGTGGCGGCCCAGGTAGCCGCGGGCCAGGCCGCGGCCGCCGACGTAGAGCTCGCCCTCCGCGCCGGTGGGGACCGGGCGCAGCGCCGGGTCCAGGACGTAGGCGCGGGTGCCCGGGTCGGGTTCGCCGATCGGCGCGGGCCCGGGGCGGTCCGGGTCGGCGAGCCAGAGGGTGGAGTTGACGGTGGCCTCGGTGAGTCCGTAGGCGACGACGATCCGGACCCGGCCGGCCCAGCGGGCGATGAGCTCGCCGGGCACCGCCTCGGTGCCGACGACGAGGACGGAGCCCTCGGGGAGTTCGCAGTCCTGCGGCAGTGCCGAGACCAGTGACGGCGGCAGGATCATGTGGGTGGCCCGGTGGGCGGCGATGTAGTCGGTGAGGGCGGGTCCGGCGACCCGGCGCTCGGTGGGGACGACGATGATCCGGCCGCCCACGCAGAGCGACATGATCAGGTCCCAGACCGTCACGTCGAAGCCGACCGAGGCGAACTGGACCACCCGGCTGTCGGGGCGGATGCCGATCCGTCCGGTGGCCGTGGCGATCAGGCTGCCGACCCCGTCGTGGGAGACCACCACGCCCTTGGGGCGGCCGGTGGAGCCGGAGGTGTAGATGACGTACGCGGCCTGGTCGAGCGGGATCTCCCGGCCGAGGGCGGTGGGGTCCTGCGCGGCGAGGGCGGCCGCGGTCTCCGGCTCGTCCAGCCGCAGCAGGCCGAGGCCGGGCAGGGCGGGCAGGCCCGTGGCCTGAGCGGCGGTGGTGACGACGGTGCGGGCGCCGGCGTCGTCCAGCATGTAGGCGAGGCGGTCCTGCGGGTGGTCGGCGTCCAGCGGCAGGTAGGCGGCGCCGGTCTTCATGACGGCCAGCAGGGTGGTGACGAGTTCGGGTGAGCGGGGCAGGGCCACGCCGACCACATCCTCGGCGCCGACGCCCCGGGCGGAGAGCAGCCGGGCCAGGCGGTTGGCGGCGGCGTCCAGGGCGGCGTAGGTCATCTCCCGGTCCTCGCAGACCAGGGCCACGGCCTGCGGGGCGCGGCGGACCTGCTCCTCGAAGGCGTCCGGCCAGGACACCTCCGGGGAGTCGGCCGGTGCGAAGCCGAACTCCTCCAGCAGGAGAGCGCGTTCGGCGCTGGTGGTGAGGTCGATCCGGCCGAGGCGGCGGCCGGGGTCACCGGCGAAGGCGTCGAGCAGGATGCCGAAGCGCTCCTGGTGGGCGAGGAGGGCGTCCTCGCCGCACTGGTCGGCGTCGGCGTCGAAGAGGATCCGGACCGCGCCGCGGACGGACTCGCCGACGGTGACGGCGAGGTCGCTGACCGGGCCCAGCCACTGCGGCCGCAGGTCGGAGCGGTGGTCGCGGAAGGTCAGCCAGTCGGTGCCGGGCAGGATGTTGACGGTGGGGCCGACGAGTTCGGCGACGCCTTCCACCAGGCCGAGGTCCTTGGCGAGGTCCTCGGCGCGGTAGCGGCCGTGCCGGAGGGTCTCCGCGATCCGCCGGTCCACCTGGGCGAGCAGCTCGGCCACGGTGGTGCCCGGGCGGACGTCCAGGCGCAGCGGCAGGATGTTGGACACCATGCCCGGTACGCCGGCGGCGGTGCTGCCGCGGCGGGTGGTGACGGGCAGGCCGAGGACGAGGTCCTGTTCGCCCGTGGCGCGGTGGAGGTAGGCGGCCGTGGCGGCGACGAGCAGCCCGGACAGCCGGACGCCGCAGGCCTCTGCGGCGTTTCTGAGCCGGTCGGTGTCGGCCACGGACAGCTCCGTGGTGCGCCGCCAGCGGCGGGAGATCATCTTCTGGCCGGGTTCGACCAGGCGGACCGGCCGCGGCCGGTCGGCGAACCGGTCCAGCCAGTACGCGCGGTCGGCGTTGTACCCGTCGGAGCCGCGGTAGGCGTCGTCGGCGGCGGTGAGCCGGGCGAGGTCCCAGTCGGCCGGCGGCTCCGGGTGGGTGCCGGTGTAGAGCTCGCCGGCGCGGCGGGTGATCAGGGCGATGCTGACACCGTCGACGGCCAGGTGGTGGTAGCGCTGGCACCACAGCACCCGGTCGTCGGCGAGGCGGAGCAGGGTGTGGGCGAACAGGGGGCCCTCGGCGAGGAGGACGGGCCGGATCCGGTCCTCCTCCATCCATTCCCAGGCGGCGTTCTCCGGATCGGGTTCGGCCCGGAGGTCGACCACGGGCACGGTCACCGGGAGGCGGTGCGGGTGCTGGACGGGCCGTCCGTCCTCCTCGGTGATCCGCACGTGGAGGCAGTCGGCCTCCTCGACCGCCTGCCGCACGGCGGCGGCGAGGCGGCGGAGGTCGACGTCACCGCACAGTTCCAGGGTGAACGTGACGTTGAAGGCCGAGCTGTCCGGCTCGATCCGCTGGGCGAGCCAGACTCCGGTCTGCCCGCCGGTGAGCGGGAGCCCGGCGGCGGAGTTCCGGTCCGGCACGGCGTCAAGCATCGTTCGAGGGCCTTTCCCTGGTCGTGCGTGGGGTGGAGAGGGGCTACTTGATGGCTTCGAGCTTCGGCACCACCTGGTCGATGGCGTACGGGATGCTCAGCACGGTGTTGAAGGACAGCGCGGCGCCGATGTCGGGGTCGTTGTAGGGCAGGAACAGGTCCCGCTTCTCCTGGCTGACCTTCGTCTTGGCGTACAGCGGGTCGGCCTTCATCGCCTGCTCGGTCTCGGCGGTGCCGAGCCAGACGGTCCGGTCGGCCTCCATCACGTCGAGGCGCTCGGAGCTGAGGTCGGCGATGTTCTCCTTGCCGAGCGCGGTGCGGTAGCCCTCGGAGGTGCCGAAGCCCATGCCGGCGAAGAACTTCAGCTTGGGGTCGTTCGGGGAGAACGCGGAGAACTTGCCGGGCTCGTAGGGCTCGCCGACCGCGACGGTCTTGCCCTTCCACTCCGGGTGCTTGTCGCGGACGGCCTTGAAGCGCTCGTCGATGCCGGCGATGAGCTTGCCGGCCTCGGCCTCCTTGCCGAGCGACTTGCCGATCTGCCGCGTCATGACCTGCCAGTCGGCCTGGTAGTCCTCGGCGCCCTTGGGCTGCGCCACCACCTTGGCGATCTTCGACAGGGTCTCGTACTGCTCCTTCTTCATGCCCGAGTACTGGGCGATGATCAGGTCCGGCTTGAGGGCCGCGATCTTCTCCATGTTGTACTCGTCGCGCTCGCCGACGACCTGCGGCGCCTTGGAGCCCCACTTGTCCTTGGCCCAGGGCCACTTGCCGTACGGCTGCTCCTTGAACCAGTCCACGGCGCCGACCGGGGTGACGCCGAGGGCGAGGACGGCGTCCTGGTCGGACAGGCCGAGGGTGACGACCTTCTTGGGGGCGGCGGAGATGGTGGTGCTGCCGTACTTGTGCTCGACGGTGACCGGGAAGGCCCCGGACGTCGCCGACGTGTCGCCGGACGCGGTGGTCCCGGCCTTGTCGCTGTCGCCGTCGCCACCGCCACAGGCGGTCAGCGCGAGCGCGGCGGCCGCGGCGAGGGCCACGCGGGGGACGGCTCCGGCGAACTTCGTCAGCGCGGGGCGTGGTCGAACGGTCACGGGGACTTCCTTTCACGGGGGTTGTGCAGGGCGCGCAGGCCACCGGCCCGGGGCCGGGCGGCACCGGGCGGGGCAGGTGGGGAGGGGTGACGGCTAGAGAGCGGAGCCGATCTCGTTCGCGGCGGGTTCGGACGCGGCGCCGGCCCCCGCCGGGACGCGGACCCGGCCGACGATCGAGTCGAGGATCTCGCCGACGCGGACGGCGGTGTTCGAGAGCAGGGACGAGGTGATGCCGTGCGTGTGCTCGGTGCCGCCCTGCAGGTAGATCCCGCAGCGCAGTTCGGGATCGGTGGTGACGCGGTAGTCGCGCTCGACCCGGACCCGGCCCTGGTCGTCGCGGTGGCAGTACTCCTCGATCCCGCCCAGGAGTTCGAGGCCGTCGGCGGAGCGGTAGCCGGTCGCGTAGACCAGGACGTCGGCGTCGAGCGGGGTGCGTTCGCCGGTGACCAGGGACTCGACGGTAGTGCGGACCTTGTCCGGGGTCTCCACGACATCGGTGAGGCGGGAGACCTTCAGGAACCGGAGGCGTTCGGTGCCGAGCACCTTCTCCCGGTACTCCTCGCGGTACAGGTCGTCGATCAGGTCGACGTCGACGACGGAGTAGTTGGTGTTCCCGTGGTAGCCGATCAGCTTGCGCTTGATCTCCTCGGGGGCGGTGAAGTACTCGTCGACGGCGGCCGGGTCGAAGATCCGGTTGGCGAAGCTGCTGTCGTCCGCGGGGCTGTAGCCGTAGCGCGAGAAGACGGCGCACACCTCGGCGTCGGGGAAGGTCCGGTGCAGGAACGCCACGTTCTCGGCGGCGCTCTGTCCGGCGCCGACCACGATGAAGCGGGCCGGGTCGGTGCCTTCGAGCTCCCCGACCCGGGCGAGCAGGTCGGAGTTGTGCCAGACCCGTTCGGTGCGCTCGACGCCCTCGGGCATGCGGGGCCGCAGGCCGGTGCCGACGACCAGGTTGCGGGCTCGGTGGGTGACGAGTTCCCCGCCGGAACGGGCGGTGACGTCCAGGTACTGCACGACGCCGTCCTCGACGACCGGCCGTACGGCGACCACCTCGCAGCCGTAGGACACCATGTCGTCGACCTTGGCAGCCGCCCACTCGAAGTAGTCGTGGAACTCGACCCGCAGCGGGAAGAGGTTCTTGTGGTTGACGAAGTCGAGCAGCCGGCCCCTGCTCTGCAGGTAGCAGAGGAAGCTGTACTCGCTCGCCGGGTTCCGCAGCGTCACCAGGTCCTTGAGGAAGGACACCTGCATGGTGGCGTCGTCGATCAGCATTCCCCGGTGCCAGCCGAACTGCGGCTGCCGCTCGAAGAAGTGGGCGGTGACCGCCTCTTCCCTCGCGACGCCGGCGTTGTGCTCGCTGAGCGCGATCGCCATGGCCACGTTGGACGGCCCGAAGCCGATTCCGATGAGGTCATGGATCAGTGGTGCGTCGTCAGCAAGAGCCTGAGACATGGGACTCCCAATCGTGCGGTGTAGCCGCTTTGGGCACGCCGGAAGAACGGCGACCGAGCAAACAATTTAGGCAAGGCTAACCTGATCAATCAAGCCTGTCGACGCACGAAACCGGAAGCGGAGCTTCGACCTGGTTGTCGAACACCCTTGAAAACAGGGCAGGTTGATAACTTAGGTAAGCCTTGCTTTACTCACACCTGGCCAGCTACAGTCCTGAGGAGGAGCCCCCCATGCGGGTTGTCATGTTCGGTTATCAGACGTGGGGTCATCGCACGCTGCGGGCGCTGCTGGACTCCGAGCACGACGTCGTGATGGTCGTGACACACCCCAAGAGCGAGCACGCGTACGAGAAGATCTGGAGCGACTCGGTCGCCGATCTCGCCGCGGAGCACGGGGTCCCGGTGATGATCCGCAACCGCCCGGACGACGAGGAGCTGTTCGAGGCGCTCAAGGCGGCCGACCCGGACATCATCGTCGCCAACAACTGGCGTACGTGGATCCCTCCGCGCATTTTCGGCCTCCCCCGGCACGGCACGCTCAACGTGCACGACTCGCTGCTGCCGAAGTACGCCGGCTTCTCCCCGCTGATCTGGGCGCTGATCAACGACGAGAAGGAGGTGGGGGTGACCGCGCACATGATGAACGACGAACTCGACGCCGGCGACATCGTGTTGCAGCGCGCCGTGCCGGTCGGCGACACCGACACGGCAACCGACCTGTTCCACAAAACCGTTGACCTGATCGCCCCGGTGACGGTGGGCGCGCTCGACCGGATCGCGGCCGGCGACACCGACTTCACCCCGCAGGACCGCTCCGAAGCGAGCTTCTTCCACAAGCGCTCCGCGGAGGACATCCGCATCGACTGGAACTGGCCGGCCGCCGACCTCGCCCGGCTGGTCCGCGCCCAGTCCGCGCCGTACCCGGCCGCGTTCACGTACCACCGGGGCAAGCGCCTGGAGGTGCTCGCCGCCGTGGTCTCGGAGGCCAGGTACGGCGGCACGCCCGGCCGCGTCTTCTACCGCGAGGGCGACGGCGTGGTGATCGTCGCCGGCGCGGACGCCCGTACGGGGCGCAACCACGGGCTCGCCCTCACCCGGGTCCGCACCGAGGACGGCCGCGAGATGCCAGCCGCCGAGTACTTCACCTCCATGGGCGGATACCTGACCAGCCGCCCGTGACCGGCGACCGGCCGACCCGCGGCCACGGGGGAACAGGGCAGACGCCGGCACGCACCGGGGAACAGCACGGGGGAACCTTGAACGGGAACGAGCCGCACACCAACCGGGACGGCCGGGACGCCCGGGACGCCCGGGAGGACTGGGCCGACGACCTGGTGGCCCGGGTCGAGCCCACGGGCGAGGTGGACCGGGCCCTGCGGGAGGCCCTGGGCCGGTCCCCCAGCCTGCGCGAGGAGACGGTCACCCGGATGGCGGACGCCGTCCGGGCCGCCGCCCAGGGTCTCGACCTCCCGGCGTGCGCGGTGGCGGCCGGGGTACCCGAACGGATGCTGCGCGAATGGCTGGAATTAGACGTGGCCTTCGCCACGGCCGTCGGAGCCGCCCACGCACTCGCCGACGCGCACGGGCTCCGGCCCGGCGCCGGCCCCACCCCGGCCAGGCTCCGGCTGCTGCTCGCCGCGATGCGCGACGGCACGCCCTGGCCGGCCGCGGCGGCCCTCGCCGGGTTCTCCATCCGCGGCTTCGACCGGCTGCGGCGGGAGAGCCCCGCGGTGGGCGCGCTGATGGCGGCGGCCCAGCGGGCCCGGTCCGGGAAGCGCCCGCCGCGCGGCGGGCGCCGCACGGGCCGTCCGGCGCGTCCCGCGAACGGCTACCGGCTGGTCCGGCGCGACGACCCGCTCCTCTCCCCCGAACGGGGCACCGCCACCGGCTGACCCGCCGGGACGGGTTTGAAGCCGTCCCGGGCGGTTAGCCGCCAGGTGTGCCGTGCCGTCCCGTACCGACGGCGCCTCCACACGCGGTACGGGACGACACCCACCGATCGGTGTCAGACGTTGGCGCAGGTGTTGCCCGCGGCCGGGTTCACCAGGCCGATGACGTTGATGCTGTTGCCGCAGACGTTGATCGGGGCGTGGATCGGGATCTGGACCAGGTTGCCCGAGAGCACGCCCGGCGAGCCCACGGCGTATCCCTCGGCCGTGCTGTCGGCCACGGCCGTGGCCGAGCCGCCCAGAACGAGGGCGGCGGCGGCCAGGGCGAGCCCGGCGGTCCTGTACACACGCGACATAGGAGAGTCCTCCTGCTGATCGAGCGGCGCGGACGCGCCGCCGGGCCGGGAAACGGCCCGCACCCTCTCTTCGGCAGCAGACCGGCCCGGCTTGGGGGTCCGGGCACCGTATTCCCCCGAAAGTACGAGTACGCGAGGGCGGTGTGAGCACCGTGGCGGTACGGGTCGGGACCTCGGGATGGCAGTACCGGGACTGGTCGGGCGTGCTCTACCCGGCCGGGCTGCCGGTCCGGCTGTGGCTGGAGGAGTACGCCGGGCACTTCTCCACCCTGGAGAGCAACAACGCCTTCTACCGGCTGCCCTCCCCGGAGACCTTCGCGTCCTGGCGGGACCGCACCCCGGCGGGCTTCGTGATCGCCGTCAAGGCCAGTCGCTACCTCACGCACATCAAGCGGCTGCACGACCCCGAGGAGCCGGTGGCCCGGCTGATGGCGCACGCCTCGGCACTCGGAGACCGGCTCGGACCGGTCCTGCTGCAGCTGCCGCCCACCCTGCGCGCGGCCCCCGGGGCGCTGGACGACTGCCTGCGCTGCTTCCCGGCGGACACCCGGGTGGCGGTGGAGTTCCGCCACCCGTCCTGGTGGAGCGAGGAGGTCCGGTCGGTGCTGACCGCCCGGAAGGCCGCGCTGTGCTGGGCCGACGTCGGGTCCCGGCCGGTCGGGCCGCTCTGGCGTACGGCCGGCTGGGGGTACGTCCGCTTCCACCAGGGGCGGGCGGCGCCCTGGCCCTCGTACGGCAGGACGGCGCTGGCCTCCTGGGCGGCCCGGATCGCGGCGGCCTGGCCGGGCGACGCGGAGGTGTTCGCGTACTTCAACAACGACCTCGGCGGGGCAGCCGTCCGCAACGCACTGGACTTCGCCCGGCTCACCGGCGGGGCGGTGCGCCCGGCCGCCCTCTGATCACCCGGTGTCAGTAGGGGCGCGCGGCCATCGGGCGGGGCTCGGCGTCCGGGGCCGTGAAGGTGGCGTGCGGGCCCCCGGGGCCCACCGCGGCCAGCACCGACGCCGCCGTGGGCGGGTCGGTCGGCAGTTCGATCGGGACGGTGACCGGCACGTCCTTGCGGGTGGTGGCGTGCCCGGTCTCCTTCCCGTCGACCAGGACCTCCACCACCACGGTGTGGCCGGTCTGGACGGTGGCGCTGACCGAATGCCCGAGGTGGTCGGTGTGGAAGTGGTGCCGGCGTCTCATCGGAGCTCCCGGGGAGGCAGGGGGGTGGTGGCGGGCCCCTGCAGGACGGTGCCGTCGGTCGCGAAGCGGGAACCGTGGCAGGGGCACTCCCAGGCCCGTTCGGCCTCGTCGAACGCGACCAGGCAGCCCTTGTGGGTGCAGCGGGCGTCGAGGGTGTGCAGGGTGCCGGAGCCGTCGCGGTAGACGGCGCAGGGGTGCCGGCCGTGCCCGCGGACGACGGTGGCGGTGTCGGGCGCCAGGGCCGCGGCGGCCTCGGGGCCGGGCAGGTGGAGGCGGTCGCCCAGGTAGTGTCCGGCGATCTCGCCCTGCGCGCCGAGCAGCTCCGGGATCTCCCGTACCGGGGGAAGCCGCCGCGGGTCGAACAGTTCGGTCCAGGCCGGGCGCGGGCCGCCCAGGACGTGCGCGGCCAGCAGCCGGCCGGCCATCAGGCCGCCGCTGAGGCCCCACCCGCCGAACCCGGTGGCGACGTACACGTGCTCGGTGCCGGGATGGAGGTGGCCGACGAAGGGGATGCCGTCGGCGGAGTCCAGGTCCTGGGCGGCCCAGCGGAGTACGGGGGCGGTGGCGCCGAAGTCCGGGAAACGGGCCCGGGCCCAGTCCGCCAGCCGGTCCCACCGCTGCGCGGTGCCGGGGTCGCCCGGCCGGAACGCCTCCCCGGCCACGATCAGCAGGCGCTGCGCGAAGCCCGACGGGGAGGGGTAGGGGGCGGTGCGGACCGAGCGGATCCGGTCCTCCGGGGTGAGGTACATGCCCTGGGGATCGGCCGCCGCGGGAACGGGTGCGGCGATCACGAGTTCCCGGCGGGGGGCGAGCCGGGACGTCAGCGACATCGGGCCGAAGGGCGGGAAGTGGGTGGCGAGGACCGCTTCGGCGGCGTGTACGACGGGGCCGTGGGCGGTCTCCAGGCGGATCCGGGCGTGCTCGTGGAGTGCGGTGATCCGGGTCTGCTCGTGGATGCGTCCGCCGGCGGCGGTGAACGCCGCGGCCAGGCCGGTCAGGAAGGCGGCGGGGTGGAACTGCAGCTGGTCCGGCAGTCGCACGGCGGCGGCTATGGAGAAGGGCAGGCCGCATTCGGTGACGAAGTGGGCGTCGAGTCCGGCGCTCCGGGCCGCGGCCGTCTCGGCGCGGACCTCCTCGGCCCGGGCGGGGTCGGCCACGTAGGTGTACGCGGGGAGCCGTTCGAACCAGGAGTCCACGCCGAGCTCGGCGGCGAGGGCCACGGCCCGTTCCAGGGCGTCCTGCTGGGCGGCCGCGTACAGGCCCGCGGCCTCGGTGCCCACCGTGCGGCACAGCCGCTCGTAGCGCAGACCGTGCAGGGCGGTGAGTTTGCCGGTGGTGTGCCCGGTGGTGCCGGAGAGGATCCGGTCGGCTTCGAGGAGTACGGTCTCCCGGCCCGCGGCGGCCAGCTCCCGGGCGGTGGCGAGTCCGGCGATGCCGCCCCCGATCACCACGACGTCGGTGTCGAGGTCCTCGTCGAGGCGCGGCCGCGGCGGCCGGTCGGCGGTGGCCAGCCAGTACGGGAGGAGGCGCCCGGCCGGCGCCGGCGTGTCGTCCATGCCGTGCGGGTACCCCGTGCCGGGCCGGGGATGCGCGGGTGCCACGGGTTGCGGCCGGGCGGACCCGGACAGAGAGTAAATCCGGGCAAAAGCCCCACACCTCTCGGAAGGATCCGTCATGAGCAAGGCCAAGGCGAAGGGCAAGCAGGTCAAGGGCAAGATGAAGGAGGCCGTCGGTGACATGACCGACGACCAGCGGATGGAGATGGAGGGCCGGGCCGAGCAGATGACGGGCAAGGTCCAGGAGTCCGCCGAGCGGATGAACGAGCGGATGAAGCGGTCGAACAAGTAACCGCGCCCCGCGGTGCCGGACCCCGTCGCACGGGGGTCCGGCACCCGGTCGGGCGGACGGCGCGTCCGTGACCTTCCGGTCCGGGGGTCGCGCCGGGGGGATCAGCTGTCGCGGACCGCGACGATGCCGTTGAACACGCCGATGTACGCGGTGCCGTCCGGGCCGAGGGTGATCGGCGCCCAGTTGTTGTCGTACAGCGGGCCGGTGCCGGTCAGCTGCCGCCAGCGGCGCTCACCGGTGCGGAAGTCCACCGCGGTGAGGTACCAGGCGTCGAAGCCCCAGAAGTTGGGCTCCTTCTCGTAGAAGTAGAGCAGTCCGTTGCCGGTGGAGAGCTTCGGCACCGTCGAGGGCGAGCGGATCGCGCTCTCCCAGGCCGTGTCGCAGCCGCTGCCGTCGGGGCGGACGTCGATGCGGGAGACCCCGCCGACGACGCTCTTGCCGAACAGCAGGCTGGTCGGGTTCTCGTAGCCGTAGTTGTTCTCGACGACGAGGCTGTTGCCCCAGCTGATCAGGGAGTTGTCGGTGGTGGAGGCGCCGGAGCCGAAGACCGGCACCTTGCAGACCAGCCGCTTGTCCTCCGGTACGTCCGTGCCGCGCCTGAACACGAGGACGTTCATCCGGTCGTCGGCGTTGTCGGTGATGGCGACGTAGCCGTTGCCGAAGAGGTCCGGGGTGGTGCCCGAACCCTGGTTCACGGAGCCGGGCTTGGTTCCCGTACCGCGGTCGTAGGTCTGACGCCACTGCACCTGCGGGGTGCCGTCGGGAGCGGCGCGGAAGCTGTAGAGGGCGTGGTCGGAGACGATGGAGACGCCGTCCTCGGCCACCGAGAAGGAGTTCTGGATCTCCTCGCCCTGGAGCCGGATGTGACGGATCGTCCCGGTCGCCGGGTCCACCGTGCCGACCCGGCCCTGGCGGGTGACCCACCAGATGCGGCCGTCCCAGTCCGGCATCACGGAGGTGACGGGGTCACAGGCACCGCTGGGCCACAGGTTGGTCCAGCTCACGCAGTCGTGCGGCACGACACCGGTGAGGTCCCAGTCGTTCTCGACCGTGAACTTCCAGCTGCCGTCGGGGTTCTGCGAGTGCGCGAGCCGCAGGACGTGCTGGCGGGAGTCGGCCAGCACCGCCCGGTCCTCGTTGTCCAGGTAGAAGTAGGCGCCGCCCGAGGTGTCCTTGAAGATCTTCGAGAAGTCGAGCGAGGTGATCGCCTCGACCGTCGAGGAACGCTGCGGGAGCTGGTGTTCCGCGAGCGTGGCGAGGGTGCGCGGGTCCAGGAGCTTGACCTTGAACCCGGTGAAGGTGCCGCACACGGTGACCAGGCGGCCGCCCTTGTCGAAGGTGGCGGTGGCGCATTCGC
Organism: Streptomyces sp. NPDC048603; assembly: GCF_043199475.1. Taxonomy (NCBI): domain Bacteria; kingdom Bacillati; phylum Actinomycetota; class Actinomycetes; order Kitasatosporales; family Streptomycetaceae; genus Streptomyces; species Streptomyces sp. NPDC048603. Next base: position 136,041 of record NZ_JBICVY010000005.1, on the reverse strand, counting down.
CGCCGAGGGCGGCGATCTTCTCGCTGGTCACCTTCGGGTTCCGGCCCAGCGGACCGGACCATGACGAGGTGGCGCTGCCCGCGGCGTCGGAGTGCATGCCGCTGCGGCCGTTGGGCGCGAGGTACGGGTGCTGCGGCGGGGCCTCGCCCGGCAGCGGGGCGGCGGTGGCGGGGCTCCCCTCGTAGTGGCTGACCAGGCGGTGGCCGGGCGCCAGGGGTATCTCGTCGGCCTGGGCCGGGAGCGCCCCGTTCAGGACCGCGAGCGCGGCCAGGGCCGGCACCACAGCGCAGTTCAGCGCTCTTCGGAACATGCGGTCGTCCTCCGTTTCTCTGTTGACACTGCGTCTGACATCGCGCCGCCGCCCGACGGTAGGTCGCAGGACCGGAGGAGTCCATGGAAGGTGAGGATGATTCACGAACCCGCAATGGACGATCAAGAAGCCATCAGGGCTTCAGGCTGCCGACCACGTCGGCGGTGGCGGCGAGGCCGCTGTGCAGGGTCGCGGCCATGCCGGTGCCCGCGAGGCAGAAGCCGAGGAAGACACAGACCAGCGCATGGGAAAACTTCAGGCCGCCGCTGCGCAGGAAGATCCAGGCGAGGACGAGGAGCAGCACGACCACGGAGAGGGAAACCACCATCGCAACCTCCTTGTGCCGCGCCATCGTGGCGCAGCGGGAGGGCCGGACGGGGGCGTGACGTGTCCGCCGAACGGGTGTTGACGGTCCGTGACAGGGCCCCGGCCCTTGACGATCACGCTCCGGCCGCCCTGGAGGAGGGGCCGTGGCCGGCGAATACGGGCAGGTCAGGACAAGCGGGCACACCTGGGGCGGGGGGCTTGTCGGGCCCTCACCACCCGTGCCATAAAAGGTCCAGACCTGTTGGCGCGAGGCGAGGAGACCCCGTGCGAGGACGCTCCGCGCTGCCCGCCACCACCGTGTTCCTGCTGGCCGCGACCGCCCTCGGACCCGCGGCGTGCGCCGGGGCCGACACCGATCCCCCGCCGGCCCCCGCCGGACTGACGGCACAGGCCGGCAGCGCCGGCTCGGTGCACGTGATGTGGGATCCGGCCGCCGAGCGGGACGGAGTCACCGGGTACCAGGTGCTCCAGGGCGGGAAGCCGGTCCGCGACCTGCCCGGTGACAAGCACATGACGGACGTCACCGGCCTGGCGCCGCAGACGCACTACGCGTTCACCGTCCGGGCCCGGGACGCGGCCGGAAACCTCTCCCCGGCCGCCGTCACCGCCGAGGTGACCACCCCGCCCGTACGGGCCGACGACCGGCGGGCCCCGACGGCCCCGGCACGGGCCGCCGGCAGCCCGGCCGGCCCCCGCTCCGTCCGGCTGTCCTGGTCCGAGGCCACGGACGACACCGGGGTCACGGCGTACGACGTCTACCAGGGCGGCGTACGGATCCACACGGCGGCCGCGACCGAGACCGGCACCCGGCTGACCGGGCTGCGGCCGGACACCGTGTACACCTTCACCGTCCGGGCCCGCGACGGCGCGGACAACTCCTCCCCCGACGGCCCGCCGGTCGAGATCACCACCGCCCCCGCCGACGGCGAAGGGCCGCCCACCGTGCCCGGCGACTTCACCGCGACCGCGTCGCCGGGTGCCGTGGAGCTCGGCTGGATCCCGCCCGACACCGGGCACGAGGTCCGCGAGTACGAGCTCCACGTGGACGGACGGCCGACCACGGTGATCCAGTTCGCGCCCGGCGCGGTACCCGGCGGACGGGCCGCGCACCGCCTCACCGTGGCCGAGCCGGCCGGCACGGTGTGGCACCTGAAGATCCGCGCCCGCCTCCCGGACGGCACCTGGGGCTCCTTCTCCGCGGAGCGGCGGGTCGAACTGGCCCGCTGAGACGGCACGGAGCCGGCCCCCGGGAACGGTACGAAGATGCTGCCGCCCGGACGAAGATCGCGCACAATACGTCCGTGCACGGTGAGTACCCGGACAACAACGGTCAGCAGGGCCCGGAGGGCAGGGCGTTTGAGCCAGACTCTGCCGACGTGCCGGGAAATCTGCCGCCGGAAACGGCGACCTTCATCGGACGTGAGCACGAACTCGGACTGCTCGGCCCCCTGTTGCGCCGGCAACGTCTGATCACCCTGACCGGAGTGGGCGGGGTCGGCAAGTCGCGTCTGGCCCTGCGCGCCGTCCGCACCCTGGCCGCCGGCCGAAGACCCGCCCTCCGTGACGGCGTCTGGTGGGTGGAGCTCTCCCCGCTGCGCGACCCGGAGCTGCTGACCTCCACCGTCGCCCACGCACTGGGGCTCGCGGTCCACTCCAGCCGTTCGCCCGACGAGGAACTCTGCGGCTGGATGGCGGACAAGGAGCTCCTCGTGGTGCTCGACACCTGCGAGCACCTGGTCCCCGCCGCACGCCACCTGGTCGGCGAACTCCTGCAGACCGCACCCGGACTGACGGTCCTGACCACCACCCGCGAGCCGCTCCGCTGCCCCGGTGAGACGCTGGTCGAGGTCCGCCCGCTGCCCACCGACGGGCCGGACAGCGACGCCCTGGCGCTGTTCCGGGAGCGCGCCCTCGCCGCGACCCCGCGGGCCGCCGAGGCCTTCGCCGAGCCCGGCACCGCAGCCGTCGCCGCCGAGGTCTGCCGCCGCCTGGACGGGATCCCGCTGGCCCTCGAACTGGCCGGTGCCCGGCTGCGGCTGTGGAGCGTGGAGCAGATCGCGGTGCGCCTGGGAGCCCGCTTCGAGCTGCTGGCCGACACCGGCTCTCCGCTGCTGCCCCGGCACCAGACGCTGCGCACGGCCATCGGCTGGAGCCACGAACTGTGCGAACCGCTGGAACGCCTGCTGTGGGCCCGGCTGTCGGTGTTCGCCGGCGGCTTCGACCTGGCGGCCGCCCGGGCGGTCTGCTCCGGCGGCCCGCTGCCCGCGGCCCGGGTGGAGGCGGTGCTCACCGCCCTGACCGCCAAGTCGGTGGTGCTGCGCACCGAGGTGCCGGGCGTGGGGGCCCGCTACCGGATGCTCGACACCATCCGCGAGTACGGCCAGGACTGGCTCGCCGAACTGGGCGAGGGAAGGACGGTCGCGGACCGGCACGCCCACTGGTACGCGCAGCTCGCCCAGGCGGCGGACCGCGGCTGGATGGGGTCCGGCCAGGTGGACTGGTACCGCCGGATGACCGCCGACCACATGGAGCTGCGGGCCGCGCTGGAGCACCTGCTCGGCACCGACCCGGCAGCCGCGCTGGAGATGGCCGGCGCCCTGTGGTTCCTCTGGTTCTGCTGCGGGCACGTGCACGAGGGGCAGGGGTTCCTGGAGCGGGCCCTGCGTGCGGTCCCGCCGACCGGGCCGGCGTACGCCCAGGGCCTCTGGGCGGCCGGGGCGGTCTGTCTGCTGCGCGGCGACCTGGCCAGGGCCCGGGAGTACGGCGAACGGGCCACGGCCGCCGCGGCCCGGCTGGCGGACCCGGAGCGGGAGCTGCGGGCGGCCTATCTGCTGGGCGCCTCGCTGCTGATGCCCGGAGACCCGGTCCGGGCACTGGAGATCGCCGGACCGGCGGCCCGGGCCGCCTTCGGCGGCCGGCCGGACGGCGCGGGCGGGCTGCTGTGCCGGCTGGTGACCTCGTACGCGCTCAGCGCCCTGGGGCGCTTCGAGGAGGCCATGGCGGAGGCCGCGAGCCTGCGGGAGACCTGCGTACGGCTGGGCGAGCGCTGGATGCGCGCGTACGCGGACTACGTCCTGGCGGTGGCGGCGCTGGGCCTGGGGCAGCACGGCGAGGCGGCCCGGCACGTCCGGGCGATGCTGGCGGGGAAGCGGCTGCTCGGCGACCGGTTCGGGATCGCGCTGGGGCTGGACCTGCTGGCGGCGGCCGTGGCCGGGCTGGGCGACGGCGACCTGGCGGCCCGGCTGCTGGGCAACAGCCACGCGTGGTGGCGGACGGTGGGCCGTCCGCAGATGGGGTCCCCCTCACTCGCCGCCCTGCGGGACGAGGGCGAGCGGCAGGCGCGCGCCTCGATCGGCGACGAGGCCTACGAGGCGGCCTTCCGCGGGGGTGCGCAGGCGCCCACCGACTGAGGTCCGTCCGGTGGGCGCTGCGCCCGGTACTGCTGCTCGGTACTGCTGTTCGGAACTGCTGCCGGGGCTCCCGTTCAGTACGGGAGGGTTCTGCCCGACGGGGTACGCAGGTCCAGGTCTCTCGGGGCCGGCTTCGGCACGGGCTTGCGGATCAGCTGCTGGCGCATGGTGCCCCCGTTCAGGCCGGGACCGGGATCGGGCGGTGGGGAGCGACCGTGCGGCCGTCAGGGAGCAGCTCGCCGGTGTCCTCGAAGATCACGGCACCGTTGCAGAGCAGGCTCCAGCCCTGTTCCGGATGGGACACCAGAACGCGGGCGGCTTCCCGGTCGGCGCTCTCGGCGGGCGGGCAGGGGGGCTGATGGGAGCACATTGCGCACCTCCTCGCTGAGTGGGGCGGGGGTCCGGTGGTCACCCGGTCGCTTCCGCCATCCACGGTGGCGAGGAGTATTACCGATCACCACCCTGGGACGGAACCCGTATTCGAGGCCCAGTTCACCCAGCGTATGCCCGATTACGATGCGTTCATGCCCGCTATCCGGATTGTTCGCGGCAGTTCACTGCCTCCGCAGGAGGCATGGACGCGCCTCACCGACTGGGAACGGCACGGCGCGCAGGTCCCGTTGACCCGCACGGTGGTCCACACCGCACCTCCCACCCGGGTGGGCACACGGTTCTCCGCGATGACCGGAATGGGACGGTTGATGGTGATTGACGTGATGGAGGTCACGGTCTGGCGTCCACCTGCCGGACGGACTCCGGGACTGGCCCGGCTGGAGAAGCGCGGCCGCGCGGTCAGGGGCTGGGCGGAGATCGAGATCCGCCCGGCCCGGGCGGGCGGCAGCGAGGTCCACTGGCGCGAGGACCTGCGCCTCTTCGGCTTCCCGCGGCTCCTCGATCCGGCGGTGGCGGCGGCGGGCCGCCTCCTCTTCGGCCGGGCGGTCGACCGGCTGCTCGCGGACCGTCCCCGCCGGTCCGGCCGGGCCGCCCGGCGGGGTCAGTAGGGGCAGATGGTGCTCTTCACATTCGCCTCGATCATGATCGCCTCGAAGTCGCTGACCGGGTGCTCCGGGGTGCTGAACCGCTTCTTCGCCTCCGCCGTGGTGTCGATGCCGGGCAGCATGTTCGTGTAGCACTGCTGGACGCCGTTCTCCAGGGCCTTCTCCTCGTCGGCGACGAGGGACGGATGGACGGTCTTCAGCCCGGCCAGGTAGACGACCCGCTTGTCCCCCACGGGCTTGCGGTACCGGGCGGAGGGCTCGGCGCTCTCCGGCAGGGGGGAGAGGGCGGTGGCGGGCGCGCTCGGCGCCGCGGAGGAGCCGGGGCTCGCGGAAGGGCCGCCCGCCGACGGCGAGGCTCCGGGCGCCGCACCGTCCTGCTTCGAGTCCCCGCCGTCACTGCCGCAGGCGGACAACGCGAACGCCGCGACGGCGGCACACGCGAGGGCAACGACACGCTTCTGATGTGTACGCATCACCCCATACTGGCCGCCGCCCACCCGTCCGCCGCCCCCTGTGACGGGACCGTGACGCCCCGCGACAGCCTTGTGACAAGGCGGCGCGCCACGGTCCGGGGAAGACGGCGGTGCGGAACCGGCGGGTCAGACCAGCGTGGCGGCCAGCGCCAGGCGCGCCTCCCGCTGCTGCCGGTGCAGGGCGAAGTCGCCGGCGTGCCGCTGGAGGAGCTGCCGCTGGTGGGCGGAGATGACGGCCGCCCCGATGCCGACCAGGTTCACCCTGCGCTTGCACCGGACGTCCTGTACGGCGGCCGCGACTGCGGCCGGACCGGCGGGGTCCTCCAGCCCGAGCACGCGCTCCACCTCGTACGGGCCGACGATGCCCGGATAGCCGGCCCGGTCCATGCACTGCGACCACCTGCGGACCACGGCGGTCATGCGGGGGTCCTCCTTCGCCCGGTAATAGGCGTCGAAGGAGGCCCACTGCCCGTAGAGCGGGTCCATGGAGGCCCTGGTGGGGAGGTTCAGGATCCGGTAGCCCTCGCCGGCGCAGCCGTGGACGGGGACGGTGCGCCCGCCCACGACGACCCCGCTGTCCATCTCCCGGGCCTCCTCCTCCGAGACGGGCCCCTTCGGCACCTCCGGCCCCTCGGGCTCACCGGGCCGGGTGCCGTAGAGCACCAGGTGGGCCTCTTCCGTCAGCACCGGCGGCTCCTCCTTGCCCGGCGGCCGGGTGCGGCCGCCCCACCGGTCGTAGCCGTAGGCGGCCGCGCGGGCGGGGTCGGCCAGGCCGAACAGGTACTCGTGCCGGTCCTCGGGGCCGGTGGGCGGGGCGGGGTCCGGGGCCGCGTACGCGAGGCCGTACCGGGCCATGCAGCGGGTGGTCAGCCGGTTCTGGGCGGTGTGCAGCAGGCGCTGCTCGGCGCGCGATTCGGTGTACGCGTCCAGCGGCAGCTCAAGGGACGCCGTGGGCGGATTGAAGGCCACGGGACCCAGGGCCGGCGCGGTGGGACCGCCCGCGGCCCGCGCCTGGCCGGGCACCAGCACCAGCACCAGCACCAGAGTCGCCAGTAAGCCCGCCAGCAACGCGGGCACTGCCGCCGGACGGCGGCGTCGGATGGAACGCACGGGAATCCTCCCCTGTCGGTGATCACTGCGTCGCGCCACCGACGGATCCTGCTGCCGCCCCTCCGCCGCCCCCAAGCCCAAACCGGGCATTCCGCCGGACCGTCACGGAACGGTCTCACAGCGGCCCCACAACGGTCATACGGGCGCCCGCCGAATGGGCCCGGACAAGGCCCGGACGCAGCTCCGCCCCGGCGGGCGCTGTCCCCTCGCGGGGTCCGTCGGGGCGGATCCGAGTAGCCAGCCGCCCGGCAGCAATCGGGTGGTTGGTGATGCGTTCACGCTAACGGCGACCACTGACACCGCCGTCCGGTGGCGGAGCCGGCGGGGCCTAGCGGATCGGCATCCCCGAGATGGTGCGGGCGATCACCAGGCGCTGGATCTCGCTCGTGCCCTCGAAGATGGTGTAAATCGCGGCGTCCCTGTGCATGCGCTCCACCGGGTACTCGCGGGTGTAGCCGTTACCGCCGAGGATCTGTATGGCCTGGGCGGTGACCTTCTTGGCCACCTCGCTCGCGTAGAGCTTGGACATCGAGCCCTCCGCCGCGTCGAAGGGCTTGCCCGCGACCGCCATCCAGGAGGCCCGCCACACCAGCAGCCGGGCCGCGTCGATCTGGGTGCGCATGTCGGCGAGCTGGAAGGCCACGCCCTGGTTGTCGATGATCGGCCGGCCGAACTGGGTGCGGGTCCTGGCGTAGTCGAGGGCGACCTCGTACGCGGCACGGGCGGTGCCGACCGCCATCGCGCCGACCGCCGGGCGGGAGGCCTCGAAGGTGGCCATGGCCGCGTTCTTCACGCGCTCGCCGCCCGACTTGGCCTTCTCGCGGGCCCGCGCCAGCCGCTCGTCCAGCTTCTCCTTGCCGCCCAGCAGGCAGGAGCCGGGGACCCGTACATCCTCCAGCACCACCTCGGCGGTGTGCGAGGCGCGGATGCCGTGCTTCTGGAACTTCTGGCCCTGCGACAGGCCGGGGGTGCCCGGCGGGACGATGAAGGAGGCGTGGCCCTTGGTGCCGAGCCCGGGATCCACCACGGCGACGACGATGTGCACGTTGGCGATACCGCCGTTGGTGGCCCAGGTCTTGGTGCCGTTGAGCACCCACTCGTCCTTGGCCTCGTCGTAGACGGCACGGGTCCGCATCGAGCCGACGTCGGAGCCGGCATCGGGCTCGGAGGAGCAGAAGGCGGCGACCTTCACGTCGTCCGGGGTGCCGTACATCTGCGGGATCCAGGTGCCGATCTGCTCCTCGGTGCCGTTGGCGACGACGCCGATCGCGGCGAGGCCGGTGCCCACGATGGACAGGGCGATGCCCGCGTCACCCCAGAACAGCTCCTCCATCGCCATCGGGACGCCGAGGCCGGTCGGGTCGAAGAACTGCTGCGCGTAGAAGTCCAGGGAGTAGATCCCGACCTTGGCGGCCTCCTGGATGACGGGCCACGGAGTCTCCTCACGCTCGTCCCACTCCGCGGCCGCGGGCCGGATGACGTCGGCGGCGAAGCCGTGGATCCAGTCCCGGACCTGCTTCTGGTCCTCGTTGAGCTCCATGGTGAACTCCGCCATGACCCCTCCAGCTGTGTTGGTGCACCACGTACGTTACCTGCGGTAACCCGCAGCAGGGCCTCAGTCTGTTACCGGCGAGTAGTAACTGTCAACAAATCTTGTCCGGTACCTCCGATTCGATCGCGGGGAGGGGCGGGGTGTTACGTTGCGCGTGCGTCACGCACATCGCACGGGCGGGGAGAGAGAACGTCATGGAGACCACGCAGCAGGCCGGCCGGGAACCGGGCACGGCCGAACGCCGGCGCCGGGAGCTGCTGGAAGCCGCCGACCGGGTGGTGCTCCGGGACGGCCCCAAGGCGTCCATGAACGCCATCGCGGCCGAGGCGGGCATCACGAAGCCGATCCTCTACCGCCACTTCGGCGACAAGGCGGGCCTCTACCAGGCCCTCGCGGTACGCCACACGGACGCCCTGCTGGACTCCCTGCGGGCGGCCCTGGACGCCCCGGCCGAGCGCCGCCGCCGGGTCGAGGCCACCCTGGACACCTACCTGACCGCGATCGAGGCCCGGCCGCAGGTCTACCGCTTCCTGATGCACCCGGCGGAGGACTCGCACACCGGCGACCGCGGCTTCGAGGTCGGCCAGCACTCGGCCCCGCTGCTCCGCCGGCTCGGCGAGGAGCTCGCCAAGGTGATCGCGGAACGCGTGGACCTCGGCCCCGACGGCGAGGAACTCGCCCGCATCTGGGGCCACGGCATCGTCGGCATGATGTACGCCGCCGGCGACTGGTGGCTCGGCGAACGCCCGTGCTCCCGCGCCGCCCTCGTCACCGGCCTCACCGACCTCCTCTGGGGCCGCCTGGCCACAGCCGGCAACCTCGCCGACGGCCCGGGCTTCTGACCCACCCCCGGCGCGGGCAGGCACCCCGCTCCGGTCCGGGCAGGCGCCCGTACCCACCCCCGGCGTGGGCACGCACCCGTACCCACCCCCGGTGTGGGCAGGCGTCCCGCAGGGCGGGACGGGTGGGCACACCGGGACACCGCCGCTCAGCGGCCACACCCCGCCCACCCGAAGCCCGCTCAGAGCCCGGGCCGAAGCCCCGCACGAGTCGCGGGGGTGGCGGCCCGACGGAGCCCGGGCACAGCCCGACCGGGCCGCGGCACGGCCCGCGGCGGAGCCGCGCCGCGCTACGCCGACCAGCCCGCCCTGCGGATGGACCGCTCCAGGCGCCGCCGCCGCATCCCCTCGACCCGCTCCCGGTAGACCATCCCGTCCAGGTGGTCGCACTCGTGCTGCAGGCACCGCGCGAAGAACCCGGTCCCCTCCACCCGCACCGGCTCCCCCGCCGAGTCCACGCCCTCCACCACCGCCCGGTCGAACCGGGGCGTACCGGCCTCCAGACCCGGAAGGGATAGGCATCCCTCCGGCCCGAGCACCTCCACCCCGTCGGCCTCGACCAGCCGGGGATTGACGATGTGCCCGAGGTGCCGCTCCTCCTCGTCGTCGGGGCAGTCGTAGACGAACACCCGCTGCGCGACACCGATCTGGTTCGCCGCCAGCCCCACGCCCTGCGCCGCGTACATCGTCGCGAACATGTCCTCGATCAGCCGGTCGAGTTCCGGGCCGAACTCGGTGACCTCGGCACAGGCCGAATGAAGCACCGGATCGCCGAGCAGGCTCATGGTGCGGACCAGACCGGAAGTGCCGGGAATGGGGCGTTGTCGCATGGCCGTAAGCGTACGCGGCACGACCATATGAGGAGATCCGGGGCGTCAAGCGGGCGCCGAGGTCAGGGGCCCGACAGGTTCTGGATAGGCTGGGGCCGGACCGACGCAAGGAGGACAAGGGACGATGGCAGGCAACACGGAGCCGCTTTCGCCGCGGGCCAAGCTGGCCGTGACGGCGGGCAAGGCCGCGGCGGCGGTGTCGCGGGCCGCGGGGCGTGGCAGTGGATCGGTGATCGGGGGCAAGGTCGCACTCAAGCTCGACCCCGATCTGCTCAGCGCGCTGGCACAGCACCTCGATGTCGTCCTCGTGTCCGCGACGAACGGCAAGACGACCACCACCCGCCTGATCGCGGAGGCCCTCCGCGCCAGCGGCCCGGTGGTCTCCAACGCGCTGGGCGCGAACATGCCGGCGGGCATCACCTCCGCCCTCGCGGGCGGCAGCGACGCCAAGTACGGCGTCATCGAGGTCGACGAGAAGTACCTGGCCGGAGTGGCCCGCGACGTGACGCCGAAGGCGATCGCGCTGCTGAACCTCTCCCGCGACCAGCTGGACCGGGCCGCCGAGACCCGGATGCTCGCCGAGAAGTGGCGGGAGGGCCTGGCCGGCTCCAAGGCGGTCATCGTCGCGAACTGCGACGACCCGCTGATCGTGTGGGCCGCCTCCTCCTCGCAGAACGTGGTGTGGGTCGCGGCCGGCCAGGAGTGGAAGGACGACGCCTGGTCGTGCCCCTCCTGCGGCGGCGTGATGCAGCGCCCCGGCGACGACTGGTTCTGCGGTGAGTGCGGGTTCCGCCGCCCCACCCCGAGCTGGGCGCTCTCCGGCGACCACGTGCTCGACCCGCACGGCAGCGCCTGGCCGATCCACCTGCAGCTGCCGGGCCGCGCCAACAAGGCGAACGCCGCGACCTCGGCCGCCGTGGCCGCCGTCTTCGGCGTCCCGCCGCAGGTCGCGCTGGAGCGGATGTACCAGGTGCAGGCGGTGGCCGGCCGCTACGACGTGGTGACCTTCCAGAACCGTCAGCTGCGGCTGCTGCTCGCGAAGAACCCCGCGGGCTGGCTCGAAACGTTTTCGCTGATCGACCCGCCGCCGACGCCGGTGATCCTCTCGGTCAACGCCCGGGGCGCCGACGGCACCGACACCTCCTGGCTGTGGGACGTGGACTACCCGCGGCTGGCCGGGCACCCGATCTTCGTGATCGGTGACCGCAAGCTGGACCTGGCCGTCCGGCTGGAGGTCGCCGGCCTGGACTTCCGGGTCTGCGAGACCCTCGACGAGGCCGTGCAGCTGGCTCCGCCCGGACAGATCGAGCTGATCGCCAACTACACCGCCTTCCAGGACGTCCGCCGCCGCGTCGGCAACTAGTACCCCTCCATAAGGACGACAACAGCATGAGCGACAACAGCCTGCGTCTGGTGTGGGTCTACCCGGACCTGCTGAGCACGTACGGAGACCAGGGCAACGCCCTGGTGGTGGAGCGCCGGGCGCGGCAGCGCGGCCTGGACGTCCAGCGCCTGGACGTCCGCAGCGACCAGCCGATCCCCACCTCCGGGGACATCTACCTCATCGGCGGCGGCGAGGACCGGCCGCAGCGGCTGGCCGCGGAGCGCCTGCTGCGCGACGGCGGCCTGGAGCGGGCCGTGTCGAACGGGGCGATCGTGTTCTCGGTCTGCGCCGGTTACCAGATCCTCGGCAACGAGTTCGTGAACGACATGGGCGAGCGTCAGCCGGGCCTCGGCCTGCTCGACGTGGTCACCGTGCGCGGCGAGGGCGAGCGGTGCGTCGGCGACGTGCTCGCGGACATCGACCCTCGGCTGAACCTGCCCCAGCTGACCGGATTCGAGAACCACCAGGGCGTGACCCACCTCGGCCCGACCGCCAAGCCGTTCGCGCGGACCCGGATCGGCCGTGGCAACGGCACCGGAGACGGCACCGAGGGCGCGTACAACGACACCGTCTTCGGCACGTACATGCACGGACCGGTGATGGCGCGGAACCCGCAGATCGCGGACCTGCTGCTGAAGCTGGCCCTGGACGTGAACGCGCTGCCGCCGGTCGAGGACCAGTGGTACGAGGCGCTGCGCGCGGAGCGCATCGCGGCCGCCACCCAGCCCGCGTAACGGCCTGCCGGCCCGCCCGGCGCACCCGCTGTCCGGCCCGGATTCCCTGGTGGAGTCCGGGCCGCGGCGTTTCCGCGGTCTTTTCCTCCAAGAACCGAACGCGGCCTTGGAGGATGGTTCAGTCCACTGCCGATCCGCTTGTAGGGTGACGGGTAGTTCCAACCGGACGACGTGGTCCGGTCGTCGGCCCACGTTGCAAAGGTTTCTTGTGCCATGCGCATAGGTGTGCTCACTTCCGGTGGCGACTGCCCCGGCCTGAACGCCGTCATCCGCTCCGTCGTGCACCGCGCCGTCGTGGACCACGGCGACGAGGTGATCGGCTTCCAGGACGGCTGGAGGGGCCTCCTGGAAGGTGACTACCGGAAGCTGGACCTGGAGGACGTGGCGGGCATCCTGGCCCGTGGCGGCACGATCCTCGGCTCCTCCCGGGTGCAGCCGGCCCACCTGCGGGACGGCGTGGAGCGTGCCCGAGGCCATGTGGCCGATCTCGGCCTGGACGCCGTCATCCCGATCGGCGGCGAAGGCACCCTGAAGGCGGCCAACCTGCTCTCCGAGGCCGGCCTGCCGATCGTGGGCGTGCCGAAGACCATTGACAACGACATCGCCTCCACCGACCGGACCTTCGGCTTCGACACCGCCGTCGGAGTGGCCACCGAGGCCCTGGACCGGCTCAAGACCACCGCGGAGTCGCACCAGCGCGTCATGGTCGTCGAGGTCATGGGCCGGCACGCCGGCTGGATCGCCCTGGAGTCCGGCACGGCCGCCGGCGCCCACGCCATCGTGGTGCCGGAGCGCCCCTTCGACATCGAGGAGCTGACCCGCATCGTCGGCGAGCGCTTCTCGGCCGGAAAGCGGTTCGCGATCGTCGTGGTCGCCGAGGGCGCCAAGCCGCGCCCCGGCTCGATGGAGTTCGAGGACGGCCGCAAGGACATGTACGGCCACGAGCGGTTCGCCGGCATCGGCAACCTCCTCGCCGTGGAGCTGGAGGCCCGGCTGGGCAAGGAGGCCCGCCCGGTCATCCTCGGCCACGTCCAGCGCGGCGGCACCCCCACGGCGTACGACCGGGTGCTCGCCACCCGCTTCGGCTGGCACGCGGTGGAGGCCGCGCACCGGGGCGAATTCGGCATGCTGACCGCGCTGCGCGGCACCGACATCGTGATGGTGCCGCTCGCGGAGGCCACCTCGACCCTGAAGACGGTGCCGGCCGAGCGCTTCGCCGAGGCCCAGAACGTCCTCTGATGTCCCGAAGATGACCCGATGGGGCCCCCGGACGCATCGGCGTCCGGGGGCCCCATTACTGTGGTGGGGCACCACGGTCAAGGGAGTGAAGGTATGGATCACAGCGGTCACGGCATGGACATGCACATGGACTTGCCGCCCTTCACCCTCGGCCGGGGTCTGGAGTTCTCCTTCGACGCCTTCTTCCTGTTCGGATGCCTGGCGGGTCTCGCCCTGTACGGCTGGGGCGTGTTCCGGCTGCGCGCCCGCGGGGACGCCTGGCCGCTCGGCCGGACGGCCTCCTTCGTCCTCGGCGTCCTGAGCGTCGCGCTCGTGATGTGCACCAAGCTGAACGACTACGGCATGGTCATGTTCAGCGTGCACATGGTCCAGCACATGGTGATCAGCATGGTGGCGCCGATCCTGCTGCTGCTCGGCGCCCCGGTGACGCTGGCCCTGCGCGCCCTGCCGCCGGCCGGCCGCGGCCGGCGCGGCCCGCGCGAACTGCTGCTGGCGCTGCTGCACAGCCGGTACATGAAGGTGATCACCCATCCGGCGTTCACCATCCCGATGTTCATCGCCAGCCTCTACGCGCTCTACTTCACTCCGCTGTTCGACTCCCTGATGGGGTCGAAGACCGGGCACATCGCGATGATGCTCCACTTCCTCGCCGTCGGCCTGGTCTTCTTCTGGCCGATCATGGGCGTGGACCCGGGCCCCCACCGGCCCGGTTACGTGATGCGGATGCTGGAGCTGTTCGCGGGGATGCCCTTCCACGCCTTCTTCGGCATCGCGCTGATGATGGCGAGCGAGCCGATGACCGGCACCTACTCCTCGCCGCCGGCCTCGCTCGGCATCGACGCCCTCGACGACCAGCAGTGGGCCGGCGGCATCGCCTGGGCCTTCAGCGAGATCCCCTCGGTGCTGGTGCTGATCGCGCTCGTCTACCAGTGGTACCACTCGGAGCAGCGGGCGGCGAAGCGTGCCGACCGGGCCGCGGACCGGGACGGCGACAAGGAGCTGGAGGCTTACAACGCCTATCTGGCCTCGTTGCAGGCGCGCGGCCAGTAGCGCGGTAGGGCGTTTTGGCGCCACCATGGGGCATGACCGGATCCGTCAAGGCAATGGCGGTGGTGACCTTCGCCACGCTCGTGGTCGTCGCCGCGTACTCGGTGGCCCTCGGCAGTAACGGCTGGCTCTGGTTCGGCTGGCTCGTCCTCGGAATGATCACCGTCGGCATGGCGGCCTCGCGCGGCACCTGACCGCGTCCCGGTGAACCTCCGGTCCCGTTGAACCCGCTGCGACACCGTACGTACCAGGGGTGACGGGACCGGCAGCGGGTGCGTCACACTGACCTTCCCGCCAGGTGAAGGGAAGCGACCCGGTGTTCTACCAGTTGCTCAAGCACGTTCTGCTCGGGCCGCTGCTGCGGCTGCTGTTCCGGCCCAGGATCGAAGGGCTGGAGAACATCCCGGAGGAGGGCGCGGCGATCGTCGCCGGGAACCACCTGTCCTTCTCCGACCACTTCCTGATGCCCGCGATCCTGAAGCGGCGGATCACCTTCCTCGCCAAGGCCGAGTACTTCACCGGCAAGGGCCCCAAGGGCCGGCTCACCGCCGCCTTCTTCCGCAGCGCCGGACAGATCCCGGTGGACCGCTCCGGGAAGGAGGCCGGGCAGGCGGCGATCCGCGAGGGGCTCGGCGTCCTCGCCAAGGGGGAGCTGCTGGGCATCTACCCGGAGGGCACCCGCTCCCATGACGGACGGCTCTACAAGGGCAAGGTGGGGGTCGCGGCGATGGCCCTGGGCGCCGGCGTGCCGGTGATCCCCTGTGCGATGGTCGGCACCTTCGAACTCCAGCCGCCGGGAAAGGTGGTCCCCCGCTTCGGCCGCCGGGTGACCATCCGCTTCGGCCGCCCGCTGGACTTCTCCCGGTACGCCGGCATGGAGGGCGAGAAGGCCGTGCTGCGGGCGATCACCGACGAGATCATGTACGCGGTCCTGGGCCTGTCCGGGCAGGAGTACGTCGACCGCTACGCGGGTGAGGTCAAGGCCGAGCAGGAGGAAGCGCGGAGGAAGGCCCGCCGGCGTACGCCGTGAGCCCTCCCCCGCGCCCGGTTGCCCGCCCGCGTGGTTACCGGCGGACGCCCGGCAGGTCCGCGAGCTCCGGCAGGGCCAGCGCGGTCTGCGCGGCCTTGCCCGTGGCGGTCGGGGCGACCGGCTCCGCGTGCGGGGCGCAGGTCACGTCGGCCGCGTCCACCTTGCCGGTGAGCAGGTAGCTGTCGACCCGCTCGTTGACGCAGGGGTTCTTCAGGCCGGTGACGCCGTGCGAGCCGGCGCCCTTCTCGGTGATCAGGCGGGAGCCCGCCAGCCGGCGGTGCAGCTCCACGGCGCCGTCGTACGGGGTGGCGGCGTCGCGCTCGGACTGGACGATCAGGACCGGGGCGATGCGCTTGGCGCCGACCGCGATGGGGCTGCTCTGCTTGGCCTTCCAGGTGGCGCAGGGCAGGTTCATCCAGGCGTTGGCCCAGGTCATGAACGGGTAGTTCTTGTGCAGGCGGGTGTTGTCCCGGTCCCAGCGCTGCCAGCTGGTGGGCCACTTGGCGTCGGCGCACTCGACGGCGGTGTAGACCGCGTTGCCGTTCTCGGAGGCGATGTTGCCCGCGGTGTCGGTCATGTCGGGGGCGGCGGCGTCCACGAGGGCCTGGGTGTCACCGGCGACGTACGCGCTCCAGGTCTGGGCGACGGGCACCCAGGAGGAGTCGTAGTACGGGGCGCTCTGGAAGAAGGAGATCAGCTCGGCCGGGCCGACCTTCCCACCGAGCGGGTTGGCCTTGGCGGTGGCGCGGAGCTTCTGCCACTGGGCCTCGACCTTGGCGGGGGTGTCGCCGAGGTGGAAGGTGGCGTCGTTCTTGGCGACCCACGCCTTCCAGTCGTTCCAGCGCATCTCGAAGGCGACGTCCTGGTCCAGGTTGGCCTGGTACCAGATCTGCTCCTGCTTCGGGTTCACGACGCTATCGACGATCATGCGGCGGACGTGGCCCGGGAAGAGGGTCGCGTAGACGCCGCCGATGTAGGTGCCGTAGGACACGCCGAGGAAGTTGAGCTTCTTCTCACCGAGCGCGGCGCGGACGACGTCGAGGTCGCGGGCGGTGTTCGGGGTCGTCATGTGCGGCAGCATCCAGCCGCTGCGCTCCTTGCAGCCGTCCGCGTACTCGGCGGCGAGCTTGCGCTGGGCGCGCTTGTCGGCCTCGGAGCCGGGCACCGGGTCGGCCTTGGGGGCCTTGACGAACTCCTGCGGGTCGATGCAGGAGATCGGCGTGGAGTGGCCGACGCCGCGCGGGTCGAAGCCGACGAAGTCGTACGCCTTGGAGGCGTTGGCCCACAGCGGGTTCTTGGTGGTGACGCGGCGCGGGAAGCGCATGCCGGAGCCGCCGGGGCCGCCCGGGTTGTAGACGAGGGCGCCCTGGCGCTCCTGCTTGGTGCCGGTGTTGCCGATCCGGTCGACGGCGATCTCGATCTGCTTGCCGAAGGGCTTGGCGTAGTCGAGCGGCACCTTGACGAAGCCGCACTGGATCGGCTTCTCCAGGCCCCAGTCGGCCGGACAGTCCTTCCAGTCGATGCCGACGCGGGTCGCGCGCGCCGCGGCGATCTGCACACCGACGGACTCCGGAACGCCGTACGAGCGGCCTTCCGCGGCCGCGGCGGAGGCCGGCGGGGCGAGCATCAGGCCGGCCGCGAGCGCGCCGACGGTGAAGGTGGCGGCGCTCCCCAGCGCCGCGTTGCGTATCACGTGGTGGTTCCCCCTGCATCAGGTGTGCCGCGCGTGGCGGCTCGGTCACATGCAGGGAGATCTTTCCTGCCGGGTAACCTCCGGCGACAGATCCCGGACGGGTTCTTTGCCAAGCCGATAACCGGAGTTGCGTGTACCGGAGAGCGGTACACAATCGGACTCCGTTCCTCCGCAGGGCACTTGGGCGGCATCCCTCCGGTGCCCCCAGGTGCCCGCGGCGGTCCGCCCGGTTCACCGGGCGTAGGTACGGCTCGCCTCGTCGAGCAACTCCCGCACGCGCAGGGCGTCCTGGGCGATGGCGCTGATCAGGACCGCCGGTCCGGCGAGCGGGGTGACGGCGGCGAGTTCGCCGAGCGGGCCGCCCGTCGGCGGGTCCTTCTCGAACCGCGGGTCCACCACCAGCAGCTGGCCCACCGCACGGCATCCGGCGAGGACGGCCGGCCCGTCCCAGCCGTCGGGTGCGCCGGGCCCGCAGGACAGCTCCTGGTCCAGCAGCGGGCGCCCGGCCCGGAGGACGGTCAGCCGGCTGCGGAGCAGTCCGGGGGCCTCGCCGAACCGGCCGAGCACCTGCTCCTCGCGCATCAGCAGCCGGGCACCGGGGGCGAGTTCGGCCCGGGTGCGCACCCGTAGGTCGCTGCCGCGGACGGAAACCAGCGGTTCGGGCAGCCAGCGCACCGCGGCGCCGTCCGCCAGGCTCAGGTGGACGTCGTACCGGGCGGGTTCGCCGTGCGGTCCGGGCAGCGCGAGGGTGGCGGCCACCGAGCCGACGGCCAGCCGGGCTCCCGGCCCGGCGGTGGCCCGGACGGTGAGGTGGTCGCCGCCGAGCGGCGCGCTCATGGCGCCGACCAGCATCACCCCGGCCTCGGGACCGGTGCCGCGGGTACGGCGCGGGGCGAGCGGGCCCTCTCCGGCCAGGACGGGCAGGGCGGTGCCGCCCCGGCCGTCGGCCTCGGCGACGATCCGGGCGGTGGCGCGCAGCCCGGTGCGCGGACGCCCGGCGACCGTGCTCAACGGGACACCCAGGCGCCGACCTGCTCGCGCACCCAGCGGGCGACCGGGGCCACGCCCTCCGGGCCGCGCAGGGACTGGAACACGACGGGCAGGTCGGCCCGCTGCGCGGCGGCGTCCCGGGCCATCCGGTCCAGGTCGGAGCCGACGTGCGGGGCGAGGTCGGTCTTGTTGACGATCAGCAGGTCGGCGGTGGTGACGCCGGGGCCGCCCTTGCGCGGGATGTCGTCGCCGCCGGCCACGTCGATGACGAAGATCTGGGCGTCGACCAGGCCCCGGGAGAAGGTCGCGGTGAGGTTGTCGCCGCCGGACTCGACGAGGACCAGGTCGAGCGGGCCGTGTTCCCGGAAGGATTCCTCCAGCTCCTCCACGGCCTCCAGGTTGGCGGAGATGTCGTCGCGGATGGCGGTGTGCGGGCAGGCCCCGGTCTCGACGGCGGTGATCCGCTCGGGCGGCAGGACCGCCTCGCGGAGCAGGAACTCGGCGTCCTCCCGGGTGTAGATGTCGTTGGTGACGACCGCCATGGAGTACTCGGCACGCAGCGCCCGGCAGAGCGCGGCGACGGTGGCGGTCTTGCCCGAGCCGACGGGCCCGCCCAGTCCGATGCGGAGGGCCCTCCGGGAGCCGTCGGCGCGCAGGTGGTCGGCGCTGTGGGTGTGCCGGTGCGGGTAGGTCTCGGCGTGGTCCAGGTGCATGGCGGACTCCTCGCGGGGTTCGGGGGCGGCGGTCAGGGGCCGGGGGAATGGGTGAGGCGGATGTGGTGTGGGACGTGGCGTCAGATGTGGCATCAGGAGGCGAACAGACGCACCGGCCAGGCCGCGTGGACCTCCGCGCCGATCTCCAGCAGCGGCGAGGAGGCGGCCGGCAGGGCGTCCGTGCCGTGCAGCCCGGCCCGGCGGGCGTACTCCTCGGCCCGCCCGGCCACCGTGTCGAGCTCGGGGGCGAGCCGGGCCAGTACCCCGCTCGCCTGGAACGGGTCCAGGCCGAGCAGCCGTACGGTGGCGGTGGCCGGGCCGCCGATGCTCTCGTACCCGGCTGCGTACGCGGCGTCCGCCGGCCCGAGCCCGGCGGCGCGGGCGGTGAGCCCGAGCACGACGGGCTGGTGCGCGCCGCGCGGGAAGGCGGCGGCCAGGTCGTCGAGCTCGGGCGCGGGCCAGGTCGCACGGGCGGCCCGGAGCAGCTGCCGGCCCAGCCTGCGCGCGGCGGCGCGCAGGGCGGGCGAGGGGGTGCGGGCGTCGGCGGCGGCGTCGAGTTCGCCCGGGTCCAGGCCGCTCGCCGCGGCCGCGGCGAGCGCGGCCGCGACCAGTCCGGCGGTGTGCAGCCGGCCCCGGCAGAACTCCTCCAGGGTGGCGGCGTCGCGGATCCGGCCGGCCTTGACGGCGGCCTCGGCCCCGCCCGAATGGGCGTGCCCGCCGGCCGGGAAACGTCCGTCGGCGAGCACGAGCAGGGCGGCGCGGCTCATCAGAAGAGGAAGTAGCGCTGGGCCATGGGGAGTTCGGCCGCGGGCGCGGGTTCCACGGCCTCCCCGTCGATGGTGACGGTGAAGCTGTCGGGGTCGACCTCCACCCGGGGCATGGCGTCGTTGAGGCGCATGTCCGCCTTGGTGACCTTGCGGGTGGACTCCATGGCGACGAACTCCTTGCCCAGGCCCAGCCGTTCGGGCAGGTGGTCGTCGAGTGCCGCCTGCGCGGTGAAGTTCACCGAGTTCTGCGCTGGAGCGCGGCCGTGACTGCCGAACATGGGGCGCGGGAGCATGGGTTGCGGGGTGGGGATGGAGGCGTTGGCGTCGCCCATCTGCGCGTAGGCGATCTGTCCGCCCTTGATGACCATCAGCGGTTTCACCCCGAAGAAGGCCGGGTCCCAGAGGACCAGGTCGGCGAGCTTGCCGGTCTCCACCGAGCCGATCTCGCGGGCCAGCCCCTGGGCGACGGCCGGGTTGATCGTGTACTTGGCGACGTAGCGGCGGGCCCGGTGGTTGTCGGCGGGACCGTCGCCGGGCAGGGCGCCGCGCCGCTTCTTCATCACGTGGGCGGTCTGCCAGGTGCGCATGATGACCTCGCCGACCCGGCCCATGGCCTGGGAGTCGGAGGAGATGATCGAGATGGCACCGAGGTCGTGCAGGACGTCCTCGGCCGCGATGGTGGAGGGCCGGATCCGCGACTCGGCGAAGGCGAGGTCCTCGGGGACGGCCGGGTTGAGGTGATGGCAGACCATGAGCATGTCGAGGTGTTCCTCGACGGTGTTGAGGGTGTGCGGGCGGGTGGGGTTGGTGGAGCTGGGCAGCACGTGCGGCTCGCCGACCACGGTGATGATGTCGGGGGCGTGCCCGCCGCCCGCGCCCTCGGTGTGGTACGCGTGGATGGTCCGGCCCCCGATGGCGGCGAGGGTGTCGTCCACGAAACCGGCCTCGTTGAGGGTGTCGGTGTGGATGGCGACCTGGGCTCCGGTCTCCTCGCAGACGCCCAGACAGGCGTCGATGGCGGCGGGGGTCGCCCCCCAGTCCTCGTGGATCTTGAACCCGAGGGCGCCGCCGCGCAGCTGGGAGTGCATGGCCTCGCGGGAGGTGGTGTTGCCCTTGCCGAGGAGGCCGATGTTGACGGGGTGGGCCTCCAGGGCCGCGAACATCCGGGCGAGGTGCCAGGGGCCTGGGGTGATGGTGGTGGCCTTGGTGCCCTCGGCGGGGCCGGTGCCGCCGCCGACCAGGGTGGTGATCCCGGAGGCGAGGGCGGTGTCGAGGACGGTCGGGGAGATGAAGTGGACGTGGGCGTCGATGGCGCCCGCGGTGACGATCTTCCCGTTGCCGGAGATGATCTCGGTCTCCGGGCCGATCACCAGTGGTGGCTCCACCCCGTCCATCGTGTCCGGGTTGCCCGCCTTGCCGATGCCGGTGATACGGCCGTCCCGGAGGGCGATGTCCGCCTTGACGATGCCCCAGTGGTCGAGGACCACGACCCCGGTGATGACCGTGTCGGGCGCCCCCTCCGCCCGTGTGGTGCGGGCCTGGCCCATGGATTCCCGGATCACCTTGCCACCGCCGAACACGGCCTCGTCGCCGGCCCGGCCGGGCCCGCCGGAGAGGTCCTGCTCGATCTCGATCAGCAGGTCGGTGTCGGCGAGCCGGATCCGGTCACCGGCGGTGGGGCCGAAGAGGTCGGCGTACGCCTCGCGGGTGAGTTCAGCCATCGATCGGCCCTCCGGTCTCGCCGCGCAGTCCGGGTACGGTGCGCAGGCCGGCCAGCGGCACCAGTTCCACGGCGGCCGGGATGCCCGGCTCGAAGCGGACGGCGGTGCCGGCGGCGATGTTGAGGCGGAGGCCGCGGGCGGCGGCCCGGTCGAACTCGAGGCCCGGGTTGGCCTCGGCGAAGTGGTAGTGGGAGCCGACCTGGACGGGCCGGTCCGCGGCGTTGAGGACGGTGATGCGGGTGACCGGGCGGCCCTCGTTGAGGGTGACCGGGCCGTCTCCGTAGTGGATCTCGCCGGGAATCATGCGACTGTTCTCCCCGCGCTCAGACGATCGGATGGTGGACGGTGACGAGCTTCGTCCCGTCGGGGAACGTCGCTTCGACCTGGACGTCGCGGATCAACTCGGGAATCCCCTCCATGACCTCGGCGCGGCCGAGTACGGTCCGGCCGGAGGCCATCAGCTCCGCCACCGTCCGCCCGTCCCGGGCGCCTTCGAGCACATGGCTCGTGATCAGGGCGATGGCTTCGGGGTGGTTGAGGAGCACCCCGCGCGCCCTGCGCTTCTCGGCGACGTCGGCCGCCACGTGGATGAGCAGTCTTTCCTGCTCATGAGGTGTCAACTGCACTCTGAATCACCCAGTTCCGTCAACATGATCGATTGCGCGCCGTGCGGGACGTTAGCCGCCTTCAACACCTTGTTGACCTGCGCATTTCCATACCGGAGCAACTCCTTGCCGAAGTGGGGAAACCCTTTCCACGCCAACTACCCGCGCTTTACCGCCCCATGGGCCGTTACAGACCGACCGGTACGTCCATGCCACGCTAGGCCGCGTGCTTTTCCGATGCGTTAACCCACGTTTCGGGTGGCGACCGGGTTCAGCGCGGGACCCCGCACGCGAGGACGCCCCGTATACGGACCACGGCACTTAGGGACGGCCGTGATTGCGGACCGTACACAGTGCGGGACGCCCAGTCACGCGACACCCTCGCCCGTTCGGAGTAGCGGGGGAACGGCTCGGCCGCAGAGCCGACTTACCCCGGCCGCCGGCCGGGGATGGACGCAACGGCGCTGGTCGGAGGCGGGTTTGGTGACCCTGACCCGGCCTCCGGGAAGGCGAAACACCGTAAGGGCTAAATAAGTGATGTAACTCACATCGCGTCTAATCAACGCTCAAATCGGGCATTTCGTACGCCAGGATCCCGGACGACAGCCCGCCATCCAGGCGGGCCGGTGAGAAGGGTCCTGATGTCCGCGCTGAAGAACGCCTTCCCGTCCGTGATGACCTGTGCCGGCCTCACCGCCGCACTGACCCTGACGCTCGCCGGTGCCGCCCCGGAGGCCCAGGCGGCGACGCACGCCGCACAGGCCTTCGCGGTCGCCGCTTCCCAGCAGGGCGCGCCCTACCGGTGGGGCGGCACCGGGCCGAACGGATTCGACTGCTCGGGACTGACCCAGTACTCGTACAAACGGGTCGGCAAGCACCTGCCGCGCACGGCGGCCCAGCAGTACAACCGGACCTCGCGGATAGGGGGACGTTCCCCGCAGCGGGGCGATCTGGTGTTCTTCCTGGCCGGTCAGAGGGTCTACCACGTGGGGATGTACGCGGGCGGCGGGCGGATCCTGCACGCGCCCAAGCCGGGGACCAGGGTCCGGCTGGAGAAGATCTGGACCGGCAGCGTGCGGTACGGGCGGGTGCGGTGAGACACCGGGTGCTCCGGGCGGGCAGGATGCTCCGGGCGTACCGGGGGCTCCGCGTGTACCGAGGGCTCGGGGGTCGCACGGGAGCTCAGCGGGGCTGCGGCTCGGCTGTGGCTCCGGCCGTCCACGGCAGCGCGATCCAGACCGTCTTCCCGCCCTCCGCCGTCGGCGTGACCGACAGCCTGCCACCCGATTCGGCGGCCAGCCATCGGATGATCACCATCCCCCGCCCGTTGTCCTGCTGGACGGCGGCCGGAAGCCTTCTGGGCCAGCGCGGATGACTGTCGGTCACGCCGACCCGCAGCAGTTCGTCGCACTCCAGGCGGATGTCCACGGTGAAGGTGGGCGACTTGCCGAAGGTGTGCTGGACGGCGTTGGTGGCGAGCTCGGAGACGATCAGCCGGACGGTGTCCGCCGTGGCATCCTCGTCCGGCAGGCCCCATTCGCCGAGCACGTCCGCGACATAGCGGCGGGCGACCGACACCGAGGCGGGATCGCTCGGCAGGGTGACGGATGCTTCCTGGTGGTCTGCCATGGCGCGCTGTCCCTTTCCCACCGAGGCGATACGCCCCGGATCTGTACTTCGCGCCAGACTGCCACTCTTCACCCGGCCGGTGCGGCCGTTCCCCCGGGATATGCATATATCTGTCGCTCAAAGCGGTGAACTCTGCTACGAGAGACCGTATTTGAAAGGCAGACTGGTGCGATCTGTGCCGGTGGAAGGAGGCGGGTATGCAGCACGGTCCCGCGGTGCGCCGGCGCAAGCTCGGCGAGGAACTGCGAGCGTTGCGCGACCGGTCCGGGCTCACCAGCGGTGAGGCCGCCCGGATCGTGGGCTGGCACCAGTCGAAAATCAGCCGGATCGAGACGGGCCGCAGTGGCGTGAAACCGGAGGACGTCCGGCTGCTGCTGGACGCCTACGGAGGGGTGGGCGCCCAGGAGCGGGCGCTGCTGGAGGCGCTGTCGGTCTCGGCGGCCGGTCCGGCAGCCGGCGAGGACACCGGACGGGGGCGCCAGTGGTGGCACGACTACCGGGGCCTGCTGCCCCAGGAGTACCGGGACTTCATCAGTCTGGAGGCGGGCGCCCGGTCCGCCCGCACGGTGGAGCTCTCGGTGGTCCCGGGGCTGCTGCAGACATCGGCCTACGCCAGGGCGGTCACCCGGGCCGCGCTGGGCGGACTTCCGGAACCGAAGGTGGACGCGCTGGTCGACGTACGGCTGGCCCGGCAGGCCGTGCTGCGGGCGGATCCGCCGCTGGAACTCGACGCGGTCCTCGACGAGGCCGTGCTGCGGCGGCAGATCGGCGGGCCGGAGGTGATGGCGGAGCAGCTGCGGCACCTGGTGGAGGTGGCGGCCCTGCCCCATGTCCGGCTCCAGGTACTGCCGTTCAGCGTAGGGGGGCATCTCGGCCTGACCGGACCGTTCGTCATTTTCTCATTTCCGAACATCGCCGATCTGGATGTGGTCGTACTCGACCATTTGACGAGTAGCCTCTATCTGGAGCGGAAGGAAGACCTTGAGGCGTACGGCGCCGCGTTCCGCACCATCCAGGCGCACGCCCTCCCGCCCCAGGACTCGTCGGAACTGATCAGCGAGATCGCCGCGAGCGTGCTCGCTGACGGCGCGTAAGGAGGCACCCCCGTGTCCGCAACCCCCTCCAGCACCAGCGGACTTCTGAACAGAGCAGTGTGGCGCAAGAGCAGCCGCAGCACCGGAATGAACAACTGCGTGGAAGCCGCCGTCCTCGACGGCGGCCTGCTGGCCGTCCGTGACTCCAAGCGGACGGACGGCCCGGCCGTGCTCTTCACCGGGCCGGCCTGGCACGGCTTCCTCTCCTCGGTACGGGCGGACGTCCGCTAGACACGGACACCGGCGCGGCCGCGGGCCCGGCTTGCTCCGGAAGACGCGGCCTAGCGGGTCGCCGCTCCCTCCGGAGCGGTCCGCAGGATCGTCTCCACGGCCCGGGAGATCTCGTCCCCCGTGAGATCGGCCCGGGCGGTCAGCCGGAGCCGGGAGATGCCGTCCGGAACGGACGGCGGGCGGAAGCACCCCACGGACACTCCTGCCCCTCGGCAGTCGGCGGCCCAGCGCAGTGCCGCCGACGGCGACGGGGCCCGTACCGACACCACGGCAGCGTCCGGCCGGGCCGCGGTCAGGCCGGACGCGGTCAGCCGCCCGTACAGCTCGGCGGCCACTTCCCCGGCCCGCCCGGCGCGTTCCGGCTCCCGGGCCAGCAGCCGCAGGCTCGCCAGCGCGGCGCCGGCGGCGGCCGGCGCGAGGCCGGTGTCGAAGATGAAGGTCCGGGCCGTGTTGACCAGGTGGCGGATCACCCGCTCCGGCCCGAGCACCGCCCCGCCCTGGCTCCCCAGGGACTTCGAGAGGGTCATCGTGGCGACCACACCGGGCGCCCCGGCCAGCCCGGCCGCGTGCAGCGCGCCCCGGCCGCCCTCGCCCAGCACGCCCAGCCCGTGCGCGTCGTCCACGACCAGGGCCGCCCCCTCCGCCCGGCAGGCCGCGGCGTACCCCGCCAGCGGCGCCGCGTCCCCGTCCACCGAGAACACCGAGTCGCTGACGAACAGGGCCCGGGTGCCGGGCTGACGGGTGGCCAGGGTCTTGCGCACGGTCTCCGGATCCGAGTGCGGGACCACCGCGGTCTCGGCGCGGGAGAGCCGGCAGGCGTCCACGATCGACGCGTGGTTGCCGGCGTCGGAGACCACCAGGGTGCCCCGTCCGCTGAGCGCGGTGACGGCGGCGAGGTTGGCGGCGTACCCGGAGGACAGCACGAGGGCGGCCTCGAAGCCGCAGAAGGCGGCGAGCTCGCGCTCCAGCTCGGCGTGGAGTTCGGTGGTACCGGTGACCAGGCGGGATCCGGTGGCGCCGGCCCCCCAGCGCTCGGCCGCCTCCCGCGCCCCGCGGACCGTCTCGGGGTGCCGGGACAGGCCCAGGTAGTCGTTGCTCGCCAGGTCCAGCAGGTCCGACGCGGCGGGGCGGGGGCGCAGGGTGCGCTCCAGTCCGGCCCGCTCCCGGGCCAGCGCCTCGTCGTCGATCCAGGCGAACACGTCCATATGCCGGTCCTCGCATCGTGTTTTGTCGGCTGTCCACAGGCCATCCCCGACCCTAGCCGCCCGCGACCGGTGTGGTTGGTGTGGTGATACACACACTCCCTTCCAGCCATCTTGGATGGTTCCTCCTTGGCCGGGATGGGTGGTGTGGGACAGGATCGCCCTCATGGACCTGCTGAACACCCTGGTGGAAAAGGGACTGCGGCGTGAGCTGCCGACCCGCGAAGAAGCGCTCGCCGTGCTGGCGACCTCCGACGACGACCTGCTCGACGTGGTGGCCGCGGCCGGAAAGGTGCGCCGCCGGTGGTTCGGCCGCCGGGTCAAGCTGAACTATCTGGTCAACCTGAAGTCGGGCCTGTGCCCGGAGGACTGCTCGTACTGCTCCCAGCGCCTGGGTTCCAAGGCCGAGATCCTGAAGTACACCTGGCTGAAGCCGGAGGAGGCGTCCCAGGCCGCTGCGGCCGGGGTGGCCGGCGGGGCGAAGCGGGTCTGCCTGGTGGCCAGCGGCCGCGGTCCGACGGACCGGGACGTGGACCGCGTCGGCAAGACCATCGCGGCCATCAAGGAGCAGAACGAGGGCGTCGAGGTCTGCGCGTGCCTCGGCCTGCTCTCGGACGGCCAGGCGGAGAAGCTGCGGGACGCGGGCGCCGACGCGTACAACCACAACCTGAACACCTCCGAGTCCACGTACGGTGCGATCACCAAGACGCACACCTACGCGGACCGCGTGGACACCGTGCAGAAGGCGCACGCGGCGGGCCTGTCGGCCTGCTCCGGTCTGATCGCGGGTATGGGCGAAAGCGATGAGGACCTGGTCGACGTGGTCTACTCGCTGCGCGAGCTGGACTCGGACTCCGTGCCGGTCAACTTCCTGATCCCCTTCGAGGGCACCCCCCTGGCCAAGGAGTGGAACCTCACCCCGCAGCGCTGCCTGCGGATCCTGGCGATGGTCCGCTTCGTCTGCCCCGATGTCGAGGTCCGCATCGCCGGCGGCCGCGAGGTGCACCTGCGCTCGATGCAGCCGCTCGCGCTGCACATCGCCAACTCGATCTTCCTCGGCGACTACCTCACCAGTGAGGGCCAGGCCGGCCAGGCCGACCTCGACATGATCGCGGACGCCGGTTTCGAGGTGGAGGGCGCCGGTACGACGACCCTGCCCGCGCACCGCGCCGACGTGGCGGCCGCCCGGGCGGGCGGCGGCTGCGGATCGCACGGGGCCGGTGCCTCCGTGTGCGGCCCGGCCGCCGACGGTTCGGCCGGCGCGGGCTGCGGTTCGGGCTGCGGGGGCTGCGGCTCCCACGCGCCGGCCGCCGAGACCGCTGCCGAGCCGGTGCCGGCCGAGGTGCCGGCCGAGGCGGCGGCGCCCGCCGCGGAGGCGGCCGAAGCCCCCGCGCAGGCCGCGCCCGGAGAGGTGCGTCCCGAGCTGGTGGCGGTGCGCCGCCGCGGGGCCGGGACGGAGCTCGCCCCCAATGCCTGACCTGCACCGGGTGCTGCCGGTCGAGGAGCTGATCGCCCTCGACCGGCAGCACGTCTGGCATCCCTACGGGCCCATGCCGGGACGGCAGGAGCCGCTGGTCGTCGCCTCCGCCTCGGGGGTCCGGCTGCGGCTGGCCGCCCCGGCGGAGGGGCGGGACGAGCTGGTCGACGGCATGTCCTCGTGGTGGTCGGCGATCCACGGCTACAACCACCCGGTGCTCAACGATGCCGTGACCGGCCAGCTGGGCCGGATGTCGCACGTCATGTTCGGCGGGCTCACCCACGAGCCCGCCGTGCGGCTGGCCGCGAAGCTGGTCGAGCTGACCCCGGCGGGACTGGAGCACGTGTTCCTGTCCGACTCGGGCTCGGTGGCGGTCGAGGTCGCGGTCAAGATGTGCCTGCAGTACTGGCGCTCGGTGGGCCGGACCGGCAAGACCCGGCTGATGACCTGGCGCGGCGGCTACCACGGGGACACCTGGCAGCCGATGGCCGTCTGCGACCCCGAGGGCGGCATGCACGAACTGTGGTCGGGACACCTGCCGAAGCAGGTGTTCGCCGACGCCCCGCCCGGGGACTTCGACACGCCGGTGGACCCGGCGTACGCCGACCACCTGCGCACGCTGGTCGCCGCGCACGCGCACGAGCTGGCCGCGGTGATCGTGGAGCCGGTGGTGCAGGGCGCGGGCGGCATGCGCTTCCACAACCCGGCCCACCTGCGGGTGCTGCGCGACCTGTGCGACGAGTACGACGTACTGCTGGTCCTCGACGAGATCGCGACCGGGTTCGGGCGGACGGGCGCGCTGTTCGCCGCCGACCACGCGGGCATCACGCCGGACGTGATGTGCCTGGGCAAGTCGCTGACCGGCGGCTACCTGAGCATGGCCGCGACCCTGTGCACGGAGCGGGTGGCGGACGGGATCTCCCAGGGCGAGGTGCCGGTGCTGGCGCACGGCCCGACCTTCATGGGCAACCCGCTGGCCTCGGCGGTGGCTCTTGCCTCGATCGACCTGCTGCTCGGCCAGGACTGGGCGCAGGAGGTCAAGCGGATCGAGGCCGGGCTCCGGGAGGGGCTGGCGGAGGCCTCGGCGGTGCCGGGGGTGAAGGACGTACGGGTGCTGGGCGCGATCGGCGTGGTCCAGCTCGACCACCCGGTGGACATGGCCGCGGCGACCGCGGCGGCGGTCCGGGAGGGCGTGTGGCTGCGCCCGTTCCGCGACCTGATCTACACGATGCCGCCGTTCGTGACCGGGGACGCGGACGTGGCGCGGATCTGCCGTGCGGTGTGCGCGGCGGCACGGGAGGGCTGAGATGGGCGAGGTCGTGGTGGTGTCCGGGACGGGCACCGAGATCGGGAAGACCGTGGTGACCGCGGCGGTAGCCGCCGTGGCGGTGGCGGCGGGCCGGTCGGTGGCGGTACTCAAGCCCGCGCAGACCGGAGTCGGTCCGGAGGAGCCCGGCGACGCCGCGGAGGTCGTGCGGCTGGCCGGGCCGGAGGTGACGACCGCCGAACTGGTGCGCTATCCCGAGCCTTTGGCGCCGTCCGCGGCGGCGCGCCGGTCCGGGCTGGCGACGGTGTCGCCGGAGCGGGTCGCGGAGGCCGCGGAGAAGCTGGCCGCCTCGCACGACCTGGTGCTGGTCGAGGGTGCGGGCGGGCTGCTGGTGCGGTTCGACGACGCGGGGCACACGCTGGCGGACGCGGCCCGGCTGCTCGGCGCTCCGGTGCTCGTGGTGGCCCCTTCGGGGCTCGGGACGCTCAACTCGACGGCGCTGACGGCCGAGGCGCTGCGCGCCCGGTCGCTGCGCTCCCCCGGCGTGGTGGTGGGCAGCTGGCCGGCCGAGCCGGACCTGGCCTCGCGGTGCAACCTGGCGGACCTGCCCGCGGTGTCGGGGCTGCCGCTGCTGGGGGCGGTGCCGCAGGGTGCGGGGGCGCTCGCCCCGGCGGAGTTCCGCGCCGCGGCGGCCGGCTGGCTGGATCCGGTCCTGGGCGGCGCCTGGCCGGCCGGCGAGTTCCTGGCACGCTGGTCGGCCTGACGCAGGCCTGACACCGGGTGGGGGCAGGCCCGCCGGTCGGCCCGACGTCGGCCCGGGGTGTTCTCCCGGTGGGGTCCGGGGAAGACTTGCGGTAGGTGAAGTTCCGCTGCGAGGAGGTCCACCATGCCGTTGCGCCCGGAACGGCCGCTTCCCCCGGACACCGTCCACCACCCTCTGTTCGCCCGGTTCTACGCCCGCCTGAGCGTGCAGGCCGACGCGCGCGGCGGGGTCGCCGCGCTCCGCGAGGAGCTGCTGGCGGGGCTGTCCGGCCGGGTCATCGAGATCGGCGCGGGCAACGGCCTGAACTTCGCCCACTACCCGCGCGCGGTCTCCGAGGTCGTGGCCGTCGAACCGGAGCGGAGCCTGCGCGGGCTGGCCCGTACGGCCGCGCTGCGCGCGGAGGTCCCGGTGGACGTGGTCCCGGGGGCCGCCGAGGCCCTGCCCGTGAAGAGCGAGGCGTTCGACGGGGCCGTGGCCTCGCTCGTGCTGTGCAGCGTACGGGATCTGCCGCGCTCGCTCGCCGAGTTGCGGCGGGTGCTGCGGCCCGGGGCCGAACTGCGCTTCTTCGAGCACGGGTTGGCCCCGGGGCCGGGGATGGCGTCGGTGCAGCGCGCCCTGGACCGGACGGTGTGGCCCCGCCTGTTCGGCGGCTGCCACACCTCGCGGGATCCGGTGGCGGCGATCGAGGCCGCCGGCTTCCGGATCACCGGACAGCGGTCCTTCCGGCTCCCCGAGCGGGGTCCCGCGCTGCCCACGTCGTACTGCGTGATCGGCTCGGCCCGGCGCCCCTTCGACGACGTGTAGCCACGGCCGCCCGCCGGGCCGGACAGCGCGTCGCCGCTCAGGGCCTCCAGCGCGGGGCGTCGTCGTCCGGGACCTGCGGACTGCCGAAGTGGAAGGGCACGGAGAGGCGGGTGGCCAGTGCCCGGCCGGCCCGCTCGGCGGCGGCGGCGGCCACCGGGCCGAACGGCGCGGGTTCCCCGTCCCCCAGGTACCGTACGGCCGTGCCCTGGTGGATCACGGCCAGCGCGTGCTCCCCGTCGGGGTCGCCGGTGACGGCCAGCAGGTTGACGAACCAGTCGTGCACGGTGTCGCCGTCCCACACCGCCTCGATCGCCACCACGCGGCCGTGGCAGCCCGAGGCCCGGGCGGCCAGGGAGTCCACGTCGAGCGGGCTGTCGGGGGTACGGGCGATCCGGTCACCGTGGTGGAGGTACCGGTCGTGGACCACGTACTGGGCATCGGTCAGCCCCAGGCCCTGTCCCCGGCCGGCCTCCCAGACGACGCGCACCGCCTGGAACCTGGCGTCCTGGAGGACGTATCCGTCGACCTGTGCGCGGATGCCGACGGGCAGCACCGCCCACCAGTCGGCCGGGGTCATACCGGTCATGCCGTTCGTGCTCCTTTCGTATTCCTTCGTCGGAAGTGTGGGAGGCGGACCACCGCGCTTCAGGCACCGAACGGCTTGACCCAGCGGCGCCAGTGGTCTTCGCGGTGGTAGCCCGCCGCGGCCCAGGCCTGGTGGGCGCGTTCGTTGGCCTCCAGCACCATCGCGTCGCCGCGGCGGCCGCCGACCGCGAGGAAGCGCTGTTCGGCGGCGTCGAGCAGGCGGGTGGCGATGCCCCGGCGGCGGTGCGAGGGGAGGACGGCCAGGCGGTAGAGCGAGCAGCGCCAGCCGTCGTAGCCGGCGATGACCGATCCGACGATCCGGCCGTCCGCCTCGGCCAGGATCAGGGCCCTGGGGTCCCGGGTGACGAGTGCGGTCACTCCGGCCACGTCGTCCGTGATGGACGTGCCCTCGGCGGCTTCCTTCCAGAAGGCGAGGACGTTCTCGGCGTCGGCCGGCACGGCGGCCCGGAGCTGCGGTTCGATCATGGTCGGCAGCCAAGCACGCGGGGGACCGGGCCCGCCACCGGATTCCGCCCCACGAGACCCCCCGAGACCCCCCGCGAGGGCCTCGCGGCACGTCCCGCCGCGCGTTCCGCCGCGCGTCCCGCCGACTCCTGGTTGATCATGGGATGGAGGTGGACCGATGACCGAAGTGCTTCTGCTGATCGTGGCGCTGCTGCTCTGCCTGGCCTGCGGTGTCTTCGTCGCGGCCGAGTTCTCGCTGACCACCGTCGAGCGCAGCGAGCTCGAACGGGCGGCCGAAAGGGGTGAGCGGGGTGCGGAGAGCGCCCTGTCGGCCGTCCGGAGCCTGACCTTCCAGCTGTCCGGGGCCCAGCTCGGCATCACCGTCACCGGCCTGATCATCGGCATGATCGCCAAACCGTCGATCGCGGCCCTGCTCCAGGGCCCGTTCGAGGCGATCGGGCTGTCCCCGGCCGTGGCCTCCTCCACCGCCCTGGTGCTCGGCACGGCCGTGTCGACGGTGGTGCTGATGGTGGTCGGCGAGCTGGTGCCGAAGAACTGGGCGATCTCCTCCCCGCTGGCGGTGGCCAAGCGGGTGGCGACCATGCAGCGGGTGTTCAGCGGCGCCTTCCGGCCGCTGATCGGCCACCTGAACACCACGGCCAACCACATGGTGCGCCGGTTCGGTCTGGAGCCGGCCGAGGAGCTGGCCTCCGCCCGGACCCCCCAGGAGCTGGTGGCGCTGGCCCGGCACTCCGCGAAGGAGGGGGCGCTGGAGAAGGACACCGCGGAGTTGTTCGTGCGCACCCTGAACCTCGCCGACCTGACCGCGGAGAACGTGATGACCCCGCGGGTCCAGGTCACCGCGCTGGACGTGCAGACCACGGCGGAGGACGTGGCGAACGCGACGATGGCCACCGGCCTGTCCCGCTACCCGGTGTACCGGGGCAGCCTGGACTCGGTGGTCGGCACCGTCCACATCAAGGACGTCCTGGCCCTGCCGGCCGCCGAGCGGCACGGTTACCCGGTGTCCCGGCTGCTCCGCGAGCCGCTCCTGGTGCCGGAGTCGCTGACCGTGGACCGGCTGCTGGACCGGCTGTCGGGCAGGCAGACGATGGCCGTGGTCATCGACGAGTACGGCGGCACCGCGGGGGTGGTCACCCTGGAGGACATCGTCGAGGAGGTCGTCGGCGAGGTGCGGGACGAGCACGACCCGCACGAGACCCCGGACCTGGCCCCGGCCGGCGCGGACACGGACGGGCGGCGGCTGTACGCGGCGGACGGCGCGGCCCGCACCGACCAGCTGGCGCGGATCGGCCTGCGGGTACCGGACGGGCCGTACGAGACCCTGGCCGGGCTGATAGCGACGGAGCTCGGGCGCATCCCGGCCTCAGGCGACAGCCTGGAGCTCGACGGGTGGCGCATCGAGGTGGTGGACGCCACCGGGCGGCGGGCGGCGCGGGTGCTGCTGCACGAGCCGGTGGAGCGCGCCGAGGGGCGGGAGGGGTCCCGATGACCGTGGTCCAGCTGCTGATCGGCCTGGCGACGCTGGTCGTCAACGCCTTCTTCGTCGGAGCGGAGTTCGCGATGATCTCGGTCCGGCGGAGCCAGATCGAGCCGTACGCGGAGCGCGGCGACCGGCGGGGCGGCAGTGTGCTGTGGGGCCTGGAGCACGTGTCCGCGCTGATGGCGGCGGCCCAGCTGGGCATCACCCTGTGCACGCTGGTGCTGGGCGTGGTGGCCGAGCCCGCCATCGCCCACCTGCTGAGCCCGCTGCTGGACCTCCTCGGGGTGCCGCACGGGCTGACCCACGCCATCTCCTTCGTGGTGGCGCTGTCCCTGGCGACCTACCTGCACATGCTCTTCGGGGAGATGGTGCCGAAGAACGTGGCCCTGGCCGAGCCGGTGCGGACGGCGCTGGCGCTGGGGCCGCCATTGGTGGCGCTGACCCGGGCGCTGCGGCCGGTGATCTTCGCGGTGAACGCCTTCGCCAACGTACTGCTGCGGCTGCTGCGCGTGGAGACCAAGGGCGAGGTCTCGGCCACCTTCTCGGACGACGAGCTGGCGCGGATCGTCCGGGACTCCAGCGAGGCGGGGCTGATCGACGACCGGGCCAGCGAGCGGCTGCACGACGCGCTGGAGCTGGGACGCCGGCCGGTCACGGACGTGGTGCTGCCGGCGGACGAGGTGGTCCAGGCCCGGCAGGGGATCACCCCCGGGGAGCTGGAGCGGCTCTCCGCGAGCTCCGGGTACTCGCGGTTCCCGGTGGTCGACGAGCAGCGGATGATCCTCGGATACCTGCACGTCAAGGACGCCCTGGACGCGCCGTCGCGGGAGGAGCCGTTCCCGGAGTCGGCCGTGCGGCCGATCGCCCGGATCCGTGCGGACACCCCGCTGGACGACGTGCTGACCGCGATGCGGCGGACCAGTACGCACCTTGCGGCGGTGCTGGACGCGGACGGGGCGATGGCCGGGCTGGTGACGATGGAGGACGTGCTGCGCGAGCTGTTCGGCAAGACTTCCTGACCGCACCGCATACGGACCGACCGCGCGGTAACATCGCTCCGCCATGGAGATGAATGCGCCATACACCAGTTTCGTCGCGCTCGGCGACTCCTTCACCGAGGGCATGTCCGACGAGCTGCCCGACGGCTCCTACCGGGGCTGGGCGGACCTGCTCGCCGCCCGCCTGGCGGCCCGCGAACCGGGCTTCCGCTACGCGAACCTCGCGGTGCGCGGCAAGCTCATCGGGCAGATCGTCGAGGAGCAGGTGGAACCGGCAGCCGCCATGCGGGCCGACGTGGTCACCCTGGTCGGCGGGCTCAACGACACGCTGCGTCCCCGGGTGGACATGGGCCGGGTCCGCGGCCATCTGGAGGAGGCTGTGGAGCGGCTGGCCCCGACCTGCCGGAAGCTGGTGCTCATGCGCTCCCCCGGCCGCAACGGACCGGTGATGGAACGCTTCCGCCCGCGCATGGAGGAGCTCTTCGGGATCCTCGAGGAGCTCGCGGCCCGGCACGGCGCCGTGGTGGCCGACCTGTACGGGGCGCCCGTGCTCGCCGATCCCCGGCTGTGGGCCGTGGACCGGCTGCACCTGACGGCCGAGGGCCACCGCCGGGTGGCCGAGGCGGTCTGGCAGACCCTGGGCCTGCCCCCGGCCGAGGACTGGCGGACGGAACTCCCTCCCGTACGGCCCGCCCGGTGGACGGACAGGCGAACCGATGACCTACGCTTCGCCCGGCAGCACCTTCTGCCGTGGGTCGGCCGCCGGCTGACCGGCCGCTCCTCCGGGGACGGCCGTCCCGCCAAGCGACCCGAGCTGCTCCCGTACTCGTAGCAACCCACAACCTGAGACAGGGCCCGGACCTGCGTAAACGCACAGTCCGGCGGCGGCTAGAATCCCTATCCGTGACTGCCAAGCCCCGCATCCCCAATGTCCTGGCCGGCCGCTACGCTTCCCCGGAGCTCGCCGTCCTGTGGTCCCCCGAGTACAAGGTGACCCTGGAGCGGCGGCTCTGGCTCGCCGTGCTCCGCGCCCAGAAGGACCTCGGCATCGAGGTCCCGGACGCCGCCCTGGCCGACTACGAGCGCGTCCTGGAGCAGGTCGACCTCGCCTCCATCGCCGAGCGCGAGAAGGTCACCCGCCACGACGTCAAGGCCCGCATCGAGGAGTTCAACGCCCTCGCCGGCCACGAGCACGTCCACAAGGGAATGACCTCCCGGGACCTCACCGAGAACGTCGAGCAGCTCCAGATCCGGCTCTCCCTGGAACTGGCGCGGAACCGCACGGTCGCCGTGCTGTCCCGGCTGGGCAAGCTGTCCGGCGAGTACGCCGAGCTGGTCATGGCGGGCCGCTCGCACAACGTGGCGGCGCAGGCCACCACCCTGGGCAAGCGCTTCGCGACCGCCGCCGACGAGCTGCTGGTCGCCTACGGCCGCCTGGAGGACCTGCTCGGCCGTTACCCGCTGCGCGGGATCAAGGGCCCGGTCGGCACCTCCCAGGACATGCTGGACCTGCTCGGCGGGGACACCGCCAAGCTGGCCGAGCTGGAGCAGCGGATCGCCGGCCACCTCGGCTTCGCACACGCCTTCACCTCGGTCGGCCAGGTCTACCCCCGCTCGCTGGACTACGACGTGGTCACCGCCCTGGTGCAGCTGGCCGCCGCCCCGTCCTCGGTCGCCAAGACCATCCGGCTCATGGCCGGGCACGAGCTCGTCACCGAGGGCTTCAAGCCCGGCCAGGTCGGCTCCTCCGCGATGCCGCACAAGATGAACACCCGCTCCTGCGAGCGTGTGAACGGCCTGATGGTCATCCTGCGCGGCTACGCCTCGATGACCGCCGAGCTGGCCGGCGACCAGTGGAACGAGGGCGACGTGTCCTGCTCCGTGGTCCGCCGGGTGGCCCTGCCGGACGCGTTCTTCGCCTTCGACGGCCTGCTCGAGACCTTCCTGACGGTGCTCGACGAGTTCGGCGCCTTCCCCGCCGTGGTCGCCCGCGAGCTGGACCGCTACCTGCCGTTCCTGGCCACCACCAAGGTGCTGATGGGTGCCGTGCGCGCCGGTGTGGGCCGCGAGGTCGCGCACGAGGTCATCAAGGAGCACGCAGTGGCCTCCGCCCTCGCCATGCGCGAGCAGGGCGCGGAGCGCAACGAGCTGCTGGACAAGCTGGCCGCCGACGAGCGGATCCCGCTGGACCGCGCCGCGCTCGACGCCCTGATGGCCGACAAGCTGTCCTTCACGGGAGCGGCGGGCGACCAGGTGGCCGTGGTGGTCTCCCGCATCGAGGAGATCGCCAAGCAGCACCCGGAGGCCGCCGGGTACACGCCGGGGTCGATCCTCTGACCCCCGACGAGCTGAACGCCGCCCGTGACCGCGTCCTCCCGGACGTGGTCGCGGGCGGTCTGCGTGTGCTGTTCTGCGGGCAAACCTGACCGCCCTCTGACCGGTCACAGCCGCGGCTTCGAGTCGCCGCCGGACAATTGCCGCCAGAGCAGCACGGCAGCCGTCACCTGGGTGAGGAGATAGGCGACCTGCGTGGAGAAGCCCCGCACCTGATAGATCGACAGCAGCAGGCCATAGCGCGTGGGCCAGAACAGCCTCTCCTCACTGAAGGTCGCCATGTCCATCCACATGCTCGTGAGCGTGAGGACGATGAGCAGGAGCAGGACGTTCAGGAACGCGTAGCCGACTCCTGCGTCATTGATACTGGCGGCCCAGGCGCCCAGAGAGACGGGAATGGCATAGGCGACGGTCAGGCTCAGGGCGCGCACGGGACTGCGGTGCCCGGGCAGAAGGCGCCACAACGCCCCGAGAACGAAGCCGCCACCTGCCCATGCCACCTGGAAGGTGATGAACGTCACCACGATCTCAGGAATTCCGATGGGGTCATGGAGCGTGGCGAACCACTTGTCGTCGTCCCTGACACTGTTGAGCCAGACGAGTGCCGCACTGAACGGAATGCCGAACCAGAAGGCCAAGCGCGCGGCGTACAAAGCATTGTCCCACCAGTGGTCTTCCGGCCCCCAGCACATGGCGATGTCCATCACCGAAACCTGGGGGCGGAGCGGAGAGCCTCCATAAGCGGCGATCAGTGACCGGCGCTGCTCTCTCAGGTGATTCTCCAGCTCATTCCGGGTAGCGCCCTCTGTGCGTCCGTGGTCCACCCCGTACAGTCGTTGGTGCAGGTCACGGTACTCGTGGGCCTTCTGCAGCAGTTCACTGCGGCGGTCCTTGGTGCTCAGCCAGTGAGCGCAGAACGTCTCTCCTACCTGACGCAGCACGGACCTCCGCCGCCCTACGGCAAGGACCAGATACAAGGAGAGGATGTTCAGGAAGAGCCACAGGCCATAAAGCAGAATGTAGTTCGCAAATGCTACGTGCCTGAGCCCCAGGGCGAGGGAGAACACGGCGGCCGTCAGCAGGAGTTCAAGCCCGGATGGCCCCAGGGACACCTGCCCCTCTTGACGGGCGAGGCGGCCTTTCTCCTCCTTGACGCGGAAGTGCATCAGAGCGAGGAATGCGAGACCTGTCACCACCCACGTGTACGCGTAGAGCCACGTGATGCCTGTTCGCGGGAACCATGCCAGGAATTGGTTGTAGGCATCGGAGTCCGATGGCTCCATGAGCCAACGGACGCGTCTCTGCTGGTGTTCGTATGCCGCCCAGAAGCTGGCGGTCATGGCCACGGCAACCAGCGACAGCAAGGCTCCGACGCCTGTGAGGCAGCGGGCCGGCGCCCTGTTCCAGGTGCGGGTCCAGGACCTGGGTACCAGGTCCCCCTCCTGGAGGAAGCGCCATGCCCACGCCGCAATCGCGGCCAGCCACAGCCACAGCGTCACCAGCCCCAGAACTGTGAGCCCGACCAAGCCGCGCGCGGTCGACGGTGGTTTCGGGCTCAGCTCTGCGGGCAGGCCGAAGAGCGGCATCCAGAGGACGAGCAGGCCCAGGAAGGCCGCCACTGAAGCAGTCCAGATGACAGCCCGGGCCGGGCGACGGTTCCGGACGTCTTCCGGACGGCTGGACTGGTCACCCGTGGCATGCGGGACAGCGGGCGACACCACTCGAGGCCATGGGCGGGCCACCAGGACCAGAGCCAGTGCCGCTGCAATGACGATGTGGGCGCGCCACCATGGCGTAAGGCCCTTGCCGAACACGCCCCACGTCAGCAGAAACAGCATCAGGGCGACTACCGCACTGAGCACGGCCCACTGCAGAACGGCAATCGCGGGGCTCTCCCTGAAGGTCGTGCCTCCGCTCCCGACCCACCGCCTGAATCTCTGCACGGGTTGCCGGCGCGTCCCCGGCGCAGGAGCCGGATAGGGCCGCAGAACGGGAAGTGCGACGGCTGCGATCAACAACGTGACGCACGCCCACCACGATGCGGCGCCGACCTTGCTCCGGTTCCCGACCTCGTTGTCCAGGGCTACGGAGCGTTGCCAGGGGGGATCCACTTCGACCCGGACGTCCCGGGGCATGCGCTCCGACCACACCAGCCTCTTCTCGTCGGCGGATGTCACCTGGGTGGAGATGCGTGTGGCGCTGAGGCCGCCCAGCCGGACCTCAATATGTCGCCACGGGATCTTCACCAGTGTTGTCGGCGGCTGGAGACGAAGCGTCCAGTTCTTCTTCTTGACGTCGATCCGCCAGGGGCCCAGCAGGACCTGTTTGTAGTCCTTGAGCCAGGCGATGGCCGTGTAGTCGACCGTGACTTGGTTCTTCTCGGCGGTTACAACGGGCTCACTGTAGCGCCATTCGTCCCTGCGGATTTCGGAGCTGCCCGGCCCCCGCAGCAGGCAGCGCATCGCCGTCCGGTACCCCTTCGAGTCCTCACCGAGCATCAAGTCGCGGGCCAGGGGCCATTTGTCCGCCTCCACCACGATGGAAGTGTCCGACGTTGCCTGGACGAAAGGTTGGTCATGGTGGGCGAACCGAATCTCCGCCCTGCTGACACGGGCGGCGAGTCGATCGGCCTGGCAGTCGTCAGGTGCATTCCCCGTCGCCTCCGCCGGCCACGTGACGACGCACATTATCGCCACAATCACCAGCGACAGCACTCGCGGCCACCATCGGACTGCCGGCGTCGCGTCCACCCTCTGTTCTGGCAACACGTACACAGCGCCCCCATCCGCATCGCACGGTCCGGATCAAAACGCCACAGAGGTAACGCATGAGAGGCCGCATGTCATGCGCAGACACGGCGGAATTCCAGGAGCCCACTCCGTCGGCCGCCACACGGATATGCAGGAACGATTTGCAGGAACATGGCGACCATTCGACGATGGAATCGGATGGGAAGATGAGAATCGGACACTTGACGGAGAAGTCATGACCGAGACGAAGGGATACGGTCCCAGCAGGCCGCTTCCCCGCTTCGAAGATGCCGAATGCCTCGGGCCCCGCGACGCGGAGTTCGTCCGGGACCTTGTGGCGGTGCTGGAGAAGCACGGCAACCTGGACCGCTTCGGTCTGTGCCTTCTACATGATCATTTCCCGCTGGGCGGCGACGAGATCCTGGTGGAGACCAACGACCCCCAGAGCCGAACCCTCAGCGTCCGCGTGGAGAAGACCGGCCTGACGCGCCATGCCAAGGCCTCGCAGTGGCGGTTCGTGTCCCACTCCGACGATGCTCGTGGCACGGAGTCGAGCGAGGGGGGACCGTACCAGGTGGTCCTGCTCTGCAAGACGCTCGATCTGTGCCCGGGGGCGGATGGACCCGAGGCCGGGCGCGATCGCTGACACCCGGCGGCACGCCCGACGGCCGCCGCTCAGCCGTCGGCGAGGGTGTCGCCGGGGGCGACCAGGCCGGTCTCGTAGGCCAGGACCACCGCCTGGGCCCGGTCGCGCAGGGAGAGCTTGGCGAAGATCCGGGCCACATGGGTCTTCACCGTCGCCTCGCTGAGCGTCAGGACCCCGGCCAGCTCGGCGTTGGAGTGTCCGCGGCCCATCAGGGTCAGTACCTCCAGCTCCCGCGGGGTCAGCGCGGCCAGATCCCGGTGCACGGCCGGCACCCCGGCTCCCGTCACCGAGCCCGGTCCCTGCCCTTGCCCCTGCCCTGCCCCGGCGCCCGGACGGGCCGTGAGGTCATCGCGGCCGGCGAACCGCTCCACCAGCCGCCGGGTGATCGACGGGGCGAGCAGCGCGTCCCCGGTGTCCACCAGCCGTACGGCAGCGGCCAGATGGGCCGGAGTGACGTCCTTGAGGAGGAAGCCGCTGGCCCCCGCCGCGAGCGCCGCGTAGACGTACTCGTCCAGGTCGAAGGTGGTCAGCATGATCACCCGGCAGTCCGGTGCGGCCGCGAGGATCCGCCGGGCCGCCTCCAGCCCGTCCATCACCGGCATCCGGATGTCCAGCAGTGCCACGTCCGGCGCCAGCCGTGCGGCCAGCTCCACCGCCTCCGCCCCGTCGGCGGCCTCGCCGACCACCTCGATGCCGCGGCTGGTGAGGATCAGCCGGAACCCGGTGCGGACCAGCTCCTGGTCATCGGCGACCAGCACCCGCGGGGCCGCCCGCCCCTCCTCCCCCGTCTCCCCCGTCACGGCCGGTCCAGCGGTATTCGGGCGCGGACCCGGTACCCGCCGCCCAGCCGGCGTCTGGCGTCCAGCTCGCCGCCGTACACCGCGACCCGCTCCCGGAGTCCGAGCAGGCCCCGGCCCGCCCCGTCGGCCAGGATCCCGCCGCCGTCCCGCGGCCCGTCCCCGGTCAGCACGCTCGGCCCGCTGTTCAGCACCTCGACCCGCAGGAAGTGGTCCGCGTACCGCACCGTCACCTCTGCCTTGCCTCCGTCCCCGTGCTTGAGTGCGTTGGTCAGCGCCTCCTGCACGATCCGGTAGGCGGTGACGTCGATCCCGGTGGGGAGCGCGCGCGGCTCCCCGGATATCCGGACCTCCACCGGCAGACCGGCGAAGGAGATCCGGTCCACGAGCGGGCTGAGACGGCCCAGGCTCGGCTGCGGCGACAGCACGGACGGTCCGCCGGCAGGTGCTTCCTCCGCTCCGTACGGCTCGTCCTCCCCGCTCTGCGAGGGCGCCAACAGCCCCAGCAGGTGACGGAGTTCGGTCATGGCGCCGCGCCCCGCGGACTCCACGGCCGCCATGGCGGCGGCCGCCTCGTCCGGCATGGTCGTCAGCACCTCGCGGGCGGCTCCCGCCTGGACCACCATCAGGCTCACGTTGTGACTGACGATGTCGTGCAGCTCCGCCGCGATCCGCGCCCTCTCCCGGTCCACCGCGGCCTGCGCCGCGCTCTCCCGTTCCCGCTCCAGCAGCCACCCCCGCTCTCCCAGCGCGGCCCGGTGCCGCCGCCGCGCCCGTACCAGTGCGACCCCCAGACCGCAGGCGGCCGCACAGGCCACGGCTGCGACGACGACGGCCGCCACCACCCCCGAAGATTCCTCCCCTGAACCCCACATGACGTCAGCTTCGCAGGTCATACCTTGATCCGCATCACTCCACAGAGGCGTCCCCACGCATACATCCCCAGGATGACAACCCGCCCCGCTTACATCGGGGGAGGGACGCCCGGCCGTCGCCGCCGCGCCTAGTTTCATGCCATGACCACTGATCACGGCCGTACGATGCGGCAGGCCGCCGTCCGACTCGAGGGCGTTCACAAGGATTTCGGCGACACCAGGGCACTGAACGGCCTCGACCTCCACATACGCGCCGGTGAGGCGGTCGCCGTCATGGGGCCCTCCGGCTGCGGGAAGTCGACCCTGCTGAACATGGTCGCCGGCCTGGACCGCCCGACCTCCGGCACCGTCGAGGTCAATGGCCAGGACCTGTCCGGCCTCGACGAGACCGGCCTCGCCCTGTTCCGCCGCCGCCACATCGGCATGATCTTCCAGTTCTTCAACCTGATCGACGACCTGCCCGCCCTGGATAACGTGGCCCTCGCCGCCCAGCTCACCGGCACCCCCGCCCGGCAGGCCCGCCGGCGTGCCCTGGAACTCCTGGACGAACTCGGCGTCGCGGGCCGCAAGGACACCTATCCGGCGGCCCTCAGCGGCGGCGAGCGGCAGCGCGTCGCCGTGGCGCGCGCCCTGATGAACCGTCCGGCCCTGCTCCTCGCCGACGAACCCACCGGTGCGCTGGACAGCCGCTCCGGCGAGCAGGTGATGGACCTGCTGATCGACCTCAACCAGATCGGCCAGACCCTCCTCATCGTCACCCACGACCGCGAGCTCGCCACCCGCTGCGCCGGTCGTCTGGTCGAGGTCGCCGACGGCCGGGTCGCCCGGGAGTCCTCCCTCGCCGCCGAGACGGGTGCCGCGTGAGCGCCGTGTGGCGGGCCTCCCGTGCGGCGGTTCGCCGCCGCAGGCTCCAGACCTCCCTCATCGGACTCCTCGTCCTCTTCTCCACCACCGCGGTCCTGTTGGCCCTCAGCGTCCTGGACGCGGCTTCCGGCCCCTTCGAGCGCGCCTACGACGAGCAGCGCGGCGCCCACTCCGTGGCCACCTTCGACCGCGCGCAGGCCCCGGCCGACCGGCTCGCCGGCACCGCCCTCCACCCCGGGGTGGAGGCCGCCTCCGGCCCCTTCGACCAGGCGGTGCTCCAGATGCCGCAGGACTGGCTGTGGAACCCGCCCGGCCCGCTGACCGTCGTCGGCCGCGCCGATCCGGCCCGCGACGCCGTCGACCGCGTCCAGCTCCTCGCCGGACGCTGGGCCACCGCACCGGGCGAGATCGTCGTCGACTGGCCGATCGCCGGGACCCCCGACCTGGAGCTGCTCGGCACCCGGCTGCAGGCGATCGGCGCCCCGCCCCTGACCGTCGTGGGGTTCGCCACCAGCATGAGCCAGTCGGCCGGCGCCTGGGTCGCACCCGGCCAGATCGCCGGGCTGAACCCCACGGCCACCCAGATGCTGTACCGGTTCGACACCGCCGCCGACACCGGCCAGGTGGGCAGGGCACTGGCCCGTGCCACCGCGGACCTGCCCGAGGGCGCCCTGCTCACCGCCCAGCCGTGGACCGCCCTCCGGGCGAGCTATTCCGCCAATGCCGACGCCTACCTGCCCTTCATGAGCCTCTTCAGCGTCCTCGGCCTGCTCGTCTCCGTGCTCATCGTCGGAAACGTGGTCAGCGGAGCCGTGGTCTCCGGCTACCGGCACATCGGCATCCTCAAGGCCCTCGGCTACACCCCCGGCCAAGTCGTCGCCGTCTACCTGACGATGGTCTCCGTTCCCGCGGTGGCGGGAAGCGTCCTGGGCACCCTGCTGGGCAGCCTGCTCGCCGAACCGTTCCTCACGATGGCCTTCTCCGGCATCGAGACCGGCAACGCCGTCGTCAGCCCCGCACGCTGGGTGCCGGCGCTGTGCCTGCTCGGCATGCCCGCGCTGGTCGCGCTCGCCGCACTGGTCCCGGCCCTCCGCGCCCACCGTGTACCAGCCGCCCGCGCTCTCACCGCCGGAAGTGCCCCGCGTACCGGGCGCGGCCTGCGGGTGCAGCGGTTCCTGGCCGGCACCCGGCTGCCGCGCCCGGTCAGCCTCGGCCTCGGCCAGCCGTTCGTCCGCCCCGCGCGGACCCTGCTCACCCTGTCGGCGATCGCCCTCGGCATCACCACCGTCACTCTGGCCACGGGGCTCACCAGCACCCTGCTCGGTTTCGGGAAACTGGACCGCGAGGCGAACGGCGGCGGCCCCCGGATCAGCGTCCGGGCCGGGGGCCATGAGAACAACGGCGTCGTGCCCACACTCACCGACGAGCAGATCGAGGCCCGGCTCAGGGCCCTGCCCGGCGCGGAGCAGGTGCTCGCCCGGGCCCATGTCCAGGTCCGGATGACCGGGCACAGCCGCCCCGTCTTCGCCGACTTCTACCGGGGCGACACCCAGGCCCAGCAGGTGTCGGTGCTCTCCGGACGGCTCCCCCAGGCACCCGGAGAGGTGATCGCAGGACCTGGCTTCCTCGCCCAGCGCGGCCTGGCGCCCGGAGACCCCGTCTCCCTCGAGCTCAACGGCCACCGGGTCTCCGGCCGGATCACCGGAGAGCTGACGGACGGCGACCCCCGGGCGCTCACGGCCTCCTGGGCCTCCCTCGGGCTGCTCGCCCCGGAGACGCGCGCCGTCAGCTACGCGGTGCGGCTCGCCGACGGGGCGGACCCCCACGCCTACGCCGAAGCGGTCCGCGCCCTCGGCCCGGGCCTGAGCGCCACGGTGTCGGAGAACGACAGCCGGGTCGGTGCCACCGTCATCGGATTCTCCTCCGCCTTCACCCTGCTGGTCGGCGTCGTGACCGCGCTCGGCGTCTTCAACACGGTGCTCCTCAACGCCCGGGAGCGGCGGCGTGACCTGGGCATGCTCAAGTCGATCGGGATGACACCGCGCCAGGTGGTGCTGATGACCGTCACCTCCGTCGCCGGGATCGGCGCGGTCGGCGGACTCGTCGGGATCCCCTTCGGGATCGCCGCCCACCGGCTGGTCGTCGACCACGT
The DNA here is from genome assembly GCF_043199475.1 of Streptomyces sp. NPDC048603. NCBI lineage: Bacteria > Bacillati > Actinomycetota > Actinomycetes > Kitasatosporales > Streptomycetaceae > Streptomyces > Streptomyces sp. NPDC048603. The sequence continues at coordinate 91,832 of NZ_JBICVY010000005.1, read as the reverse complement.
GGGCGTGATCTCCTTCCCCGAGTCCCTGAAGAACGTGTGGCACGCTCCGCAGCTCACCGGCCTCGTCCTGGCCGGCGTGCTGATCGCCGTCCTGGGCGCCCTGATCCCGGCCCGGTCCGCGGCCCGGCTCGCCATCTCCGAGGTCCTGCACAACGAGTAGGACCCCGCCTCCGGGGGCCGGCGTACCCCTCCCCGCCTGTCGGACCGGGAGGGGACGTGCCCTCCCTCACGGCGGGTCGACCACCGTGACCGCCGCCATCAGCTGCGGCGAGTGGTCGGCCCCCCACTGGGCGGCGTAGACCGCAACCCACCGGTCAGCCACATTCCACAGGTGCAGGTGATCGGTGGTGCCGCTCAGCTCCTGCCAGGGCTCGGCGAGCCGGTCCCCCGCACCGGCCCGCTCCAGCAGCCCCCGCGTCCACACCAGGTGGGGCTCCCCCCAGCGGCCGGCCAGCGCCCGGGCCAGCACGCCGTACTCGGCGGACACCCGCTCCTCCCCCTCGATCCGGTCGGCCGGGTCCTCGTCCCCGTACCAGCGGCTCTCGCCCAGTTCCACCAGGTGGTAGCCGGGGCCGCTGGTGACCTGCCCGGACCGGGCCCGGACCTCGGGAAAGCCGCACGTCCGGAGCCGGTCGATCGTCTCGAGATGCTCTGCCGTGGTCATGCCGTCAGTATTCCGGCGACCACTGACAACTGGCCGCCCGTCATGCGGTCAGGCGTCCCGCCGGCGCACTGCCAGCCAGCCGGCGACCAGTGCGGCCAGCGTCCACAGCGCCATCACTCCCAGGCCGGTCCACGGGCCGAGCTCACCGTGCGGCTCGATGCGCATCACCATCTGCCCCGCCCGGTCCGGCAAGTACTGCGCGGCACCGCCCACGACGTCGCCCACGACGAAGGAGATGATCAGCATGAACGGTATGAGGATGCTCAGCGTCGCGGCGGCGCTGCGGAACACCGCCGTGAGGCCCGCGGCGAACAGGGCGATCAGGGTCAGGTACAGCCCGCATCCCACGGTGGCACGCAGCGCGCCCTCGTCGCCCAGGCCGATGGTGTACTGCCCCATGAAGGCCTGGCCGCCCAGGAAGGTCGTGAAGGCGGTCACCTGGCCCGTCAGGAAGGCGAGTCCGCCCACCGCCAGCAGCTTCGAGAGGTAGAAGCGGGCGCGGTTCGGCACCGAGGTAAGGGTGATGCGCAGCGCGTTGTTGTGAAACTCGCTGGCGAAGGCGTTCGCGCCGAACGAGATGGCGGCTATCTGCCCGAACACCAGGCCGTAGAAGGCCGCGAACAGCGGGTCCTGGCCCATGCTGCCCTCCTCGGCGGTGCCGATGGCGGCAGCGGTGAGCATCTGGATTCCGGCCGTGGCCACGAGGACGGCGACGAGCGACACGCTGGTGCCGCGCAGCGACCGCATCTTGATCCATTCAGCGTGCAGAGCGGCTCGGGTGGGCAGGGCGATGGTGGACATGATGCTCATTCCTTCGGTCGTGGTCAGCGGGCGGCGGCGAACTCGCCGTGGTCCGCTGTGAGGTCGAGGTAGGCCTGCTCCAGCGAGGCTCGCTCGTCGGAGAGTTCGAACATCGGGATGCCCTCGCGGGCGGCGAGCGCACCGATCTGCTCGGCCTGCATCCCGTCGACGGTCCAGCGGCCCTCCCCGGCCTCGGTCAGCCGGAAGCCGTCCCGGGCGAGGGTGGCCCGCAGGCGTAGCGGGTCGGAGGTCCGCAGCCGGACCCTGGCGGTGCTCCGCTCGTCGATGAAGTCCTTCATCGACGTGTCGGCGAGCAGCCTCCCCCGGCCGAGGACCACGAGGTGGTCCACGAAGGAAGCCGTCTCGGACATCAGATGGCTGGAGACCAGTACGGTCCGCCCCTCCGCGGCCAGACCGCGCATCAGCTCGCGGATCCAGATGATGCCCTCCGGGTCGAGGCCGTTGGTGGGCTCGTCCAGCAGGAGCACTCCCGGGTCCCCGAGCAGGGCTGCCGCGATGCCGAGCCGCTGGCGCATGCCCAGCGAGTAGGCCTTGATGCGCTTGCGGGCCGCCGGGGCGATGCCGGCCTGCTCCATCACCTCGTCCACCCGGCTTACCGGGATGCCGTTGCTCACGGCCAGGGCGAGCAGGTGGTCGCGGCCGGTGCGTCCGCCGTGGGCGGCCTGGGCGTCGAGCAGGGCGCCCACGTGGTGGAGGGGATCGACGAGGTCGGTGAAGCGGCGGCCGCCGATGGTGGCCGCGCCCGAGGTCGCCCGGTCGAGGCCGAGGAGCAGCCTCATGGTGGTGGACTTGCCCGCACCGTTGGGGCCCAGGAAGCCGGTGACCCGGCCGGGCAGCACGTCGAAGGACAGCTGGTCCACGGCCCGGGTGGTGCCGTATTCCTTGGTCAGGCGGCGGATCTCGATGGTGTTCGTGGCTGCGTTCATGGATCCAGGTTCGCCGTCGGCCACACCCCCGTTCCTCCCCCGTGCGGGGGGATCGTCTCCCCCGCACGGGGGAGACGGCCGTGATCGTGCTGCTGCCACGATGGGGGCATGTACCGACTGATCAGGGCCCCGTTCCAACCGCTCACGTACTCGCGCTGGTTGCACCTGTGTGTGCCCGTACTGCTGGTGGCGGTATGGATGTTCATACAGCCCGCGGCCCCGTGGGCGCCGGCCCTGATCATCGCTCCGTTCGGTCTGATCCCCTGGATGCGGACGGCCGAGGGACTGCAGGCGCAGTTCCTGCTCACCCCCTACGACCGCGGGTCCGAGGAGAACGCCATCTCCACGGTGGCCTCGAAGCGCTGGGGAGACCGCGGGCGGACCGTGCTGTGGCTGGAGATACGGCTGGTCGTGGCGTTCGGGGCCATGTTCGCCACGGTGTGGCTGCCCGCGTTCACGGTCGAGTTGCTCACCACTGCCTTCGGGTACCCGATACGCGGGGACGTGATGCTGCCCCTGGTGCCGCCGCGCTGGCTGGCTGCGGTGCTCGTGCCCCTGCCGCTGATGGTGCTGTTCGTGATCGTGTTCCTGCTGGGCGAGCTCGTCACGGCCATCGCGACCCGGCTGCTGGGACCTTCGGCGGCCGAGCGCCTGTCCGTCCTGGAGGAGCGCACGGAGCAACTGCTGGAGCGCACCCGGATCGCGCGCGAACTGCACGACACGATCGGCCACGCGCTGACGGTGGCGGTGGTGCAGGCGGGGGCCGCGCGGGCGGCGGGGGACCCGGAGTTCACCGAACGGGCACTGTGCGCCATCGAGGAGACCGGCCGGGCCGCTCTGGAGGACCTGGAGCGGGTCCTGGCGGTGCTGCGGGATTCCGGTCCCCGACCCTCGCAGCGCCCGACGCTCGCCGACGCGGACCGGCTGCTGGAGTCGACGCGGGCCTCCGGTGCCCGGGTGGAGGCCGAACTGAACGGCCCGCTGGAGTCGTTGCCGGGGCCGGTCACCCGGGAGGCGTACCGGATCCTGCAGGAGGCGCTCACGAACGTGTTGCGGCATTGCGGGCCGGTGCCGGTCCGGGTGCGGGTGGACGTGACCGGGGGCCGCCTGGAGCTGGAGGTGACGAATCCGCTGCCGGCCGGCCGGGAGGCGTCCGGCGGGGGCAGCGGGAGCGGACTGCGGGGCATGCGGGAGCGGGCCGCGCTGCTGGGCGGGGCGGCGGACTCCGGCCCGCACGAGGGGGGTTGGAGGGTGCGCGCACGGCTTCCGCTGGAGCACATACGCTGAGGGGATGCCGGTCACCGTACTCCTCGTCGACGACGAACCCCTGGTGCGCGCGGGTCTGCGCGCCGTGCTCGACGCCCAGCCCGACATCGAGGTGGTGGGTGAGGCCGCCGACGGTGCGGCCGTGATCCCGCTGGTGCGGCAGTTGCGGCCGGACGTGGTGGCCATGGACGTGCGGATGCCGTTGCTGGACGGGATCGAGGCGACCAAGGCGGTGCTGAAGAACATCGACGAGCCGCCGAAGATCCTGGTCGTGACGACTTTCGAGAACGACGAGTACGTGTACCGGGCGCTGCGGGCGGGAGCCGACGGCTTCCTCCTGAAGCGGGCCCGGCCGGCGGAGATCGTGCACGCGGTGCGGCTGGTCGCGGAAGGGGATTCGCTGCTGTTCCCGGCGGCGGTCCGGTCGATGGCTTCGGAGTACGGGAACAGCAAGGCGCGGGCCAGGCTGGAGCGGGCCGCGCTGACCGAACGGGAGGAGGCGGTGCTGCGGCTGATGGCGCGGGGGCTCACCAACGCGGAGATCGCGGGCGAGATGTTCGTCGGCACCGAGACCGTGAAGTCGCATGTGAGCGCGGTGCTGGCGAAGCTGGGCGCACGGGACCGGACGCAGGCGGTGATCACCGCGTACGAGTCGGGGTTCGTCGCCCCGGCCTGACCGGGGACGTCCGCGGGTACCCCCCTCGTTCTCGCCGTCCCTCCGGGGGCGCAGTACGATCCGGCTGACAGGCGCGCTAGCTGGGAGGACACACGTTGGGGCAGCTGACCGGCGGGGATCCCTCTCTGCTCAGACGGATCAACTCCGCCGTGGTGCTGCGCGCGCTGCGCGCGGCAGGATCGCCCACCCTCACCGACCTGACCCGGCTGACCGGTCTGTCCCGGCCGACCGTGGAGGGGGTCGTGGAGGGCCTCATCGGCACCGGGCTGGTCGTCGAGGCCGCCGTCGAGGAAGGCGCGCGCCGACAGGGCCGGCCGGCCCGCCGGTTCCGGTTCCGGGCGGAGGCCGGCCATCTGCTGGGCATCGAGATCGGCTCGCACCGCATCGCCGCGCTGCTGTCCGGGCTGGACGGGCGGGTGATCGGGGCCGGCACCAAGGAGGTCTCCGAGACCGCCTCCGCCGACGAGCGGCTGGAGAAGGTCCGGGCGACGGTCGCCGACCTGCTGCGCCGGGCCGGGGTGCCCCGGGACTCGCTGCGCGCGGTGGGGGTCGCCAGTCCGGGGATCGTGGAGGCGGACGGCACGGTGCGGCTGGGCACGGCGCTGCCGGGGTGGACCGGGCTGCCGCTCGGGGACCGGCTCAGACGTTCGTTCCGGTGCCCGGTGCAGGTCGAGAACGACGCGAACGCGGCGGCGGTCGGCGAGCACTGGAAGGGGTCCGCGCGGGACACCGACGACATCGTGTTCGTGATGGCGGGGCTGAGCCCGGGAGCCGGCTCACTGATCGGCGGCCGGCTGCACCGGGGGTTCGGCGGGGCGGCCGGCGAGATCGGCGCACTGCACCTGCTGGGCCGCGAGGCATCGCCGGAGAAGCTGCTGTCCACGACCGGGGAGCCTTTGCACCCGCTGGACGAGCAGGCCGTCGCGGAGGTCTTCGCGATGGCCCGGCGCGGCGACGAGCAGGCGGTGGCCGCGCTGGACCGGTTCGTGCAGCGCCTGGTGCACGACGTGGCCGCGCTGGTGCTGGCGATCGATCCGGAGCTGGTGGTGGTCGGCGGCTGGGCGGCCGGCCTGGACGACGTACTGGAGCCGCTGCGCCGGGAACTCGCCCGGTACTGCCTGCGGCCGCCCCGGGTGACGCTGTCGATGCTGGGTGAGGCGGCGGTGGCGACCGGTGCGCTGCGGCTTGCCCTCGACCAGGCCGAGGAGGAACTGTTCGCGGTCGAGAAGACGGTGACGGCCCGCCGCCGCTGACCGGCCGCGCCGGCTCTTCGTGCCCTGCCGTGGCTCCCGCTGCCCCGGATCCGCCGGACCCGGGCACGGCTTCGGCGCGGGTACGCGGCCACCGCCGGAGCGGCGGTGACCGTACACGCTGCGCGGTCCCTGCGGGGTGGTGTCCCGCTGTGCCCAGCCGTCCCGCCCTGCGGGACGCCTGCCCACACCGGGCCGGGGCTCAGGAGGCGACGCGCTCCGCCTCCGCCTCGTGGCGGATCTCCATGTCGCCCGAGTCCCCGAAGGTCAGCCGGCAGGTGTCGGCGCGGTACGTGGCGACCGAGACCGCCGCCGTGCCGCCGGAGGCGATGTAGCGGGTGGTGACGACGAGCACGGGGGCGCCGGGCAGCCGGTCCAGTTCCCTGGCGTCGTCGGCGCGGGCCGAGCCGAGCTCCACCGAGCGGTCCTGGCCCTCCAGTTCGAGCCGCTGGAGCTCACGGAGCACGGCACGGGCACGGGCCGGCCCGGACGGCGCGTCGATGGCGGAGAGACCGGGCACCGAGGCGGCCGGCACGTACAGCAGTTCCGCGGCGACGGCCTGGCCGTGGCTGATCCGGGTGCGGCGCACGGTGTGAACGGGCAGGTCGGCGGAGGCGCCGAGGAGCTTGGCGACGGCGACGCCTGGACGGTCCTCGGTGGCGGTCACCAGCTGCCATCCGTCGGCGGTCTCGCCGGGCCAGTTCTGCCGGGCGGTGCCGACGTCCACGCCGACGCGCGGCGGGGCGACGGTGGTGCCGACGCCGCGGCGGCGCTGCAGCCGGCCTTCCAGCTCCAGCTGCTCCAGGGCCTGCCGGAGGGTGGCGCGGGCGACACCGAAGCGGGCGGCGAGCTCGCGCTCGTTCGGCAGGACCTCGCCCACCGCGAAGTCCTGATCGAGCGCCTCGCTGAGCACGGTCTTGAGGTGCCAGTACTTCGGCTCCGGCACCGTCTCGAGCTGCGTCGTCCCCACCCTGACTCCTCCTGCGTTCGCCGCATGCGCTGCAATCGCCGTTGTTCCAGCGGCAGCTCGATGCCGTGGTTTCGCGCCTTTGTTTATTAAAGGTTCCTGCACTATCCCTGTGACCATAGGGCGGCACACCACCTTGGTCAAGACCAATCCTCACGCCTGGACCGGGCACATCGGGCATACGTATCAAGCCGTTCACGGGATGTTCGCGGTCGCCACGACGCCCTGCCCGCTGCCCCGCCCCGCCGGGGCGCCCCGGCGGATGCCCGGCCGACGCCCCGGCCGACGGCCCGGCCGACGCCGCCGTCCGCTGTTCACCGGCGGTTCGCGTCGTTGACGCGGCCGGGCGGAAGTGCGGCGGCACACTGGCCCGACCCCGCACCCACGGTCCGCCCGGTCACCCCAGCCCCTGGAGGCGCAACGATGCCGCACACCCGCCGGTCCCTGTTCCGCGGCTCCCTCGCCGCGTCCGCCGTGCTCGCCCTCCCCGGCACCCCTGCGGCACGCGCCTCGTCCGGATCCACGGCGGCGGCAGCGGCCGCCGCCGCGCCCGGGCCGGCACCGGGCGGCGCGCCCGCCTTCACCCGCTCGGGCCGCCCGGGCGCTCCCTGGGGCGTCCAGTCCGGCGAGATCACCCCGTTCTCGGCCGTGGTCTGGACGCGCTCCGACCGGCCCGCCCGGATGTCCGTGGAGACCTCGCCGAGCGAGTCCTTCCGCTACGGCGTGCGCCACCACCCGGGCCCCTTCCTCGGCCCGGGCACCGACTTCACCGGCATCACCACCCTGCACGGCCTGCCGCCCGGGCGGCAGATCCACTACCGGGTGCTGCTGGCCGACCCCGACGACCCCCGCCGCGCGGGCGAGCCCGTCCACGGCACCTTCCGCACCACCCCCGTCACCCGCCGCTCGGGGGTGCGCTTCCTGTGGTCCGGCGACCTGGCCGGCCAGGGCTGGGGCATCAACCCCGACCGCGGCGGATACCGCGTCTTCGAGGAGATGCGGCGACTCTCCCCCGACTTCTTCCTGTTCAGCGGGGACACGGTCTACTCCGACGGCCCGATCCGGCCGGAGGTCCCGCTGCGCGACGGCACCGTGTGGCGGAACGTCACCACGGAGGAGAAGGCCAAGGTCGCCGAGACCCTCGCCGAGTTCCGCGGGAACTTCCGCTACAACCTGCTCGACCACAACCTGCGGGCCTTCAACGCCCAGGTCCCGGTGGTCGCCCAGTGGGACGACCACGAGGTGCGCAACAACTGGTACCCGGGCCAGCTGCTGGACGACCCGCGTTACACGGTCAAGGAGGTGGACGTGCTCGCCGCCCGGGCGCTGCAGGCCTTCGGCGAGTACTTCCCGGTCACCGACCTCGGCCGCTCCGGACGCACCGGTCACTCCGGCTACCCGGGATCCGGCGGGTACGCCGGAGGCCCGGGCGACGCCGAGGGCCGGATGTACCGCCTGGTCCAGCACGGTCCGCTGCTCGACGTGTTCGTGCTCGACATGCGCACGCACCGCAACGCCAACTCGCCGAACCGCCAGACCGACGACCCGGTCGGCATCCTCGGCGCCGGGCAACTGGCCTGGCTCAAGCGCGAGCTGGCCCGTTCCCGGGCCACCTGGAAGGTCATCGCCGCCGACATGCCGCTGGGCATCGTGGTCCCCGACGGGGCAACCGACTTCGAGGCGGTGGCCCAGGGCGACCCGGGCACCCCGCTCGGGCGCGAGCTGCAGATCGCCGACCTGCTGCGGTTCGTCAAGCACCGGCGCATCACCGGCACGGTGTGGCTGACCGCCGACGTCCACTACACCGCGGCCAACCACTACGCGCCGGAGCGGGCCGCCTTCTCCGACTTCGCGCCGTTCTGGGAGTTCGTCTCCGGTCCGGTGGGAGCCGGCGGCTTCCCGCACGGCCCGCTCGACGGCACCTTCGGCCCGCGCCAGGAGTTCGTACGGTCGGCCCCGCTGCCCAACCTGTCCCCGGCGGAGAACCCTCCGTACTACGGAGAGGTGGACATCGACGGCGACAGCGGTGAGCTCACGGTGCGGTTGCGCGGCGAGGGAGTCGGCGTACTCTTCTCACGGACCCTCCAGCCCGGCCGTGTCGGCCAGTGACCCGGAGGCCACCGCACGCGGTGAGCGGAACGTCCCCTCAGGAAAAGCGGACGAAATCGGCCATTGGGATCCTTAACCGCGCGGTCACACATCATTCGTGATCACGCAACACCGCTTCGCCAGAGTGGTGCGCATGACTGATCACATCACGCACACTCCTCACTCGCACCGCCGACAGCACCACTGGCGCCGCGACGTCGTCGAACTGGCCGCCCTGTTCTGCGCCGTCGCGGTGGCCGACGCCATCGCCAACCTCGTCGCGCACGGTCCCGAGGGCCCGTTCCTGCTGATCGCCTCGGCCGTCGCCCTCCTGGTCACGGCCGCCTTCCACACCTGGTGGGCACGCCGGCACAGCCACGCGCCGCCGCCCCCGCCGACCGCGCCGTCCGATACCGCCGTCCCCACGGCCGCCCCCGCGTCCGCCACCACCCTGTGGCGGATGCGGACGACCGTGCGGGACGAGCCGGGCAGCCTGGCCGCGCTGTGCACCGCCCTCGCCGCGCACCGGGTGGACATCCTGGCGCTCCAGACGCACCCGCTCCCCGAGGGCGGCACCGTCGACGAGTTCCTGCTGCGCACCCCGCAGGAACTGCCCTCGGCCGGGATCGTCCGGGCCGTGGCCTCGGCCGGCGGACACAGCACGTGGATCGAGCGGGCCGACGCGCACGACCTCGTCGACACCCCCACCCGGGTGCTCGGCCTGGCCACCCGGACCGCCCTCGACGCGGCCGAACTCCCCCTCGCGCTGCGCCACCTGCTCGGCCGCTGCACCATCCACTCGATTCCCGCGACCACCCTCTCGGGCCGCCCGAACAGTGCCGCCGACGCCCCCGTCGAGGGCGTCCTGGAGGCCACCGTGATGCGGCTGCGCGACCCCGCCGGGGGCGCCATCACGGTGGAACGCCCCTACCTGCCCTTCACCCCCACCGAGTTCGCCCGGGCCCGCGCCCTCGTCGAGCTCGACGCCCGCCTCGGCCAGCGCGTACCGCGGAGCCGGGACGTACTGACCCTGCCCGAGGGCAACGAGATCACCGTGCGCCGGGCCGACTCCACCGACCTCGCGGCCGCCGTCGCCATGCACGAGCGGTGCTCCGAGCGCACCCTCGGGCTGCGCTACCACGGCCCGGTCGCCGACGCCGACCGGTATCTGAGCCACCTGCTCAGCCCCCGGTTCGGCCGCACCCTGGCCGCCACCACGGCCTCCGGCAGGCTGGTCGCCCTCGGCCACCTGCTCTGGGACGGCGACGAGACCGAGGTCGCCCTGCTCATCGAGGACGACTGGCAGCGCCGCGGCATAGGATCCGAACTCCTGCGCCGGCTCGTCGCGATGGCCGTGGAGGCCGGGTGCGACAGCGTGTACGCCGTCACCCAGGCCTCCAACACCGGCATGGTGGCGGCCATGCGGGGCCTCGGACTGCCCCTCGACTACCAGATCGAGGAGGGCACCCTGGTGATCACCGCCCGGCTCGACGCCACCCCGGTCCGGTCCCGGCTCACGTACGAACTCCCGCGCGCGGTCCCGGGCGAGCTCCCGCGGCCCCGGGAGCTCTGAGCCCCCGGCCTCCCCCGGCCTCCCCGGCCCCCTCACCGCCGCCTCACCGCCGCCCCGCCACCGTCCCGACTCCCGGGGCGGCCGCGGGGCGGTCGCCGTCATGCCGCTGAGCGGGAACGGTAGTGACGGAAGCTGGTCCTCCGTACGAAGATGTCCACATGTCAGACACCACCCCTCAGCAGGACCACCAGTTGCCGCGCCAGGTAGCCGACGCGTACGTCGACGCCCTGATCGCCCTCGACCCGATCACCGGCACCTTCCTGGGTGACGCCGGCAGCTCCGGCCGGCTGCCCGACTTCTCCCCGGCAGGCCGTGCGGCCGTAGCCGACCTGGCACGCGCGACGCTCGCGCGGCTGGACGCCGCCGAGCTGCTCCCGGGTGCCGACAGCGACGCCGAACGACGCTGCGCCCGGCTCCTGCGCGAGCGTCTGACGGCCGAACTCGCGGTGCACGAAGCCGATGAGGACCTGTGCGCGGTCAGCAACATCCACTCCCCCGTGCACTCGGTGCGGGAGGTGTTCACGCTGACCCCCACGGACACCGACGAGGACTGGGCCGCCGTCGTGGAACGCCTGCGCGCCGTCCCGGCCGCCCTGGACGGCTACCGCGCCTGCCTCGAACTGGGTGTGTCCAAGGGCCTGTACGGTGGTCCGCGCCCCACCGCCACCTTCATCGAGCAGCTGACGGGCTGGGCCGGCGAGGACGGCGACGAGCCCGGCTTCTTCACCGCCTTCGCGGCGGACGGCCCGAAGTCGCAGCGGGACGCGCTCGACGCGGCCGCCGCCGCCGCCACCACCGCGCTGGCCGGGCTGCGCGACTGGATGCGCGACGTGTACGAGCCCGCGGTCGCCGGGAAGCCCGATACCGTGGGCCGGGAGCGGTACGCCCGCTGGTCGCGCTACTTCAACGGCACGGACCTGGACCTGGACGAGGCGTACGCGTACGGCTGGTCCGAGTACCACCGGCTGCTGGCCGAGATGAAGGCCGAGGCCGCGAAGATCCTTCCCGGGGCCACCCCCTGGGAGGCACTGAAGCACCTGGACGAGCACGGCACCCACATCGAGGGCGTCGACGAGGTCCGGGCGTGGCTGCAGGGCATCATGGACGAGGCCATCGAGAAGCTCGACGGCACGCACTTCGAACTCGCCGAGCGGGTCCGGAAGGTGGAGTCCCGGATCGCCCCGCCCGGCGGTGCCGCGGCCCCGTACTACACCTCCCCCTCGGAGGACTTCTCCCGCCCCGGCCGGACCTGGCTGCCGACCATGGGCCAGACCCGGTTCCCGGTCTACGACCTGGTGTCGACCTGGTACCACGAGGGTGTTCCGGGCCACCACCTGCAGCTGGCGCAGTGGACGCACGTGGCCGACCGGCTGTCCCGCTACCAAGCGACCGTCGGCATCGTCAGCGCCAACGCCGAGGGCTGGGCGCTGTACGCGGAGCGGCTGATGGACGAGCTCGGCTACCTCGAGGACGCCGAACAGCGGCTCGGTTACCTGGACTGCCAGATGATGCGGGCCTGCCGGGTCATCGTGGACATCGGCATGCACCTGGGCCTGGAGATCCCGGCCGACTCGCCGTACCACCCGGGCGAGCGCTGGACCCCGGAGCTCGCGGAGGAGTTCTTCGGCCTGCACAGCGGGCGCCCCGCGGACTTCGTCGCGAGCGAGCTGATCCGCTACCTGTCCATGCCGGGCCAGGCCATCGGCTACAAGCTGGGCGAGCGGGCCTGGCTGCTGGGCCGCGACAACGCGAAGGCCGCGCACGGAGAGTCCTTCGACCTGAAGGCGTGGCACATGGCGGCGCTGTCCCAGGGCTCGCTGGGCCTGGACGACCTGGTGGACGAGCTGTCCCGGCTCTGAACCGGCCGGACCCCGACCGGCCGGACCCCGACCGGCCGGACCCCCTGACCTGCCGGGCTCCGGACCGGCCGGGCTCGCGGCTCCCGCCCCGGTGCGGCGGACGTGACGACGGACGGGCCGCCCGCTCCCCCCGCGGAGCGGGCGGCCCGTCCACGTGCCCGTCCGTTGCGCCCGTCCGCGTGCCCGTCCGCGTGCCCGCGTACGCCGGCCGTCCGCGTACGCCGGCCGACTGCGCCGGCTCGGCGGTCAGCAGCCGCAGTCGTCGGAGTCGACCGGCGCGGTCAGCGGGTCCGCCTCGGCGCGCCGCGCGGGGCCCTGCCAGGTCTCCACCTCGAAGCCCTCGCGGATCCAGTACTCGATGCCGCCGAGCATCTCCTTGACCTGGTAGCCGAGTTCGGCCAGCGCCAGCGCGGAGCGCGCGCCGCCGTTGCAGCCGGGGCCCCAGCAGTACGTCACCACCGGCACGTCCTTGTCCAGCAGCCGCTCGGCCTGCTCCGGGACGAGCGCGGTGGGCAGGTGGATCGCGCCGGGCACGTGGGCCTGGTCCCAGGAGGCCGTAGAGCGCGAGTCGACCAGCTGGAAGCCGAGTTCGGCGCCCTGCTCGCGGTGGGCCTTGAAGGCGGCGGCGACATCGGACACGTCCGCGTGGAAGGCGAGGCTCGCGGCGAAGTACGCGGCCGCGGCGGCCGGTGCGGCCGGCGGCACGCGCAGCACGGGGTTGACGGGAGCGGCGGGCGCGGAGCCCTGTGTGGTGTTCACAGCCTCGGTGGTGGTCATGGCCAGAAATCTACGGGCCATGATCCACCCCGGGAAGCGACTTTCCCCGGCGTATCACTTGTTGGACCGGGGATTACCCGGCAGCATGGCGGACATGACCGGCTATTCCCCGGACGCCACCGACTGGCGCATCCTCGAAGCCCTGCAGCAGAACGGCCGAGCCGGCTTCGCCGAGCTCGCCCGTGCCGTCTCGATGTCCGCGAGCGCCGTCACCGAGCGGGTCCGCCGGCTGGAGGAGGCCGGGGTGATCACCGGCTACACCGCGGTGGTCGACCCCGAGAAGCTCGGCAAGTCCATCCTGGCCCTGGTCCGGCTGCGCTATCCGCACGGCAACTACAAGCCGTTCCACGACCTGCTCGACACCACCACCGAGATCCTGGAGGCGCACCACGTCACCGGCGACGACTGCTTCGTGCTGAAGGTCGCCGCCCGTTCGATGGGGCACCTGGAGGAGATCACCGGCCGGATCGCCGGCCTCGGACCGGTCACCACCAGCATCGTCTACTCCTCGCCCCTCCCCCGCCGGCCGCTCAGCCCGTGACGCCGCTCAGCCCGTGACACCGCTCAGCCGGTGACGCCGCCGGTCCGGTGCCGGACCACCGAGCCGCCGCGCTGCTTGACGACCTCCAGCTGGGTCTGGACCCGGCTGCGCAGGTCGGCCACATGGCTCACGATGCCGACGCTGCGGTCGCGTTCCCGCAGCGAGTCCAGCACGTCGAGCACCTCGTCCAGGGCCTGGTCGTCCAGGCTGCCGAAGCCCTCGTCGATGAAGAGGGTGTCCAGCCGCGTCCCGCCGGCCTCGTCGGTGACCACGTCGGCCAGGCCCAGGGCCAGCGCGAGCGAGGCGAAGAAGGTCTCGCCGCCGGACAGCGTGGCGGTGTCCCGTTCCAGTCCGGTCCAGGCGTCCACCACGTGCAGCCCCAGCCCGGAGCGTCCCCGGCCGCTGGCCCGGGCGGCGGAGTGGACGAAGGTGTACCGCCCCCCGGACATGCGCAGCAGCCGCACCGAGGCGGCCGCCGCGACCTGCTCCAGCCGGGCGGCGAGCACGTACGACTCCAGCCTCATCTTCCGCTCGTTGTCGGCGGAGGTGCCGGCGGTCAGCGCCGCCAGGCGGGCCACCCGGTCGTAGGCCTCGCGCAGCGGGCCGATGGCCCGCAGGTCCGCCTCGGCCTGCCGGGACAGCCGGTCGAGTTCGGCGCAGCGGACCCGGGCCGCGTCGCAGGCCGAACCGGCGGCGCGCAGCAGGGCCGCGGCCCGGTCGGCGCGGGCGGCGGCCCCGGCCGGGTCCGCGGGTTCCTTCCCGGCCGCGGCCGCCGCGTCCGCCTCGGCGAACCGGTCGGCGAGCAGGGCCTCTTCGGCCTGCCAGGCATCCGTCCGGCGTTGCAGCGCGGCGCGTTCGTCCTCGGGGAGCAGCGCCTCGGCGGCCTGTCCCGTGGTGTCGAAGCCGGCCTTGAAGACAGCGTCGGCGAGCTGGTCGTCGGCCTCCTTCAGGCGCTGTGCGGCCGCTTCGGCCCGGCGCAGGGCCTCCGCTGCGGAGGCCACCAGGCGGACCCTGGTCTCCAGGGTGCGGGCGCGTTCGGCGACGCTGCCGGCGTCCCCCCGGACCAGCCGCAGTCCGGCCTCCAGGGCTTCCTGTTCCGCTTCCAGCGCTTCCCGGCGGGAGGCCCGGGCGGCGGCCTGCCGCTCGGCCCGCCGTACGTTCTCGCTGCGGGCCGTGTGCTCGCGTTCGGCGGCGGCGAGGGCCTCCCGGGCCGCGTGCAGTCCGCCGGCGGTGGCGTGCGCTTCGGCGTGGCGGGCCGTCAGCTCCCGGGTGCGGGCCAGCAGTTCGGCCGTCCCGGCCTCCCCCGCGGCGGCCGCCGCCTCGGCCCCGGCCTGGCGTACGGCGGCCAGCGTGCGCTCCCCCTCGGCCCGCCGTTCCTCGGCCCGCTCGTAGCGGGCGTGGGCGGCGTCCTCCGCGGCCCGGTCCACGTGGCCGGGGGCCGGACGGGCGGGTGCGGGGTGTTCCGCCGAGCCGCACACGGTGCAGGGTTCGCCGGTGACCAGGGCCTCGGCCAGTTCCGCTGCGATCCCGCGGAGCCGGGCCTCCTTGAGCTCCAGCCAGCGTTCCCGCGCCGCCCCGGACTCCTCCCGTACGGCGAGCAGGTCGGCGGCGGCCGTGGCGGCGCGGTCGGCGAGGGTGTCGCGGCGCCGGGCGGCGTCCAGCCGCAGCCTGGCCGGTTCGAGGGCGCCGGCCAGCTGTTCGGCGAGGGTGGCGGCCTGCTGGGCGGTGTCGGCCCGGCCCTGCAGGGCGGCGCGGGTGGTGTCCCAGCGGGCCAGCCACTCGGCGTCCTCGTGGAGCAGCTCCCCGTCCGCCCGGGCCTCCCGGTCCAGGGTGGCGCGCTCGCGGCCGATCTCGGCGCTGCGCTGCTCGTCGCGGTGGGCGGCGCCGAGGGCGCCGAGGTCCTCGCGCAGCCGCTGCTCCAGGACGCCCAGCTGCTCGGTGCCGGCCTCGGCCAGGGTGTGCGGCAGCCTCGCGCGGGCGTCGGTCTCGGCCCGGGTGGCGGTGCGGACGGCGTCGGCCGCGGCCTCGCGCAGCCGGAGGGCGGGCCGGACCTGGTCGGCGCGGCGGGCCCGGTCCAGGCGGGCGCGGACCCGGTCGCGTTCGGGTGCGGCGGCCTCCAGGGCGGCGGCGCGGGTGAGGGTCTCGGCGTGCCGGCGCTGCAGCCGGTCGAGTTCGCGGGTCTCGTCGGCGGTGCGGCGGGCGGCGGCGTGCCGGCCCTCGGCTGCGGCGAGGGCGTATTCGGCGACGGTCAGCCGTTCGCGGGCCCCGCTGCGGGCGACGGCCGCCCAGGAGCGGAAGGCCCCCGCCAGTCCGGGGTCGCCGGGAGCCAGGTCGGGCAGCGGCCAGTCCCGCAGGTCGGCGGAGTCCCCGGCGGCCTGGGCCAGCCGCTGGGCGGTGGCCAGTACCTTCTCGTCCCCGGCCCGCACCCTGGCCTCGGCGGCCCGGCGGCGGTCGGCGAGCAGGGTTTCGACGGCGGCGAACCGGCGGGTGTCGAACAGCCGTCCCAGCAGGCGGCCGCGGGCTTCGGCGTCGGCGCGCAGGAACCGGGCGAAGTCGCCCTGGGGCAGCAGCACCACCTGGCAGAACTGCTCCCGGCTCATGCCGAGCAGCTGCTCGATCTCCTCGCCGATCTCCTGGTGGGAGCGGGAGAGCGGCTGCCAGCCGTGCTCCGAGGTGTGCTCGCGCAGCCAGGACTGTGCCTTGTCCTTGGTGGTGCCGGTGCCTCGCTTCTTGGGGCGGTCCTGTTCGGGACGCCGGGTGAGCTCCAGGCGGCGGCCGCCGACGGTGAGCTCGAGGGTGACCTCGGTGGGGGTGCCGGATTCGGCGTGGTGGCTGCGCAGGCTGGTGCCTGGGGCCTGGCGGGGGCCGGGCACGGACCCGTAGAGGGCGTAGCAGACGGCGTCGAGGACGGAGGTCTTGCCGGCGCCGGTGGGGCCGTGGAGAAGGAAGATCCCGGCGCCGGAGAGGGCGTCGAAGTCGATCTCCTGGGGCCGGGCGAACGGGCCGAAGGCGGTGACCTGGAGCCGGTGCAGCCTCATCGGCCGGTCTCCGTCAGGGCGGCGTCGGTACGGACGGTGTCGAAGGCGTCGCGGAGCACGGCCCGCTCGGCCTCGTCGGGCAGGCCGCCGCCGCGGACGTGGGCGACGAAGTCCTCGGCGATCTGCTGGTCGGTGCGGCCCCGCAGGCGCTGGGCGTAGGAGGCGGTGCCGTCCTCCGGGCGGTCCTCGGGGTCGAAGACCAGGCTGAGGGCGTGCGGGAAGCGGGCGGTGATCCTGGCCATCGGGTCCTCGGGGCGGACCGGGTCGGTGAGGGTGGCCTCGACCCAGGAGTCCCGGTGCCGTTCGAGGGCGGGGTCGTCGAGCAGCTGTTCCAGACGGCCGCGGATCCGGGCCAGCGGCCGGGGCACCGGGGTGTCGACGCGTTCCGCGGTGATCTCGCCGGCCGGTCCGAGGTCGACCAGCCACATGGTCTTGCGGTGGTCCGCCTCGGAGAAGGAGTAGGCGAGCGGGGATCCGGAATAGCGGACCCGTTCGCCGATCGTCTGGCAGCCGTGCAGGTGTCCGAGGGCGGCGTAGTCCACCCCCTGGAAGACGCTCTCCGGGACGGCCTCGACCCCGCCCACGGCGATGTCGCGTTCGCTGTCGCTGGCCAGGCCGCCGGTGACGAAGGCGTGAGCGAGGACCACGGAGCGGGTGCCGGCCGGGCGCCCGGCGAGGTCGGCCCGGACGGTCTCCATCGCGGCGCCGAGGACGGCCTCGTGGCTGACCCGGTCGACCGCGAACCGGTCCTTGACCAGGGCCGGCTCCAGGTACGGCAGGCCGTAGAAGGCGACCTCGCCGTGTACGTCGGCCAGGACCACGGGGTCGGCGCAGCCGGCCGGGTCGGTGCGCAGGTGGATGCCGGCCCGGCCGATGAGGCCGGCGCCGACGCCGAGGCGGCGCGCGGAGTCGTGGTTGCCGGAGATCATCACCGTGGGCACGCCGAGGTCGGCGAGCCGGTGCAGGGCGCGGTCGTAGAGCTCGACGGCGGGCAGCGGGGGCACGGCCCGGTCGTAGACGTCGCCGGCGACGAGGACGGCGTCGGCCTCGCGCTCGCGCACGGTGTCGATCAGGTGGTCGATGAAGGCGGCCTGGGCGTCGAGCAGGCCGACCCGGTGGAAGGACCGGCCGAGGTGCCAGTCGGAGGTGTGCAGGAACCTCACGCGCGCACCCCAGTCCCCGCCCCGACCTGCATGTGTTCCGCTCCTCGACCTCCGGGCCCACCGCACGGCCCGGTGGTGGGTGCGGCTGGCAGCACCCACCACAGTAACGCGCACGGGTCAGCGGTAGCCCTCCAGCCGGGAGATCGCGGCGGCGTTGTCGCGCCGGGCCTGGTCCCGGCTCGCGGGTGACACGCACACCAGGTCCAGCGGGCCGGAACGCGCCGCGGTGGACGTAGCCCTGCTCGCAGTCGCCGGGAGCGGCGGCGGCCGGCGGGGCGACCGTCGGCGGGGCGGAGGCGGCCCGCCGAAGAGCAGTCCTGCGGTCAGCAGCAGGAACGCCAGGGGACGGCCACGGGCACGGGCACGGCGGTGGCGTGCGTGAGCTCTCGCATCGGACCTCCGCGAACGGGAGCGGCCGGCGGTCCCCCGTCCCCTCGAGCGTAGGTCAGATGGTGAAGGGCTTCTGCTCGAGGAAGGTGGGGCGCCCGGTCGTGTAGAGGTTCGGGCTCTGGATGGCCGGCATGCGCTTCTGGATGTCGCGGTGGAAGGCGCGGTAGTCGCCGCGGAAGGCACCCTTCTGCCACACCTTGAGGAGCTGCTCGGTGAACAGTCCGTTGACCTGGCCGTCGGAGGCGAGCTGGTTGTCCTGGCAGGCCCCGATCAGTACGGCGTTCTGCGCGGGCCCTCCGTTGCCGTTCCTGAGCTCGCGCTGCAGGCCCTCGTAGAAGTCCCGGTCCCGGGCGAAGATCTCGGCCTGCTTGAACTCGGGCATCAGCCGCGAGGTGATCTCGATCCGGGCCGGGTCGCGGGTCTGGAACTGGGACTCCAGTGCCTCGGGCCGGAGCATCGCCTGGAGCGACTCGATGCTGGTGCCGCTGTGGCAGCAGTCCAGCACCACGACGATCCGGATGTCCTGCTCGAAGCGCTGGAGCTCGCGGTGCAGCTCGTCGTCGAGGAACTGGCGGTCGTAGAAGACCAGGGTCTCGTCCTGCCGGTCGGCCTCGTCGTCGTCGCCGGCCAGGTCGTCCATCTGGCCGCCGTGGCCCGAGTAGGTGAACAGCAGCATGTCCCCGGTGCCCAGCCGGCCCGCGGCCTCGCGCAGGGCGGCGGTGATGTTCTCGACGGTGCCGTCGGCGGTCAGGATCACGGTGTCGGAGAAGCCGTTGGCGCGGGCGACCTCCGCCATGTCGCGTGCGTCGTTCTCGCAGGCCAGGAGCTTGCCGTCCCAGCCGTCGTACTTCTTCGGGTCGACCTTGTTGAGACCGACGTGGATGGACAGGCCAGTGGGCACGGTGACTCCTCGGGGCAGGGGGAAGGGCGGGATCGACAACATGGGTTCCGCGTCCGCCGCCGTCCGAATCAGGGAGGCCCGCTGTTCGGGTGGCCGGTCGCACCGCGCCGTGAATGCCCCGCCCTGCGCGGTACTTCCATCATATGAACGCAATTGATACGCCTCCCGAGGCCCGTGTGGACGCCCTCGGCGGCCGCACCGGCTACGACGAGGCCTTCCTCGGGCCGGTCGTCCCGCTGCCGGTGCCCGCCTCCCCGGACGTCGAGACGGTGGTCCTGCCCTACACGCACTTCACCGTCGTGCTCCGCCCAGACCGCCGGCTCGCCGCCTCCACCGCCGTCTGCATCGACGGCGCGCGGCTCCTGGAGGACGTACCCCGCGACGACGCCTGGAACTTCGACCCCCGGGTACCGGAGTCCCAGCAGAGCGGCAACGACGTCTACCGCAACAACTCCCTGGACCGCGGCCACCTGGTGCGCCGCCTCGACCCGGTCTGGGGCGCCTCCGCGGAGGCCCACCTCGCCAACGCCGACACCTTCCACTACACCAACGCCGCCCCGCAGGCCGACGTGTTCAACCAGGGGAAGCAGCTCTGGCAGGGTCTGGAGAACCATCTCCTCGACCACGCCGCCCAGTTCGACCGCAAGCTGACCGTGATGACCGGACCGGTGCTGCACGACTCCGACCCGCCCTACCGCGGCATCCAGGTCCCCCTGCGGTTCTGGAAGGTGGCCGCCTTCCTGCAGGACGGCGGCCTGGCCGCCACCGGCTACATCCTGGACCAGAGCCCCGACCTCACCCGCGACCACGAGCGGGCCATGGCGGGCGCGAAGCCCGGCGGCCCGCCGCCGCTCGGGCCGTTCCGCACCTTCCAGGTGCCGGTCACCGACATCGTCGAACTCACCGGACTGGACTTCGGTCCGCTGCCCGCCGCCGACCTGATGCCCGTCACCCGGGCGCCCGCCGAACGGTGGAAGAAACTGGAGTCCTACGAGGACATGGTCCTGCGCACGTAGACCCCACCCGGCGGACCGGGCCCCCGTCCGGCCGCGTTGCAGCCGGACGGGGCGGGTGAAACCATGACTGTGTCAGACAGTCCGTACCGCCGCCGAAGCAGCGGCGGCTGTGCAGGTGCGCTATGCCGCTCACCAATACGCAATGGGACGTCGTCAGGGACTGGTTCCGGGACCACGTGTTCGTCATGGGATCCCCCCAGTTGACGCTCATCGGCCTCGGGCTCGACAAGGTGTTCGTCGCATCCGTCCCCTTCGGGGAGAGCGGTGCGGCCGACTACGAGGCCGCCGCCCTGATCCGGGCCGCGCGCAACAGGGGCCTCGCCACCCAGCGCGAGGTGCTGGACGCGCTGACCCGGGTGGGCTCGCTGACCTCGCTGCTCGGCGACAACGAAATGCTCGAGCAGTACCGGGCCGAACTGGCCGCCGCCGTCGAGCTGCACGTTTCCTCCCGCGACCCCTACCTGGCGGGTGTCCTGAAGAACGGGGCCGAGGTCTTCATCGACCGGCTGGACCTGCGGAAGCGGCTCAAGGAGTTCGCCGAGGACCCGTACCGGACGGTCCTGGTGGTGGACGGCGCCCCGGACAGCGGGCGTTCCCACACGTACAACCTCATCCG
Source organism: Streptomyces sp. NPDC048603 (assembly GCF_043199475.1). Classification (NCBI taxonomy): domain Bacteria; kingdom Bacillati; phylum Actinomycetota; class Actinomycetes; order Kitasatosporales; family Streptomycetaceae; genus Streptomyces; species Streptomyces sp. NPDC048603. The sequence continues at coordinate 71,299 of NZ_JBICVY010000005.1, read as the reverse complement.
CCACCTCGGCGCCCACAACGGCTTCCGGCCGGTGCGGGTCACCCTCAACCGGACCTCCACGGCCGACCAGGTGGTCCACTGGCTCGCCGAGTACGTGACCGACCCGCGCACCGGCACCTCACCGTTGAATCCCACACAGTTGAACGATCCACTGCCCATGGTGCAGAAGGCCGTCCACCGCATCGTCACGCAGGCCACCGCCGCCGAGGAGCAGTTCTGGTTCGTCCTGGACGACTGCGACCGGCTCGACATCAACTCCGACGTCTGGGACTGCATCGGAAAACTCGCCGAGGCCGTGTACGAGTACGCCGGGGACCGGGAGGGGGTGCCGCGCCTGGTACTGCTCGGCTACTCCGACACCATGCGGCAACTCCCCGACGAGATACGCAACAACGAGGTCCGGGACACGGCGCGGGCGGTCACGCCCGACGACCTCCGCCAGTTCTTCCGGGAGTTCTTCGGGGAGACCCCGCCGCCCGACGGCGGGCCGCCGCCCGACGGACAGCGCATCGGCGCGCTGGTGGAGGCCGTCGTCCCGGCCGTGCTCGGGGCGGCCGAGGCGCCCGGACCGGACAGCTACATGCACAAGGTGCGCGCCGCGGCCGAGACGGCGGTCCGGCTGTACCGCACTCCCGCCCCCGCCCCCGCCCCGGAGGGCTCCCCGGCCCCGGCGGCCCCGGACGGGTTCGCCGCCCGGCTGCGCGAGCGGCTGTCCGCCGCGGCCGGCGCACCGGAGCCGCCTCCGCTCTCCGACCTGCGGATCGCCTATCGCGAGGCGGCCTGCCTGTTCACCCACTTCGACCCGGCGCGGCTGCGGCTGCCCGGCGAGGAGGAACCCACCGGACGGGCCGTGACGGAGCTGGTCGACGACTGCCAGGGCGGCGGCAACCTGGCCACCGTCAGCTGGACGCTCAAGCCGGACGTCCGCGACCTGACTCTGCGCAGCCTCCCCGGCCCGGCCCCGGCCCGCTTCGCCCTGCTCGCCAACCTGGACCAGGTGCCGCCCGGACCGGGCATCGAACGCACGGCCCTGGCCTACCTCAGCGGCGCGCTGCCCGACCTGCCCCGGCAGGGCGCCGACGAGCTGCCGTTCACGCTCCAGACCGTGCTGTGGCTCGCTCAGATCAAGGGGCTCAAGCGGATCCCGGACGCGCCGACCGTCCAGCGGCTGCTGGAACGGGCCCGCCTGCTGCAGCCCCTGCGACGACTGGTGCAGGACCCCTTCCAGGGCCGCGCCGCCGAACTGGCCGTGCTGCGCGGGTACATCGGGATCCCCACCGACCTCCCGCCCCCGCCCGTGGCACCCCCGGAGGGCGACGGACCCGGCGGGGGCCCCGTACCGGCGGACGGCGGCGCGCCGGGCGCCGGATCCGGCCCGACCCCACCGTTGGTGCTCCACGGCCCCGGCGGCATGGGCAAGAGCACCCTGCTCGCCAAGTTCCTGCTGGACAGCCTCCAGGACTTCCCCTCCGGGTTCCCCTTCGCGTACATCGACTTCGAGCGGCCCACCCTCTCCGTGCACGAACCGGCCACCCTGGTCGCGGAGATGGCCCGGCAGCTCGGCATCCAGTACCCCGACCACCGGGAGGCGTACGACGCCCTGGCCCGCGAGTGCGAGGAGACGGCCGGCACCCACCAGGCCGCGCAGACCGCCGTCGAGGACCTCGGACAGCTCTCCACCACCCGGGCCACGCTGGGCCGTTCCTCCTCGTCCGGGCTGCACCGCCGGGTGTCGGTGCGGGAGGCGGAGCTGGCCGGACGGCTGGCCACGCTGGTCGTCAAGTCGGTCGGGATCCCGTCCGGGGAACCCCAGCCTCCGCTGGTCATCGTCATCGACTCCTTCGAGGAGGCCCAGTACCGGGGCTCTCCGGTACTCGGCCGGTTCTGGGCCATCTGGTCCGCCCTGCAGGAGGCGCATCCACGGCTGCGTGTCCTCGTGTCCGGCCGGGTCCTCGCCGAGCATCCGGCCCGGGTGGTGCAGCCGATCACCATCGAGCTGGGCGAACTCGACCCGCCGGCCTCGGCGGCCCTGCTGATCGCCTGCGGCATCTCCGACCACGGGCTGGCCGCGGAACTGGCCGCCCGGGTCGGCGGCCACCCGCTGAGCCTGAAGCTCGCCGCCAAGGCCGCCGAGCAGTCGGGCGACGGCACCGCGTCACTGCGGCAGCTGATCGACAGCCTGCCCGATCGGCGTCGGCGGTTCTTCCGCGCCGTCGACCAGCTGCTCGTCCAGGGCACCCTGTACGAACGGATCCTCGACCGGATCGGGGACGCCCGGGTCCGCGCGCTGGCCGAGGCGGGCCTCGCGCTGCGGAGCATCACCCCCGAGCTGATCCGCGAGGTGCTCGCCGTACCGTGCGGGCTGGTCGTGGAATCCGACGACGAGGCCCGCGCGCTCTTCGGCCTGCTGGCCCGGGAGGGCCTGGTGGAGCCCGCCGGACCCGGCTCCGTACGCCACCGCGGTGACCTGCGCGCCATCATGCTGCGGCTGGCCACCCGGGCCCGTGCGGACCTCATGGGGGCCGTCGCCCAGCGGGCCGTCGCCTACCACTCGGCCCGGGAGGGCCTGGAGGACCGGGCCGAGGAGATCTACCACCGGCTGCGCCTCAACCAGAACCCGCGCGAGGTGGAACAGCGCTGGCTGCCGGGGCTGGAGCGGTACCTGGAGGGGGCCGAGCAGGACATGGCGGGGCGGTCCGCCGCCTACCTGGGCGGGCACCTCGTCGGGCACACCCCGGACGAGGTGCTCCGGGAGGCCGACCAGGAGGACTGGGAGCGGATCGCCGCCCAGGAGGTGGCGGACCTGCTGGACCAGGGGTACGCGGAACAGGCCGCGACCCGGCTCGCCCAGCGCCGGCCGTGGACGGCCGGCAGCCCCCTGCACCCGCTCTGGGTGGAGACCCTGGACCGGCTGGGCCGCCGTACGGAGGCCAGGGCGGCCGCCGAGGAGGCCCTGGACCGCGCCGAGGCGGCGGGCTTCCCCCGGCTCCGGCTGGAACTGCTCCAGCTGTCGGCGCGGCTCGCGGAGGCGGACGGCGACCTGGCGGCCGCGGCCGAGGACCTCGCCGAGGCCGAGGAGGTCGCGACCGGGCTGGGCGAGGGCCTGGAGGCCCTGGGCGCGCTGTTCGCACGCGCCCACCTCGGCTCCGGCGGTGCCGACGTCGCCGATACGGATTCCGGCGGCGGTACGGGACCGGGCGCCGGTGGCACTGCGGGACGGAGCGCCGGTGGCGCCACGGGAGCGGGTGCCGAAGCCGGTCCTGGCACCGGAACCGGTACGGGAACGGGCGCCGCGACCGGCGCGGTCCCCGATGCCGGGGCGGACGACCGGCTCGCCGACCGGCTGCACCGGCTCCCCGACGCGGACCTCGCCCGCCAGCCCGCACTGGTACGGGCGGCGGCCGCCGAGGTCTACCGCGACCACCCGCAGGCGCTGGAGCGCGCCGTGGACGTCGTGGGTCTGCCCCCGGCCGATCAGCGGGTGCTGCTGGCCCTCGCCCTGGCGATCGAGCGTGCCGTCGCCGAGCAGCCGGGGCTGCGGGACGCACTGGGCGCCCTGCTGGCGAACGCCGCCCCGCAGGACCCGCGGACGGCGGCCGGGCGGACACACACCCACACCGGGATCGCGGGCCGCCTGCAGGACGCCCAGCGTCTGGGCACGCTCGACGAACTGGCCCGGCGGCTGCCGGCCCTGGACTCCGGCAGCGGGTGGCTGGCCGCGGGCGTGGCCGCGGCGATGAGCATGGGCTCCCCGGCGGGCCCGCCCCCGGGGCGGGCCGGGGAGATCAGCCGGGCGGTCGGCGGTACGGCGGGGACCGAGGAGGAGCGGACATGACCGACACCTATCTGTCCCAGGACGAGGTGCTCCGCCTGCGGGACACCGCCGTGGAGCAGGGCCTTGCCGACCCGATGACCCGTCAGCTCCTCTTCGCCGGGATCCTGCCCAAGTACCGCGCGGCACTGCCGCAGTACCCGGCTCCCGGTCAGCAGGTCCTCTCCGACCTCAACGCGATGAACCAGGTGGAGCGGCTGATCGACGGCAGCGTTCCGCTGGACCGGTGGCTGCGCAACGCCGTGGACCAGCTCACCGAAGCCGCCGCCCGCGACCTCTTCCAGGGCGCCCTGGACCGGGTGGCCCGGAACTCCGCCGGCGAGCCCGACGTCGCGCCCGACCTGCCCACCGGGGAGACCAAGGAGGAGATCGTGTTCCGGGACGACACCGTCCCCTTCGACTTCCTCGGCGGCGGTGCCCGCGCCGGCACCTCCGTCGCGCGCATCAAGGTGCTGCCGTACCAGGGAGGCGCCCTGCTCCAGCCGCTCGCCCTGCCGCACAACGGCACCGGCTGGATGATCACGCCCGATCTGCTGGTGACGAACCACCACGTGGTCAACGCGCGCAAGCGCACCGCCGACGAACGCCCGGTCGCGGACCCGGCAGACCTGCTGCTCCAGGCGGTCAACTCCCGGTCCCGCTTCGACTACCTGACCGAGGAGGACCTGGACACCGACGGGGAGGTCGGCGCGGGCGAACTCGTCGCCTCCGACGAGGAGCTGGACTTCGCTATCCTGCGGCTGGCCGCCGGCGCACCGCCGCGACCCTTCCTGCGGATCGCCACCGAGCCGCTGCGGGTGACCCCGGACCTGCCGGTCGCGGTCAACATCATCCAGCACCCGGGCGGCGAGCCGAAGCGCATCGCGCTGCGCAACAACCTGGTCTTCGAGGCCGACGACCGGGACCTCAAGTACTTCACCGACACCCGGGGCGGCTCCTCCGGTTCGCCGGTGCTCACGGACGACTGGACGGTGGTGGCCCTGCACCGGGGCACCCGCCGGGTCTCCGACGTCAGCTTCCAGGGCAAGAGCACCGCGTTCGTGAACGTGGGCACCCAGATCGGCGCGATCATGCGGCACCTGCAGGAGAAGGCCCCGCAGGTGCACACCGAGATCACGGCGGCCCAGGCCACCCTGGCGCGGACATGACGGATCGGGAAGGGCGTAACAACCCCAGGAGGTGTGAGATGCGCGGTGGTTCCCCGGTGGCGACCCCGCCCGAGCGGGTCTTCGGAGAGGACCTGCTGGCGGTCGCCGCACGCGTGCGCAAGGGCCTGGACACGGAAGCGGGGGCGGAGGTCTTGGAATCCGACGTGGAGCTCCCCGCGGAGCAGGCGGCGGCCGAGCGGATCCGGCTCGCCGCGCGCGAGGAACGGACCCGGGTGCTGGACGCGGGGGTCCGCGGTCTGGAGAAGCTGGCCGCGGGCCGCGCCGACGAGATCGACGAGGACGAGGACTTCGGGGTGGAGGCCATCGTGCTGCTCGAAGGCCGGCCGGCGATCCTCGTCCAGAACCAGGACTTCGCGTCGCAGCAGGGCGACTGGGCCGTGCTGGACGGGCAGCGGGCCGCGATCCGGGAGTCCATCGCCCGGGTCGGCCGGGTCGAGGTCACCGGCCACCCGGATTTCGACTGGCTGGGCACCGGCTTCCTGGTGTCGCCCGACGTGGTGATGACCAACCGGCACGTGGCCGCCGAGTTCACCCGCACGGACGGACAGGGCGGTTTCACCTTCCGGCCCGGCGTGGGTGCCCGCATCGACACCGTCGAGGAGCTGGGCGCGCCGCCGTCCGACCGGTCCTTCGAGTTCGCGGTCACCGGAGTGGTGGGCATCCACCGGGACGTGGACATGGCGCTGCTGAGGGTCGAGCCGACGGCGGGCGGCGGCGGGGCCCTGCCGACCCCGCTCGCGGTGGCCGCGGACGCCCCGCCCGACCTGGCGGGCCGCCCGGTGTACGTGGTGGGCTATCCGGCGGCGGACGGCCGGCGCAACGAGCCGGTGGCGATGAGCCGGATCTTCATGGACGTGTACAACGTGAAGCGGCTGCAGCCGGGTACGGCGACGGCGCTGCAGCCGGACGGGCTGACCATGCACCACGACTGTTCGACGCTCGGCGGCAACAGCGGTTCGCCGGTGTTCGACCTCGCCGACCACCGGGTGCTCGGCCTGCACTTCGGCGGCCGGTTCCGCAGCGCCAACAACGCCGTGCCGCTGTTCTCGCTGACCGAGGACCCGCTGCTGGAGCGCGTGGGAGTCAATTTCGTCTGACGCCCGTGTCGTTCGTGTCGCTCACGTCGTCGCCGTCGCCTCCATGGTTCGTGTCATTCGTGGCATTCGTGTCGGCCGTACGACAGTCCCGCGACGCCCGTACGAAGATCCCGTGGCCGAACCGCCCTGGCTGTTTCGTGTGGTTGTGGGCGTGCCGGGCACGCTGGTTGGCTTCCCGGCATGCCGCTGATCACACGTCCCCGCACCCGGCGCCCCGGCCTGATCGCCGCGGGCTCCGCGATGCTGTTCGCCCTGACCGCCGCCCTGCCCTCGGCCAACGCCTCGGCCGCTCCCGCCGGCACCCCGGCGGACGCCGCGCCCGGTGCCGGGGCCGGCTCGGTCGTGCTCGACTGGTACGACACCACCGCGCGGACGGTGGAGGCCGCCCCCGCACCCACCCAGATCACCAACAGCCGGACGTGGGCCATCAGCTGGCTCGCCGCCGCCCGGGCCACCAGGGAGGCGCCGCACAGCCGGTCCCGGGCCGCCTTCCAGGACGCGGCCGTGGCGACCGCCGTGCACGACGCGCTGGTCGCCCTCACGCCGTCCCGCACGGCCGAGCTCGACGCGGCCCTGGCCGCGAGCCTGGCCCGGGTGCCGGACGGCCCGGCCGAGGACCGCGGGGTGGCCGCCGGGGCCCGGCAGGCCCGCGCGGTCCTCGCCTCCCGTAACGGGGACGGCCTCGACCCGGCCTCCGTGAACGCCCCGTTCACGGTGCCGCCCGCCGCTCCGGGCGTGTGGCAGCCCACGCCGGACGGCTACGCCCCGGCCGTCCAGTACGGGAACCGCGTCGCCAGGCCCTTCCTGCTGGACTCCCCGTCCCAGTACCGGCTCGGCCCGCCGCCGGCCCTCGACTCCCGCCGCTATCGGGCCGACCTGGCCGAGGTGCGGGCGTACGGCGCGGCCGACAGCACCGTGCGCACGGCCCGGCAGACCGAGACCGCGACCTTCTGGTACGGCTCCTCGCTGACCCTGTACACCGAACCGCTGCGGGTCGCCGTGGCCCGGTCGGGCGGCTCGGCCGGTGACCGCGCCGAGCTCCTGGCGCTGTTCCACACCGCGCTGGTCGACACCCAGATCGCGACCTCGGACAGCAAGTACACCTACCTCCGCTGGCGGCCGGTGACCGCGATCCGCACCGGATCCCTCGGCACCGACCCGGCCTGGCGTCCGCTGCACCAGACCCCGGCACACCCGGACTACCCCAGCGGGCACGCGACCTACGCCGGCGCCGCCCAGGCCGTGCTGGACGCCCTGACCGGCTCGCGTACGGACCCGTTCACCCTCACCAGCCCCACCGCGCCGGGAGTGACGCGCACGTACACCAGCTGGCGGGCGCTGACCCGGGACAACGTGGACGCGCGGGTCTGGTCCGGGATCCACAGCCGCACCGCGGACGAGGCGGGCGTCCGCCTCGGCCGGGCGGTCGGTGAGCACGCCCTGCGCAACGCGGACCGCCTGTTCGGGACGCCGTAACCGCCCCCGCGCCACGGCTCAGCCGTCGCCGTACGCCTCGCCGCCGAGTTCGAAGCCGGCGGTGCCGGCGGTGGTGTCGGCCAGCCAGACCCGGAAGGCGTCGATGTCCGACTCGGGCAGGCCGATCTCGATGGAGACGGCCTCCCCGTACCGCACGTCCAGCACGGCGCGGCCGGTGGAGCGCAGGTCGTTCTGCGTCTTCCCGGCCCGCTGGTGGTCGACGGTGACGGTGGCCAGCCGGTAGCGGTGCCGGGTGACGGTGCCCAGCTCGTCGAGGGCCTCGCCGACGACCCCGCCGTACGCGCGGATCAGCCCGCCCGCGCCCAGCTTGACCCCGCCGTAGTAGCGGGTGACCACGGCGACGGCGTACCGGATGTCCCGCCGGGTGAGCATCTGCAGCATCGGTACCCCGGCGGTGCCGCCGGGTTCGCCGTCGTCACTGGCCTTCTGCACCGAGGCGTCGGCCCCGATGACGTACGCGAAGCAGTTGTGCGAGGCGGTGGGGTGCTCCCGGCGGATCCGGGCGATGAACTCCTGGGCCTCTTGCTCGGTCGCGGCGGGCGCGAGCGAGCAGATGAACCTCGATCGGTTGATCTCCGATTCGTGCACGCCCGCACGGGCCACCGTCACGTACTGGTCTGCCTTCACCGCTCCACCCTAAGCGGAGCGGTGCGGGGAATCGGACCGGTGTCCGACGGGTTGTCCACGAGTGCGGGCGGGCAACCGGCCGGCCCGCCGACCAGCAACAGGAGGCGCGCCCGTGTACGGCGACCCGGCCACCATCCGCAGCATCCTCACCGGACTCGGCGACACCTGGGCCGTGGTGGGACTGTCCAACAACCAGAGCCGGGCGGCCTACGGGGTGGCCCGCGTCCTGCAGAGGTACGGCAAGCGGGTGGTGCCGGTCCATCCGAAGGCGGAGACCGTGCACGGCGAGCAGGGGTACGCCTCGCTGGCCGAGATCCCGTTCAAGGTGGACGTGGTCGACGTGTTCGTGAACAGCGAGCTGGCCGGTCCGGTGGCGGACGAAGCGGTGGCGGCGGGCGCGGAGGCGGTCTGGTTCCAGCTCGGCGTGATCGACGAGGCGGCGTACGAGCGGACCCGGGCGGCCGGGCTGGAGATGGTCATGGACAAGTGCCCGGCCATCGAGATCCCGCTGCTGGACTGACCGGACCGAGCGGGCCGGGCGGGGCGGGAGCGACGGTTCGGGTATCGGAACACCTGTGTGATGTACTCGGTGGTTCGTCTTTCTCCCGCCGCACCGCCCTGTGAGGTTCCCCCATGTCCGTCCTGCTCGCCCTGGCCACCGCCGTGCTGTGGGGGTTCGCCGATTTCGGTGGCGGGCTGCTGACGCGGCGGCTGCCGGCCCTGACCGTGGTGATGGCCTCGCAGGTGATCGCCGTGGTGGTGCTGGGCACGATCGTGCTGGCGACGGGCGGCTGGCGGGAGGCCGGGCCGCAGCTGTGGTTCGCGGTCGGGGCCGGTCTGGTCGGGCCGGTCGCGATGTTCAGCTTCTACAAGGCGCTTGCCCTGGGGCCGATGGGCGTGGTGTCCCCGCTGGGTTCGCTGGGCGTGGTGGTGCCGGTCGGCGTCGGCCTGGCGATCGGCGAGCGGCCCGGGTTCGGGCAGGTCGCCGGGATCGCGGTGGCCCTGGTCGGCATCGTGCTGGCCGGTGGGCCGGAGCTGCGCGGCGCGCCCGTACAGCGCCAGGCGATCGTGCTGACCCTGGTCGCGGCCTTCGGGTTCGGCGCGGTGATGGCGCTGATCGCGGAGGCGTCGTCCACGCTGACCGGACTCTTCCTGGCGCTGTTCGTCCAGCGGGTGACCAATGTGGCGGCGGGCGGGACCGCGCTGTGGCTGGGGACCCGCCGTGGCACCCCGGCGCTGCCGGAGGGCACCGGGCTCCGCGACCTGTGGCCGCTGGTGCCCGCGCTGGCCTTCGTCGGCCTGGCCGACGTCGCGGCGAACGGCACGTACTCGCTCGCCGCGCAGACCGGGCCGGTCACGGTGGCCGCGGTCCTCTCGTCCCTGTACCCGGTGATCACCGCGCTGGCGGCGTTCGCGCTGCTGAAGGAACGGCTGCGTACGGTGCAGGCGGCCGGCGCGGGTCTCGCCCTGGCCGGCACGGTACTGCTGGCGGCCGGCTGAGGGAACCGGCCCCGGCCGGCCGCGGGCCCGGGCCCGGTCAGTCCTGGCGGTCCACGGCGAACGTGGAGCAGGCGGACCCCGCGGCGGCGACCGTGCCTCTGATGACGGCGGGCCGGTCACCGGTGACCGTGGCCTCCAGGTCGACGGTCAGGTAGCCCGGCGGCTGGACGATCCACTGGTCTCCGCGCAGCACCATCCGTCCGTTCTCGTGGAACCCGATCATCGTGAACGAGCCGCTCGGCACGGCCGGGTTGTCCGGGTGGGCGGAGAACGCGAACACGGCCCGCAGGGCGGTCCCGCCCGCGCGGTTGACGGTGAGGTCGAGACGGGTGAGGCCCTGGGTGCACCGGTAGGTGCCCCGCCACACGCCGACCACCCCGGGTCCGCTGTCCGCGGACGGCGAGGGGCCCGCCTGCGTGACGCCGGAGGACTGTCCCGGACCGGACGGCCGGGGGCCCAGCGGCGGCGCTCCGGGGTCGGAGGGAGCCGACACGGAGGGAGCCGACACGGACGGCCCCGGCAGCGACGGCGCCGACACCGGTCCGTTCCCGGTGCCCGAGCCCGCCTCCTCCCAGGCCCGCGGCAGGAGCCACGCCAGGAGGCCGATCACCACCGCGGCGGCCGCGGCGGCGCCGGTGAAGAGCGCGGTGCGGCCGCCCGGGCCCGGTCGCGGCCCGCCCCGCAGCCGGTCGTCCACCGGGTACTCGGGGAAGGTGGGCGGCAGCGGCCGGACGTCCTGGAGCGGCGGCCCGAAACCACCGGGGCCGTGCGACGGCACCGGGGCCGGCGGCCCCTGTGGCTGCGGCGGCAGCCGGGGACGGGGAGGCTGCTCCTGGTGTGCCGGGGTGGTGGCCGTCGGGGCGGCGGGGTCGGCTCCGGGCCGTGCGGGGGTGCGCGGGTCCACGGCCGTCGGCGTCCGCGGGTCGATCTTGGTCGGCGCCGTCCCGTCGGTGCGTGGCCCGGCAGCCGCGCCCGCTCCTCCCGCTCCCCCGGTGTCCTCGGTGAACAGCAGTGCGGCCAGCGACGCGGGCAGCCACCGCACTCCCGCCGTGACCTCGGTGTCGCCGGACAGCTCCTCCAGCAGCCCGGACACCGTGGGACGGGCCGCGGGGTCCTTGGCCAGGCAGCGGCCTACCACCTCGCGCAGTCTCGGGGGCAGTCCGGCGATGTCCGGCTCGTCGTGCACCACCCGGTACATCAGCTGCGAGACGGTCCCGCCGCCGAACGGGCCCACGCCGGTGGCGGTGAAGGTCAGCAGCGCACCCAGCGCGAACACGTCGGTGGCCGCGGTGACGGGTTCGCCGGTGAGCTGCTCCGGGGCCATGAAGCCCGGGGTGCCCACCATGAATCCGGTGCGGGTCAGTTCCGTCGCGCCGTCGGAGACGACCGAGATGCCGAAGTCGATCACGCGCGGCCCGTCGGGTGAGAGCAGCACGTTGGACGGCTTGAGGTCGCGGTGGACGACGTCCTGCGCGTGGATCGCCTCCAGGGCCTCGGCCACCCCGGCGGCCAGGGCGAGCACCGACTGCCCGGGCCAGGGGCCGTGCGCACGGACCGCGTCGTTGAGGGAGGGGCCGGACACGTAGGCCGTGGCGAGCCACGGCGGGCGTCCGTCCGGGTCGGCGTCGATGAGGCCGGCCGTGAACACTCCGTTGACCTGGCGCGCCGCGGTGACCTCGCGTACGAACCGGCGCCGGAACTCCGCGTCCTCCGCGAGCTCGGGGCGGACCACCTTGACCGCGACGGCTCGGCCGCCCCGGGACCGCCCGAGGTAGACGGTGCCCATGCCGCCGCCGCCCAGCCTGCCCGTGATCCGGTACGGGCCGACCTGTGTGGGATCACCGGCCCGCAGTGCCTCCGGTTCGCGCCTCACGCCGCCCCCCTCCCGGGCCGGCCGAAGAAGCGCCACGGCCCGCCGTAGTGCCGTCATCATGGCAGTGCCGAGACGGTCCGCGCGGCGGATTCCGGCCGTCCCGCGCCAGGCCTGCGGTCTCCCCGCCCGGCCTGCCGCGCCCGGCCCCGCTCGGGCCTTGCCAGGGCGAAAGATACAGGCGATCCGGAATCATGAGCGCCGTTTCTCGCCGACCGGACAACTTCGGCTCAGCCGGTCTCCTCCGCTTCGGCCATCTCCGCCAGGGCGCGGAGCTGGCCGGGAGTGACCCCGTCCGGGATCGGGCGCGGGGCCGGGGTGCGCAGCGGCGGCTGCCAGCCGGTTTCCGGCTCCCAGCGCCGTACGATCCGGGCCGGCGCCCCCGCCACCACGGCGTGGTCCGGCACCTCGCCCCGTACGACGGCCCCCGCGGCGACCACGACGTTCCGGCCGAGTCGCGCCCCCGGGAGGATCACCGAGCCGGTGCCCAGCCAGCAGCCCGGGCCGATCTCGACCGGCTCGCTGCGCGGCCACTGCTTCCCGACGGGCTCGTGCGGGTCGTCGTAGCTGTGGTTGGTGGAGGTGATGTAGACGCCGGGGCCGCAGAAGGTGTCGTTGCCGATGCTGATCCGGGTGTCGGCGATGACGTGGCTGCCGCGGCCGAGGACCACGCCGTTGCCGAGGACCAGTACGGGGTCCGGGCCGAGGTCGAGGTCGGGCATCATCCCGGCGGTCAGGGTCACCTGCTCGCCGATGATGCAGTGGTCGCCGAGCCGGATCCAGGGCGCGCCGAAGACGGTGCCCTGGGGGAACGCGAGCCGGGTGCCGGTGCCGATGGCGCCGAACCGGTGCGGGCCGGGGTTCTGTGCGGTGACCGCGCCGGCCTGCTGCATCCACCGCCAGCCGGCGTGCACGGCGCGGTTGCCCAGGCGGCGGCGCCAGGCCGCCAGTGCGGGGGCGACAGATGAGAACGTGTTTCTGTTCTTCGGCACCCGGCCACGGTAGTCGGCCGGGCGGCGGGCGTCCGGGCCGGGCTGCTGTGATCTTCACCCCATCGTCTACGGTGCTGCCGAGCGCGGCATCGGGAACCAGAGGGAAGAGACCAGACATGACGTATCAGACGGGTGGACCGGCCGGGGCGCTGGTGGCGGGCGTGGGCGGCAAGAGCCCGCAGGTCGACCCCGAGGCCTTCACCGCCCCGACGTCCGTGGTCGTCGGCGACGTGACCATGGCCGCCGGCACGAGCATCTGGTATTCGGCGGTGCTTCGCGCCGACTGCGCCCCGATCACGATGGGCGCGGACAGCAACGTCCAGGACAACTGCACGGTCCACACCGACCCCGGCTTCCCGGTCTCCATCGGCGAGCGGGTCTCCGTCGGCCACAACGCGGTGGTGCACGGCTGCACGGTCGAGGACGACTGCCTCATCGGCATGGGCGCCACGGTCCTCAACGGCGCGGTGATCGGCGCGGGGTCGCTCGTCGCCGCCCAGGCACTGGTGCCGCAGGGCATGGTCGTCCCGCCGGGTTCGCTGGTGGCCGGCGTCCCGGCGAAGGTCCGCCGCGAACTGACCGAGGAGGAGAAGGAGGGCATCCGCCTCAACGCGGCGATGTACCTCGAACTCGCGAAGCAGCACCGCGCGTCGGTGACCCCCGCCGGGTAACGGCCCCGAGCCCCCGCCCCGTCAGGGGCGCGGGGAACTGCGCGACCAGCCACAGAACGGCGCGCAGGTCCGTCGCGGCCCGGACGCCCCCGGACACGGGTCCGGGGGCCCGGGGGCTCGCCCCCGGTTCGGGAAGGGGCGGGGTGGGGAACAGCCCCGCGGGGAAGGGTCAGCCGCGCTCGGAGGCCAGGGCCGGCTCCGGCTCGGCGGCCGGCTCCGCCTCACCCGCGCCCGCGGCGGCGGCCTTCGCCGCACGCCGCTTGAGCACCAGCATCGAGGTCAGCCCGATGAGCACGGCGAGCACCAGCCCCAGCCAGGAGAACCGCTTCAGCCAGGCCTCCGCGACGATGCCGACGTAGTAGATGACGGCTGTGGTGCCGCCCGCCCACAGGATGCCGCCGAAGACGTTGGCGATCAGGAACTTCCAGTACGGCATGTGCAGCACACCCGCCAGCGGCCCGGCGAAGATCCGCAGCAGGGCCACGAAGCGGCCGAACAAGACCGCCCACATGCCCCACTTCTCGAAGGACCGCTCCGCCATGCCGATCTGCGCGGCGCCGAAGTGCTTCGGGAACCGCCTCCCGAGCCGTTCCAGCAGCGGCTTGCCGCCGCGCCGCCCGATCGCGTAGCCGATGGAGTCTCCGACGATCGCGCCCGTGGTGGCGCAGATGCCCAGCACCAGCGGGTCGATGTCCCCGTGCTGGGACGCCAGCAGGGCCGAGCTGACCAGGATGATCTCGCCCGGCAGCGGAATGCCGAGGCTCTCCAGCCCGATGACCACACCCACCAGCAGATAGACACTCACCGCCGGAACGGTCTCCAGCCACTCCTGGATGTGCACCGGTACGTCCTCCCACATCGCCGCATCGCCGCGTCGAACCGCGGTGCCCCCTTGTGGCGCACCGCGCACCGACCGGGCAGCCTACCTGCCGCGGACCACCGCCTTCGCCCGCAGCGGCAGTTCCCGGGAGGAGCGCCCCACGAAGACCTCCCGGCGGCCGGTGCCCAGCACCCAGGCGTGCCGGGCCGGATCCCACGAGGACAGCGCGCGCCGGTCGAGGGTCACGGTGACCCGCTGCGCCTGCCCCGGGCCGAGGACGATCTTCCGGTAGCCGGCCAGGGCCCGGACCGGCTGGTCCAGCGTGAGGTCCGGCGAGGGCCCGACGTACACCTGGGCCACCTCGGTGCCCTTGCGGCGGCCGGTGTTGCGGACGGTGAACTCCACCCGCAGCGCCCCGTCCTCGGACCGGACGGCGGGCTGCTCGTAGCGCCAGGTGGTGTACGACAGGCCGTGCCCGAAGGGGAACAGCGGCGCCACGCGCTGCGCGTCGTACCAGCGGTGTCCCACGTGGACGCCCTCGCTGTACTCCTGTCGTCCGCCGACCCCGGGGTAGCGCAGCAGGTCCCCGCCGACCGGGTGGGCCCGTTCGCCGGCCGGGAAGGTCTGGGTGAGCCGGCCGCCCGGGTCGGCGTCGCCGAAGAGCACGTCGGCGGTGGCCGCGGCGCCCTCCTGCCCCGGGTAGTACATCTGGAGGACCGCCCCGGTGCGGTCCAGCCACGGCATGGCGGTGGCGGAGGAGGTGTTGAGGACCACCGTGGTGCGCGGGTTGGCCGCGGTGACCGCCTCGATCAGCGCCTGCTGGCCTCCGGGCAGGGCGAGGGTGGTGCGGTCGGCGCCGGGGGCGGCGTCCTCGTAGGCGAAGAGCACGACGCTGTGGGCCGCCCCGGCCGTCTTGACCGCCTCGGCGAGGTCGGCGGCCCGGCCGGCCCGGGTGGTGTGGCGCAGCCGGAAGCGCTGCCCGGTGGTGCCGCCGCGGGCGGTGACGGCCAGTTTGTGCGGCCCGGCCTTCAGGCCGAGGGTGCGGCGGCGGACCGTGAGCCCGTCCGGGGCCGTGCCGAGCAGGGCACCGGTGAAGGGCTCGGCGACGCCCGGGCGTACGGGGAAGACCTCCTCGCCGTCGATCCGGACCTCGGGGCGCAGCCCGGAGTGGTGGAGCAGCAGGGTCCACTCGTCGTCCTCGGGGAGCGTGAAGGAGGCCTCCCAGCCGCGGCTGCGGCCGGCGTCCACGCGCTGGTCCTCGAAGGCGACGGGCGGGGTGAGCATCGCGGCGGGGATCGGGCGTCCGTGCACGTCCTCGCCGAGGGCGTAGCGCACGGTGGCGTTCCGTCCGGCCCGCTGCCGGATGGCGGCCAGCGGCGCGGCTGCCCGGTCGGGCACCACGTGCGCGGCGCCGCCGCCGCTGACGAAGGGGACGCCGCCGGAGGGCCCGATGACGGCGATGGACCGGGCGGCGGCGCCGGCCAGCGGGAGGGTGCCGCGCTCGTTGCGGAGCAGGACCGCTCCGGCCGTGGCGACGCGCCGGGCGACGCGGGCACCGGCCACCGGGTCGCGCGGGGGCCTGCGGGGTGCCCTGCCGTCGAGGAGTCCGAAGCGGTCCATGGTGCCGAGCACCCGGCGGACGGCCTGGTCCACGGCGGGTTCGGACACGGTCCCGGCCCGCACGGCCTGGCGCAGCGGGGCGCCGAAGTGGATGCCGGCGGGGAGTTCCATGTCGAGGCCGGAGGTGATGGCGGCGACCGTGCTGTGGGTGGCGTTCCAGTCGGAAACCACCCAGCCGTCGAATCCCCAGCGGGCGCGCAGCAGCTCGTCGAGGAGCAGTCTGCTCTCGCCCGCGCGGACGCCGTTGACCTTGTTGTACGCGCCGACGAGGGCGCCGGCTCCGGCGGCGACGGCGGACTCGAAGCCGCGCAGTTCCGTTTCCTGGAGGGTCTGTTCGTCGACGGTCACGTCGAGGGTGCCGCGGCCGTGCTGCTGGTTGTCGAGGGCGAAGCGGCCGACGGCGGCGATGAGGCCCTCGTCCTGGATGCCGCGAACCAGTTCGGCGACCAGGTCGGCGGTGAGCCGCGGGTCCTCGGCGAGGCTTTCGAAGTTGCGGCCGCCGTAGGGGGTGCGGATCAGGTTGGCCACCGGGGCCAGCAGCAGGTCCTGGCCGAGCGAGCGGCCCTCGCGGCCGAGCACGCGCCCGTACTCGCGGGCGAGCCCCGGGTCGAAGGCGGAGGCCAGCATGACGGGGGCGGGCAGCGCGGTGGCCGGCTTGGCGACGCTGATCCCGTTGGGTCCGTGGGCGATGCGCAGCACGGGCACGTCCAGGCGCGGCACACCGGGTACGTAGGCCGCCTGTCCGAGGGGGGCGGGGTCGCGGGTGCCGTGCAGTAGGGCGGTCTTCTCGTCCAGGGTGAGGTGTTCGAGCAGGGCGTCGACCCGGACGGCGCTGCCCGGCCGGGCGGGTCCCGCTCCGGCTCCGCCGCTCGCCGTGCCCGCCGTACGGGGTGCCGTCCCGGGCGGCAGGTCCGCCACGCACCCGGCGGTCCCGGCGGTGCCGAGTGCGGCGCCCGCCGCTCCCAGCAGCCGCAGGGCGGAACGTCTGGACAGGGCCTCGGACAGGGCCTCGGACATGGGCACTCCCTGCGGCGGCGCTCGGCGCGGGCGGCCCCCGGGGCCGCCCCGCCCACTCTGTGCCATGGGGAGCCCCGGCACCGCGGAGGCTCGCGGCCGGCGGCCGGGGCGTTCAGCTGTTGGGACGCACGGGCTCAGGACTCAGGACTCAGAGCTCAAGGCCGCGGGATCCGGGCCCGGCGGCCCGCCGGTACCCCCGCGCCTGGGCCATTCGGCGGAATCTGCCGGGGCGGGAGGCAACTCCTGCACCGGCCCTCCCCGTTGCTGGCATCTTGAGGAGCCATGCACGCACCCACCGGCGACGCCGCCACGCTCCCACCGCAGCAGACCGGCACCGTGGCACGGCCCCGTCCCAAGCCCCCGGCCGAGGACCGTCCCGAGAACACGTGGTGGATCTGGACCATGGCGGGGGCGCTGTTCTTCGGCTACTCGGTCATCTCCCTGGCCCTCCACGAGCGTCTGCTCACCCGCGCCTTCGACCTGGGCATCTTCGTCCAGGTCGTGCGCTCGTACGCCGAGGGGCACCTGCCCGTCTCCGAGGTCAAGGGACCGGACTTCCCGGTCCTCGGCGACCACTTCTCCCCCGTCCTGGCCCTGCTCGCGCCGCTGTACTGGCTGTGGCCCTCGGTCAAGATGCTGCTCGTGGCGCAGGCCGCGCTGGCGGCGGGCAGCGTGCTGGCACTGACCTTCTGGGTCCGGCGTACGCTCGGCTCCGCGGCCGCCGCCGTCATCGGCGCCTGCTACGGCCTCTCCTGGGGCATCGCGAGCGGGGTCACCAGCGACTTCCACGAGTGGGCCTTCGCCCTTCCCCTGCTGGTGCTCTCCCTCACCTCCCTCAGCAGCGGCCGGCTGCGCGCCGCCGCGTACTGGGCACTGCCGCTCGTCCTGGTGAAGGAGGACCTCGGCCTGACGGTGGCCGTGATCGGCCTGGTCATCGCTTGGCGGGGCGGCCGGGGCGGTCGCCGGCTGGGCCTGGTCACGGCCGCCTTCGGCGTGGTGTCGGCAGGTGTGGCCCTGCTGGTACTGGGCTCGTTCCACCCGGGCGGGTTCGAGGGCTACTTCGCCTCCCACAATCCGGCCCTGCCCCCGGGCCTGCTCCCGCCCGAGCTGGCGAACGCGCCGCAGGACGGCCTGACGGGCTTCCTGTACAAGGTGACGCTCGGGCTGATCACCCCGCAGCAGAAGGTCACGACCCTCATCCTGATCCTGGCCCCGACCCTGTTCCTGGCCCTGCGCTCGCCGCTGGTGCTGATCGCGCTGCCGTCCGTACTGTGGCGCCTGGCCTCGGGCTACCCCGACCACTGGGGCACCGGTTACCACTACTCGCTGCTGGTCATGCCGATCGTCTTCGTCGCCTTCGCCGACGCCCTGCACCGGCGGGGCAACAGCGGCGTCGGCCTGTACCGCCATCTGGCGGGTTCGGCGGCGATCACCCTGATGCTGCTGCCGCACTTCCCGCTGTGGCAGCTGGTCGAGCCGGAGACCTGGCGCAACCATTCCCGTACCGCGGTGGCCCACAGCGTGATGGCGGAGATCCCGGAGGGCGCCACGGTCCAGGCGTCGAGCTATCTGGTGCCGCACCTCGCCGACCGCACCAGCGTCAGCCTCCACGGCTGGGGCGACAGCCGCCCGGACCCCGAATGGATCATGATCGACAAGCAGGTGGCACCGGCGCTGCGCTTCCCTCTGTCGTCCGTCCGGGAGGCCATGGCCATCTCCGAGGCCCGCGCCCAGGGGTACCGCACGGTGGCGGAGAGGGACGGCTTCCTCCTGCTCAGCCGCACGGGCTGAGGCCCGGACGGCCGCGCTTCGAGCCCGCCGACCGGGGCGGGGCCGGGTGACCTCGGGCACGGTCACCCGGCCTCGCCCTCACTGGCTCTGCACCCTGACCGACGTGAGGACGACGGGCTCCTTGGGGGCTCCGTCCGGCGCTCCGTTCGCGGTCCCCTTCGCCGCGATCCTCTTCACCACGTCCAGCCCCTCGACGACCTTCCCGAAGGGGGTCCAGTCGGGCTTCAGCGGGAACGCGGGATCGCCGTAACTGATGAAGAACTGGCCGCCGTTGCGCCCCGGCTGGGCCTTGGACACGGCCACCGTTCCGGCCGGGTAGACCGCACCGGCGAGGTTCTCGTCCGGATAGGAGTATCCGGGGTCGGAATTGCCGACCCCGGCGGGATCACCGCATTCGAGCACGAAGATCCCCGTCGTGGTGAGGCGGTGGCACTTGCTGCCGTCGAAGTACTTCTTCCCGGCCAGGTACGAGAAGGAGTTCGTGGTGCACGGCGCCTCCTCGGTCAGCGCCTTGACGGTGACCGTGCCCTCGCCGGTGGCGAGCCGGAACGTCAACGGCCGGCCGGCCGCCGCGGCCTCGAAGGACGGTACGCCGACGGTCCGGGATCCGCCCTTGGTCGGCGTATAGGCACAGGTGACGGGCGGTTTCGCAACCGTGGAGCTGCTGGTGAGGGCGACCGCCGTCCAGGTGAGCCCGGAACACGCCGCGGCCGCCGCGACCACGGTGGCCGCCGTCCGCCCCGACCGCCGTCCACCGAACCTGTTCCCGCTGGTCAGACTCATACGTGCCTCGGATTCCATGAGCGGGCGGGTACGACGCGGCGAGCGTATCCAGTGCCGCGCCACAGGCCGGGCACCACACGCCGGACCAGGCAACCGGTCCGGACCCAGGCGGGGCTTCGCCGTTCCCCGGTGCACGGGTCTGGATCGGATCGGCGCTCAAGATCTACGCTGCAGAGGTCCCGCACGAAGGAGCCCCAGCATCCCGCCGGAGGACAGTCCATGTCGTTACCGCCGCCGCCCGGCAACCCTCCTCCGCCGCCGCCGTACCCGCCCTACCCGCCGCACTTCTACCCTCCGCCGCCCCCGCCGCGCCGGAGCGGGACCGGCTGCATCATCGCCGCGGTCGTCGGCGTCGTGCTGGGCGTGTTGCTGCTCATGGCCGCGGTCGACTTCATCGCGGGGGCTCAGGCGGCGGAGGGCGGCCCGGCCGACCCGGACATGTGCGCCTTCGTGGCGAACTTCAAGGCGACGTTCTTCGAATCGGCGTGGGCTCTCGGGTGCGAAATCGGCGGCAGCAACTCCGGTGGCAGCGGCTACTGACCCGCGCGCCACCCCGGCGGTTCAGCGCCTACGCGTTCGGACGCAGGGTCCAGACCACGGTCATCTCGCCCGTGACGGCCTGGTCGGAGTCGCGCTGGATGGTGATGGCCACCGGGAACTCGGGGCGGCCGCCCTCGTCGAGTTCCGCGATGACCTCGGCCGCGGGGCGGCCCAGGGTGGCGGTCGCGGTGACCGGGCCCTTGGCGACCTTCTTGTAGCCGATCTGCGCGCTGACCGCGAGCGGAACGGCACGGGAGAGCTGCTCCTGGAAGGCGGCGAGCACGATCGCACCGCTCGCGGACTCCGCGAGGGTGAACATGGCTCCGGCATGCGGGCCCTGGATGTGGTTGTGGTAGTCCGGCTGGTCCGGCAGGCGGAAGACGGCGCGCTCGGGCGTGGTCTCCACGCACTCGAGGTTGAGGGTGCGGACCATCGGCACCGTGGCGGCGAGCAGTTCGCCCATGTTCATCTGATCTGCGCTCATGGAACCGGATGTTACCCGCGAGTAGACGCGCTTGACCAGCCCCCCCGGTAGGGGCGGGCGTAGCCCCTGTCACCCCCTCCCACTATCGTTACCGGCCATGTGGCCAGGACAGCAGCCGTCGCCCGGGGGCGAGCAGAACCCTCAGAACGCCAACCAGAACCCGTACCAGCAGCCGGGGCAGCAGCCCGGGCAGCCGAACCCGTACCAGCAGCCGGGGTACGGACAGCAGCAGCCCGGGTACGGGCAGCAGCAGCCGGGTTACGGGTACCCGCAACAGGGGTACGGCCAGCAGCCGGCCGCCCAGCCGTGGGGACCGCAGGCACAGTCGCAGTCCCCGCAGGGCGGCGGCTCCGGCTCGTCGAACTCGACCAAGACCGTGGCGATCGTCGCCGCGGCCGCCGTGGTCGTCGCGGCGGCCGTCACGGGCGCGTTCGTCCTCACCAAGGACGACGAGGAGAAGCCCCAGGCCAACGACAAGCCCCAGAACACGGCGTCCGCGCCGCCCTCCGCCGCGATGAGCCCGGCCGCCCCGGCCACGCCGAGCGGCAACCCGCGCGCGGGCGGCTCCGAGCAGCCGACCGTTCCCGGCTGGAAGGTGGTCGTCAACACCAAGTACGGCGTCGCCTTCGACGTCCCGCCGGAGTGGAAGGTGCTGGGCTCCGGCGTCAGCGCCGGCTTCCTCGACGAGAAGAAGAACGACGGCATCTCCCCCGCCATCAGCATGTCGGCGCCCGCGTACCTCAAGGAGGAGTGGTGCACGGTCGACTCCGACAAGGACGGTGACACCGAGGAGTTCTCGCTGGCGGGCACCGGCGTGAAGGGGGCCAACGGCGCCAAGGACACCGGCGATGCCGCGTCCGCCAACACCGGCACCTGGGTCTGGGCGGGTTACGCCCAGAAGGAGCCGGACGGCACGGTCAAGGTCACCACGCCCAAGGAGTACACGACCGCCTCCGGCCTCAAGGGCCACATGGTCACCGCCACCGCCACCGGCGTGAAGAAGCCCCACAAGTGCGCCACCGACGGCAAGGCCATCGGCTTCGGCTTCAAGAACGGCAAGGGTGACTTCGCGAGCTGGGTGCTCTACGGCGCGGCCGGCGTGAAGGACGAGGTCAAGCCCGAGGTCTACGAGAAGGTCCTCAGCACGCTCCGCCTCACCTCCGGCTGATCCTGCGCGGATCCGCCCCGCCCCCGGACGATTTCCGACGGGTAATCCGTTTGGCAGAACGGACCCGAACGGGGATAGTCCGGGGGTGAGCTCTCCCACCGCGCCCTCCGCTGCCCGCACGCCCGGCCGGCAACGCCCCGCGTGGGCGGGCCGCAATTACACCCTGCTGACCGGCGCCGCCGTCATCACCAACCTCGGCGCGCACGGAGCACTGGTCGCGTCGGCGTTCGCGGTGCTGGAGGCCGGCGGCTCGGGCGGTGACGTCGGCCTGGTGGCCGCCGCCCGCACCCTTCCCCTCGTCCTCTTCCTCCTCGTCGGCGGCGCCGTCGCGGACCGGCTGCCGCGGCACCGGGTGATGGTCGCCGCGAACGCCGTCAACTGCGTCTCCCAGGCCGCCTTCGCCGCCATGGTGCTCCTCGGCCACGCCCAGCTGTGGCAGATGATGCTGTTCAGCGCGTTGTGCGGCACCGGCCAGGCGTTCTTCAACCCGGCGGCCGAGGGCATGCTGTTCGCCACCGTCTCCGGCGAGCACTCCAACCGGGCCTTCGCCCTGTTCCGGATGGCGGTCAACAGTGCCGGCATCGGCGGCGCCGCGCTCGGCGGCGCGATGATCGCCGCGATGGGGCCGGGCTGGGTACTCGCCGTGGACGCCGCCGCGTTCGCCGTGGCGGGCGTGCTGCGCGCCTTCCTGGACGTCGGCGGGAAGACGGAGCCCAAGGAGAGCGGCGGCCTGCTGGCCGACCTCCGCGAGGGCTGGGCGGAGGTGCGCACCCGCCCCTGGCTGTGGGGCATCGTGCTCCAGTTCTCCGTGGTGGTGGGCGTCGTGGGCGCGGCAGAGTCCGTCTACGGACCCCTGGTCGCACGCGATCACCTCGGCGGGCCCGCACCGTGGGGCATCGCCCTGGCCTTCTTCGGCCTGGGCACCATCGGGGGCGCCGTGCTGATGATGGCCTGGAAGCCGCGCCGGATGCTGCTGGTCGGCACGCTGTGCGTGTTCCCGCTGGCGCTGCCCGCGGCGGGCCTGGCGGTGCCGCTGCCGGCCTGGGGGCTGTGCGCGGTGATGTTCGTGAGCGGGGCGGCGATCGAGGTCTTCGGCGTCAACTGGATGTCGACGCTGCACCAGGAGATCCCCGAGGACAAGTTCTCGCGCGTGTCCGCCTACGACTGGTTCGGCTCGGTGTCGATGCTGCCGCTGGCGACGGCGCTGGCCGGGCCGGCCGAGTCGGCGTTCGGGCGGACCCCGTCCCTGTGGGGGTGCGCGGCGCTGGTCGTCCTGCCGACGGCGCTGGTGCTCGTGGTCCCGGACGTACGGCGGCTCCGGCGGCGGGCCGCCAAGCAGGTGGCCTCCGGTCCCAGGCCGGCCGGGGCTGCGGGGGCGGAGCCACGGCCGACCGGGCCGGTGGCCCGGGTCGCCGGCCAGGAGCGGGCCCTCGCTCCGCAGCCCGTGAGCGGCCCGGAAGCGGGCCCGGCCCAGAACGCCGACACGCCCCGGGCGGAGCCCGCTCCGCGCTGACCTGCCCTCTGCGGGGCCACGCCGGTACGGGCGGATCAGTCCAGCGTGAAGGCCCCCGCCGGAGGCGCCGGCGAGGGGACCGCGTCGCGGTCCGCCACCGCCACGGCGGAGCCGATGAGCTTCGTCAGCGCCGCACCCGATTCGACCCGTGCCGGGAACACGTCGCCCGCGCCCAGGCGGCCCAGACCCGTCAGGGGCAGCTCCGCGTCGGAGGCGAGCAGGACCGCGTTGCCGAACCGCCGGCCGCGGAGGACTGCCGGTTCCGCCATGAGCGCGAGCCGGCCGAACACCGCGCGGAAGTTGGCGAGCTGGGCCCGGAGGAAACCGAAGGGCGCCCCGTCCGCCAGGTTGGCCGCGTACAGGCCGCCCGGCCGCAGCACCCGGGCCACCTCCCGCGCGTAGTCGACGGAGGCCAGCTGCGCGGGTACCCGGGAACCGCCGAACACGTCCCCGACCACCACGTCCGCGCTCGCCGCCGGGGCCTGCTCCAGCCAGGCCCGGGCGTCCGCGGTGTGCACCGTGATCCCGGAACCGGCCGGCACCGGCAGGTGCCCGGCGACCAGCTCCACGAGGGCCGCGTCGAACTCCACCACCCGCTGCCGCGAGCCCGGCCGGGCGGCGGCCGCGTACCGCGGCAGGGTCAGCGCGCCCCCGCCCAGGTGGACCAGGTCCAGTGGCTCGCCCGGGTCCGCCGCGCAGTCCAGGACGTGGGCCAGGCGACGGACGTACTCGAACTCGAGGTACCCGGGATCGTCGAGGTCCACGTACGACTGAGGGGCCCCGTCGACCGTCAGCAGCCAGCCCCCGTCCCGGTCCACGTCCGGCATCAGCTTGGCGGTGCCCTGCACCGTGTCCCGCAGCACCGGGATCCGTTCGTCGCTCACCGCACCATTGTCCGGCAGCCCGCGGCGGGGCTCTCAGGCGGCCAGGACCCGCTCGACCTCGGCCGCGTGCGCGGCGGCCTGCTCCTGTCCCGCGCGGGCGGCCGGCGCCCGGCGCGCCGGGTCGAGCACGTTGCGGCCGAAGGCCTTGCGGGCCTCCCGGGACGGGTGGATCACCACCACGTCCGCCCCGGCCTCCCGCAGTGCGGCCGCCTGGGTCCGCGGCGAGGGCACCAGGCGCGAACCCAGCGCCACCGGAGCGATGACGATCACCCGGCGGTACCCGGCCGCGAGGTCGGCGTTGGCGGAGGAGCGGATCCCGCCGTCGATGTAGCGCCGCCCGCCGATGGTCACCGGTGGCCACACCAGCGGCACCGCGCAGCTCGCCGAGACCGCGTCGACCAGCCCGGTGCCACTGTCCCGGTCGAAGGCGCGCAGCTCCCCGGTCACCGCGTCCACGGCGCTGACCAGCAGCCGCCGGTCCGGCCAGTCGTGACTGAGCAGCCGCTCCGCGAGCACTTCGCGGCGGGATTCCTCGGGTTCGGTGGCGGCGCCGAGCGCGAGGGTGCCGATCCGCTGCCGGTACGCCTCCGCCGTACGGGACCGCAGCATGGCCAGCGCGAACTGCGCGAAGACCGAGCCGCCGAGCCGGGCCCGCGGCTCGGCGGACGGGTCGCCGAGCTGGCGCTCGTACAGCTCGCGCGGGCCGGCCAGGCCGGAGGTGACCTGGGCTCCGACGAGCGATCCGGCGGAGGTGCCGACGACCAGGTCCACCAGGCCGTCGCCGAAGAGGTCGACGCCCGCCTCGGCCAGACCGTGGAGGATGCCGCACTCCCAGCCGACGCCGGTCAGCCCGCCGCCGCCCAGCACCAGCGCCGTCCCGCCGGTGCCCGTTCCCGTCCCCGTCATCGGTGCCGCCTTCCTGGAATGCCGTGACCCGGTGGCGGCAGTCTCGCAGTGCGCTCCTGCCGCCACCAGGGCGGGGGCTACTCCCCGACCGCCGTGACCGTGCCCGCGCCGACCGTACGGCCGCCCTCGCGGATCGCGAACCCGAGGCCGGGCTCCAGCGGAAGCGCGCGACCCAGCTCCACGGTCATGGAGACCGTCTCGCCGGGCCGGGCCACTCCGGCCTCCCCCAGGTCCACGTCCCCGACCACGTCGGCCGTCCGTACGTAGAACTGCGGGCGGTACCCGCTGCCCAGCGGCGTGCTGCGGCCGCCCTCCCGGGCGGACAGCAGGTACACCTGCGCGGTGAAGCGGCGCCGGGGAGTGACGCTGTCCGGGGCGGCGACCACGTGACCGCGGCGCACGCCGTCCCGGGGCACCCCGCGCAGCAGCAGCGCCACGTTGTCGCCGGCCTCGGCGGACTCCATCGGCTTGCCGAAGGTCTCCAGGCCGGTGACCACCGTCTGGGCCGGCTCCCCGTGCCCGCCGAGGACGGCGACCCGGTCGCCGATCCGTACGGTGCCGCGCTCGACGGCACCGGTGACGACGGTGCCGCGTCCGGTGATGGTGAGCACGTTCTCCACCGGCAGCAGGAACGGGGCGTCGGTGTAGCGCACCGGCATCGGGACGTAGGTGTCCACCGCGTCCAGCAGTGCCTCGACGGCCGCCGTCCAGCGCGGGTCGCCCTCCAGCGCCCGCAGTCCGGAGACCCGTACGACGGGTGCGGTGTCCCCGCCGTAGCCGTGCGCGGTGAGCAGCTCGCGGACCTCCAGCTCGACCAGGTCGGTGAGCTCCGGCTCTCCCGCGTCGGCCTTGTTGAGGGCGACGACGATGTGGTCGACGCCGACCTGGCGGGCGAGCAGCACGTGCTCGGCGGTCTGTGGCATGACCCCGTCGAGGGCGGAGACCACCAGGATCGCGCCGTCGAGCTGGGCGGCCCCCGTGACCATGTTCTTGACGTAGTCGGCGTGGCCGGGCATGTCGACGTGGGCGTAGTGCCGGGTGTCGGTCTCGTACTCGACGTGGGTCAGGTTGATGGTGATGCCGCGGCGGGACTCCTCCGGGGCGCGGTCGATCCGGTCGAAGGGGACGAAGGAGGCGCTCCCGCGCGCGGCGAGGACCTTGGTGATGGCGGCGGTGAGGGTGGTCTTGCCGTGGTCGACGTGACCCATGGTGCCGATGTTGAGGTGCGGCTTGGTCCGCACGAAGGCCGTCTTGGCCATGATCTCTTCCCGTTGCTTCGAAGCCGTGAGACGGGACCCCTGCGACCTGCCGACCCTCCCCCTGCGGGGTCCGCCGGACGATCCGGGAAGGGTCAGCTTCGTGCGCCGCCGAAAGCGAGGACGGCAGCCTTCGGCGCGTCCGCGACTGCGGACGGCGCTGCGGGGAAGGCGTACCGGAACATGGCCCCGATCATTCCGGACACGGACCCGGCCGTCGAATGGTTTTCCGGCGGCTTCCGGCCACCGGGCGTTCGGCCGCCTGAGGCGCAGATTACGGCGGCCGGCCGTGCGTGTCGGTTAATCTCCCGGGATGTCCCTCCTCCTCGCCCCGTGGACCCGGCTGTCCCTGCTGGTCGTCCTGCTGGTCTCGGCAGGCGTCTGCGTGGTGCTGTACGAGCCCCAGCGACTGCTCTCGGAGGGCTGGCCGCCCGGGCTCCCGCTCGGCACGGCGGTGCTGCTGTTCGCAGTGGCGTACGGCCTGTGCACGGCCGCGTTCGTGCCGCGTCCGCTGCTGAACCTGGGTGCGGGGGCGGTGTTCGGGGCACAGTTCGGTCTGGCGGCGGCGGTGGCCGGCACGGTCCTCGGGGCCGGGATCGCCTTCGGCCTGGGCCGGGCGATGGGTCAGGACGCGCTGCGACCGCTGCTGCGCGGCCGGTGGCTGAAGGCGGCGGACGGCCAGCTGAGCCGGCACGGGTTCCGCTCGATGCTGGCGGTGCGGATCTTCCCGGGGGTGCCCTTCGCGGCCGCCAACTACATCGCGGCCGTGTCCCGGTGCGGCTGGCTGCCCTTCCTGACGGCGACCGCGATCGGGACGGTCCCCAACACCGCTGCGTACGTGATCGCGGGCGGCAGCGCCTCCTCGCCCACCTCCCCGGCCTTCCTCGCATCCTTCGGATTCATCGCGGTGTCCGGGCTGCTCGCCGGGGTCGTGGCCTGGCGCAAGAGGCACCGGCTGGCGGCCGCACCGGCCGTGCCGGCGGCCGGAATGCCCCCGCAGCCCACCCCTGTGGTCACCGGCTTCACCCAAGGGCCCTAGCATCTGACCCAACTGCCCGACGATCACAAGGACGAGCGCACCCCGTCATGAGCTGGTTCGAATCCCTAATCCTCGGTCTCGTCCAGGGGCTTACGGAGTTCCTCCCGATTTCCTCCAGCGCCCACCTGCGCCTGACCGCGGCGTTCGCCGGCTGGGAGGACCCGGGTGCCGCCTTCACCGCGATCACCCAGATCGGCACCGAGGCCGCGGTGCTGATCTATTTCCGCAAGGACATCATGCGGATCATCTCGGCCTGGTGCCGGTCGCTCACGGACAAGGCGATGCGCTCGGACCACGATGCCCAGATGGGCTGGCTGGTGATCGTGGGCTCCATCCCGATCGGTGTGCTGGGTCTGACGCTGAAGGACCAGATCGAGGGCCCGTTCCGGGACCTGCGGCTCACCGCGACCACGCTGATCGTGATGGGCATCGTGCTCGGTGTCGCGGACCGGCTGGCGGCCCGGGACGAGGCCGGCGGCCGGCACCGGGTGGTCCGGGAGCGCAAGACGCTCCGCGACCTGAGCGTCAAGGACGGCCTGATCTTCGGCATCTGCCAGGCCATGGCGCTGATCCCGGGTGTCTCCCGGTCGGGCGCGACCGTCTCCGGCGGTCTGCTGATGGGCTACACCCGCGAGGCGTCGGCCCGGTACTCCTTCCTCCTGGCCATCCCGGCCGTGGTGGCCTCCGGCGGCTACGAGCTGAAGGACGCGATGGAAGGGGGCCACGTGTCCTGGGGGCCGACCATCTTCGCGACGGTCCTCGCCTTCGTCGTCGGGTACGCGGTCATCGCCTGGTTCATGAAGTTCATCTCCACCAAGAGCTTCATGCCCTTCGTGATCTACCGGATCGTGCTGGGCATCGCCCTGTTCGTGCTGGTCGGCACGGACGTGCTGAGCCCGCACGCGGGCGAGTCCGGCCAGTAGCCGCCCGCGGACGACGCGGACGAGGACGCGGGGGCCGCCCGGGAACGTTCCCGGGCGGCCCCCGCGTCGTTGTCCCTGTGAGAGAAGGAAAGGCAACGCGCAGGGGGTGTCCCATGGGCCGTGTGGTGCTGGAGCGATTTCCCGCGGGAAGTCCGAGGGGAAGCTGGCCCGCCGAGGAGTACGCGGCGGAGCGGATGCGTGAGGGGGTGCAGGCCGAGGTGGTGATGGACCTGGCCACGGACGCCTTCCTGGTGGTGGTCCGGCAGCGGGACCCGCGTTCGGGCCCCTGAGGCGGCGGTCTTCGGCCCGGTGGCCGCACGACCCTTGGCCTCGGGCGCCCGCTCCCCCAGACTGTCCCGATGACGCAGCGTGTGGACCTGGCGACGGTGATGGACCGGCTCGCCGTGGACGACGTGATCACGGGGTACGCGGTCGCGGTGGACGACGGGGACTGGGCGGCCTACCGGGCGCTCTTCGCACCGGACGGACGGGCGGACTACCGCTCCGCCGGCGGCATCGAGGGCCCCGCCGGGGCGGTGGCGGAATGGCTGGCCGGGACCATGACCCTGTTCCCGGTCCGCCAGCACCTGATCGTCAACCGCCGGGTGCTGCTGGAGCGGGTGGACGGGTCCCCCGGCGACCGGGCCGAGGTCCGCGCCGACTTCGTGAACCCGATGCGGCTCGAGGCCGCGGGCCCCGGTGACGATGGCGGTGAGGGGGCCGGCTCCACCGCCCCCAACTTCGTCGCGGCAGGCCGCTACACCTTCGTGCTGGCCCGTACGCCGGACGGCTGGCGGATCGGCCGGGTCACCGTTCACGAGAAGTGGCGGCACCTCCCGGCATGACGACTTCGGCATGACGGCGGCGGCATGACGACGGCCGGGAAGTGCCGGCACCGGGGCCGGGCCGGCTTCGTCCCGGATGAGACCGGCCCTGGTCCGGGCCACACTGGAGGGGGAGGCGCCTCATGCTGACCGGCGGGTCCCGGTGGTGGCGTGCGCCGGCCGCGGTGGCGGCCGGCGCACTGCCCGTGCTCGCGTTCCCCGCGCCCGCCCTGTGGTGGTGGGCGTACGCGGCCCTGGTGCCGTGGATGCTGCTGCTGCGCACCGCCCCGAGCCCGCGGCGCGCGGCTCTGGAGGGATGGCTGGGCGGTCTCGGCTTCATCGTGGCCGTGCACCACTGGCTGCTGCCCAGCCTGCACGTGTTCCTGCTGCCGGTGGCGGCGCTGGTCGGCCTGCTGTGGATCCCGTGGGCGCTGCTGGTCCGGGCGCTGCTCGGCGGTTCCCCGCCGCCGGGCCGGGCGGCGGCCGCGCTGGTGCTCGTACCGGCGGGCTGGCTGCTGTCCGAGCTGGTGCGGTCGTGGCAGGGCCTGGGCGGGCCGTGGGGGCTGCTGGGCGCCAGTCAGTGGCAGGTGCCGGCGGCGCTGCGGCTGGCCTCGGTGGGCGGGGTCTGGCTGGTGAGCCTGCTGGTGGTCGCGGTGAACTGCGCGCTGGTGCTGCTCGCCGTGGCGCCGGCGGCCCGGGGCGCGGCGGTCGCCGGGGTGACCGCGCTGGCGGTGCTGACGGGGGCGGTGTGGCTGTGGGCACCCCGGCCGCAGGTGTCGGGGGTGCTGCGGGTGGCGGTCGTCCAGCCGGGGGTGGTGGGCGGCGCGGACAGTGTGGAACAGCGGTTCACCGTCGGGGAGCGGCTGACCCGGGAGCTCGCCGGGCGGCGGCCCGATCTGGTGGTGTGGGGTGAGAGCAGTGTCGGCGCGGACCTGGCGGCCCGGCCGGACCTGACCCGGCGGCTGGCGGCCCTGTCGGACGCGGTGGGCGCACCGCTGCTGGTGAACGTGGACGCGCGCCGCTCAGACCGGCCGGGCATCTACAAGTCCTCGGTGCTGGTCGGCGGGGCGGGCCCCACCGGGGACCGGTACGACAAGATGCGGCTGGTGCCGTTCGGGGAGTACGTGCCGGCCCGTTCGCTGCTGGGCTGGGTGACCTCGGTGGGCAAGGCCGCCGGGGAGGACCGCCGGCGGGGTTCGACGCCGGTGCTGATGGCGCTGCCGGGCCGGCCGGAGGTCCGGATCGGGCCGCTGGTCTGCTTCGAGTCGGCCTTCCCCGACATGAGCCGGCACCTGACCCGGGAAGGAGCGGCGCTGCTGGTCGCCCAGTCGGCGACGTCCACCTTCCAGGACAGCTGGGCGCCCGCCCAGCACGCCTCCCTCGCCGCGCTGCGGGCCGCCGAGAACGGCCGCCCGGTCGTGCACGCCACCCTCACCGGGATCAGCGCGGTGCACGGCCCGTCCGGGGAGCCCGTCGGGGAGCGGCTGGGCACCTCGGCGTCGGTGGCCGAGGTGTACGCCGTCCCGCTCGCGCGGGGCAGCACCCTGTACGTCCGTTCCGGTGACTGGGCGGTGCGGGCGGCACTGGCCGCGCTCGCCGGGTACGTGGCGTTCCTCGTGGTGCGCCGGGTCAGGCGGCCTGCTCCAGTGCCGCCAGGACCACCCGCTCGCACAGTTCGTGGGTGAGCAGGGCGTCCCGGGCGCTGAGTACCTTTCCGGCCGTCACGGCTTCCAGGAAGGCGTCCACGACCTGCTCGATGCCGCGCTGGCGGGCCACCGGCACCCAGTCGCCGCGGCGCCGCACGGTCGGCTGGCCCTTGTGGTCGACGATCTCGGCGAGGTTGAGCACCTGCCGTTTGGTGTCCTGGCCGGAGACCTCCAGGATCTCCTCGGTGGAGCCGGACAGCCGGTTCATGATGCCCAGGGCGGTGAAGCCGTCGCCGGACATCTGCAGCACGACGTGCTGCATCAGGCCGTCCCGGATCCGGGCCCGGACGTCGATGTGGTCGGCCTCGCCGGGCAGCAGGAAGCGCAGGGTGTCCACGACGTGGATGAAGTCGTCGAGCACCAGGGTGCGCGGGTCCTCGGGCAGCCCGACGCGGTTCTTGTGCATGACGATCAGGTCGCGCGGGTGGTCGGCGCACTGGACGTAGCCGGGGGCGAACCGCCGGTTGAAGCCGACGGCGAGGGACACCCCGAGCTGTTCCGCGAGTTCCACCAGCCGTTGCGACTCGGCGTACTCGTAGGCGAGGGGCTTGTCGACGTAGGTGGGGACGCCGGCCCGGAGCAGCCGCTCGGTGATCTCCGGGTGGGCGGCGGTGGCGGCGTGCACGAAGGCCGCGTCGAGGCCCTGGTCGAGCAGGGAGTCGAGGCCGGTGTGGCGGCGGGCGGCCGGGACGGCGTACCGGTCGCCGACGAGCTCCAGGGTGGCGGGGGTGCGGGTGTGCAGGTGCAGTTCGGTACCGGGGCGGGCCGTGAGGACCGGCAGGTACGCCTTCTGGGCGATGTCTCCGAGTCCGATGCATGCGACCTTCACCGGGGATCCTCCTGTGTCGTCTGCCGTACCGTCTGCCGTGTCGACTGCCGTGTCGACTGCCGCCGGTCCGTCCCGGCAGCTTAATCCCTGGTGCAGGACGTGGCGTTGTCCCAGGATGTGGGCATGACATTCGACTTTGACCAGCGCCCCGACCCGTCCACCACCGCCGGCGAGCGGGAGATGCTGGAGGGCTGGCTCGACCACCACCGCGTCACCCTCGCGATGAAGTGCCGCGGCCTGGACGAGGAACAGCTCCGCCGGGCCTCGCTGCCGCCCTCGGAGCTGACCCTGCTGGGACTCGTACGCCATATGGCCGAGGTGGAGCGCTGGTGGTTCCGGGAGGTCAGCCTGGGCCTGGACCTGCCCGAGCTGTACTGCACGGAGAAGGACCAGGACGGCGATTTCCACTTCGGCCCGGAGGACACCTTCGCCGACGCGGAGAAGGTGTGGCGCAGGGAGATCGAGCTGGCCCGGGAGGCGGTGGCGGAGCGCTCGCTGGACGAGGTGTCGGTGGGCGAGCACCCGCGCCGGAAGCAGCGGTACAACCTGCGCTGGGTGTACACGCACATGATCGAGGAGTACGCGCGCCACAACGGGCACGCGGACCTGCTCCGGGAGCAGATCGACGGGGCAACCGGCTCGTAGCCGTCACTCGTGCGGGTCAAAACGGCCCGCGGATTTTCGCAACCGGGTCCGTGCAGAGCAGAGTTGCGCGAGTGCATCCAACCCGAACCACGACATCCCTGGTCCTCGGAGTCGCCGCTGCCGTCTCGGCCGTCTCCGGCTGCGTGAACGTGACCCCGGACGCCGCCCCGCTGCAGCCCGCCGCCGCCCCGTCGGCGGGCGGGCAGCCGCGGCACGAGACGCGCGGCGGGACGGGGACCGCGCCGGTGGTGGTGCAGGCTCCCGCGCTGGAGGCGCTGAAGGCGGCTCCGGAGGGATCCGGGGGCGGCGCGGGCCCTGCCGCGGAGCCGCCCGACCGAGTGGCCGGAGAAGGCCCGGAGACGGCCCCGGAGGGCTCTGCGGAGCCCGTTCCACCGGTCCCGGACATCCCGGAGCCCCGGGCGTCCGGGGACGGGCCTGGGAACGGGACGCCCGGCCGGGACGGGAAGGGCCGAAAGGGCGGCCGGGACAGCGGCCGGGACGGGGGGCGGGGGCCGCGGGCCCGGGAGGTGGAGCGGGAGGTCATGAGGCACCTTCCGGTGCGGCCGGCCGACGTGTGCGCGCTGGGCCGCGAGCACGGTCATCTCAAGCCGGACAGCCCCGAGGCCCGCATCTGCGCCGGCGTCCACTCCGGCTGACCCCTGGGTGGGGTGGCATCGCGCGGACGCGGCAAGACCCGGAAGAGAGGGCCTACGGGTGCTGTCCGGGCACGGAGCCCGGACCCGGCAGGTCCCACGGCTCCTGCGCGAGCCGTTCCGCCAGACGGGCGATGGCCGCCCGGACGCCGTTGCCGTACCCGTCGTCCGCGAGCGCGCCGGTGGCCGCGCGGGCCCGCTCCAGATGGACCCGCGCGGCCTCCGTCCGTCCGAGCTTCGCGTAGTCCGCGGCGAGGTTCAGGTGCAGGGACGGGTAGAAGGCCCGGACCGCCAGGTGCGGCTCGTGCCGGGCGAGCCGTTCGTCGCCGAGCGCGTCGGCGGCGGACAGGGCCCGCAGGTCCCAGGCGAGCTCGTCGGCGGGGTCGTCCTGCGCGTCGGCCATGTAGTGGGCCAGCGTGCAGCGGTGCAGGGGGTCGCCCTCCCCGCCGATCTCCGACCAGATGTCGCCGAGCCGGTTGCGGGCCTCTTCCCGGTCACCGGCGTGCAGGAGGATGATCGCCTGGCCGATCCGGGTCATGACGGCGTCCTCCGACGCCTCCTGCTGCTCGGTCAACGCGGCCTCCGGCGGTCGGTCCTGCCAGACCCGTATGGTCTGATCATCAAGACGCTAGCCGGAGGCACCGACATTGCCGCGCAAGGCGCGGTCGGGCGTCAGCCGAGGTCCGGGATGCGCCAGTCGATCGGCTCATGGCCCTGCGCGGCGACGGCCTCGTTGATCTGCGTGAAGGGCCGGGAGCCGAAGAACTTCTTCGCGGACAGCGGGGACGGGTGCGCACCCTTGACCACCACGTGGCGGGTCTCGTCGATCAGCGGGAGCTTCTTCTGCGCGTACGCGCCCCACAGCACGAAGACCGCCGGGTCGGGCCGGTCGGCCACCGCGCGGATCACCGCGTCGGTGAACTTCTCCCAGCCCTTGCCCTTGTGCGAGTTGGGCTCGGCCTCGCGGACCGTGAGCACCGCGTTGAGCAGCAGCACGCCCTGCTCGGCCCACGGCATCAGGTAGCCGTTGTCCGGGATGGGCGTGCCCAGCTCGGCGTGCATCTCCTTGTAGATGTTGCGCAGCGAGGGCGGGGTCTTCACCCCCGGACGGACCGAGAAGCACAGTCCGTGGCCCTGGCCGGCGCCGTGGTACGGGTCCTGGCCGAGGACCAGCACCTTGACCCGGTCGAACGGGGTGGCCTCCAGCGCGGCGAAGACCTGCTCGCGCGGCGGGTAGACCGGCCCCTGGGCCCGCTCCTTCTCGACGAACTCCTGGAGCTCCTGGAAGTAGGGCTTCTCCAGTTCCTCGCCGAGCACGGGCAGCCAGGACTCGGGCAGCATCTGCGTCACGTCGACAACCTCCGACAATCGTTCTGCAACTGATCACAGAACTTACCGGCGACCACTGACACCGACCGAACCCGCTGCCCGTTCCGCACGGGCCCGCCGCGTGCCCGCGGCCGCTACCAGCTCTGCTTGCGGTAGAGCTCCCACATCTGCATGGCGGTCTGCGGGTCGAGCGCGCGCTCGGCGCCACCGACGTCCTCACCGGCGGCGACGTACAGCTTGCCCTGCCACAGCGGCAGCAGGCGGACGTCGTCGGCCATGATCTTCTGGGCGTCCTCGAACTGCGGGGAGACCGCGGAGCGGTCGCTGGAGCGGCGCGACTTCGGCAGCAGGTCGTTCAGGATGGCCTGCGGCTCGTAGGGGGTGCCGACCGCGTTCTCCTTGCCGACGAACGGCGCGATGAAGTTGTCCGCGTCCGGGAAGTCGGGGAACCAGCCTCGGCCGAAGACCGGGTACTGGCCGGTCTTGTAGCCCTGCTGGAACTCCTTCCAGGGCTTGCCCTGGATGTCGATCTTGAACAGGCCGCTCTCCTCGAGCTGCCGCTTGAGCTCCTTGAACTCCTCCGCGGTGGAGGAGCCGTAGCGGTCGGTGGTGTACCAGAAGTTCAGCTCGACCGGGGTCTGGATGTTGGCGTCCTTGAGGTACTTCCTGGCCTTGGGGACGTCGGGGTGGGCGAACTTGTCGAAGAACGGCGTCCGGTGGCCCGACACGCCCTTGGGGACCATCGAGTAGAGCGGCTCCGCGGTGCCCTGGTAGACCTTCGAGACCAGCGTGCCGCGGTCGACGACCTGGGCGACCGCCTGCCGCACGGCGAGCTGCTTGACGGCCGGGTCCTTGGGGTTGAAGACCAGGTACCGGATCTCGGAGCCGACGTTGGCGACCACCTGGATGCCGAATTCGCGGCTGCCGTCGGTCTGGAGCTCCTTGACCTCCTCGGCGGTGAGGCCTCGGTAGGTGGCGTCGATCTCCTTGTCCTTGAGCGAGGCCACCATCTTGCCGGAGTCGTCGTAGTACCGGATGGTCACGCCGGCGTTCTTGATCTGGGCGAAGCCCTGGTAGTCGGCGTAGCGGGAGAGCTCGGCCTTCTCCTTGTCCACGTACGCGTCGAGCACGTAGGGGCCGGAGCCGGTGACCTTGTTGCCCTCGCGGACCCGGTCGGCCGGGTAGTCCTTCGGTGCGACGAGCGAGGCGGCCGGGGAACCGAGCACGTACGGGAAGGTCGCGTCGGACGTCTTCAGCTGGAAGACGACGGTCAGCGGGTCCGGGGCCTCGACCCGGTCCAGGCTGCCGAACAGGTCCTTCGGACCGACCGTGGAGTTGATCTTCTTGATCCGGTCGAAGGAGTGCTTGACCGCCTTGGCGTCCAGCGGCTCACCGTTGGAGAACTTCAGGCCCTTGCGCAGCGTGCAGCGGAAGGACTGGTTGTTGGAGTCGGTGAACTCGCAGCTCTGCGCGGCGTCCGGCTGCGGCTTGGTGCTGCCGGTCGGGAAGGCGAGCAGGGTCTGGTACACGTTCCGGTAGAGCTCCCAGGAACCGTCCCATGCGGCGGCCGGATCGAGGGTGCTCGGCGCGCTCGTCGTGCCCACGACCAGGCGCTTCTCGCCCGGCGAGTCGTCGCCCGTGACGAACCCGCAACCCGCGAGCATGGATATGGACGCAAGGGCCGCAGTGATCTGCAGGCATCTGGTCCGGTTGAACACGTGCACGCTCCTCGATCGGCCTGAGTGCGGCAGACCATACCGCAGTACCCCACGAATCCGATGGGGTCGGTTTCATGGGGCACTTGACCGGTTTCGCGCACATTAGTGGCACATTTACCACTCTTAAAAGAGTGATTGTGTCCGGTTATCGGTTAGTGGACTCCGGCATTGAGAAACATTCCCCCATCAACGACCAGCGTCTGACCTGTGACCCATTCCGCCTGCCCGGAGGTGAGGAATGCCGCAACCCCGCCGATGTCCGACGGGAGGCCGAGCCGGCCGAGCGGGTAGGCGGAAGCCGCCTCAGCCTCCCGTCCCTCGTAGAGCGCCTGCGCGAACCTGGTCTTGACCACGGCCGGCGCGATCGCGTTCACCCGCACCCCCGGCGCCATCTCGTGCGCGAGCTGCAGGGTGAGGTTGACCATGGCGGCCTTGCTCATCCCGTAGGCGCCGATGAACGGCGAGGCGGAGACACCGGCGATCGAGGCGATGTTCACGATCGCCCCGCCGTGATCCTTCTGCCAGGCGTGCCAGGTGCGCTGGGCGAAGCCGAGCGCGGAGATCACGTTGGTCTCGAAGACCTTGCGCGCGACCCCGAGGTCGAGGTCCGCGATGGGCCCGAAGACGGGATTGGTGCCGGCGTTGTTGATCAGGAAGTCGATCCGGCCGAAGGCCTCCATGGCCCGCTCCACGGCGGCGGCCTGGTGGGCCTCGTCGTGCGCCTTGCCGGGGATCCCGATGACCCGGTCGGCACCGAGCCGCTCGACGGCCTCCTTCAGGGTGTCCTCGTTGCGGCCGGTGATGCACACCCGGTCGCCGCGGGCGACGAGCGCCTCGGCGATGCCGTAGCCGATGCCGCGGCTCGCCCCGGTGATCAGCGCGACGTGCCCGCTGTCCGTGCCGTTGTACGCCATGAGCTGCGCCCCTCTCGCGCTAGTTGAGCGGGCCGCCGGCCACGTACAGGACCTGGCCGGAGACGAAGCCGGCCGCCTCGCCGGTGAAGAAGGCGATGGCGTTGGCGACGTCGTCCGGCCGCCCGACCCGCTGGACCGGGATCTGGGTGGCGGCGGCGGCCTGGAAGTCCTCGAAGCCCATGCCGACGCGGGCGGCGGTGGCCGCCGTCATGTCGGTGGCGATGAACCCGGGGGCGACGGCGTTCGCGGTGACGCCGAACTTGCCGAGCTCGATGGCCAGGGTCTTGGTGAAGCCCTGCAGGCCGGCCTTGGCGGCGGAGTAGTTGGCCTGCCCGCGGTTGCCCAGCGCGGAGGAGCTGGACAGGTTGACGATCCGGCCGAACTCGGCGTCGACCATGTGCTTCTGACAGGCCTTGGACATCAGGAACGCACCGCGCAGGTGCACGTTCATGACGGTGTCCCAGTCGCTCTCGCCCATCTTGAAGAGCAGGTTGTCGCGGAGCACTCCGGCGTTGTTGACCAGGATCACGGGGGCGCCCAGGGTGTTGGCCACCCGTGCGACGGCCGCCTCCACCTGACCGGCGTCCGACACGTCGCAACCGACCGCGAGGGCCGTGCCGCCGGCCGCCTTGATCGCCTCCACGGTGTCCTTGCAGGCGGTCTCGTCGAGGTCGAGAACGGCGACGGCGCGGCCCTCGGCGGCCAGCCGGATCGCGGTGGCGGCGCCGATGCCCCTGGCCGCGCCGGTGACGATCGCGACGCGCTGCTCGGTGGTGGACATGCTGGATTCTCCTCGCCCTTGGGGTGCCCGGAATTGCGGATGCCCGTACGGATGCACTGAGCAACCGCTTAGTAGCTTCAGCTGGAGAGGACGCTAGGAGGCCGGGCACCGGGTGTCAACGGCGCCGCGGCCCCCTACGCGTTCAGCGCACCAGGAGGTCGAGCAGCCGTTCCACTTCCGCGGCCGGGTCGGCGGTCAGCCCGGTGTGCACCGGACCGGGCTGCACCACCGTGCTGCGGGGGGCGATCAGCCATCGGAAGCGGCGTCCCGCGTCGTCCCCGGCGGCCTGGCCGGCCTCCTCACCGCCCGCGCAGACCCCCTCCACGGCGCGCAGGGCGGCCCGTACGCCGGTCACGTCGGCGGCGGGGTCCAGGGCGAGGAGCTTGGCCTCGTCCAGATGGGTGCGGGCGGCCACGAACCCGTGCGCCCGGCAGTAGACGATCACTCCGGCGTTGAAGCACTCACCGCGCTCCACCCGGGGCACCACACGCACCAGCGCGTACTCGAACACGTCCCGCTTGGTCACCGGCTGTCGCTCTTCTTCTGGTTCTTGACGTTCTTGTGGGGCCATTCGGTCAGGTGGTCGGTGAGCCAGCCCGGGGGCTCGGACGGGGCCTTGACCTCGACCTCCATCGAGATGCGCTCGTGGATCGTGGCCGCGCGCGGCAGCAGGGCGTCCACGTACGCGGCGCGGACCTCGTCCGGGGAGGCGAATCCGGGCTCGTCGGCCAGCCACTCGTCGGGGACGTCGGCGGCGACCTCGCGCAGCAGCTCGCGGGTGACCCGCGGGGCCAGTTCGGCCGCGGCCGCGGCGATGTCCGGCCCGACCGGGGCCAGCACGTGGTCGGAGGCGTTGTACGGCTTGGCCGACGCGGTCTGCGCGGTGGGCCAGTTGTGATGCCAGATCATGGTGGCTCCGTGGTCGATCAGCCACAGGTCCCCGTGCCAGACCAGCATGTTGGGGTTGCGCCAGGACCGGTCCACGTTGTTGATGAGCGCGTCGAACCAGACCACGCGGCCGGCCTCGACCGGATCCACCCGGTAGGCCAGCGGGTCGAAGCCGAGGGAGCCGGGCAGGTAGTCCATGCCGAGGTTCAGGCCGCCGCTGGCCTTGAGCAGCTCCTGCACCTCCTGGTCGGGTTCGGCGAGCCCGATCACCGGGTCCAGCTGGATCTGGACCAGCTCCGGGACGCGCAGCCCCAGCTCCTGGGCCAGGCGGCCGCAGACCACCTCCGCCACCAGGGTCTTGCGACCCTGGCCCGCCCCGGTGAACTTCATGACGTAGGTGCCCAGGTCGTCGGCCTCGACGATGCCGGGGAGCGAGCCGCCCTCACGCAGTGGTGTGACGTAGCGGGTCGCCGCTACTTCTGTAAGCATTTTCCCAGGGTATCCATTCATCAGGCCTTGCAATCAAAGGGACGTTCTCTTGCTGTACGTCCCTCCGCCGAGTCTCGAGGCGCTCTCCCGCCAGAGTAGGCGTCGTGATCGTCGCGCCATAGCGGGATTCCTTCGGGGCCGTCTTCCCGGTCGCGGACCGCCGGTCTGCTGCCCTGTGTGGCGTGGAGGCTGCCGAGCAGTGCGAGGCTCCGGCCGCTGGGGCTCCCCGCCTCCGCGTGGTAGATCACGAGCTGCTGACCCGGTGCGCCTCGTACGTCGAAGGACTCGTAGGCGAGTGTCAGGGGACCCACCTCGGGGTGGACGAACTCCTTGGCCTCGTGGGTCTTGCCGCGCACGGTGTGCGTGGACCAGAGCGCGGCGAACTCCTCGCTCGCCCCCGTCAGGACGTCCACCACCTCGCGCAGACGCGGGTAGTCCGGTTCGAGGCCGGCCGCGCCGCGCAGTGTGGCGACCACCGCCTCGGCCGCCCGGTGCCACTGCGCGTGGAAGCCGCGGCCGGCGGGATCGAGGAAGGTCATGCGGGCGAGGTTGTCCGCGGCCCCGAAGGGAGAGAAGAGCGCCTCGGCCAGGCCGTTGGCGGCCAGCAGGTCCAGCGCCGGATTGAGGACGAACGCCGGGGTGTCCGCGTACCCGTCCAGCAGCCGGCTCAGCATCGGGGCGACCGTCTCCTGCGGCTGCGCCCGGCCGGGCTCCGGGGCACTGCCCGCCAGCCGGTACAGATGGGCCCGGCCTTCACGGTCCAGACGCAGGGCCACCCCGATCGCGTCGAGGATCTGCGGCGAGGGGCAGCGCTCGCGGCCCTGTTCCAGTCGGGCGTAGTAGTCGCTGTTCATCCCGGCCACGACCGCGACCTCCTCCCGGCGCAGCCCCGCCACCCGGCGGCGCCCGTAGGAGGTCAGTCCCACGTCGCCCGGGGTCAGCCGTGCGCGGCGGGCCCGGAGGAACTCACCGAGGTCGTTGCTGGTCATCTGCCCAGGCTAGACCGGTTCCGGGCCGCGAGCCTGGGTGCGCCGCACCCCGGCACGGACCGTCCTGGCCCGCCCCCTGCCGCCGCACCAGACTCCTCGGCACGTCACCGTACGAGCCCCTTCGGCTCCTCGACTGCGGGTCGCCGTACGGGACTTACCCAGGAGGAACGGGCATGGCAGGCATGACAGGCACGGCAGGCATGACCGGCATCACCGCCAGGACCGTGGCCGTCACCGGCGCCAGCAGCGGCATCGGCGAGGCCACCGCGCGCCGCCTGGCAGCGGACGGGCACCGCGTCCTGCTCGGTGCGCGCCGGACCGACCGGCTCGAACGGATCACGGCGGAGATCACCGAGGCGGGCGGCGAGGCCGCCTTCCGCAGGCTGGACGTCACGGACGCGGCGGACACCCGCGCCTTCGCCGACGCGGCGATCGCCGCCTACGGCCGGCTCGACGCGCTCGTGAACAACGCGGGCCTGATGCCGCTGTCCCCGCTCCACGCGCTGCGGACGGACGACTGGGACCGCATGCTCGACGTGAACGTCCGGGGTGTTCTGCACGGCATCGCGGCCGCCCTCCCCGCGATGCGCGCCCAGGGCGGCGGGCACATCGTGAACATCGCCTCCGTGGGCGCCTACGAGGTCTCACCCACCGCCGCCGTCTACTGCGCCACCAAGTTCGCCGTCCGCGCGATCTCCGAAGGCCTGCGACAGGAGTCGGCCGGCGGCATCCGGGTCACGCTCGTGTCCCCGGGCGTCACCGAGTCCGAACTCGCCGACACCATCGCCGACCCGATGGCCCGGGAGGAGATGAAGGCCTATCGCGCCGTGGCGCTGCCCGCATCGGCGATCGCGGATGCCATCGCCTATGCCCTGGCGCAGCCCCCGGAGGTCGACGTCAACGAGATCGTCGTGCGCCCCGTTGCGAGCGCCCGGTGACCGGCCCCGGCGCACGGGACCTCGACGGCCGGCTGAGGGAGCTGGAGGACAAGGAGGCGCTGCGCGGTCTGCTGGTCCGCGGATGGCGGGCACTGGACCGGAAGGACTGGCGGGCCTGGGCCGCCTGTTGGGCCGAGGACGCGGTGCTCGAGTTCGGGCCGTGGGGCACGACGTACGGGAGGGAGGCGATCCGCGCGGTGGTGGAGGAGGCCGAGTCGGGCCTCCCGAGCATGCAGCACCACATCCTGAACCTGCACGTCGAGGTCGACGGCGACCGGGCGAGCGGCATCGGGTACATGTGGTTCGTCGCCGTCACCGAGCCCGGCCGGGAGTCCTCTCCGTCCTCCATGGGCGGCCCGTACGCGTGGGAGTTCCGCCGGGGCCCGGACGGCTGGCTCCTGGTCCACCAGCGGCTCGACGTCGCCTGGACCTCGGGCGGGGACGCCCTGGGCGCGCCCGGCCCGGGCGGGGTCCCCTTGCGCGGTCCTTCGGCGTCGGCGTGACCCCGAAGGGAGACGCGCCGCGCCACCGGTGCGGGTTCGGGCCGCCGGGGGCTACGTCCAGGCGTTGAGGACTTCCTCGGTGGTGGTGACCGTGGCGACCAGGGAGAGGGAGTTGCGGAGGACCTCGGCGGTGTAGGCGGCGGGCACGCCGGCGATCGCGTCGGCCGGGACCACCACCCGGTAGCCGAGGTTGACGGCGTCGAACACGGTGTTGGGCACGGCCACGTTGGCGGAGACACCGGTGACCACCAGAGTCCGGCAGCCGAGGTTGCGCAGCAGCGGGTCGAGGTCGGTTCCGGCCATCGGCGAGAGGCCGTGCAGCCGCCGGACGATCAGGTCCGCTTCGGCGACCTCGATGGGCGGGGCGACCCTGACGGCGTGCGTGCCGGACAGCTGCTGCACCGGGAGCTTCGCGGCCGCGCCGAACAGCCGGGCGTTGGAGTTGGCTCCCCGGCCGTCGGGCCGCCGCTCGGCCACCGCGTGGAGGACCTGCACCTCCGCCCGGTGGGCGGCCGCGACCAGTGCGGCGACCCGGGCCAGCATCCCCGAGGCGCGGGCCTCCTTGGCCAGTTCGGGCAGTGCGCTGTCGTCGCCGACCACGCCGTTCTGGCACTCGACGGTGAGCAGGGCGGTGGTCGCGGGATCGAGCTGGAGCATGGCTCCCCCTGGTGTGACGGCGGAAGAGCCCCGATGATTCCTGACACACAGTCAGATGTGAAGGGGTGCAGGACGGATGGACGACACTCAGCGGCGCGGCCGGCGCATCATGATGACCCCGGCGGAGGTGGACGCGTTCCTGCGGGAACAGCGCACCTGCCGGGTGGCCACGGTCTCCCCGGACGGCGGCCCGCACGTCGGTGCGCTGTGGTTCGCCTGGGACGGCACCTCGTTCTGGCTGTACTCGATCACCCGCAGCCGCCGCTGGGCCGATCTGCGCAAGGACCCCCGGATCTCGGTGGTGGTGGACGCGGGCGAGTCCTACGACGAGCTGCGGGGCGTGGAGCTGTCGGGCAGCGCGGTGCCGGTGGGCGAGGCCCCGCGCACCGGCGAGCCCTGCCCCGAGCTGGAGGAGGTCGAACGGCTTTTTCCGGCCAAGAACTTCGGGATCGACGAGATGCCGCACGACGGCCGCCACGCATGGCTCCGGCTGACCCCGGAGCGGATCGTGTCCTGGGACTTCCGCAAGATCTGAGGCGTGCCCGGCACCGGGCCGGCGGCGCCCGGGCTCACCACCGCCGGCGGCGGGCCCGGCCCGGCAAGATCCGAAAGAGAGGGCCTACGCCCCCTCTCCGCCCTCGATGGCCGCGGCGGTGGCCTGCAGTGCGGCCACGGCAGCCCGGATCGAGGGCCGGCGGTCGGCGTCCGCGCGCCAGACCACGTAGACGTGCCGCCGTACGGTGTCGCACACCGGCAGCAGCCGGACCCCGTGCGGCACCGGCCCGCGGCCCAGCCGGGGGGTCACGCACACGCCGAGCCCGGCCTCCACGAAGGCGAGCTGGGTGTGGTGCTCCTCGGCGATGTGCGTGATGCGCGGCTCGATCCCGGTGCCGCGGAGGGTGAAGACCAGCCATTCGTGGCAGAACTGGCCCTCGTTCCAGGAGATCCACTCGTCCTCGGCGAACTCGCGGAGGGAGACGCCCTCGGTACGTCCGGCCAGCGGGTGGCCGGCCGGCACCGCCACGTCGGCGGCGTCGTCCAGCAGGTGCGCCCGCACCAGCTCGGCCGGGACCGGCATGCGCTTGTTGTGCCAGTCGATGGCCAGCGCGAGGTCGAGGTCCCCGCGCACCACCGCGGCCATGCTCTCCTCGGGCTCCATCTCGCGGACCCGGGCGCGCAGCTCGGGGTGCTCGGCGCGCAGGGAGGTGAGCGTGGCCGGAAGCAGACCCCGCATCGCGGTGGGGAAGGCTCCGATCCGCAGCTCCCCCACGGCACAGCCGCGCTGGGCCTCGACGTCGGCCTGGGCGAGCTCGACCTGGGAGATGATCCGCGCGGCGTGGTCGGCGAGCAGCCGTCCGGCCTCGGTGAGCCGGACGCCGCGGCCGTGCTTGGCCAGGAGCGGCTGGCCGACCTCGCGCTCCAGCTTGGCCATCTGCTGGGAGACGGCGGAGGTGGTGACGTGCAGCCCTTCGGCCGCGCCGCCGACCGAGCCGTGACGGGCCAGGGCGTCGAGGGTGCGGAGGCGCTCCAGGTTCAACATGTAAGCGATGCTACGCCTTCGCCCCAAAGAAATCTCGCTTGTCCTACGACGTCGAGCGTCGCAATCTAAAGGACATGAGCGCACCCACCACCGCCCGAGTCACCCCCTCCCCACCGGCCTCCGCCGGTTCCTCCACCGCCACCACCACCGCGCGCCGTTCCGCTCTGGACTGGCGCGTCCGGTTCGCTCTGCTCTCGGTGGTCTGGGGCTTCAGCTTCCTGCTGATCAAGGTCGGCACCG
Organism: Streptomyces sp. NPDC048603; assembly: GCF_043199475.1. NCBI lineage: Bacteria > Bacillati > Actinomycetota > Actinomycetes > Kitasatosporales > Streptomycetaceae > Streptomyces > Streptomyces sp. NPDC048603. The sequence continues at coordinate 27,657 of NZ_JBICVY010000005.1, read as the reverse complement.
AGGCGTACGCCCCGTTCCAGGTGGCCCTCGGCCGGGTGTTCTTCGGCGCGCTCGCCCTGCTCGCGGTCCTGCTGGTGCGCCGCGAGCCGCTGCCGCGCGGGCTGCGCACCTGGGGCCACCTCTCGGTCGCCGCCCTGCTGCTGAACACGGCCCCGTTCTCCCTGTTCGCGTACGCGGAGCTGAGCATCCCCTCCAGCCTGGCCGGGATCTGCAACGCGACGTCCCCGCTCTGGGGCATGGTCCTCTCCCTCGTCGCGCTCTCCGAGGACCGTCCGACCCGCCGCCGGGTCGCCGGCCTCGGCCTCGGCTTCCTCGGTGTGCTGATCGTGCTCGGCGCCTGGCAGGGCTTCTCCGGTGTGGACGCCAAGGGGACCGCGCTCGCGCTGCTGGCCTCGCTCTGCTACCCGATCGGCTGGATCTACGTCCGCCGCACCCTGGCCGGCACCCCCGGCTCCCCGGTGGCACTGACCGGCGCGCAGCTGATGGTCTCCACCCTCCAGCTGACCGCGGTCAGCGCCCTGTTCACCACCGCCCCGGCCGGATTCCCGCTGTGGCCGACTCTCTCGGTGATCGCCCTGGGTGCCCTGGGCACGGGCATGGCCCTGCAGATGCAGTACGGACTGGTCTCCGAGGTCGGCCCGACCACCGCGCAGATGGTCACCTACTTCATCCCGGTGATCGCCACCACCGCGGGCGTCCTGGTCCTGGGCGAGCAGCTCCACTGGAACACCCCGGTCGGCGCCGCCATCGTCCTCGCCGGAGCCGCCCTCACCCAGTCCCGCCCCCGCACCTGACGCCCTGCCGCGGCCCGGCCGTCCTTCCCCCGCCGGGCCGCCCGGCCCGATCCGCCGTACGCCCCTACACGTGGCGGAAGGCGGTCGACGGGCGGAGCACCGCGGCCACCGCGTCCGCCAGTCCGGGGATCTCCGGCGGGCTCAGCCTCGCGACGGTGATGCGGACCGCCGGGCCGGTCTCCAGGCGGAACCGGGAACCCGGCGCCACCGCCCAGCCCGTCGCCAGCAGACCTGTGACCGCGCTCGTCTCGTCCGCGACCGGGATCCAGACGTTCATGCCGCTGCGCCCGTGGGCCCGTACGCCGCGCTCGGCCAGCGCCGCGACCAGCGCGTCACGCCGGTCCCCGTACGAGCGGGCCACCGCCACCGCATCCACCGCGCCCGAGCTCCACAGCTCCACCACGGAGTACTGCAGCAGCCGGCTCACCCAGCCGGGCCCCAGCCGCTGCCGCCCCCGGAGCCGGTCCAGCGTCACCTCGTCACCGACCACCACCGCGAGCCGCAGGTCGGGGCCGTAGGCCTTGGCCGTGGAGCGGATCAGCGCCCAGTGCCGGGTGACCCCGCCCAGTGGGTGCAGCGGCAGGTCCACGATGCCGTGGCCGTGATCGTCGTCGATGACCAGCACCTCGGGATGCGCGGCGAGCAGCGACCTCAGCTCCTCCGCCCGGGCCGACCCGACGGCCGCGCCCGTGGGGTTCTGCGCCCGGGCCGTGACCACCAGCGCCCGGGCCCCCGCGGTCAGCGCGCGGGCCACCGCCGAGGGCAGCGGCCCGTCGTCGTCGACCGCGACCGGCAGGGTCCGCAGCCCCAGCGCCGGGACGAGGTCGAGCACGCTCCCCCACCCCGGGTCCTCGACCGCGACGGCGTCGCCGGGCTTGAGGTGCGCCACCAGCACCCGTTCGATGCCGTCCAGCGCGCCCGAGGTCAGAGCCAGCGGCCCGGCGTCCGCCGGCACCCCGTCCGCCGCCAGGCCCTCCCGGGCCAGCCGCGCCAGCTCCGGCACCACCGGGTCCTGCCCGTACACCGTGGGCGCCTCCGCGTACCGCCGGGCGGCCGCCGCCAGCGGCCCGTCCAGGGAGGGCAGCAGCGAGACGTCCGGATTGCCGTTCGACAGGTCCCGGGCGCCCGGCGGCACGGCGACCCCGCGCGCCTCCCGCGGCGCGGTGGCGGGGCGGGACCGTACCCGGCTGCCGCGCCGGCCGTCCGTCTCGATGACCCCGCGCTCGCGCAGCGTGCGGTACGCCGCCGCCACCGTGTTCGGGTTGACCCCCAGCCGGGCCGCGAGTTCGCGCATCGGGGGCAGCACCGCGCCGGGCGCGAGCTCCCCCGCACCCACCCCCGCTTCCACACTGGCCGCGATTTCCGATGCACGCCGCCCCGTGATCATGTAATCTCCTAGCACAAAGAACATTATGCACTAGTGCAATGGAGTTCGCCGCCATGACCGCCGTCCCCGCCGAAGCCGCGTACCGGCCCACCGACCGCACCGTCCCCACCCGCTCCCGGCACCGGGCGCAGTACGACCGCGCGACGGTGCACGCGATCCTCGACGAGGCGTACCTCTGCCACCTCGGCTTCGTACGCGAGGGCGCCCCGGTGGTCCTGCCCACCCTGTACGCCCGGGTCGGCGAAGCCCTCTACCTGCACGGCTCCACCGGATCCCGGCCGCTCCGGGGCGCCGCCGCGGCAGGCGAGCGGGGCCTGCCGGTGTGCGTGACCGTGACGCACGTCGACGGCCTGGTGCTCGCCAAGTCCGCGATGCACCACTCGATCAACTACCGGTCCGTGGTGGTGCACGGCACCGCCTACGACGTGGTCGACGAGGCCGAGCGCAGGACCGCGCTCGACGCGCTGGTGGACCAGGTGGTGCCGGGCCGCGCCGCGGACTGCCGCCCGGCGAACGCCAAGGAGTCGGCGGCCACCGCCGTGATCCGGATCGACCTCGCCGAGGTCTCCGCGAAGATCCGTACCGGCGGCCCGAACGACGACCCCGAGGACCTGGACCTCCCGCACTGGTCCGGGGTGGTCCCGGTGGCCCGCACCTACGGGACCCCGATACCGGCCGGGGAACCGGGCGCCGGCCCCGCCCTCCCGGGCTACCTCGCCGCGCTCTGAACCGGCTCGGCGGGGAGCCTCGGCCGCTCCGCGACGGGACGGCGGGCCTCCGCGACGATCAGCGCGAGGACCGCCGTCAGCAGCAGGCCGGTGCCGAGCACCATGGGGGCGGTCAGCTCCTCCCCCAATGCCAGCACCGCGATCACCGCGGCGCTCACCGGCTCGATCAGCATGATCACGGACACCGTGGCGGCCCGTACCGCGGCCGCACCCGTGAAGTAGAGCGCGTAGGCGAGCGCCGTCGGCACCACCGCGACGTACGCCATCAGCCAGATCACCCGCCCGAGGTCGGCGGCGTGCGGCAGCAGACCCTCCGCCAGCGCGAGCGGGAACAGGCAGACCGCCCCCACGCCCGCCGACCACGCCGTGGTCACCAGCGGGTCGCCGGCCTCGCCGCGCTGCCCCGCCCGCCGGGTGCGCAGGGTCATTCCCGCGTAGCCGGCGGCCGACAGCAGCGCCCAGCCGACGCCCTGGGGCCGTACTTCGCCGCCCCCGCTGCCCAGCACCAGGACCACCAGTCCGGCGAGCGCCCCGGCGACGGCGACGGCACCGCCGGTCCCCAGCCGCTCACCCATCCAGTGGCGGGCACCGAGCGCGATCAGCACCGGCCCCGCCCCGAGGGTCACCACGGTGCCGACGGCCAGGCCGGTCTCCTGCACGGACCAGAAGTAGGCGACCTGGAAGAGGGTGAAGAACAGGCCGGTCACGGCCAGGGAGCGGGGTGAGGGCGAGGACGGCCGGCGCCTGCCGCGCGGGCCGCGCGTCCCGCCCCCGCCGCCCCGTACGGCGAGTACCCCCAGGAGCACCAGCAGACCGCCCGCGCACCGCCAGAAGGTGAGCGAGACCGGCCCGAGGCCACCGGCCCGGAAGAGGAGGGAAGCGGCCGCCCCGGCAGTGCCCCAGGCGACTCCGGCGACGACGAGGTACAGCAGACTGCGCCCGGCGGGCGAGGTGTTCGACACGTGTTTCTCCGCGTTCTCCGCGCATGCGTGAAGGATGAAAGGCGTACGTCATCGCTTCGCGGGCAGCACGGACCGGCCCGGGAACCCCCGGGCCGGATACCTGCGGCGGCGGCCGCCCGCGACTAGACGGCGGGCGGCGGAAGCACGGTCAAACGCATGGACGTCACCCTAGGCCGACGCGGTCTGCCGGTCCAGTTCGCCCGATTCCGCTTCACCGGCGGCCGAACCCGCGGCCGAACCCGCGACCGGCTCCGCCGCGGACTGCGGCGGGCGCGAGGACTGGGCGATGAAGGCCCCGCCGAGCACCAGCGCACCGCCGATGACCTGCGGCAGCGAGAGGTGCTCGGCGAGCAGCACCCAGGCGAGCACCGTGGCGACCACGGCCTCCAGGAAGGCGACCACACCGGCCACCTGCGGCGAGAGCTTGCGGACCGAGACGACTCCGGTCAGGTACGCGAGCACGGTCGCGATCAGCACGACCCAGCCGAGCAGCACCAGGCCCGGCACCTCGGTGCCGGCGATCTCCGCCGGCCCGCCGAGCACCGACCAGTCGATCTGCCAGGGGCGGGCGATCACGGTCATCACCAGGGTGCCGACGATCAGCCCGTACGCGGCGACGCCGAGCGGGTCCGGGACGTCCTCGGCGTCCGCGCCCTGGTCGGCGAAGATGAAGTAGCACGCCTGGCAGCAGGCGGCGGCCAGGCCGAGCAGCACGCCCAGCGGGTCCAGGCTCAGCCCGGCCCAGATCTCCACCACGCAGGCCAGGCCGGCCACGGCCACCGCCGCGCCGACGGCGGCGGCCCGGGTCACGGGCTTGCGCTGGACGAACCGGATGTAGCCGAGCAGCAGCGCCGGGCCCAGGTACTCCAGCAGCAGGGCCACGCCGACCGGGATCCGGGACAGGGAAGCGAAGTAGAAGGCCTGTACACCGGCGACGGCTATGAGCCCGAAGCCGGCGAGCAGGGCGGGCTTGCGGCGCACCAGGTCCCGGTGCCGCCAGGCGAGCGGCGACAGCACGAGGGCGGCCCCCGCCACCCGGAGCCAGACCATGTGCAGCGGGTCCAGACCCGCCTCGATCAGCGGCTTCGCCGCCACACCCGAGCCGCCGAACGCGGCCGCCGAGATGAGCGCGATGCCCAGCCCGGAGTTCTTCCCTGACGCTTTCATCGGGCCATCATGACACCGCATGACAGGAGCGTCACGGCGGTGACGCCTGTTGAGACGGTCACAGATTTTCTGACATGTCATCAGTATTGAATGTTGGGGCCGCCAGGATTACGTTCCGCCACACGAACCGGACGCGTACCCGACGAGAAGGGGTGGTCGCATGGCCGAAGTCAGCGCGGAATCACGCATCGAGGCGTCCGCCGCGAAGGTCTGGTCCCAGCTGACGGACTGGGGCGCGTACGGCCAGTGGAGCATGACCCACACCAACTTCCCGGAGGGCGGTCCGCAGAGCCTGGCGGTCGGGGCCACCTTCGAGGAGAACATGAAGATGATGGGCTTCCCGGCCGAGGTCACCTGGACCATCGAGGAGCTGGAGGCCGAGCGGGTCTTCGCGATCAAGGGCAAGGGCCCGATGGGCGTGGTCGTGGGCACCCGGTACACCCTGATCCCCGAGGGGGAGTCGACCACCGTCCGGATCGACGGCGAGTTCACCGGCGCGGCCGTGTCGCTGATGGCGGGCAAGCTCAAGGACTCCGCCACGGCGGCGCTCAACGAGTCGCTGCGCAAGCTGGCCGGGCTGGTGGCCTGACCCGCTGCACCGCAATCGCACAGGCGTCAGCGCCCCGCGACCTGCGTCGCGGGGCGCTGACGTGGTGTCCGCCGGCGGTCAGTGCTCGTCGGCGAGGATCAGGTAAAGCTTCTTGCGGGCCTCGTTGATGACCCCGACGGCCTTCTGCCGCTGTTCGGGCGTGCCGGTCTTCCAGACCTGCCCGAACGCCTCCATCAGGCCGAAGCCGGCCGACCGGATCTCGTTCATGCTCTCCCAGTCGACACCGCGTCCGGCCTCCTCCCAGGGGGCGGCCGGGCCGGCCTCCGCCTCGGTGCGGCCGGAGTCGGTGAGCGTGAACAGCTTCTTGCCGCCCTCGCTCTCGCTGCTGATCAGCCCCTCGTCCTCCAGCATCTGGAGGGTCGGGTAGACCGAGCCGGGGCTGGGCTTCCACGCCCCGCCACTGCGCTCGCCGATCTCCTGGATCATCTCGTAACCGTGCATCGGGCGGTCGGTGAGCAGCGCCAGGATCGACGCGCGTACGTCGCCCCGCCGCGCCCGCCGGTGCGGGCCGCCGCGTCCGCCGCGGCCGCCGAAGGGGCCGCCCCCGAATCCGGGGCCGAAGCCGGGGCCGAACGGCCCGAAGGCCCGCCGGCGCCCTTCGCGCTCTCCCTGACGGTCGGGCCCGCAGTGCCCGAACCCGTCACCACGTCCGTGGCCGTGGCCGTGCCCATGTCCGTGGCCGTATCCGTGTTCGTGTCCATGTGAACGCATGACCGCGCTCCTTTCGCCATGTCCGATTCCGTCATTACTACGAGCATCGCCGTTCTGTCGCGATGCGTCAACGATATATCGGAACTGTTCGGTGAGCAAGGCCAGTCGTCCCGGATTGGCCTTGGATCACGCCGAGCGGCGGCCCCTACCGTCGTGCCATGCGAATCCGAATCGTCGACGCCTTCTCCGAGCGCCCCTTCGGCGGCAACCCCGCCGGCGTCCTGCTGCTGGACGACGCGTTCCCCGCGGACTCCTGGCTCCGGCAGGTGGCCGCCGAGGTCAACCTCTCCGAGACCGCGTTCGCCCACCCGCTGCCCCCGGGCGGGGACGCCGACTGGGCTCTGCGCTGGTTCACCCCGGCGGCCGAAGTGGACATGTGCGGCCACGCCACCCTGGCAACGGCGCACGTCCTGGCGCAGGCGGGCCTGGCCGAGGGGCTGATCCGGTTCTCCGCCCGGTGTGGCGTCCTCACCGCCGAGGCCGCCGCGGACGGCACGATCACCATGGACTTCCCCACGTCCTCGCTGACCCCCTGGGACCCGCCGGCCGAGATCGCCGCCGCCCTCGGCGACATCGAGATCCGCTCGGTCCACGACACCTCGGACCACATCGGCGACCTGGTCGTCGAGCTCGCCGACGAGCGGACGGTGCACGGCCTCCGCCCCGACCACACGGCCCTGCGCGCCTTCGCCAAGCGCGGGGTGATCGTGACCGCCCCCGCCGAGGACCCCTCCCGCGGCTACGACTTCGTCTCCCGCGGCTTCTTCCCGCTCGTCGGGATCGACGAGGACCCGGTCACCGGCAGCGCCCACACGGCGCTCGCCCCGTTCTGGGCGGCCCGCCTCGGCCGCGACACACTGACCGGCCTCCAGGGCGGCGTACGCCGCGGCCTGGTCAAGGTCACCCTGGCCGGCGACCGCACCCTGCTCACCGGCCGGGCCGTCACGGTGATCGACGGCGAACTGCTCGCACGCCCCTGAGTGCGGGACCCGGGCCGGCGTCAGCAATACGGGGGACGGCGGTACGGCGGAACGGCGGAAGGTCATCGGTCACAGGCTGCGACCGGTAGCGTGCCGAGAGTTCCGATGGAGGTACGACCATGACTCCCGCCCACCCCGGCCCCGGCACCGGCCCCGGCACCCGTTTAACGCCCGGCGCCACCCCCGGCGTCACCCCCGACCCGCACGCCCGGCCCGGCCCGCAGCCACCGCCCGCCCCGCCCCTGCGTCTCCGCCTGCGCTACTGGTTCGACACGACCATGACCCGCGGCACCACCGCCCTGATCGGCTGGCTGTCGCTGCTCTGCCTGGCCGTCGTGGTCCCGGCCGGGGCCCTGCTGGTCCACGTGGACGAGAACGTCCCGACCACCTCCCGCACCCTGCTGCTCGGGGTCTGGAAGAACGTGGCCGGCGTCTTCAAACTCGGCAGCCCCGTCGGCAGCCCCGCGTTCGTGGCGCTCTCCCTCCTCGTCTCCCTGGTCGGGCTGTTCTTCGCCAGCGCCCTGGTCGGCCTGATCACGGCGGGCCTCAACCGCCGGATCATGGACCTGCGCAAGGGCCGCTCGGTGGTGCTGGAGCAGGGCCACACCGTGCTGCTCGGGTGGTCCGACCAGGTGTTCCCGATGATCGCCGAACTGGCCGAGGCCAATTCCAACCGCCGCCGGGCGGCCGTCGCGGTCCTCGCCGACCGCGACAAGGTGGAGATGGAGGACGAGATCCGGACCCAGGTGCCGCGCACCGGCCCCACCCGGGTCATCTGCCGGACCGGCCGCACCGACGACCCCGCCGACATCGCCCTCGTCGGCACGGCCACCGCCCGTTCGGTGATCGTCCTCACCCCGCCGGACGCCACCGCCGACGTCCGGATCGTCCGGACCCTGCTCGCCCTGAACAGCGCCGGCGCCGACCGGCCCGGCGGCCACCGGCCCCACGTGGTCACCGCCGTGCGGTCGGGCGCCAACCGCGTCGCGGCCGAGCTCGCCGGCGGATCCGGGACCTGCGTCCTGAGCCACGACGAGATCCTGGCCCGGCTCATCGTGCAGACCTGCCGTCAGCCGGGCCTTCCCCTCGTCTACCTGGAGCTCCTCGACTACGCGGGCGACGAGATCTACATGACCGAGGAACCCCGGCTGGCCGGACGGACCTACGGAGACGCGCTGCTCGCCTATGACACCTCGTCGGTCATCGGCCTGCGCGCGGCGGACGGCTCGCTCCTGCTCAATCCTCCCTCCACCACCCCGATCGGCCCCGGCGACGCGGTCGTCGCGATCTCCCGCGACGACGACACCGTCGTCCTCGGCGGCGGCCCGCCCGCCGCCGACCCGTCCGCCGCCGACCCTTCGGCCATCACCGCGCAGGTGTGCCACCCCGCCCACCCCGAGTCCGTGCTCCTGCTCGGCTGGAACCGGCGGGCGCCGCTGGTCGTCGGGCTGCTGGCGCAGTACGCCGCCCCCGGCTCTGTGCTGGACGTGGTGGCCACGGATCCCGCCCCCGGTGACGGGCCCGGCGCGGGCCTGCTGAAGACCACGTTCCGGGACGGCGACGTCACCGACCCGGAGACACTGCGCGGCCTGGACGTCGGCCGCTACGACCACGTCGTGGTCCTCGCCCACGAGGAGGAGGGGGACGCCGAGGGCTGGGTGTCCGACGGCCGGACCCTGGTGACCCTCCTCCACCTGCGCGAACTGGAACGGACCCTGGGCCGTGAGATCCACGTGGTGGCCGAGATGAACGACGACCGCAGCAGGGTGCTCGCCCCGGTCAACCGGGGGGACGACTTCGTCGTCAACGGCCGCCTGATCGCCCTGCTGCTCACCCAGATCGCCGAGAACCGCGACCTCGCCCGCCTCTTCGACGACCTCTTCTCCCCGCACGGCAGCGAGATCTCCCTCCGGCCGGCCTCCGGATACGTGCGCCCAGGCACCGAGGTCGCCTTCCGGACGGTGGTGGAATCGGCCCGCCGCCAGGGCCACTCGGCCATCGGCTACCGGATCCACGGGCAGTCCACCCGCCCACCGCGGTTCGGGGTCCGCATCAACCCCGCCAAGGCCGACCGGATCACCTTCGCCCCGGGCGACAGCGTCATCGTCGTGACGGGCAGCCGCACCGCCCCCGGCCCGGCCACCCTGCCGCAGTGCGCCGCGGCACGGTAGGAGCCGGCCGGGGGGCTAGGCCGCGTCTTTTGGATCAGGCCGGATCAGCCCGCCACGGGCCCGGCATGATCCGAAAGACACGGCCTAACTCCCGCCGGGGGTGGGCAGCCAGCCCACCTTTCCGGCGAGCAGGGCGTACCCGCCGAAGGCCACGATGTCGAGCAGGGAGTGCGCAACCACCAGCGGGCCCACCCGTCCCCACCGCCGGTAGAGCAGGACGAACACGGCGCCCATCACCGCGTTCCCGATGAACCCGCCGATGCCCTGGTAGAGGTGGTACGAGCCGCGCAGCAGCGAACTGCCCAGCAGCGAGGCCCTCGGCGACCAGCCCAGCTGGTCCAGTCGGCGCAGCAGGTAGGCCAGCACGATGACCTCCTCCACCACGGCGTTCTGCACGGCGGAGAGGATCAGCACCGGGAACTTCCACCACACCTCGGGCAGCGCCTCCGGCACCACCGTCAGGTTGAACCCGGAGGCCCGCGCCCCCAGGTAGAACGCCAGCCCGGCACTGCCGATGCCCGCCGCGACCAGCGCTCCGCGGGCCAGGTCCGGCCCGGGCCGGCTGCGGTCGAAGCCGAGGACGCGCAGCCCGCCGACCCCTTCCCGGGTCAGCAGGTGCGCCACCAGCAGGACCGGCACCAGGGCGGTGGTGATGCCGAACAGCTGCCAGGCCAGGTCCAGCCAGGGCCGGCCGGGGGCGTACGAGCCGTTGAGCGTGGCGGCCTGGTCCTTGAGCCCGCCGGGCCGGGTCAGCGAGCCGATGAAACTGATCAGGGAGGAGACACCGCTCGCGCCCAGCGACAGGGCGAGCACCAGCAGCATCTCGGTGCGCAGCAGGCTGCGCCGCCCGTCCTCGCGCAGCTCCTCCAGCACCGGTTCCGCCCGCACGCCCCGCTCCCGTCCCGTGATCCCGTTCCGATCACCCCATACTGCCTGGCCGACGGCGGAAGGGGGACCGGAGGGAGCGGCGAAGGGAGCGGGGAGGAGATCGGGGAGAGGATCAGGGACGGTCACCCGGGCAGGTCGGGAAGCCCCACCGGCCAGGTGTGGACGGGGTCGCCCTTGTGCATCAGCTCGCTGTAGCGCCGGGTGGTCGCGGCCAGTGCCGCGTCCCGGTCCAGGCCGCCGGCCAGTCCCCGGTGGTAGGTGTCCACCTGCCAGGTGGACCCGTTCACCCGCCGCCGGCACCGTTCCTCGATGATGCCCAGGTAATGGTCCCGGTCCGCCGGCTCGATGCCCCACGCGTCCAGTCCCGCGGCGGCCATCGGCAGCAGCTCGTCCAGGACCAGCCGGACCGCCGGTACGCTCGCCAGCCCGCCCGAGCGGCCCCGCCGCGGCCAGCGGAGCCTGGCGTCGATCCCGTAGCGGCACGCGGCGTCGAAGTTGGCCTCGGCCTCCGCGAAGGGCAGCCGGCTCCACACCGGGCTCTTCTCGTCGGCGAGGGTGCGGACGAGCCCGTAGTAGAAGGCCGCGTTGGCGACCACGTCGGTCACGGTCGGACCAGCGGGCAGCACCCGGTTCTCCACCCGCAGGTGCGGCAGCCCGTCGGCCACCCCGTACACCGGCCGGTTCCACCGGTACACCGTGCCGTTGTGCAGGACCAGTTCCTGCAGGCTGGGCACCCCGCCCTCGGCCAGCACCCGCAGCGGCTCCTCCTCGTCGCAGATCGGCAGCAGCGAGGGGAAGTAGCGGACGTTCTCGGCGAAGAGCTCGTACACCGAGTCCACCCAGCGCTCACCGAACCAGGTCCGCGGCCGCACGCCCTGCGCCTGGAGCTCCGGCGGCCGGGTGTCGGTGGCCTGCTGGAACAGGGGCGGCCGCGACTCGCGCCACAGCTCCCGGCCGAACAGGAAGGGCGAGTTGGCGCCGACCGCGATCTGCACCGCCGTCACGCACTGGGCCGCGTTCCACACGTCCGCGAAACGGCCCGGGGTGACCTGCAGGTGCAACTGGACGGAGGTGCAGGCGGCCTCCGGCACGATCGACCCGGCGGTCCACCTGACCCGCTCCACCCCGTCGATGTCCAGGTGGAAGTCCTCGCCCCGCAGCATCAGGATCTGCTCGTTGAGCAGCGAGTACCGGTCCACCGCGGAGAGGTTCGCGGCCACCAGGTCGGCCTGCGAGATCGTCGGAAGGATGCCGATCATCACCACGCCGGCGTCGACCTCGGCGGCATGCCGGTGGGCGTAACCCAGTCCGGCACTGATCTCCTCGGTGAGCTGGTCGAAAACCCGTCCGCCGAGCCGGTGCGGGAGTATGTTGAGCTCCAGGTTGAACATTCCCAGTTCGGTCTGGAAATCCGGACTCGCTATCCGCTCCAGAACCTGGGCGTTCACCATTCTCGGCAGACCGTCGGAACCCGCCAGATTCAATTCGATCTCAAGACCCATGAGATTCTTGGGGCGATCGAACCTCTTCTCGGCCAGAAGCTGCTCCAGTCCCTCCAGGCACTCGTGGAGCTTCCTCCGATACCGTTGCCGATCGGACAGGTCGAATCCGCCTGCCACGACCTTCTCCCCCATCGAAGCGTCCCTCCTCGAGCGGGCCCCACCCGGCCACCCGGGCGCGCGCGTTACGGTCGATGATGCCCCGGGGGCGCGATCCCTAACGCGGAGGGGGCGCGACGGCCGGGGAGCGTACGCCGGTTCGGCCACACCGGCGCGCCGCCCGCGCCCTGGCACATTCACCCGGCACCTTGCCGGATGCACATTGCCCGCCGGACTTGCCGAAGTTCGGGCGATCGCAATACCGATGCTTTCCAGCCGAGCAGGCTTCGGGTAACCTCCGAGGTCAGCGCGAGTCTTTCGCGCGCTCTCGGCATGAATTCCAGGACAGCGGGACCGGTATGCGCCTTGTCGGCAATTGACGGGACGGCTAGCCGAAACACCGTGTGAACACATGTCGTATAAACTCCGCAGACTGGGCACAGAGTTGGCGCGCGGCCATTGCCCCACAGCCCCCCTCTGGCCCCAGAATGCGACAGCGCCCTCCGCACGCACTGTTCTTCCCACCGGTCTCCCAAGTGAGAGGCGACCCACATGCCGCTGCATGTCCCCCCGGCCCCCGCGCCCGCCCTGCGCAGCGTTCTCGCGGCACTCGGTTCCCCCACCGCCGTCCGCGACGATCACACCCCGGCCCTGCGCGCCCTGCAGGGACCGGTGACGGCCGAACTCCCGCTTCCCGTCCATGTCCTGGACCGGGTGAGCGCCGGAGGCCGGCCACCCCGCACCCGTCTGGCGGCCTGGCGGTTCCTCATCCGCAGCGGTGACCGGTTCGTGGCCGCCGCCGACACCCGTCTCACCCCCGACGGCTGGGCCTTCTCCCACTTCTTCGAGGGGCCGTACGTCGCGGCCACCGAACGGGCGCTGCGCCAGGCCGAATCCCTGAGTGCGCTGGGCGCCTCCTACCAGCCGCGGCTGCTGTCCGTACCGGAGCTGTACATGCTGACCCTGTGGCTGCACGGGGCACCCGGGGCGGATCCCGCCGGGGGCCTGCCGGACGCCGCCGACCTGCTGGTCCCGCTGGCACCGGCCCCGCCCGGGATCGCGGCGTACCGGCCGCATCCGTTCTCGGAGCTGCTCCCGGTGATGACGCACCGGCTCACCCCGCCCGCGCTCGCGGGTGAGGCGGCCGCCTGACCCGGTTGCCCCATTCGGCCTAGTCCCCCCGGGCCAGGCCATAACCATCCGAATTGGCAGGGGAGTTGAGCTGAACCGCCCGCACGAGTGATGCGTCATCAATCCCAGAGGACAGCTACCGGGAAATCCCTGCGGAGCAGAGCCCGCGGGGCAACACTGGGATCCTGACCAACCGCGATCGATACGGGGGGCGGCCATGAACAACGCATCGAGCCGCAGCACACAGACGACACCGCAGCGAAAGAACGCATCCATGTGCCAGCACCAGCCTGCCTGCCCATCAGCCGACTCCGCCGACCGGGAGGCCGCGCGGCCCGTGGCCAACCACCCGGAGCAGGGGTGGAGCCTGCTGTGCAACGGCGTCCTGCTCTTCGAGGACACCGGTGAGCTGCTGCCGGACGGCCAGATCATCGCCCCGCACCGCCCGCTCGCGGCGGCGCACGTGGTGAAGGCCGCCTGACGGCTCCGGACAACGGCCGAGGGGCCGGCCCGGGGATCACTCCCCCGGACCGGCCCCTCAGCCGTTCACGGACGTCGGTCGTTCACGGACATCGGTCGTTCACGGACCTGCACGGAACCAACCTCAGTTGTCGTACTCGTCCAGCGGCGGGCAGGAGCAGACCAGGTTCCGGTCACCGAAGGCACCGTCGATGCGGCGCACCGGCGGCCAGTACTTCTCGGACGCGACGACCCCGCCCGGGAAGACCGCCTCGTCGCGGGTGTACGGGTGGTTCCACTCGCCGCCGAGCGCGGCCGCCGTGTGCGGGGCGTTGGCGAGGGGGTTGTCGCCGGCCGGCCACTCGCCGGAGGCGACCTTCTCGATCTCGGCGCGGATGGCGATCATCGCGTCGCAGAACCGGTCGATCTCGCCCAGGTCCTCGGACTCGGTGGGCTCGATCATGAGCGTGCCGGCCACCGGGAAGGACATCGTCGGCGCGTGGAAGCCGTAGTCGATCAGGCGCTTGGCGATGTCGTCGACCGAGACGCCGGTCGACTTCGACAGCGGGCGCAGGTCGATGATGCACTCGTGCGCGACCAGCCCGCCCGGGCCGGTGTAGAGCACCGGGTAGTGCGGCTCCAGGCGCTTGGCGATGTAGTTCGCGCCGAGCACCGCCACCTGGGTGGCGCGCTTGAGGCCCTCGCCGCCCATCAGGCGCACGTACGACCAGGAGATCGGCAGGATGCCGGCCGAACCCCACGGGGCGGCCGAGATCGGGCCGACGCCCGTCTCCGGACCGGCGGTCGGCTGCAGCGGGTGGTTCGGCAGGTACGGCGCGAGGTGCGCGCGCACCCCGACCGGGCCCACGCCCGGGCCGCCGCCGCCGTGCGGGATGCAGAAGGTCTTGTGCAGGTTCAGGTGCGAGACGTCGCCGCCGAAGTGGCCGGGCTTGGCCAGGCCGACCAGGGCGTTGAGGTTGGCGCCGTCCACGTACACCTGGCCGCCGGCCTCGTGGACCAGGGCGCAGATGTCCGCGACGTGCTCCTCGAACACGCCGTGGGTGGACGGGTAGGTGATCATCAGCACGGCGAGCTCGTCACGGTGCTGCTCGATCCTGGCGCGCAGGTCCTCGACGTCGACCTCGCCGTCCTCGGCGGTCTTGACCACGACCACCTTCATGCCGGCCATCACGGCGCTGGCTGCGTTGGTGCCGTGCGCCGAGGAGGGGATCAGGCAGACGGTGCGCTGCTCGTCGCCGTTGGCGCGGTGGTAGGCGCGGACCGCGAGCAGGCCGGCCAGCTCACCCTGGGAACCGGCGTTCGGCTGGATGGAGACGCTGTCGTAGCCGGTGACCTCGCAGAGACGTTCCTCCAGCTCGCGGATGAGCGTGGCGTAGCCCTGGGCCTGGTCGATCGGCGCGAAGGGGTGCAGCTGGCCGAACTCGGGCCAGGTCACCGACTCCATCTCGGTGGTCGCGTTGAGCTTCATGGTGCAGGAGCCCAGCGGGATCATGCCGCGGTCCAGCGCGTAGTCCTTGTCCGAAAGCTTGCGCAGGTAGCGCAGCATCGCGGTCTCGGAGTGGTGCTGGTGGAACACCGGGTGCGTCAGGTACGTGTCCGAGCGCAGCAGGCCCTCGGGCAGCGTGTCGGCGGCGGACGCGTCCAGGGCCTCGAGGTCGGCGGTGACGCCGAAGGCGGCCCAGACGGCCTCGATGTCCGCGCGCAGGGTGGTCTCGTCGCAGGAGACGGAGACGTGGTCGGCGTCGACGGGGTACAGGTTGATGCCGGCCTCGCGGGCGGCGGCGACGACCTCGGCGGCCTTGCCCGGGACCCGCGCGGTGATCGTGTCGAAGAACGAGCCGTGGACCAGCTCGACCCCGCCGGCGGTGAGACCGGCCGCGAGCAGCGCGGCGTACCGGTGGGTGCGGCGGGCGATGGTCTTCAGACCCTCCGGGCCGTGGTAGACGGCGTACATGCCGGCCATGACGGCGAGCAGCACCTGCGCGGTGCAGATGTTGCTGGTGGCCTTCTCGCGGCGGATGTGCTGCTCGCGGGTCTGCAGGGCCAGGCGGTACGCCCGGTTGCCGTCGGCGTCGACGGAGACACCGACCAGGCGGCCGGGCAGCGAGCGGGCGTGCTTGTCCTGGACGGCCATGTAGCCGGCGTGCGGACCGCCGAAGCCCATCGGGACGCCGAAGCGCTGGGTGGTGCCGACCGCGATGTCCGCGCCCAGGGCGCCCGGGGAGACCAGCAGGGTCAGGGCCAGCAGGTCGGCGGCGACGGTGACGATCGCGCCGAGCTCGTGGGCCTGGTCGATGACGGCCTTGATCTCCCGGACGGCACCGGAGGCGCCCGGGTACTGGAGCACGACACCGAAGACGCCGCGCTCGGCGATCTCCGCGGGGATGCCCTCGGACAGGTCGGCGACGACGACCTCGATGCCGAGCGGCTCGGCGCGGGTCTCGATCACGGCGATGGTCTGCGGCAGGGTGTCGGCGTCGATGAGGAAGACCCCGCCCTTGACCTTGCCGACCCGGCGGGCGAGCGTCATCGCCTCGGCGGCGGCGGTGCCCTCGTCGAGGAGGGAGGCGCCGGAGGTGGGCAGACCGGTCAGGTCGGCGACCACGGTCTGGAAGTTGAGCAGCGCCTCCAGACGGCCCTGCGAGATCTCCGGCTGGTACGGCGTGTACGCCGTGTACCAGGCCGGATTTTCCATCACGTTGCGCAGGATCACGGGCGGGGTGAAGGTCCCGTAGTAGCCGAGACCGATCATCGGACGCAGCACCTGGTTGCGGTCCGCGAGGGTGCGGAGCTCCGCGAGGACCTCGGCCTCGGTACGCGCCGAGGGCAGGTTCAGAGCGCCGGCGCTCTTGATCACATCCGGTACCGCGGCGGCGGTGAGCTCGTCGAGGGAGCCGTAGCCGACCTGGGCGAGCATCTTCGCCTGGGCCTCGGCGTCGGGGCCGATGTGGCGCTCTTCGAAGGGGATGCCCCGCTCCAGCTGGGAGAGCGAAATGCGGTTGGCGGTCATGTACGGAGGCCTCCTGGTCTGCTGGTCTGCGCGACCTGCGAGGGGTACCACGGCGGGCACCCGGACGGCCTCCCCCTCTGTCATCTCAACCTGAGAGCTTCACCGGCTCCCGGGGGTCGCCCGGTGACGCCGGCTTTCACCGTCGGTGAGGGAGGAGTGTCGGCACCGCGGTCCCGACGTCCACCCTTCTTTCCAGAGTGGCCTCGTCCATGCGGTACGTCTGCCTGAGAGATTCCGGGGAGGATTTGCTCCTTCGGCGCCTCCGTCCCGGCTCGGTCGGAGGACTCTCCCGCACGGGGTCGACAGCCGTCACCCAGACTACCAGCGCCGTTCCCGGGCCTTCCGTGGCTCCCTCAAGTGGCCCTCTCCCCGAATATGCCCTTTCGTTGTCCTTACGGAGGAGTTGCGACCATATGGAGGGACCGTGCAGACCGACATCGATCCGCGCAGCCTGATCGGCCGCAAGGCGTTCGACCGCAACGGCGTCAAGATCGGCACCGTCGACGAGGTCTATCTCGACGACGCGACCGGCGTCCCGGAGTGGGCGGCCGTCCGCACGGGCCTGTTCAGCCGGGACGCGTTCGTCCCCCTGGAGCCCAGCGAGCTGGTGAACGACACCCTCCGGGTCCCGTTCGAGCGCGCCTTGATCAAGGAGGCGCCGGACTTCGGGGTCGGCCGCCACCTCTCGCCCGAGCAGGAGCTGCAGCTGTACCACCACTACGGCCTGGACGTGGCCCTGCCGAGCGACTTCCGCAACGGCCAGGACAGGGACTTCGGCCGGCTGGCGGGCGACGACGGCTGAGCCGCGTCCACGAGAGGACCTACGCCGCGTCCCCCGGGCGGCCCCGGGCGCCCTCCGCGGGCTCCGCCGCGCTCGCCGGGGCGGGGGTGTGCCACGGGACCGGCAGGTCGCCCGCTGCCGCCGGCTCGATCAGCGGCAGCGGCTCCGACGGCTCCAGCTCGGGGTCGTCGACCAGGAACGTCCGCACCCGGCCCGGCGGCGACCACGGCTGCTCGAAGCGGACCGTGACCCGGCCGACCCCGCTGCCCTGGACCCAGCCCGGACCGTAGAGGGCGTGCCGGACGTCACTCCCGGCCGGCCAGCGCCGTTCGACCGGGGTCTCGGCCTCCTGGACCGGTTCGGCCGTCACGGGCTCCACAGGGGCCTCGGGAGCCCCGTCCGGCTCAGCCGCGAGGGTCTGGGCGAAGAGGTCCTCCTGGGTGTAGTCCGCGAGGCCCGACACCCCCACGCCGAGCAGCCGCACCCCGCCCGTGGTGTCCACCCCGTCCAGCAGCCGGCCGGCCGCCTCGCGGATGACCGCGGGGTCGTCGGTGGGCCCGCGCAGGGTCTCCGACCGGGTCAGGGTGGAGAAGTCGTACCTGCGCACCTTGAGCACGATGGTGCGGCCCGAGTGGCCGGAGGCGCGGAGCCGGCCCACGCACCGGTCCGCCAGCCGTTGCACCTCGAAGCGGATCCGGACCCGGTCGTGCAGGTCCACGTCGAAGGTGTCCTCCACCGAGACCGACTTGGCGTCCCGCTCGGCCACGACCGCCCGGTCGTCCAGGGCCAGCGCCATCCGGTAGAGCGCCACACCGTGTGCGCGCCCCAGCATCCGGACCAGCTCGTCCTCGCCCGCCTCGGCCAGCTCCCCCACCGTGGTGATCCCGGCCCGGCGCAGGTGCTCCCCGGTCGCCGGCCCCACCCCCGGCAGGGTCCGGACCGGCATCGGCGCCAGCAGCGCCCGCTCCGTGCCCGGCTCGATCATCATCAGCCCGTCCGGCTTGGCCTCCTCGGAGGCCACCTTGGCCAGCATCTTCGACCCGGCCAGGCCCACCGATCCGCTGAGTCCGGTCACCGCCCGGATGTCCGCCCGCAGCCGCTCCCCGACAGCCCGGGCCGAGGCCGAGTCGAAGGCGACCCCGCCCGCCTCGAGATCCACGAAGGCCTCGTCCAGGCTGAGCGGCTCGACCAGCGGCGACAGCGCCCGCAGCAGCTCCATGACCTGGTCGCTGACCGCCCGGTAGAGGGTGAAGCGGGGGAACAGGTAGGCGCCGTTCGGGCAGAGCCGCCGTGCCTGGCCCATCGGCATCGCGGAGTGCACCCCAAAGCGCCGTGCCTCGTACGAGGCGGTGGCCACCACCCCGCGCGGCCCGAGCCCGCCCACGATCACCGGCTTTCCGCGCAGGCTGGGCTTCGCCGCCTGCTCGGCAGAGGCGTAGAAGGCGTCCATGTCCAGGTGGAGGATGGTCGGCGCGGCTCTCACACCCCCGATGCTGCCTCACCCCACTGACAGCCGGGTCACACGTGTCACACCGGACGGCCCGGCGGGGGTCAGACGGCCCGGTTGCGCCGGGCCGCGAGCTCGTCGGACGGGTTGTGGCCGACCAGGGTCTCCCCCGTGTCGACGCGCTCCCCGTGCAGCTGCGAGAGCGCGTTCTCCACGTCCCGCCAGACCACGCCCACCGCGATCCCGAAGATGCCCTGGCCGCCTTGGAGCAGGTCGACGACCTGGTCCGGCGAGGTGCACTCGTACACGGTCGCGCCGTCGCTCATCAGCGTCAGCCGGTCCAGGTCCGCGAAGCCGCGCTCGCGCAGGTGCTGGACGGCCGTACGGATGTTCTGCAGCGCCACCCCGGTGTCCAGGAAACGCTTGACGATCTTCAGGACGACCACGTCGCGGAAGCTGTACAGGCGCTGGGTGCCCGAGCCGTAGGCCGGACGCACGCTGGGCTCGACCAGTCCGGTCCGCGCCCAGTAGTCGAGCTGCCGGTACGTGATCCCCGCCGCGGCACAGGCCGTCGGTCCCCGGTAGCCGATCTGCTCGCGGGCCTGCCCACCGCCACCGGCCGGCCCGACCGGCGCCACGGCCGCGCATTCCGGCGACCGGCGCGCGGAACCCACCGCACTCCCGTGCAGCGGGTAGGGCCCGCCCTCACCCCGCGCGGGGACGCCCCCGGTCGTACCGTCGCCCGTGACTCTCACGCCGACCCTCCGTCCTTGACCTGCCATCTCGACGGTAGGCAGTCACCAGGGCAGCGTCAACGATCGCCACACTCGGCACGCCGAGTGATAATCACCCTGAGAGTGGTTTCCCGTGCCCTGAATCGGGGAAAGGCTACTCGAATGGGGTGGAACACCCGCCACCATGCACCGATCTCATCGATGTCACCGGTGGCCGGTGCGTCACTGGTTGCTGGTCCCGAAGTCCTCGGGCGAGATCTGGTCGAGGAACTCGCGGAACTTCTCCACCTCGTCCTCCTGCTCGTCCGGGATCGCGATCCCCGCGTCGTCCAGCACCCCGTCACTGCCGTAGATCGGCGTACCCGTGCGCAGCGCCAGCGCTATGGCGTCGGACGGCCGCGCGCTGACCTCCACCCCGCTGGCGAAGACCAGCTCCGCATAGAAGACCCCCTCCCGCAGATCCGTGATCCGGACCTCGGTGAGTTCCTCTCCGAGCGCGTCCAGCACGTCCTTGAACAGGTCGTGCGTCAGCGGCCGCGCAGGCGCCATGCCCTGCTGGGCGAAGGCGATCGCGGTCGCTTCCCCGGGACCGATCCAGATGGGGAGGTACCGGTCGCCTCCCACTTCACGCAGGAGCACGATCGGTTGGTTGGAGGGCATTTCCACCCGGACACCCACAACGTCGAGCTCGTTCACACAGCAACCCTAGGACCTGCCGTGTGGGTTTGGGTAGTCGGGGCGGCACCCGCTCAGTTCAGACGTACCCCGAGGGCCGTCTGCACCAGGGCCTCGTGCAGCCGTACGGACAGCCCGGCGAGCTCCTTCATGGTCGCCTCGGCATGGGCCCTGGTC
Organism: Streptomyces sp. NPDC048603; assembly: GCF_043199475.1. Lineage (NCBI taxonomy): Bacteria > Bacillati > Actinomycetota > Actinomycetes > Kitasatosporales > Streptomycetaceae > Streptomyces > Streptomyces sp. NPDC048603. The sequence continues at coordinate 7,226 of NZ_JBICVY010000005.1, read as the reverse complement.
TGCGGGTTGCGGTGCCGGCGCAGGGGTGCCACCACCTGTTCCACCAGCCCGGCCTCCCGGTCCGCGGCCGCCTTCATGGCCCGCAGGTGACGGGGTTCCAGCCCGAACCGGCCGAGATCGGCCACCAGCCTGGCCACGGCGACCGCCTGGGCCTCGAAACCGCCCTCCGGCGTCTCCGCCACCAGGCCGTACGACTCCCACTCGGCCAGCTGCGCCTCGTCCACCTCGGCGGCGGCGAGCAGCTCGGCCCGGCCCACCTTGCCGACCGTGGCCCGCTCCGGGGCACCGGAAGCCTCGTCGCCGTGCGCCGCCGGGCCCGGGATCCGGGCCGGCTCACCCGGCTCGCGCCCGTCGAGCTGGTCACGGATGACCTTGAGCGGGAGGTAGTGATCACGCTGCAGCCGCAGGATCCGAGCCAGCCGCTCGACGTCCTCGGCACTGAACTTGCGATATCCGGACGGGGTGCGCCGGGGCTCCACGAGCCCTTCCGCTTCCAGGAAACGGATCTTCGAAATCGTGACTTCGGGGAACTCGTCGCGGAGCATGGCGAGCACCGACCCGATGCTCACCAGCCGCTCCGCCGAGCCGGCGGCGCCGTTCCCGGCACCGCCCGTCGGTGTACGCAGCATGGACCTTCCCTGGGATGCCCCCGGACGGAAGCCCGGGGGGAATTCAGAGTCAGATGCCTCGCTGGCTCGCGTAGAACACCAGCCGGTACTTGCCGATCTGCACCTCGTCGCCGCTGTTCAGGGCGACGGAGTCGATCGGGTTCCGGTTGACGTACGTGCCGTTGAGGCTGCCGACGTCGGCGACGGTGAAGCCGCCGTCCGGGCTCCTGCGGAACTCGACATGCCGCCGGGAGACGGTGACGTCGTCCAGGAAGATGTCGCTCTGCGGGTGCCGGCCCGCCGTGGTCAGCTCACCGTCCAGCAGGAAGCGGCTGCCCGAGTTCGGACCGCGCCGCACGATGAGCAGCGCGGAGCCCGACGGGAGCGCCTCCACCGCGGCCTGGGCCTCGGGGGACAGCGTGGGCGACGGGTGCTGTCCGGTCACCTCGGCCTCGTAGGCCTCCAGGCCCGAGATCGAGATGGTGGACGTGGTCTCCGAGGCCCGCTCCGGCGTCAGCCCCGCCCGCAGCGGCGCGCCGCAGTTCGAGCAGAAACGGCTGGTCGCCCGGGCGCGGTGACCGCACCTGCCGCACACCTGGTCGGCCGACGCGGACGCCTCCCCGGGCCGCGGCTGCCCCGCGGAGACATGAGTGGCGTACGGGTCGGAGTCAAACCCTCCACCCGCAGTCGAGGTTGACGGGTCACCGAAGCCTATGCGTGCGGTACCGGCGGGGTCAGCGGCCGACGCGCCCTGACCTCCCGGGAGGTCGCCCTGGCCGGCGACCTCGTCCCGGAAGAGCGGCCGGTCGCCCTGCCCTTCCCCGTGACCCGCACGGTGCTTGGCCGCACCGCTTTCCTCACGGTTCTTCTTGCCGAACAACTTCTCAAACAACTTCACGGGCGATTCCCCTTGACCGAAACAGACCCGCCCGTGGGGCAGGACGAACTCCGAATGACACACCTGCCGACCCGGACATTCTCACAACGTCCGTAACCACCAGACAGTTTCCACCACGCACCGCGACTTCCGTGCGTCGACCCCCCGCAGGCTCGCGCCCACGTGGAACGCTGCGTCCTCCGTCCCGCCTCATGACGATGACGACCGAGCGTAGTCAGGCTGCTTCGCCGGCCGCAAGGCGTCAACAACGATCTTGGGCGACCGTACGACAGTGGCCGTGGCCTGCTCCTTCTCCAGCGTCTGGATGACACCGCCGGGAATGTTCAGTGCCGGTTCCAGATCCTGCGGCTTGCCGATGACCTTGAACTCGTAAGGCTGTGCGATCTTCTTGCCGTCGATGCCGACACCGCCGTCCTCGTCCGAGAAGTAGGTGTCCGCCACCACGCGCACTCCGTTGACCTGGATGGCCTCGGCACCGGCGGCCCGCAGCTCCTGGATGGCGTCCAGCAGCATGTCGGACTGCACCAGACCCTGGGAATCGGAGACCTTGAGCGTGATACCCGGACCCTGGGCTGCCACCGTACCCGCCAGGATGCCCAGTTGGCGCTCCTTCTCCACGGTTTGCCTGCGCGCCTCTTCCGCCTGGTTCGAGCTGCTCTCCAGTTCCCGGCGCTGCTCGTCCAGCCGCTGCTTCTCGTCCTCCAGGCGCTGGGTGCGCCCGTCGAGCTCGTCGAGGATGCGGACCAGGTCCTCCTGGCGGGCTCCGCGCAGCGCGCTGGACTCGGTGTGGGACCGCACCTGGATGGCCAGCCCCAGGCCGAGCACGAACAGCAGGAGCGCCACGATCAGTTGGGCGCGGCTGAACTTCGGCGGCCACAGGCCGGCCCTCAGCCGCTGCCGGCCGGTCTCCTCGGGCCCGGGCGGCGGTCCGGGCGGCGGGCTGACCCGCTCCGGCCGTTCCGGTTCCGGCTCGGGCCGCTTCGGCTCGGGCCGCATCGATTCGGGCCGCATCGACTCGGGCCGCTTCGACTCGGGGTCCGGCCGCTGCTGCTCCGGCTGCTCCGGCTCGGGAGTCCCCTCCGGGGGAGTGTCATGCGTACTCATCGGACCGCCCTCACGCCCGGAACACGTGCCTGCGGATGGCCGCGGCGTTGGAGAAGATGCGGATGCCGAGGACGACGACCACACCGGTGGACAGCTGGGCGCCGACGCCCAGCTTGTCGCCGAGGAAGACGATCAGCGCCGCCACCACGACGTTGGACAGGAAGGACACCACGAAGACCTTGTCCACGAAGATGCCGTCCAACATCGCGCGGAGACCGCCGAACACCGCGTCCAGCGCCGCCACGACGGCGATCGGCAGATAAGGCTCGACGACGGCCGGCACTTCGGGCCGGACCAGAAGCCCGACCACCACTCCGGCCACCAGGCCCAGTACCGCGATCACGATGCACCCTTCTTCGGCTCTGCTGCTGTAGCTGTACGTACGGTCAGGCTCGACGCGGCCGGCAGCCGCACCTCGTTCTCGGCGGACAGGGAGTACCGGATGCCGTAGTTCTCCTGCAGCACGTGCAGGTACTGGCCGTCGGCACTGTCCTGGAATGCGGTGCCCAGCCGTCCCTTGTCACCGACCGCGAGCACCTCGTACGGCGGCACCAGTGGCCGGTTGTCGACCAGTATCGCGTCACCCGCTGCCCGGATCGCCGACAGCGAGGTCAGCCGCTGCCCGTTGATGGACACCGCCTCCGCGCCCGACTGCCACAGCCCGTTCACGATCCGCTGCATGTCCCGGTCCCGCAGCCGGCCGGTGTCGGAGAAACCGGTGTTCTCCCGCGGCCCGCCGCCCTCCGCCGCGGAGCCCTTGGCATCGTCGACGACCAGCTTGATCCCCGGGCCGCGGACCTCGGTGGCGCCGGAGAGCAGCGCGACGAGCTGCGCCTGGTCACCGCCGTGCTGTTTGAGGGCCGCCCGCTGCCGCGCCGCCACGTCCTCACGCAGGGTGTCGACGTCCTTCTCCAGGACATCGGCCCGGCGGTCGGCCCGCTCGACCCTGTTGATCAGCTCCTGCCGCTCCTTGGCCAGCACCGGCGCGCTGAGCCGCGTCTCGGCGGCACCCAGCGTGACGATCGCCGCGGCGACCACCAGACCCGCGGCGAGACCCAGCTTGGCCTTCAGCGTCCGGGGCAGGCCGGCCGCGCCGGCCGCTTCGCGCCGGGCCGCGGCTTCCGCGTACCCCTCGTCCAGACTGTTGTCCATCACGTGCGTCAGCAGCGACATGGAGGCGTCCGGACGCGCGGGCGGCTGGGAGCTCCGGTTCTGGGACGGCTGCGACATGCCGCACATCGTCGCACGTCGGCGCGCCCATCACCGAATGAGGGCGCCCCCGGGCTCCTGTCCGGGGGCGCCCTCCGGGCTCAGTGCCCGGCGCCGTCCACCACGCCGGCCCACTCCTCCAGCAGGGCCTGCGCGGACTCGTCGTCCGGGCCCTCGGCCCACAGGTGGGTCACCGCTTCCGAGGGGTCGGGCAGGACCAGCGCCCAGCGCCCGTCCGCCTCGACCACCCGCACACCGTCGGTGGTGTCCACGTGCCGGTCTCCGGCCGCTTCGACCACCCGCCGCATGACCAGGCCCTTGACCGCCCACGGGGTCGGCACGTCCCGCTTGAGCACGTGCGCACGCGGTATCCGCGCATCGATCTGGCTCAGGGTGAGCTGCGTCCGCGCCACCAGGCCGATCAGCCGGACGAAGGCCGCGGAGCCGTCGAAGACGCTGCTGAACTCCGGCACGATGAACCCGCCCCGGCCGTCACCGCCGAAGATCGTGTTCTCGGCCCTGCCGACTCTGGTCAGGTCGTCCGGCGAGGTCGTCGTCCATTCCACCTGCGTGCCGTGGTACGCCGCGACCTGCTCGGCGATCCGCGTGGTGGTCACGGGCAGCGCCACCCGGCCGCTGCGCCGCTCGGCCGCGACCAGGTCCAGCAGCACCAGCAGCGCCCGGTCGTCCTCGATGATCCGCCCGCGCTCGTCGACCAGCGAGATCCGCTCCCCCACCGGGTCGAAGCGCACCCCGAACGCGGCGCGCGCCGAGGCGACGATCTCGCCGAGCCGTACCAGTCCGGACCTGCGGGATTCCGCCGTCTCCGTGGGCCGCGTCTCGTCCAGGCCCGGGTTGATGGTGAGCGCGTCCACCCCGAGCCGGCCGAGCAGACTGGGCAGCACCAGGCCGGCACTGCCGTTGGTGGCGTCCACGACCACCTTCAGCCCGGACTCGGCGATGCCGGTGGTGTCCACCCGCCGCAGCAGCGAGCCGGTGTACGAGTCGAACACGCTGGACGGGAACTGCAGATCACCGATCTCGCCGGGGAACGCCCGCCGGTACTCCTGGCGCGCGTACACCCGGTCAAGTTTCCGCTGCTGCGCCTGGGAGAGGTCGGCCCCGCGCTCGTCGAGGAACATGATGTCCACGGAGTCCGGCACCCCGGGCGAGGTCCGGATGATGATTCCGCCGGCGCTGCCCCGCGCGGTCTGCTGCCGGGCCACCGGCAGCGGTACGTTCTCCAGGTCCCGCACGTCGATGGCGCTGGCCTGCAGCGCGGAGATCACGGCCCGTTTCAGCGCCCGCGCACCGCGGGAGTGGTCACGGGCGGTGGTGACGGTCGAGCCCTTCTTCAGGGTCGTGGCGTACGCACCGGCCAGCCGGACCGCGAGCTCGGGCGTGATCTCCACGTTCAGGATCCCGGACACGCCACGCGTGCCGAACAGGTGCGCCTGGCCGCGGGACTCCCAGATCACGGAGGTGTTGACGAAGGCGCCCGCCTCGATGGTCTTGAACGGGTAGACCCGCACGTTGCCCTGCACGATCGATTCCTCACCGACCAGGCACTCGTCGCCGATGACCGCGCCGTCCTCGATCCGTGCGGCCCGCATGATGTCGGTGTTCTTGCCGATGACGCAGCCGCGCAGGTTGCTGTGCTGACCGATGTACACGTTGTCGTGCACCACGGCCTTGTGGAGGAAGGCCCCGCTCTTGACGACCACGTTCGACCCGACGACGGTGTGCTCGCGGATCTCCGCCCCGGCTTCGATCTTGGCGTAGTCCCCGATGTAGAGGGGCCCGCGCAGCACGGCGTCCGGGTGTACCTCGGCACCTTCGGCGACCCACACTCCCGGGGAGATCTCAAAGCCGTCCATCTCGACCTGGACCTTGCCCTCGAGCACGTCGGCCTGTGCCTTGACGTAGCTCTCGTGGGTGCCTACGTCCTCCCAGTAGCCCTCGGCGACGTAGCCGTAGATGGGCCGGCCTTCCTTCATCAGCTGTGGGAAGACGTCGCCCGACCAGTCCACCGGGACGTCCGGGTCGACGTAGTCGAAGACCTCGGGTTCCATCACGTAGATGCCCGTGTTGACGGTGTCCGAGAACACCTGGCCCCAGGTCGGCTTCTCCAGGAAACGCTCGACCTTGCCCTCCTCGTCCACGATGGTGATGCCGAATTCCAGCGGGTTCGGCACCCGGGTCAGGCACACCGTGACCAGTGCGCCCTTCTCCTTGTGGAAGTTGATGAGGTCGGTGAGGTCGAAGTCGGTGAGCGCGTCACCGGAAATGACGAGGAAGGCATCGTCCTTCAAGGCCGCCTCGGCGTTCTTCACGCTGCCGGCGGTGCCGAGTGGCTTCTCCTCGTTGGCATAGGTGAGCTCCATGCCGAGTTCCTCGCCGTCACCGAAGTAGTTCCGCACCAGTGACGCCAGGAACTGGACGGTGACCACGGTCTCGCTGAGCCCATGCCGCTTGAGCAGCCTGAGCACGTGCTCCATGATCGGCCGGTTCGCCACCGGCAGGAGCGGCTTGGGCATGCTTGAGGTCATGGGGCGAAGGCGTGTGCCCTCGCCTCCGGCCATCACGACGGCCTTCATGTCGGATTACTCCTCCTCGGCTCAATCGGCCACAGCGTCCGCCTTCACGAGCCGGCGAACCTGGACCACGTAAAGGATCCCTGCCCACCAGTAGAGGGTTGTACCCCATCCAGCGAACGCCCATCCGAAAACAGACGCAAGCCAGGCCAACCATCCCGTGCCATCACTGAGGAGGAGCAACGGGAAGGCATACATGAGGTTGAAGGTCGCGGCCTTCCCGAGGAAGTTGACCTGCGGCGGCGGATAGCCGTGCCGGCGCAGGATCAGCACCATGACCGCCAGCATGACCTCACGGGCGAGCAGGGCCAGAGTGAGCCACAGCGGTAGAATTTCGCGCCAGGTCAGACCGAAGAGGGTCGAGAGGATGTAGAGCCGGTCCGCGGCCGGGTCCAACAGCCGCCCGAGACTGCTGACCTGGTTCCACCGCCGCGCGAGCTTTCCGTCGAGGTAGTCGCTGACACCGCTCAACATGAGCACGAGCAGCGCCCAACCGTCGTACTCCGCAAGGATCAACCAGAGGAACAGGGGTATGCCGGCGAGCCGAGCCATGCTCAGGATGTTCGGAATGGTGAAAATTCGGTCGGTCTGAACCCGAGTCTCCTGGACCTCCACCCGGGGGCCTCCACTGTCACTGTTGAACGTGCGAACGATGCCTCTTGACCCTACAGGAGAACACATGTGCCCTGAACGCAAGAAAGCCCCGGACCATGAGGTCCGGGGCTTCCCGCAATGATTGTTCGGCGGCGTCCTACTCTCCCACAGGGTCCCCCCTGCAGTACCATCGGCGCTGAAAGGCTTAGCTTCCGGGTT